>NZ_JAKJSH010000024.1:0-90070 GCF_050336885.1 Photobacterium kasasachensis
GCCCCTCCCATTTTCAAGGGGAGGGTTAGGGTGGGGTTTAAGGTAAAGCTACCCTCCCCCTTGAAAATGGGGAGGAGCATTCTTTGTTCTCTGAAAGTGTTGAAAATGTTCTGAACACGCTGTTAGAAACTCTCATACAAGCTTCGATACAATTCTCTTTCAAAATGCTCAATGGGCGGTGCGACTTTCGGGGCCTCTTCTACCGGCTCTTCAGGGTGGTAGTTGGTCACAAACTGCACGAACAGCAACTGCTTCCCTGATTGGGCCGTAATGAGCCCGGCGAGGTTGTAGGTGCCGAACAGCGAGCCGCTCTTGGCTGCTATCTTGCCCTGGAGCGGCTGATGGCGGATACTCTGGCGATAGCGCAAGGTCCCGCTTTTTCCGCTTACCGGCAATGTGCTGAGCAAGCCAAGCTGCTTGTCATTCTGGTAGAGGTAAGTGATCACTTCCATCATCTGGGCAGCCGAAACCCTGTTATTGCGAGACAGTCCGGAACCGTCGACCAGTACGGCCTTGCTCAAATCAATCTCCGCTTTATCATTCAAGATCGCCTTGATAGCGGCCACACCATTGCTAAAGCTGCCCGGCTGCTTGAAATATTGGCCGCCAAGTGTCTTGGCCAGGTTGTCTGCGATCAGGTTGTCGGAGTCCTTGACCATAGTATCGAGTAACAAAGGCAATGGGTCGGACTGATGGCGGGCTATGCGTTTGCCCCGAGCCGTATCATCACGAACGATTTTACCTTCAAAGCCAATGCCTACGCGTTTGAGTTCGCTGCGGATCACTGCCCCGGCATAGAGCTCGGTATTTTGCACCGCGAAGTTAAGCGGCAATGGCTGGCTGCGTTTAGGTAAGCACCCACTTAGCTGGTAGCTATTGCTATTATCGGCAACCAGAGTTAAGTCGCAGTAGCGTGTTTTTTGTTGTTCCTTGCTGATAATCACCGCATCTGTTGTGACCCTGACAGGCTGGTGGGCAGGTATATTGACGCGAGTTGTCTGGCCAAGAGCCTTGTTGCTGTATAGGGCACCCTGTACGCAATTATGTTCCAGTGAGATGCTGCTGGCAGGGGCACTGTAGCAAACCCCGAGAATATCCCAGGGCCATCCTGGTGCTCGCTCATAGCCGTTAAATACAGCCCCATTGAGCACGATGTTTCCTTTTACCGTGTTGATTTTAGCTTTTTTTAGCTGGGCCAGCAGAGCGGCCAGCTGAGGGCGAGACAGGGTCGGATCGCCGCTAAAACGAACGATAATATCGTCACCGCTGCGCTCTAAATCGGTTGTAAAGCGGAAGCTGTCACCAAGGTAGAGTTTGGCTGCCAGTGCCGTGATGAGTTTTTGGGTACTGGCTGGTGCCTGGAGCTGTTTTTCTCGCTGGGAGTACTTCACCTGGCCGCTAGCCGGATCGACAACAATCAGGGCGGTATCTTGGCCACCGGGTAAGTGTTTGATAGCAGGCTGGGGAGAAAAGTTGGCCAATACGGGCTGGCTAAGCAGCAGGCCTAGCAATAGGGGAAATACACGGAGCATTAAGTTAATAACCATATGAAAGTCGTTTAACCATCATATCGCAAAAAGGCGCCGACCCGAAGGTCAGCGCCCTTATTAGCATGTAGCCTTGCTAATCCAGTCGCGATTAGAAGTCGTAACGTGCACCCAGTACGAACTCGTCAGATGTCTTCGCTTTAGTAATGCCAACAGTAGAGTCTGTGTCTAGGTTGTTGAACTTGTATGAAGCGTAAGTACGGAAGTTCTTGTTGAAGTAGTGAGTTGCGTCAACAGCGATAGAATCACGTAGATCCTTGTCGTTGTTTGAGTCTTCCAGGTAGTTGTAAGTCGCGATGAATACTGTGTTGCCCATCGTGTAAGATGCAGCAAATTCATAGCCCTTAGACTCTTCAACGTTCAGGCCGTGTACTTCAGTATTTTCTGCGTCCTGGTATAGACCTGCAAAGTAGAAGTCACCGATAGTGTAAGAAATTGCACCGAATGCCTGTTTGCCAGTTTCAGTGTTAAGTGCGGCCTGGCCGTCCTGCTCGCCGTAACCTGCACCGAATGCCAGGCCCATGTCCATAGCGTACATTGCAGCAAGAGAGTAGCCGTCAACATCGTAAGTGCCGTTAGCGTTTTCGTTTTCGCCAGTGAACACATAGTTTGCTTTAACTGTCAGGTTGTTGCCTGAAAGGTCGAAAGAACCAACGTAAGCAAGGTTGTTGCTTGTACGGTCAGCAGCGGCCAGTTTGTTACCCGCTTCGTTACCGTGGAAAGCCATGATATCAGTGAAGTCTGTCAGCATGCCCAGAGAGCCGTCAGTCTTACCGTAGCGAACCTGGCCGAACTCGCCGCCGATACCTGCGTTGATGTGACGGTTATCGACATCTTCACCATCTTTGTATTCGCCTTCCCAGAAACCGATACCGTAGATGTCTTCTGTGATATCAGTTTTACCTGCGATGTTTACACGAACACGAGATGCGTCAGTCACTTTGCTGTCACCCGCTTCGTTATCAGCCATAACCATACGAGCTTCAAAACGGCCGCCTACTGCCAGGCTAGAAGTTTCATCAGAGTAGACTTCTGCAGCGGTTGCTGCGCCCGAGATTGATGCTGCTGCTACTGCCAAAGCAATCAGTTTCTTGTTCATTGTCGAATCCTTTTGGAATTATTTTGTTGTATGCATGAGAGTGCTAAATGCATGGTGTTCTTTTTACTGTTTATTGCGGGCAGACAGTTAGTAAAAAAAACTGAAAAATACTTTTCCGGAATACTTTTTGGTGTTTTTTGGTTCTAAAAGACCTTATTTATTAGGTGTTTACATTTGAGTGGGAAAGTTCTCTGCCGAGATGAGCTTTTAGTTGTCTTTAGAAATGATTGATATTTTATTGTGGTACTTATTTTGTAAGTTTGATTATATTTGTGAACTAATCCACATTAAAATTGGTCAGGTTCCTGTAGGAAGAAAAGCCTTGTATTACTGGAGACAGTATCTAGGGTGATCTCTTGCTCATCTTTGTTTAAAATGAATTCTGTTCCCTATTAACGATGTTGGTTCAGCATGGAGCTGGACTAGCTTTTTTTTGCCCAAAATAGTGCTAGGTACTATACGGGGTTTGAGGTAAGTAAAGTTATGGATAAGGTTCCAATGACGGTACGCGGCGAGAAGTTGCTGCGTGATGAACTGGAAACATTAATGAAGCGTCGCCCTGTCATTTCACAGGCGATTGGTGAAGCACGTGAGCTGGGCGATCTCAAGGAAAATGCCGAGTACCACGCTGCACGCGAAGAGCAAGGGATCTGTGAAGCGCAGATCCGTGATATCGAATATAAGCTTTCGGTGGCTCAGGTGATCGATGTCACCAAGATGGAAAATACCGGTAAGGTTATTTTTGGTGTGACTGTGACGCTTATTGACGTTGATACCGAAGATGAAGTTCAGTACCAGATCGTTGGTGATGATGAAGCGGATATCAAGGCAGGCCGGATCTCGGTCAATTCGCCGATTGCTCGCGGTCTAATTGGCAAAATGCAGGATGATGAAGTGGTCATTACCACGCCTGGTGGTCAAAAAGAGTTCGAAATTGCGGAAGTGTCGTACGTCTAATTGGCAGTAGATGCGCTTTATTGTTAGTGAATGTAACGGTTTGCAGCAAACAGTGGCGTTCCGTGCCATTATTCCGGTGTAAAAAAGGCCGCGTCGGCGGCCTTTTTTATTTGCGAGGAAGTTCGATTTTACGTTCTTCGCTCGGGCGGTAAAGAACAAGTGTCTTACCGATAACTTGTACTTTTTCTGCTTTCGTTTCACGAACAATTGCATCGACGATCAAAACTTTTGTTTCGCGTTCTTCTGCAGCAACCTTAACCTTGATAAGTTCATGGTGGTCAAGCGCGAGTTCGATTTCGGCCAGAACCGCTTCTGTCAGGCCGTTTGCACCCATAAGGACAACAGGCTTTAGGTTGTGGGCAAGACCCTTCAGGTATTGCTTCTGTTTGGTGCTTAGGTTCATGGAGACTCTATTTTTTGATGATAAGGGTTGAAAACACGGTATTCTAACGCCATCTAGTCTAGAAGACTAATTTGTTTAGTATACGTCACTGTAAAGTGGTCGAGTATACTTTATAAGTACGCTAACTCATTAGGTAAATCATGAGTCGAAAAAAACAATCGGGGAGCTCCGGACGTTGGCTGAAAGAGCATTTTGATGATAAATATGTTCAGGAGGCACAGAAGAAAGGCTACCGTTCTCGCGCTATCTTTAAAATTGAAGAGATTCAAAATAAGGATAAGCTGCTAAAGCCTGGTATGACAGTTGTCGATCTGGGTGCGGCACCGGGGGGCTGGTCACAATATGCTGCTGAAGTCGTCGGTGATGAAGGACAGGTGATTGCCTGTGACATTCTTCCTATGGATTCGCTGCCGGGAGTAAGCTTCTTGCAAGGTGATTTCCGTGAAGAGGCTGTGTTGGATGCACTGTTGGATCGTATTCAGCCAGACATGGTTGATTTGGTACTTTCAGATATGGCGCCTAACATGAGCGGCAACTTGGCGTCAGATCAACCTAGAGCAATGTATCTTGTTGAACTAGCATTAGATATGTGTAGGCAAGTACTTGCGCCGAACGGCAGCTTTGCGGTAAAAGTTTTCCAGGGTGAAGGCTTTGACCAGTACCTGGCTGACGTGCGTAGCATGTTCAAAGTGGTTAAAATTCGTAAACCGGATTCGTCACGAGATCGCTCTCGTGAGGTCTATATTGTAGCTACAGGTTACAAACTGTAGTACCCTAAATTCATCTTTAAGTTATCGCGAGGTTAACACCTTGAGTGACATGGCAAAAAACTTGATTTTGTGGTTGGTCATCGCTGTGGTTCTGATGTCTGTATTTCAGAGCTTTGGTCCCGGTGATAGTGCTGGCCGTCAAGTCGACTATACAACCTTTGTCCGTGAAATCGGTCAGGATCAGATAAGGGAAGCGCGATTCAATGATCGTGAGATCACCGTATATAAACGTGATAACACGCGATACGTCACTTATCTGCCTGTCTACAACGATCAAAAGCTATTAGACGACCTTATTAACGCTAATGTGAAGGTGATGGGTACACCACCTGAAGAGCCGAGCCTGCTGGCTTCAATCTTCATCTCCTGGTTCCCAATGCTGCTTCTTATTGGTGTTTGGATTTTCTTTATGCGCCAGATGCAGGGCGGCGGTGGCAAAGGTGCCATGTCGTTCGGCAAGTCTAAAGCACGCATGATGAGTGAAGATCAGATCAAAACGACCTTCAGCGACGTTGCTGGTTGTGACGAAGCCAAAGAAGACGTGAAGGAGCTGGTGGATTACCTGCGTGATCCGAGCCGCTTCCAGAAGTTGGGTGGTAAGATCCCGACGGGTGTTCTTATGGTTGGTCCTCCTGGTACGGGTAAAACTTTGCTGGCTAAAGCGATTGCCGGTGAAGCGAAGGTTCCTTTCTTTACCATTTCGGGTTCTGACTTCGTAGAAATGTTCGTCGGTGTGGGTGCATCCCGTGTCCGTGACATGTTTGAGCAGGCGAAGAAAGCGGCACCTTGTATCATCTTTATCGATGAAATCGATGCCGTCGGCCGTCAGCGTGGTGCTGGTGTCGGTGGTGGTCACGATGAGCGTGAGCAGACGCTTAACCAGATGCTGGTTGAGATGGATGGTTTCGAAGGTAATGAAGGTATCATCGTTATTGCCGCGACTAACCGCCCAGATGTACTGGACCCAGCATTGCTTCGTCCGGGCCGTTTCGACCGTCAGGTCGTGGTTGGTCTGCCGGATGTACGTGGTCGTGAGCAAATCCTGAAAGTGCACATGCGTAAAGTACCGCTGGACGGCGATGTTAAACCATCACTGATTGCACGTGGTACGCCGGGCTTCTCTGGTGCCGATCTGGCTAACCTGGTCAACGAGGCTGCCTTGTTTGCGGCTCGCGGTAACAAGCGTACCGTTTCTATGGTGGAATTCGAGCTGGCCAAAGACAAAATCATGATGGGCGCAGAGCGCAAGTCAATGGTGATGACGGACGAGCAGAAAGAGTCAACCGCCTACCATGAGGCCGGTCACGCAATTATCGGTCGCCTGGTACCGGACCATGATCCGGTCTACAAGGTTTCGATTATCCCTCGTGGCCGTGCGCTGGGTGTGACTATGTACTTGCCTGAGCAAGACCGAGTCAGCCATTCGCGTGAGTTCCTCGAGTCGATGATTTCGAGCCTTTACGGTGGCCGTCTGGCGGAAGAGCTTATCTACGGTGTTGATAAGGTATCGACTGGTGCATCGAATGATATCGAGCGTGCGACTGACATCGCCCGTAAGATGGTGACCCAGTGGGGCTTCTCTGACAAGCTAGGTCCGCTGCTGTATGCAGAAGACGAAGGTGAAGTATTCCTTGGCCGCTCGGTGACACAGACTAAACATATGTCTGATGAAACAGCCCGTGCCATTGATACGGAAGTTCGTGCGCTGATTGATCGTAACTACGAGCGAGCGCGTGAAATTCTGAGCCAGAACATGGACATCATGCATGCGATGAAAGAAGCATTGATGAAGTATGAGACAATCGATGCTGGTCAAATCGATGATTTGATGGCCCGTAAAGCTGAAATCCGTGCGCCGAAAGGCTGGACTGATGAAGGTGATACATTGAAGGCGTCTGATGTCGATTCGGATTCTGATGCGGAAAAGGCTGACACGCCTGCTGAAGAAAAGCCGGTGTCTGATAGTGCTGAAGCACCGAAGACTGAAGATAAAGAAGACGACAAGCCACAAGCATAATTGTTGTTCTGAAAATGAAACCCCGAGCTGGCTCGGGGTTTTTTTTATTCTGTGGTTTGTAGCAAATGGACACTGTGATGATTCTGACCAGTAAAGACAAAACCCTCGATCTTTCGCACTCCCATGCAATGGGGATCCTCAATGTGACCCCGGACTCATTTTCCGATGGGGGGAAATTTAATCGCCTTGATAATGCGCTTTACCATGTCGAGTCGATGCTGGCTGCCGGAACCAGTATTATTGATATCGGGGGGGAGTCAACCCGTCCGGGTGCTGCCGATGTTGTGCTGAATGATGAACTTGATCGGGTCGTTCCGGTGATTGAGGCGATCCGCCAACGGTTTGACTGCTGGATCTCTATCGATACCAGCAAGGCGCAGGTGATGACCGAAGCGGTTGCAGCAGGTGCTGATCTGATCAATGATGTTCGCGCTCTGCAAGAGCGGGGGGCGATGGCGGCAGCGGCGAAGGCCAATGTGCCGGTTTGTCTGATGCATATGAAGGGGCAGCCGCGTACAATGCAACAGCAACCGACTTATCAAGATGTGATTGCCGATGTCGGCCAGTTCCTCGCCGAGCGGGTCGAGGCATGCGAGGCGGCCGGGATCCGCCGCGAACAGTTGTTGCTGGATCCGGGGTACGGATTCGGTAAAACCCTGGAGCATAATTATCAGTTGCTCGCGTATCTGGATAAATTTCACCAATTTGGTTTACCCCTGCTGGTTGGTATGTCGCGTAAATCAATGATATTTAAGTTACTTGATAAAAAACCTGCCGAATGTATGGCTGGAAGCCTGGCATGTGCAGCCATTGCTGCCATGAAAGGGGCGCAGATTATTCGTGTCCATGACGCACAAGAAACCGTTGATGTCTTGAAAGTGTGTCGGATGACATTAGAGCAGGAATAAAATAAATAATAGCTAGGAGCTGAAAATGGCTGAACGTAAGTTCTTTGGTACCGATGGGATCCGTGGCTTGGTCGGACAGGCCCCAATTACCCCGGACTTTGTCCTGAAACTGGGCTGGGCGGCTGGCCGCGTGTTGTCTAAGCAGGGCACCAAGAAAGTGATCATCGGTAAGGATACCCGTATCTCTGGTTATATGCTGGAGTCGGCACTGGAAGCCGGGTTGGCAGCAGCAGGCCTGCAGGCCGCTTTTACCGGTCCGATGCCTACCCCTGCGGTAGCCTACCTGACACGGACATTTCGTGCCGAGGCCGGTATTGTGATTTCGGCATCGCACAACCCTTATTATGACAACGGGATCAAGTTCTTCTCCTCGGAAGGAACCAAGCTGCCCGACGAGATTGAGCTGGCGATTGAAGAAGAGCTGGAAAAGCCGCTGACTTGTGTGGAGTCGGCGATGCTGGGTAAGGCGAAACGAATTGCCGATGCGGCCGGTCGTTATATCGAGTTCTGTAAAGGTACCTTCCCATCTGAACTGAGCCTGGCCGGTTATAAAATCGTTGTCGACTGTGCACATGGTGCGACTTACCACATTGCCCCTAATGTGCTTAAAGAGCTGGGTGCCGAGGTGATCACTATAGGTTGTGAGCCAAATGGTACCAACATCAACGATAAAGTCGGGGCAACGGATGTCGCAGCCCTGCAAGCCAAGGTGCTGGAGGAAAAAGCACACTTTGGTTTTGCCCTTGATGGCGACGGCGACCGGGTTATGATGGTCGACGAGGAAGGCAACAAGGTTGACGGCGACCAGATTGCCTACATTATTGCCCGTGATGCGCTGCGCCGAGGTGAATTGAAAGGCGGGGTTGTCGGTACACTGATGACGAACCTCGGTATGGAAGTGGCGCTGAAAAATCTCGGTATCCCGTTTGTCCGTGCCAAAGTCGGCGACCGTTACGTAATGGAAGAACTGGTCAAGCAGAACTGGTTGATCGGTGCCGAAAACTCTGGCCATGTGATCATGCTGGATAAAGTGACCACGGGTGACGGCATTGTCGCAGGCCTGCAGGTGATGGCATCGATTGTTGGTAGCAAGATGTCGCTGAAAGAGCTGTGCGACGGAATGACAATGTACCCGCAGGTGCTGGAGAATGTTCGCTTTGCCGGTGAGTCCAATCCGTTGGAATCAGATGCGGTATTGTCGGCACAGGCGGCGGTTGAGGCTAAACTGGGTGATAGCGGCCGGGTATTATTGCGCAAATCGGGCACCGAGCCGCTGATTCGTGTGATGGTTGAAGGCGAAGATGCTGATTTAGTTAAAGAATCTGCATTAGCTATTGCTCAGGCAGTAAAAGATAACTGCTAATTTGATTCATCGGAAACGGTGATTTTATCGTCGGCTTTGTTTAAAACTTGGTCAAGTGATTCACTGATATAGCTTTTTGTTGAAATTTTACTTGTCACAGGTTTAGGCTTTCGCTAGTATGCATTCGCTCCTTGATTGAAGGGGGTGCGCTGGCACTGCTGTAGCAAAGCCGGCACAACAATTTAACCATAGGTGGAACCCATGTACGAAATTCTACTTGTGATTTATCTGTTGGCTGCGCTTGGTGTTATCGGCCTAGTTTTGGTTCAGCAAGGTAAAGGCGCAGATATGGGAGCCTCATTTGGGGCTGGCGCTTCAGGAACATTGTTCGGCGCTAGCGGCTCTGGAAATTTTCTGACCCGAATGACTGCAGTTTGTGCAACTGTTTTCTTTGCAATTAGTCTTGTTCTTGGCAACATGAGTGCTAAGCAAGCGCAGGAAACAAGTGGCTGGGAAGACTTGAGTGCTCCAGCGACTGAGCAAGTTGTAGAAAAAATTGAGAGTGCACCTGTAAACAGTGACATTCCTCAGTAATTAAAGATTTAGCCGAGATGGTGAAATTGGTAGACACGCTAGCATGAGGTGCTAGTGCCGCAAGGTGTAGGGGTTCAAGTCCCCTTCTCGGCACCATTATTCGTTGCTTGAAAGGGCAACATCTGAGCGATATAATCGCCTCAGATTACGGACGCGGGGTGGAGCAGCTTGGTAGCTCGTCGGGCTCATAACCCGAAGGTCGTTGGTTCAAATCCAGCCCCCGCAACCACTTTCCGAAAAAACGACTATCCTATTAAGGAAGTATGTTTTTTCTGTCATAGCCAAGGCTGTGGCAATCAGGGTCCAGTGATAAAAAACCCCGTAATTCGGGGTTTTTTATTATCTGAAAAATGACCATTCAGGTATCTACTGGGCTTTAGTGCCCTTTTTTTGTTTCCAGGGGGTTGTTTTGACAGCTTTAGAGATGCAATTAACCGAACTGCTCGAAGCGCCGGTAACGGCTTTGGGCTATGAATTAGTCGGTTTGGAATTTATCCGTGCAGGCGAGCACTCGACGTTGCGTGTTTTCATCGACCATGAAAACGGCATTACGGTTGACGACTGCGCCGAAGTTAGCCGCCAAATCAGCGCGGTAATGGATGTAGAAGATCCTATTACTGTGGCTTACAACCTGGAGGTATCTTCCCCTGGTCTGGAAAGGCCGCTATTCAAAGCTGCACATTACCAGCAATTTATTGGCCACGAGGTCAG
This sequence comes from Photobacterium kasasachensis, assembly GCF_050336885.1. Classification (NCBI taxonomy): domain Bacteria; kingdom Pseudomonadati; phylum Pseudomonadota; class Gammaproteobacteria; order Vibrionales; family Vibrionaceae; genus Photobacterium; species Photobacterium kasasachensis. Next base: position 10,310 of record NZ_JAKJSH010000024.1, read on the forward strand.
CTTGGTATTAAAAATGGCGATGGACAATCGTCGCAAGTGGAAAGGTGACATCATTGCTGTTGAAGGCGAGCTAGTCACTCTGAAAGTTGATGGCAATGAAGAAACATTTGCGCTGAGCAATATTTCCAAAGCCAATCTGGTTCCAAAATTCTAACCGCTAAAATTGGGGCATTAGAAATGAACAAAGAAATCTTGGCTGTCGTTGAAGCGGTATCCAACGAAAAAGCTGTTCCTCGTGAGCGTATCTTCGAAGCGCTAGAGATCGCACTGGCAACAGCGACAAAGAAAAAGCACGAAGCTGAAATCGACGTGCGTGTCGCTATCGATCGCAAAACCGGTGAGTTCGAGACTTTCCGTCGCTGGAAAGCTGTTGAGGAAGTGACTCAGCCGACGCTTGAAATTACCCTTGAAGCGGCTCAGTTCGAAGATGAAAGCATCGAACTTGACGGTTTCGTCGAAGACGAGATCGAGTCTGTTACTTTCGACCGTATCACGACGCAAACCGCGAAGCAGGTTATCGTACAGAAAGTACGTGAAGCAGAGCGTGCGCAAATCGTAGAACAGTTTATCGACAACGAAGGTGAGCTAATCACGGGCGTGGTCAAAAAAGTAAACCGTGATGCTGTTATCATTGACCTGGGTAACAATGCTGAAGCCGTTATCCAGCGTGACGATCAGCTGCCGCGCGAAAACTTCCGTCCGGGTGACCGTGTTCGTGGCTTGCTGTATGCTGTTCGCCCTGAAGCGCGTGGCTTCCAGCTGTTCATGACCCGTTCTAAGCCTGAGATGCTTTCTGAGCTGTTCCGTATCGAAGTGCCGGAAATCGGTGAAGAGCTTATCGAACTGATGGGTGCAGCTCGCGATCCAGGTTCTCGTGCCAAGATTGCTGTGAAAACCAATGACAAGCGTATCGATCCTGTCGGCGCTTGTGTGGGTATGCGTGGTGCTCGTGTTCAGGCTGTATCTGGTGAACTGGGCGGTGAGCGTATCGACATCGTGCTTTGGGATGAGAACCCGGCACAGTTTGTTATCAATGCTATGGCGCCGGCAGAAGTTAGCTCGATCATCGTTGATGAAGACAACCACACTATGGATATTGCTGTCGAGAAGGATAACCTTGCTCAGGCAATCGGCCGTAGTGGCCAGAACGTGCGTCTGGCATCTCAGCTGACCGGCTGGGAACTGAATGTAATGACTGTAGAAGATCTGCAGAAAAAGCATCAGGAAGAAGCACAGGAATCTATCGAGGTGTTTACCAAGCATCTTGATATTGATGAAGACTTCGCAACCGTACTGGTTGAAGAAGGTTTCACCACACTTGAAGAAATCGCTTACGTACCAGTTAACGAGCTGATGGCTGTTGACGGTCTTGATGAAGACATGGTCGACGAACTTCGTAGCCGTGCTAAAGAAGCACTGACAACGCTTGCTCTTGCTCAAGAAGAGTCTTTTGAAGGTGTTGAACCCGCTGATGACCTGCTTGGTCTTGACGGCCTTGAGCGCGAAATGGCGTTCAAACTGGCTGCGAAAGGTGTAAGCACGCTTGAAGACCTGGCGGATCAGGGCACTGATGACCTGACCGACATCGAAGGTATGGACGAAGCTAAAGCGGGCGAGCTAATCATGGCCGCACGTAATATTTGCTGGTTCAGCGACGAAGCGTAATTTTAAAAAGCAAGGGAGGAGCAGCATGTCAGAGGTTACAGTTAAAGCATTAGCCGAGGAAATTGGTACTCCGATTGATCGTTTGCTTCAACAGTTTGCCGATGCTGGTATCAGCAAGAAAGCTGAAGAAAGCGTAAGCCAACAAGAAAAGCAGTCGTTGTTGTCTCACCTTAAGAAAGAACATGGTGGCGACAGCACGACTGGTGAGGCTCCTACACGCCTTACTCTGCAGCGCAAGACCCGAAGCACTCTGAGTGTCTCGGGCTCTGGCGGCAAGAATAAAAGTGTTCAGGTAGAGGTGCGCAAAAAGCGCACCTATGTAAAACGTTCTGCCCTTGAAGAAGAGCAGCGCGTAGCTGAAGAAGCGAAACGCCAAGCTGAAGAAGCGGCTCAGCGTGAAGCTGAAGAAGCCGCTAAGCGCGCAGCCGAAGAAGCTGCCAAGCGTGAAGCAGAAGAGCAGGCGAAACGCGAAGCTGAAGAAACAGCTAAGCGTGCCGCTGAAGAAAAGCGCTTAGCTGAAGAGAAAGCTAAGCAAAATGCAGGACATAAGGCCAATCGTGACGCTGAGGACAAGCTGGATCGTGACGCTGAGGACAAGCGTTTAGCTGACGAAAAAGCTAAGCGCGCCGCCGCTGACCAACAGGCTAAGAAAGAAGCTGAGGCGCTACAACGTCGCAGGGAAGAGGAAGCCAAGCGTAAAGCCGAAGAAGAGAGTCAGCGCCAGCTAGAAGAGGCACGCAAAATGGCAGAACAGAACGAGAAAAACTGGTCAAAACCTGATCAGGCGACAACGAGCATGGAAAAATCAGATTACCATACAACAACTTCTAGCTACGCTCGCGCAGCTGAAGATGAAGCCGACCGCAAAGAAGAAGGCGGTCGTCGTAAGAAGAAAAAACCTGCTGCGAAAGCTGATGACCGTAACAAAGGTCGTGGCTCTCGTAACCAGCGTGGTCGCGGTGGTAAGAAAAAGTCTCAGGTTAATGCACCTACATCGATGCAGCATGGCTTTGACAAAACAGCAACCGTTGCTAAATCTGACGTTGTGATCGGTGAAACCATTGTTGTTTCTGAACTGGCTAGCAAAATGTCAGTGAAAGCGACAGAAATCATCAAAGTGATGATGAAAATGGGCGCTATGGTTACCATCAACCAGGTAATCGACCAGGAAACAGCACAGCTAGTTGCTGAAGAAATGGGTCACAAAGTTATTCTTCGCAAAGAGAATGAACTTGAAGAAGCGATCATGTCTGATCGTGACGAGAATGCCGCGACTGAATCTCGTGCACCTGTTGTTACTATCATGGGCCACGTTGACCATGGTAAGACATCAACACTGGATTACATTCGTCAAGCACACGTTGCTTCTGGCGAAGCTGGCGGTATTACCCAACATATCGGTGCATACCACGTTGAAACTGGCAACGGTATGATTACCTTCCTTGATACTCCTGGACACGCCGCGTTTACCGCTATGCGTGCTCGTGGTGCTCAGGCGACGGATATCGTTGTACTGGTTGTTGCTGCAGATGATGGTGTAATGCCACAGACAATTGAAGCTATCCAGCACGCAAAAGCGGCCGGTGTACCTCTGATTGTTGCTGTAAACAAGATCGATAAAGAAGACGCTAACCCAGACAACGTGAAGAACGAACTGGCACAGTACGATGTTATCCCTGAAGAGTGGGGCGGTGAGAACATGTTTGTTCACATCTCTGCGAAACAAGGTACTAACATTGACGGCCTGCTAGAAGCTATCCTGCTTCAGTCTGAAATTCTTGAACTGACTGCAGTTAAAGAAGGTATGGCGAGCGGTGTGGTTGTTGAATCTCGCCTTGATAAGGGTCGTGGTCCGGTTGCAACTGTTCTGGTTCAGTCAGGTACGCTACGCAAGGGCGATATCGTTCTTTGTGGTCTAGAGCATGGCCGTGTTCGTGCTATGCGTGATGAGCTTGGTCAAGACATCGAGTCTGCTGGCCCGTCTATCCCGGTAGAGATCTTAGGTCTTTCTGGTGTACCTTCTTCTGGTGACGAAGCAACCGTTGTTCGTGACGAGCGTAAAGCACGTGAAGTTGCACTTTACCGTCAGGGTAAATTCCGCGATGTTAAGCTTGCTCGCCAGCAGAAAGCGAAACTTGAAAACATGTTCTCTAACATGACTGCAGGTGACGTTGCTGAGTTGAATGTTGTACTAAAAGCTGATGTACAGGGTTCTATCGAAGCGATTGCTGATTCACTGGTTAAACTGTCTACCGATGAAGTTAAAGTGAATATCGTCGGTTCTGGTGTTGGTGGTATTACCGAGACTGATGCAGTACTTGCTGCAGCATCTAACGCTATCGTACTTGGTTTCAACGTTCGTGCTGATGTTCCGGCTCGTCGTATTGTTGAGAACGAGAACCTGGATCTGCGTTACTACTCAATCATCTACCAGCTGATTGACGAAGTGAAAGCGGCGATGGGCGGTATGCTATCTCCTGAGTTCAAGCAGGAAATCATCGGTCTTGCAGAAGTACGCGATGTGTTCAAGTCACCTAAGATCGGCGCAATTGCTGGTTGTATGGTTACTGAAGGTATCATCAAGCGTAACAACCCTATCCGTGTTCTACGTGATAATGTTGTAATCTACGAAGGTGAGCTAGAATCGCTACGTCGCTTCAAAGACGACGTGAACGAAGTTAAGAACGGCTACGAGTGTGGTATCGGCGTTAAGAACTACAATGATGTTCGCGTTGGTGACCAGATCGAAGTTTACGAAATTGTTGAAATCCAGCGTACTCTTGACTAATTACTCAAGACAACAAGCTGTTTTATAACAACTAATCTTATGGGGAGCTTCGGCTCCCCATTCTTTCAAGAGCTCAATTCTTAGAGAGAGAAAACGAATATGGCAAAAGAATTCAGCCGTACCCAGCGAGTTGCACAGCAGTTGCAAAAAGAGCTGGCGGTGATCCTGCAGCGCGAAATCAAAGATCCGCGCATCGCAATGGCAACCATCTCGAGTGTCGATGTATCACGCGATATGGGCTACGCAAAAGTGTACGTGACATTTTTGACCGTGGGTGAGCAAACGCCTGAGGACAGCCTGGAAGCACTGCGCGAACTGGCTCCTTATATCCGCTCGCTACTGGGCAAGCAGATCCGTCTGCGCGTTACCCCTGAGCTTAACTTCATCTTCGACAAGTCACTGACCGAAGGTATGCGTATTTCTAACCTGGTCAGCAAGGCTGTCCGTGATGATGAAGATCGTCGCGGTGATGATGCCGAAGAAGGCGAGGAGTAATCCATGGCACGTCGTCGTAAGGGGCGTCCGGTCGACGGGGTTATCCTCCTCGACAAACCAACCGGACTTAGCTCGAACGATACGCTGCAGAAAGTAAAGCGTATCTTCTTCGCGCAGAAAGCGGGTCATACCGGGGCACTTGATCCATTGGCAACCGGTATGCTGCCAATCTGCTTTGGTGAAGCGACGAAGTTTTCCCAGTTCCTGCTCGACTCGGACAAGCGCTATCGCGTTGTGGCCAAGTTAGGTGAACGTACTGATACCTCGGATTCTGACGGTGAAGTCGTTGAGACTCGCGAGGTGAAAGTGGACCGTGGTCAGCTAGAGCGCTGCATTGCCAAGTTCCGCGGCACAACCGATCAAATTCCATCGATGTACTCGGCCCTGAAATACCAGGGGCGTAAGCTGTATGAATACGCCCGTGAAGGGATCGAGGTGCCTCGTGAGTCTCGCAAGATCACTGTGTATTCTGTCGAGCTTCTTCGCTTTGACAACAACGAAGTCGAAATGGAGCTGCATGTATCGAAAGGGACCTACATCCGCACGATTGTTGATGATCTGGGCGAGATGCTAGGTTGCGGTGCCCATGTGACCTATCTGCGTCGTACTGGGGTGTCCAACTATCCGATGGATCGCATCGTGACGTTGGAGCAGCTACAGGCATTGCTGGATCAGGCCAAGGAGCAGGACATTGCGCCAAGCGAATTGCTTGATCCGTTGCTGCTGCCGACTGACAGTGCGGTACAGGACTTGCCGGAAGTCAATATATTGCCAGCACTGGCGGTGTATATCCTTAACGGTAATCCGGTGCAGGCTGGCCGTGTTCCCGAGACGGGGGCCCTGGTTCGCATTACGGTTGGCGAACAGCGTGAGTTTATCGGCGTCGGTGTTATCGACGAAGATGGCATGCTGGCACCGAAGCGTGTGATGGCGAACAAGCAAGACTGACGGTTCTAAAGGTGCGAGAGGCGGGTGACGCTTCGCTCCGGAAGCAGAGAAAAGCGGTATGCTTGTTAGAGCATTCCGCTTTTTTATTTTGTAAATGATGTATTCGGCCTGTACACATAAAACTCCTCCTCCTTTTCAAGGGGGAGGCTAGGAGGGGTTACCCCACCCTTCCCTTAAAAGGGGAGGGAACTTGTCATTCGCGCCTCGTTCCTATGATCTCGCCACTTATTTGAATCTTTCCTTGTAGTCATGCAGGGCTACACGTATAATTCGCGGCTCGGGTGTCGGCTGAATCAGAGATTGGCTGGCACAAATTTAGAAACACTTTGTATTAGGAATGAGTTATGTCTCTGAATGCAGAAACTAAAGCAGCAATCGTTGCTGAATACGCGCAAGGCGCAAACGACACTGGTTCTCCTGAAGTTCAGGTTGCACTGCTAACAGCACAAATCAACCACCTTCAAGGTCACTTTGCTAACCACAAACACGACCACCACAGCCGTCGCGGTCTGCTACGTATGGTTTCTCGTCGTCGTAAGCTTCTAGACTACCTTAAAGGTAAGAACCTAGATCGCTACCAAGACCTAATCAAGCGTCTAGGCCTACGTCGCTAAGATTGCTTTGAGAAAGGAGCCTGATGGCTCCTTTCTTTTTTATTGTTCGTTAATACTCCTCTCTACCGTCTCATCCGATACCTGCATCGTCACTGCTGATTGAATGATCCTGTAGCGAGTTGATTGATGAACCATCACTGATATTTTACACCGTGAGCTCGCGAGTCGTTTTCGTCGACCTTTAGGTCGCGGCTAATGACAGTTCTTCTAGTCATAGAGAATTTTCATTAGTCGCGATACGTGAAATCACCGTAAAGTGTCTTTCATCACATGACGCTTTTCCTTGTGTCAGATATACTTAACGACGCAAATAGAAAGCGGAATATAATTAAGGAAATTCACGTGAATCCTATCGTAAAGACTTTCCAGTACGGTAACCACACGGTTACTATCGAAACTGGTGTTATGGCACGTCAAGCAACTGCTGCTGTAATGGTAAGCATGGATGACACATCTGTGTTTGTATCTGTAGTTGGTAAAAAAACAGCAGTAGAAGGCCAAGACTTCTTCCCACTGACTGTTAACTACCAAGAACGTACTTACGCGGCTGGTAAAATCCCAGGTGGCTTCTTCAAGCGCGAAGGCCGTCCATCTGAAGGCGAAACGCTGACTGCACGTTTGATTGACCGTCCAATCCGTCCGCTATTCCCAGATGATTTCAAAAACGAAGTGCAGGTTATTGCGACTGTTGTTTCTGTAAACCCAGATGTAAGCCCAGATATCGTTACTATGATTGGTACGTCTGCGGCACTGGCTATTTCTGGTATTCCATTCAATGGTCCTATCGGTGCTGCACGTGTTGGTTACGTTAACGATCAGTTCGTTCTTAACCCAAGCAATACTGAACTTGAAGAAAGCCGTCTAGATCTTGTTGTTGCCGGTACGGAAGGTGCGGTTCTGATGGTTGAATCAGAAGCTGACCGTCTGTCTGAAGAGCAGATGCTACAAGCTGTAGTATTTGGTCACGACCAGCAGCAAACAGTAATCAATGCCATCAACGAGTTCGCGGCAGAAGTTGCTACGCCTGCATGGGATTGGACTGCACCTGAAGTCAACACTGAGCTAAAAGCACGTGTTGCCGAGAAAGCAGAAGCACGTCTGTCTGAGGCGTACCAAATTACTGAAAAAATGTCTCGCTACGAGCAAGTTGGCGCGATCAAGAATGACGTTGTTGAAGCTCTGCTTGCAGAAGACGAGACTCTGGAAGAGCGCGAAATTCGCGACATGCTGAGCTCTCTTGAGAAGAACGTTGTGCGTAGCCGCATTATCGCCGGCAACCCGCGTATTGACGGCCGTGAAAAAGACATGGTTCGTGCACTAGATGTACGTACTGGTGTACTTCCTCGTACTCACGGTTCATCTCTGTTCACTCGTGGTGAAACTCAGGCACTGGTTACCGCGACACTGGGTACCCAGCGTGATGCGCAAATCATCGATGGCCTAACAGGCGAGAAGAAAGATCACTTCCTTCTACACTACAACTTCCCTCCATACTGTGTTGGTGAAACGGGTTTTGTAGGTTCGCCTAAGCGTCGTGAAATTGGTCACGGTAAGCTGGCTAAGCGTGGTATTGCAGCGGTAATGCCATCTGTTGACGAATTCCCGTACACAGTACGTGTGGTTTCTGAAATCACTGAATCAAACGGTTCGTCTTCAATGGCATCTGTATGTGGTACTTCTCTGGCTCTTATGGATGCTGGTGTGCCAATCAAAGCGTCTGTTGCTGGTATCGCAATGGGTCTTGTGAAAGAAGGCGATGATTTCGTTGTTCTTTCTGACATCCTGGGTGACGAAGACCACCTTGGTGATATGGACTTTAAAGTAGCAGGTACTGACGACGGTATCACAGCGCTGCAGATGGATATCAAGATTGAAGGTATCACCAAAGAAATCATGCAGATCGCTCTAAACCAGGCGAAAGGTGCGCGTAAGCACATCCTGAGCGTGATGGACGATGCAATCGGCACGCACCGTGAAGATATCTCTGAGTTTGCTCCTCGCATCCACACCATGAAGATCAACCCAGAGAAGATCAAAGACGTTATCGGTAAAGGCGGTGCGGTTATCCGTGCGCTAACTGAAGAGACTGGCACTACGATTGAAATCGAAGATGACGGTACCGTGAAGATTGCTGCGACTGAAGGAACTGCTGCGAAAGAAGCAATCCGTCGCATCGAAGAAATCACTGCCGACGTTGAAGTTGGTCGTATCTATACCGGTAAGGTTATGCGTATCGTTGACTTCGGTGCGTTTGTATCTGTTATCGGTACGAAGGAAGGTCTGGTACACATTTCTCAAATCGCTCAGGAGCGTATCGAGAAGGTTGCTGATCACCTAGAGATGGGTCAGGAAGTGAAGGTTAAAGTTCTTGAAATTGACCGTCAGGGCCGTATCCGTCTAAGCATGAAAGAAGCAGCCGCCGAGCAAGCGCCGGCAGCCGCTCAAGACGAAAAGCCAGAAGCTTAAGTCTTTCTTCTAAAAGCATGTTATAAAGGGGGCTCTTCAGCCCCTTTTTTATACTCATGAGTTACTTAGGCGGGTATTCGGCAGCGATCGATAGCCGCCTTATTTGTACTGATGGTATAAGCTAGTAAGAAGACTCGTCAGTTTCACCTCAGGGAGAATTGCATTGATTGCAAACAGGTTAACAATCGCATGCGTTGCGATGATTATGGTGTTGGCTGGCTGTACGGCAGCCCCTCAGTCAAACTGGACCAATCCGCCGCTGGCGGTACCGTTCCAGCCAACGATTCAACAGCAGATCCAGCTGGCTCGTATTGATCAGTTACTAAAACGCAATGATCTTAATGACGACACCCTGGCACAGGTCTACTACGAGCGCGGTTTGTTGCACGACAGCATTGGTTTGCGTGATCTTGCCCGCCTTGACTTCAACCAGTCGCTGTCGCTTAAGCCTGATCAACCTGATGTCTTTAATATTCTGGGTGTGTATTTCACTCAGAGTGCGCACTTTGATGCGGCCTATGAGGCGTTTGACTCTACGCTCGAGCTGAACATCAGCCACCCGTTTGCTCAGCGCAACCGGGGCATTGCCCTATATTACGGCGGGCGCTACGAGCTGGCCCATGAAGATCTCATTGCCCACTACCAGCAGAATGTGAACGATCCCTACCGGGTGATCTGGCTGTACCTCGTTGACCTGGAACGAGAGCCAGAGACGGCCAAAGATAAGCTGAAACGCCGCTATGACGTTAGCGACAAGCAGGACTGGGGATGGCAAATTGTCAGGATGTATGTCGGCGAGCTGACCGAGAGCGAGCTGCTTGCACAGATCACCGCCGAAAGTGAAGACAACGACATGCTGGCTCAGCGCTTGACCGAAGCGTATTTCTACATGGCCAAGCTGTATCACTACAACAAAGATTTCCAGGCTGCGTTGATGCTGTATAAATTGGCGCTTGCCGGCAATGTCTACGAGTTTGTCGAGCATCGGTTCTCGCTGCTGGAGTTAAGCCGCCTGATGGCAGAAGCAAGTGTCGAGCAGCCGGTTGCCGCTGGTGATAGCTAAGGCGAAGCCAAGGTAAAAAAACAAAGAAAAGCCGCGTCTTCAGACGCGGCTTTTTTGTTTGGGTCATAACGGCAAGGACATTATGCAATATCAAGTCCGGCCAGGTTATGCCAGTAACCGTTGCACTGGTGGCCGCCTGCCAGTTTGTGCTGCGTGGCGCCTTGCTCGTTGCTGCGGAAGGTGTCAATAAGCGGTAGGGTCTCGTTGCCTAGCGGGCTGAGACGTACCACATCGACCAGGTTATCCATGCTCTTGAGATCGTTGATCAGGTTATAGCAGTAGCCTGACTGGGTCTGGATACCGTTAAGGGTGAAGACCTTCTGCGACTCCTGGCTGTTGACGGTGATCCCGGTTGGATACTTGATGCAGCAGGTTTCGCAATCGTCCTTGGCACGGTCCTCGGCACGGGCGGTAAAGCAACGGGCCGAGTAGGCCAGCGGCAGGTAGCCGTAGCTGAAAACCTCGGTCTCGAACTGATCACGAATGCCCATTCTCTCGCACTCGTTAACCACATTCTGGAGCCAGTCACGGGACAGCTCGACAGGCATGCACCAGCGAACCATACCTTTTTTCAGGAACAGGTTCAGGGTCTGGGCATTGTAGCAGTTGACTGCCGGCCCCACGACAAACGGTATGCCTTTCTCGTGCGCCATCTGAATGGCGGAGACATCGTTGGCCTCGATGATGAAGTCGCCGTTATCAATGTACTTTTTCATTACATTGACTTCGCTTGGCGCCTCCAGCAGTGCCATGGTCGACAGCACGACTTGCTTGCCCGTAGCCGAGATATCTCTGGCGATATCAAGCCAATGGGCCGGGCGCATTTCACGACGCTTGGAGCAAACTGTCTCACCCAGGTAGACAATATCGGTATTGGTTTCTTTGACCTGCTGGTAGAAGCTCTCGACATCCGGCTTGGACCAGAAGTAAAGGAGCGGGCCTAGAGAATATTTCATCATGTTTTCCTTTATTGCCACTTGCGGTGATACGCGCCGAGGGTCGTCTGTTTGCCTTCGGAAACGTTGCCCAGGCAGGCGTTCCACGCCGGATCGACGCTGTAGCCTTCCGGATCAGCCAGATAGCGATCGATAGCCGCGCGCCAGGTACGGGTTACCTGCTCGACATAGGCAGGGCTGCGCTGGCGGCCTTCAATTTTCACCGAGGCAATATTGGCTTTGAACAGTTCTGGCAGGATCTCCAGGGTATTGAGGCTGGTTGGCTCTTCCAGCGCGTGATAGCGTCTGCTCTCGCCCTCGAAGTCCACTTCGAAGCGTCCCTTGCACAAGGTAGGGTAGCCGGCGTTCTCACCTGCTTCGTAACGGTCGATTAACACGTCGTTGAGGCGAGATTCCAGCCCTTGTGGGGTTTCCTGCCAGCGGACAAATTTCGCCGGCGAGCAGGCACCGACGGTATTCGGTGACTCGCCGGTCATGTAGGAGGACAGGTAGCAGCGTCCCTCAGACATGATGCAGAGGCTCCCGAAGGCAAATACTTCAAGCTGCATATCGGTGTTGCGGGCTAGCTGTTTGACCTGGTGGATAGACAGCACGCGGGGCAGCACGACACGCTTGACGTTGAAGTTCTGCTGGTAGAAATCGATCGCGGCGGTATTGGTTGCCGATGCCTGTACCGAGAGGTGCAGCTCAAGGTCCGGGTAGGTGGTTGCCGCGTAGTCCAGTACCGCTATATCAGCCACAATCAGGGCATCTACCCCCATCGCGGCGGCATTGTCGACGGCACGTTTCCAGCGCTCGAAGCCGTCCGGGTGAGCGAAGGTGTTGAGCGCAACATGCAGTTTGCGGTTGTGATCTTTCACATACTGCACGGCTTTTTCGAGTTTTCTGCCTGTAAAATTTAGACCTGCAAAGTGGCGGGCATTGGTGTCATCCTTAAAGCCGATATACACGGCATCCGCACCGTTATCAATGGCAGTTTTCAGCGCCGGAAGGTTACCGGCGGGGCAAAGTAGCTCCATATTATTATTTCTACCAGTGTGGGAATAAAAGTGATGGAGCAAATAGTAGGGGGCTTAGTGCCCCCTTGTTTTGATGTCAGGCAGGTTTTGTTGATTTAGGACAACTTTTTTCTCTAGCTTTTATAGCTATAAAGTGGTAGTGATTAATCCTTGTGGCGGCTGTGCTTGAGCAAAATGGCATCTAGCTCATTTTTGGGTAGCGGCTTGTAGAAATGGAACCCCTGGATATAGTCGCAATTGAGGTTCGACAGCAAGGTCGCCTGCTGACGGGTCTCGACCCCTTCCGCGACAATACTCATGCTTAGCGCCTTTCCGAGGTTGATAATGTTCTCGATGAGCGTGACTTGCTTGGGGATGGTTTCGATATCTTTGATAAATGCCCGGTCGATCTTCAGCTCGTCGAGCGGGAAGCGCGCCAGATAGGACAGGGAAGAGTAGCCGGTACCGAAGTCATCTATCGAGAGAGCAAAGCCCTGCTTCTTGATGGCATTGAGCATCTGGATAGTATGCTCGCCGTCGCTCATGACGGCACTTTCGGTAAGCTCGAATGTGATGTCGTTGGGGTTGACCCCGGTTGCCTTCTTTAGCTTCTCAACAAAGCTGATCAGATTCGGGTTACCAAACTGCTGCGGTGACAGGTTGATGGCCACCCGTCCGGATAGCAGACCCTGCTGCTTCCATTTTCGTACCGTGGTGAAAACTTCCCTTATCACGACCTGGCCGAGCTGCTCAATCATGCCGGAGCGCTCCGCGACCGGGATAAACTGTGCCGGGCTGATATAGCCTTCTACCGGATGTTTCCAGCGTACCAGGGCTTCGGCACCGTCGATGGCATAGTCTTTGGCATTGACCTTTGGCTGGTACCAGACCTCCAGGCCATTTTGCTGCAGCGCTTTTTGCAACTCGATTTCCAGCCATAGTTGCATCCGGGCTTCTTTGTTCATTTCCTCGCTGAACTTGACCAGACGGTTGCGACCACGGTTCTTGGCCTCGTACATTGCGGTATCGGCATTTTGCAACAGAATACGGGCATCGTTACCGTCGCCCGGGTAGGTCACCATGCCTATCGAGCAGGCCAGATGCTTGCTGAAGTGGTGCAGGTCAAAGGGTTGGTTGATCAGGGCGATGATCTGCTGCGAAATCAACTCGCCGCTGCGGTCATGTTCGGGTTCCTGCAGGATGATGGCAAACTCGTCGCCGCTCAGGTGGCCGATAATGGCGGTATCCGGCAGCAGGCGGCGCAGGCGCTGGGAGATTTCCTGCAGTACTCGGTCTCCGATGTGGTGGCCAAGTGAATCATTGATATTTTTGAAGTTATCAAGATCAAGGTACAGCATCACCAGCGGGGATTCGTTGTTGATCAACTGCTCCAGCCGGCGGCTGAAGCCGTGGCGGTTATAGAGCCCGGTGAGCGGGTCGGTTTGGACAAGCAGTTCAACCTGGCCCTGTTGGACTGCTCGCTCGGAGGTGTCCTGCAGCAGAATAAGTTTTGCCGGGGCACCCAGCAGGGTGATGTCCGACGATGATACCTGCAGGGCCTTGTCGGTGCTGCAGCGAGGGCTGGTCTGGCACTTTCGCTGCTCGTTCTTGCCCAGCTGGTTGATCTGCTCGCCCAGAATGCGCTGGCTGCTACTATCTATCAGTAGCCGTCCCAGCTCTTCGCCGATGAGATCTCGCGGGGATTCAAAACCCAGCATATCGGCGGCGGTCTGGTTGGCCGAGATGATGATCTCTCCCTCGATCAGGCAACTGCCGTCGGTGATTAATTCATTGAGCTGGTTGAGCTGGTGCTCCAGTTCGGCCAGTGAATTGACCAGGACCTGGCGCTCCGAGGTATCGGCAGAGTGCAGCACGATATAGGGAATATCGCCAACCTGATCTTTGAGCGGAGCCAGACTGAAATGCATGCTGGTATCATGACGGTTGTCATTCAGTACCACCTCGCCTTCGACGGATTCGCCATTGAATGCGCGCTCGTAATAGGGACGAAGGGAGTCATAGAATGCCTGACCCAGAATGTCTTTGTCGTTCTGGCCTACTAATTCTTCGCGCTCCAGCCCGCTAATCTCGCAATAGCGATTGTTGACGACCAGGTAGTTATGATCCGGATCTAGCACTGCAAACAGAAAAGGGCTGTTATCGGTCAGCAGCGGAAACCAGTAGTTGAGTTGCTCAGTCGGCATTGAAGGTGCGTATATCCGTATCCGTTGCCCTCCGGCAGGGAGGAGCCGTAAATTAAGTGCTATGTACTATAACCTGTGATAATGCCGTAATTCCAAACTTTGCGTTCAGAGAAGCGTTTTTTTTGACTCAAGGCATGAAAAGCTCCCCCATAATTGCCATACAATCAGTCAATAATTGCGACAGAGACAGGAATAATAAGACAGTGATTGCTCAACTACGAAAGCACATGGTGCAATACGGCCCGGCTCTGATCCGCGTGCCAGCCCAAATGACCCCGTTTGCCATTCAGAAAAAAGTGATGCTTGATGGTCTGGCGATGGTGTTTAAAGAAGCGCTGGAAGATGGTGATTTTGAGTTCCTGGAAGATCGCTGGCTAAAGGTTGAGGTCAGAGATCTTGGTCTGCGCTGGTATATCAGCTACCAGGATGAGCAGTTGGTCGTCTCGGAGCACGCTGAACAGGAAGATGTCAGTTTCAGCGGCGAATGTAATGACTTGGTATTAATTGCCGCGCGCAAGGAAGATCCTGATACACTCTTCTTCCAGCGTCGCCTTCGCATCGAAGGGGATACCGAGTTGGGACTGGAAGTGAAGAACTTGATGGACAGTATTGATCTTGAGCTGCTTCCGGCCCCGGTTAAATTTGTTTTGCAGCAGTCAGCAGACTTCATCCAGAAAGGGATGCAGGACATGGCGGCTGATAAAGAGGTCATTAATGCTCATTAGAACAGAAGCGCCGGCAGATATTCTTCCTATCGACAGTTTGCTGAAAGCCGTATTTGACACCGAGGCGGAAGCAAACCTGGTGATGAAGCTGCGTGAAAATGGTCACCGGACTCTGTCCTTGGTGGCATGCAGTGATGACGGCGAGTTGATTGGCCACCTATTTTTCAGCCCGGTCACGGTTGATGGACAGGATAGTAACTGGCAGGGGCTGGCACCGCTGGCCGTGAAGCCGGAACACCAGCGACAAGGTATTGGCCAGGCGCTGATGGAAGAGGCTAAGAGCATATTGGCTGAGCTGGGATACCCGGTGACTGTCGTGCTGGGCCACAGCGACTATTATCCGAAGGCTGGCTTTGTCAAAGCCTCTGAGCACGGGCTGCGCTGTAGCTGGTCGGTGCCGGATGAGGCGTTCATGGTGCTGGAGCTGGTTCCGGATTCTCTGGCCGGTATTACCGGGCTGGTGGAATACTGTGCGGAATTTTCCGAGCTCTGATCCCGACAGGTTCTGAGCCCGTCAAATACCACCTGCGGGTGGTATTTTTATTGGTCCTGAAAATATTCGGATACCGATGGCTCTATTTCGTCACATGATCTGGTAGGATCGCCTGCCGAAGTGATGCCACCAGACAGAAAATGGTAATACGATGAATCAGAGAGATATACAGGTATTGCAGGAGATGGGCCTGACTTACTGGCAGGTAAGGAAGCCGTCCTTTTTTCCTGATATGCAAGTACCTGTGATTGACCTTCCGGAGACTTGTAAGCTGCTGTTTGTCTGTTCAGAGGCGCTGGATGAGCATGACCGCTGGCTCTTTGGCCGGATCCTGAAGAGTATGAAGCTGGCTCCCGAGCAGGCGCTGTTACTTCCTCCTCAGGCGCTGGACCAGGTCCGTGAACATCATTTAACGTGGTGCTGGCTGGCCGGATGCCAGGCGGCGCACCCGGCAGGGTGTCAGTTGCTGACATCAGTATCACTGAAACAAATGCATACCAACCCAGCAAGCAAGAAAGCCTTATGGCAGCAGATTTGTTCTTATGACTCATAAAATTGTTCCCTTAGTCGTACACCATCTCGATGACGTCTGGCGTATCGAGCAGGCTGCTCATGCGTTTCCCTGGGCAGAATCGATGATCCGCAAAGCACCGGGCAAGATTGCCGCCAATTTTGTCCTTGAGATCGACGGGCAGACGGTTGGCTACTGTTTTGGCCAGAATGTGGCGGGCGAGGCGACGTTGCTCAACATTGCCGTTGATCCCGCCTGTCAGGGCAAGGGGTACGGCAAGATATTGCTGGAAGGCTTTATCGATCAGCTCTCGGCCATGAATGCCGAGGAAATCTGGCTTGAAGTCAGGGCCAGCAATGCCCGTGCCTACCAGTTATACGAGGCGGTCGGCTTCAATGAGATCAACCGCCGGATCGGCTACTACCCGGCTGAAACCGGACGCGAAGACGCCCTGATCATGACCTATCTGATCATGTAGCCGCTCTCGACGGGCCAGGTACTTGAATCAGCACCGTGTTACTGCTGTTTCTTTCTGCGGAGTTTGCGTATAATTCCGCCATCTTTCAGGCTCCACTAGTCAACGATCATGCTGCGTAGGATAGAGGCAAACATGTAATTCACTGTAATTAAATCACCCTTTGTTTCTGCCTTGCAGATGATGGAACCCGGCTGGGTCTCGCAGCGAGACTTGGTTCCGGTCTACTTATTAGGAGCTGGGTAGCTCACGCTTGATGGGCTACTGCTCGATTATTGAAATCTCTCACAGGATTATCAACGCTTATGTCTTTTTTAGCTGAAGTGAACAAACGTCGTACGTTTGCGATCATTTCTCACCCGGATGCGGGTAAAACCACGATTACCGAAAAAGTATTGTTATTCGGAAACGCGATCCAGAAAGCCGGTACGGTCAAGGGCCGTGGCTCCAACCAGCACGCCAAGTCAGACTGGATGGAAATGGAAAAAGAGCGTGGGATCTCGGTAACAACCTCGGTCATGCAGTTCCCGTACAACGATTGCCTGGTTAACCTGCTAGATACCCCGGGACACGAAGATTTCTCGGAAGATACCTACCGTACTCTAACCGCAGTCGACTCCTGCCTGATGGTGATCGATGCGGCCAAGGGTGTCGAGGATCGTACCCGCAAGCTGATGGAAGTTACCCGTCTGCGTGATACGCCGATCGTCACCTTCATGAACAAACTTGACCGTGATATCCGTGATCCGATGGAACTGCTGGATGAAGTGGAAACCGAGCTGAACATGGCCTGCGCGCCGGTATCATGGCCAATTGGCTGTGGTAAGGAGTTCAAGGGTGTTTACCATATTCACCGTGACGAGACGATTTTGTACTCGACGGGCCAGGGCCACACGATTCAGGATGCTCGCATCATCAAAGGCCTGGATAACCCTGAGCTGGACGTGGCGGTTGGTGACTCTCTGGCTGAGCAGTTGCGTGAAGAGCTGGAGCTGGTGATCGGTGCCTCGCACGAGTTCGACCGTGAGCTGTTCCTGAGCGGCGAGCTGACACCAGTCTTCTTCGGTACGGCACTGGGTAACTTTGGTGTTGACCATATGCTGGACGGCCTGACTGAATGGGCGCCGACGCCAATGCCACGTAAGGCCAACGAGCGTGACGTTGAAGCCAGCGAAGAGAAGTTCTCGGGCTTTGTCTTCAAAATTCAGGCGAACATGGATCCGAAACACCGTGACCGTATTGCCTTCATGCGTATCGTATCGGGTACCTACAGCCAGGGCATGAAGATGAACCATGTCCGTACCGGCAAGAACGTCAGCATCTCTGATGCGGTAACCTTCATGGCCGGTGACCGTTCACGTGCGGAAAAGGCCTATGCTGGTGACATTATCGGTTTGCATAACCATGGCACCATCCAGATCGGTGATACCTTTACCCAGGGTGAAAGCCTCAAGTTTGCCGGTATCCCGAACTTTGCTCCGGAACTGTTCCGTCGTATCCGCCTGAAAGATCCACTGAAGCAGAAGCAGCTGCTAAAAGGCCTGGTTCAGCTATCTGAAGAAGGTGCGGTGCAGGTGTTCCGTCCGCTGCAGAACAACGATCTGATCGTCGGTGCGGTTGGTGTGCTTCAGTTCGATGTGGTTGTTGCCCGCCTGAAGGCCGAATACAACGTTGAAGCTATCTATGAAAGCGTCAATGTTGCCACGGCACGCTGGGTAGAGTGCAACGATACCAAGACGCTGGAAGAGTTCAAGCGCAAGAACCAGACAAACCTGGCACTAGATGGTGGTGATAACCTAAGTTACATCGCGCCAACCATGGTGAACCTGAACTTGGCGAAAGAGCGCTTCCCTGACGTCGACTTCCGTGCGACTCGCGAGCACTAATCGCGCTTTCCGGGCGAGAGCCTGCCTACAATAGTCTAAGGCCGTCACAGTTGTGGCGGCTTTTTTTATCCTTTTCTGGCGAATCCGCCTCCCCTCTCTTTTATTCCCTTATTCTCGGTCTAGTATTCTTCCTGTTGCGTATTGAAAGAACAATGGAAGGAATGGGGACTATGGAATTTTCGACCGGCAGGGATATTTACTCATGGCCAGGGGAACCCTACCCGCTAGGTGCCACCATTAAAGAGCAGGGCGTGAACTTCAGCCTGTATTCCAAAGACGCAACCCAAGTGATATTGCACTTGTTCGACAGTCAGGATGCTACCGCGCCGTTTCTTTCATTTGAGCTTGATCCTGTTATGCACAAGCGGGGGCATTACTGGTTTTTGTTTGTTGCCAATATCGGTCACGGTCAGGTGTATGCCTTTCAGGTGGATGGTCCCTGGAAGCCTGAAGCAGGGCTTCGCTTCAACAAGGAAAAAATACTCATTGACCCCTACAGCCAGGCGATTAGCTTCGGGCGTCACTATTGTCGTGACAACGCCATTGGTCCCGGGCCGAATATGGCGAGCGGGATGAAAAGTGTTGTTGTTGATCAGCGGGCCTTTGACTGGCAAGGCACTCAGGCACCGCGCCATTCAATGACAGATACCGTGATCTACGAAATGCATGTCGGCGGATTTACCAAGCACCCGTCGTCGGGCGTCGACGAAGCCAGGCGGGGAACATTTGCCGGTGTTATCGATAAGATCCCCTACCTTAAGTCGCTCGGGGTGACGGCCGTTGAGCTGATGCCTATCCAGCAGTTTGATGTCGATGATGCGCCGCAGGGACGGCAAAATTACTGGGGCTATAGTCCGATCAATTTCTTTGCTGTTCATGCCGGCTATAGCGTCGAGAAAGATCCGCTTGCCGCGATCACTGAATTTAAAACCCTGGTCAGGGAGCTACACCGGGCCGATATTGAAGTGATCCTGGATGTCGTGTTCAACCATACGGCAGAAGGCGACGAGAGCGGCCCGACGTTTTGTTTCAAGGGGCTGCAGAACGGGGCGTATTACATTGTTGATAAGAAAAATGGTCAATATGCCAATTACAGCGGCTGCGGCAACACCTGTAATGCCAACCACAGCGTTCTGCGGCGGATGATCATTGATGCCCTGCATTTCTGGGTAACCGAGATGCGGGTAGACGGTTTTCGCTTTGATCTGGCATCGGTATTGGCGCGAGATAGCCAGGGCCACCCGATGAGGGAGCCGCCCCTGTTATGGTCAATCGATTCGGATCCTATCCTGAGCAGTACCAAGATCTTTGCCGAAGCCTGGGATGCCGCCGGCCTGTATCAGGTCGGCTCGTTCATTGGCGATCGCTGGAACGAGTGGAACGGTAAGTACCGTGATGATGTGCGGGCCTTCTGGCGCGGGGACAGTGGGAGTATCAGCCCGTTTGCCTCACGGATTCTGGGATCGCCCGATATCTACTGCAGTAACCGCCATTCGCCGCATCGCTCGGTCAATTTCATCTGTGCTCATGATGGTTTTACCCTCAATGACCTGGTCAGCTACAGCGAAAAGCATAACTGGGATAATGGCGAGGCCAACCGGGACGGTGACAACCATAACCTGTCGAACAACTATGGTGTGGAAGGGCCGACGGATATAGCCGAGGTCGAGGCACTGCGAAACCGCCAGTGTAAAAATATGCTGGCGACACTGCTGCTCTCACTGGGAACACCGATGATTTCGATGGGAGATGAAATCCGGCGCACCCAGCAGGGCAATAACAATGCCTATTGCCAGGATAACGAAATCAGCTGGTTTGACTGGCGCCTGGTCGATAAGCATGCCGATATGCTGCGGTTCGTGATGTTAATGAACCAGATCCGGCGCACCGAGCCGACCATTGAATGGAACATGCATATGTCGCTGAGCTCGGTGCTCGAGAATGTCGGGATCAACTGGCATGGACTTCAGCCGCACCAACCTGACTGGTCTGAACATTCTCATTCGCTGGCAACAACCGTGATTCACCCTATCAGCGAGGATGAGCTATATGTCATCTGCAATGCCTACTGGGACCCGCTGGTGTTCACCTTGCCGGATTGTGGTGACAGGGACTGGCACCTGCTGGTCAATACCGCGGAGCCAAGCCCCCGTGATATCTATACTATCGAGCAGGCGCCGAGATATCGTGGCGATACGATTTTGGTCACCGGGCGTAGTATGATAATCATGATTGCCAAATCAACCAGCCGGTAGGAGAGATTGATGCTGAAGTGGCTAAAACGAGGGATCGCCAAGTACGATAAATGGTGTGAGCGATTGGGGTTGGTCCCGGAGAACCGCCGCAGCTGCGCACCTGTGCGTTATGAGGATGACGATCCGAGAAACCCGTCTATGCGGAGACACTCTCGTCAAAGGCCGGACGACAAGCCGCCGCAGGGCCCTGCATGTAGCCTGCAGAACGAGAAGACACAATGAGGGGCTTTTCCAATGCTCATTGACAGCCATTGTCATTTTGACTTTGAGCCTTTTGCCTCCGATCCTGCTTATTACCTAACGCTGGCACGCCGTGCCGGGGTGGGGACCATCGTGATCCCCTCCGTCGGTGAGCGGAACTGGCAGGCGGTGAAATCTCTCAGCCAGCAGTTTGACGGTTTGTATTATGCACTGGGGCTACACCCGTTTTTTTCTCAGGAGCACAGCCAGCATGCAATGTCCTTGTTATCCGAACAACTGGCAGAAGTGGCCGGAACAGAGGAGAAGAAGGATCGCAAATGTGTCGCCGTGGGTGAGTGTGGGCTCGACTTTGCTATTGCGGGTGCCAATCGGGAGCGGCAGATAGAACTGCTGTCGGCACAGCTGGTGTTAGCAAACCAATACCGCCTGCCTGTTATCCTCCATTGCCGGAAGGCCTTTCCCGAGCTAGTGAGTGTATTGAAGCGAACGCCGCCGATTGCGGGTGGGGTTTATCATGGTTTCAGTGGCAGCCTGCCGCAGGCAGAGCAATTAATCGATCTGGGTATCAAAATTGGTGTAGGTGGAACGATTACATATCGCCGAGCCAACAAAACTCGCAATACAATAGCTGCACTGCCGTTGGCAGCACTGATGCTAGAGACCGATGCGCCGGATATGCCTGTTGCCGGCTATCAGGGAGAGCCCAATCGTCCTGATCGGTTATTCAATATTATGCAATCACTTGTCGAGATCAGAGAGGAATCTGAAGCTGAAATAGCTTCAGCTACCAGCTTAACTGCGGCTGAACTTTTTCGGATATTGATGTGATCTAGATCTAAAAGAAAACGATTGCGCGAAACGGTTGCGTAAGTTGTGTTTTCGTTTGTGATTTATGTCACGTTTGTGATTAAACTTTCACTCTCTTTCCTTGGAAAGTGTGATGGCGGCATTACTTTATCCGCCGCTGCGTTAGTATAATGCGCCGGACTCTTAAAGAGCCAAATTGTCGAGACGCCAAACTTAACTAAAGGGATGCCATAAACTATGAGCCTGTTTATGAGCCTGGTTGGGATGTTAGTACTGCTAGGTCTAGCTGTTCTACTATCTGATAACCGTAAAGCTATTAATCTACGTACTGTTGGTGGCGCATTTGCCATCCAATTTTCATTAGGTGCATTTGTTCTGTATGTACCTTGGGGTAAAGATGTTCTTGGTGCTGCGAGTAGCGGTGTTCAGAGCGTCATTGATTTTGGTAACATCGGTATCGAATTCCTATTCGGTAGCCTAGTGAACTTCTCTGTTGAAGGTATTGGTTTTATCTTCGCATTTAAAGTTCTGCCAACAGTAATCTTCTTCTCAGCACTGATCAGTGTTCTTTACTACCTAGGTGTTATGCAGGTTGTAATCAACGTTCTTGGTGGCGGTCTGAAGAAGGTACTTGGAACCTCTAACGCAGAATCAATGTCTGCAACAGCTAACATTTTCGTTGGTCAGACTGAAGCACCGCTAGTTGTGCGTCCGTTTGTACCAAAAATGACGCAGTCTGAGCTGTTTGCCGTAATGTGTGGTGGTCTAGCTTCGGTTGCTGGTGGTGTTCTAGCTGGTTATGCAGCAATGGGTGTACCTCTAGAGTACCTGATTGCAGCATCTTTCATGGCAGCACCTGGTGGTCTGTTGTTTGCTAAAATCATCAAGCCTGAAACAGACGAGCCTGTTGAGCAGCTTGGTGGTGACGAAGCTGAGGGCGACGACAAGCCTGCTAACGTAATCGATGCAGCTGCTGGCGGTGCGTCTGCTGGTATGCAACTGTCTCTAAACATCGGCGCAATGCTGTTGGCATTCGTTGGTCTGATTGCTCTTATTAACGGTATGCTAGGTGGCATCGGTGGTTGGGTCGGCATGCCGGACCTAACTCTGGAACTGCTACTTGGTTACGCATTCCAGCCTCTAGCATTCCTAATCGGTGTTCCATGGGCTGATGCAAACATTGCTGGTTCTTTCATCGGTCAGAAACTGATCCTGAACGAATTTGTTGCTTACCTGAGCTACGTTCCTTACCTAGGCGATGCTGCTCCTGCAGTTATCTCTGAAAAGACAAAAGTAATCATCTCTTTTGCTCTATGTGGTTTTGCGAACCTGTCTTCAGTAGCAATCCTACTAGGTGGTCTTGGTAGCATCGCGCCAAACCGTCGTCACGACATTGCACGCTTTGGTATGAAAGCTGTAGCGGCAGGTACATTATCTAACCTAATGTCTGCAACTATCGCTGGTCTGTTCTTCTCAC
This sequence comes from Photobacterium kasasachensis, assembly GCF_050336885.1. Taxonomy (NCBI): domain Bacteria; kingdom Pseudomonadati; phylum Pseudomonadota; class Gammaproteobacteria; order Vibrionales; family Vibrionaceae; genus Photobacterium; species Photobacterium kasasachensis. The sequence goes on from NZ_JAKJSH010000024.1 coordinate 33,337, forward strand.
TAAGCGCAATGTAATCACTGACTCGTTCAGCTGAATGATAAACGCCACGGTATAGCCGTGGCGTTTTTGTATCTGTCGGTTTCGAGCTGCAATTCACCTCTTTTTCCTGAGACTTATTCAGGGCATTTCATGCGCCACTAACTGAATAATTATTTACCCAGATAGGTATGTTTTTTCGAGTTGTGTCACTGGTCCCTCGATACTTCTCCACGGATTCAAAATCCAGGGCTTCAGCCCCTCAATATTGATCAACAGATTCGGTAAAAACTTGTAACACGTTCACTCTTTGTATCATAAAATCGATTGCGCTCCGGTTTCTGTTACATTCCTTTGCTACCATCATTTTACGTTGCAAGCGACACCTCAGTATCTGCAGGCTACACTTTGTTTGTTTCTGTAAAACACAGAGAGAAACGTTATGAGTGAAGTCATACTAGCGCTGATAGCTGGGTTTATCGTCGGGGTGTTATTTTCCGCGATAAAGCTGCCGATACCGGCACCACCGGTCCTCTCCGGAGTGATGGGAATTTTCGGGGTATACGCAGGGGGTATTGCTTATCAGTGGATTGTGGAACGTTTCTTTACTTAAATAGGATTTTTGAGTAATAACATATGTTTACAGGCTTTTCTTGCGGTAAACACATTATCCACCACTGGAAACACGACTTTGATGGTGAGGCGTACCGGAGCTTGGTATTATACGTGAGCACCATCATTAACTGACGATTGCTGTTACAGCGTTTCCCCGTCGTGATGGGAGTACTGTCACGGTTTGCTGGACGGCATAAAAATTTGCAAGGGCTCAGGTTTCCTGAGCTTCTTGCGCGGTGAAAAGGATATCAATCAGGTCGGCAATCTCGCATTGTTTCCCTGAGTCTTCAAGGAACCAAGTCCGCTCATCTAACTGTTCGCTGTAGGCGGGCCGTTTGACGGTATAGCAACAGATTGCCGTCAAGCGTATGGAACAGTTTCTATAAGCTTGGTAGAAAATAACTGGACTGGAGATAGTCATGAGCGATTTAAAAGCTGCTGCACTACGTGCACTTAAACTAATGGATCTTACCACTCTGAACGATGACGACACTGATGCAAAAGTGATCGAGTTGTGTAAGAACGCGAAAACACCTGTAGGCAACACAGCAGCTATCTGTATCTACCCACGTTTCATTCCTGTAGCGAAGAAGCAACTCCGTGAGCAAGGTACACCTGAAGTCCGTATTGCAACTGTTACAAACTTCCCACACGGTAACGACGACATCGCAATTGCAGTAGCAGAAACTAAAGCTGCTGTTGCTTACGGTGCGGACGAAGTTGACGTTGTATTCCCATACCGTGCCCTAATGGCGGGTAACGAAGAAGTGGGCTTCGAGCTGGTTAAGCAGTGTAAAGAAGCTTGTGGCGACATTCTGCTGAAAGTGATCATCGAAACTGGTGAGCTGAAAACAGAAGAGCTAATCAAGAAAGCATCTGAGCTGTCTATCAAAGCCGGTGCTGACTTCATCAAGACATCAACAGGTAAAGTGCCTGTTAACGCAACACCAGAATACGCTGAGATCATGCTAAACGTGATCAAAGAGATGGGCGTAGCGAAAACTGTTGGCTTCAAGCCTGCAGGTGGTGTTCGTACTGCTGAAGACGCACAGCAATACCTAGACATGGCTGACCGTATTCACGGTGCAGAGTGGGCTGACAACATGCACTACCGTTTTGGTGCATCTAGCCTGCTAGCTAACCTACTTCACACTCTAGGTGAAGGCGAAAAAGCTGCTGAAGGCGGCTACTAATCTAATCCCGTAAGGTGGCATTTATTGCCACCTTACTTTTTTTGCCTGTGACTATTTACTGTTTGGTTCTTGCCCGGCTGCGGCGCGAGCGGCACCTGTGCGGCTGAGAATCATACTGTGAGCCACTTTTTCCAATAAAAAGGGTTGCGCAAGGTAAATTGTCATCTGCCCTACATTATTATCTGACCGGGGAATACCATGTATTTACCACAAGAAATCATTAGAAAAAAACGCGACAACATCGAACTATCTGCAGACGAAATTAACTTCTTTATCCAGGGTGTTGCTAAAGACACTGTTTCTGAAGGCCAGATTGCTGCTTTTGCGATGGCAATCTACTTCAACGACATGACCATGAACGAGCGTGTAGCCCTAACGTGTGCAATGCGTGATTCAGGCATGGTGATCAACTGGGATCACATGAATTTTGACGGTCCGATTGTTGATAAGCACTCTACCGGTGGTGTTGGTGATGTAACATCGCTAATGCTTGGCCCAATGGTGGCTGCATGTGGTGGTTATGTACCAATGATTTCAGGTCGTGGCCTGGGCCACACCGGCGGTACGCTGGACAAGCTAGAATCTATTCCTGGCTATAACATTACGCCGACCAATGAAGTATTTGGTCAGGTGACAAAAGATGCTGGCGTGGCAATTATCGGCCAGACTGGCGATTTGGCACCAGCGGACAAGCGTGTATACGCTACTCGCGATGTAACCGCAACTGTTGACAACATCTCGCTGATCACAGCATCAATCCTGTCTAAGAAACTGGCTGCCGGTCTTGGCTCGCTAGTTATGGACGTTAAAGTGGGTTCTGGCGCCTTCATGCCAACTTACGAAGCATCTGAAGAGCTGGCAAAATCGATTGTTGCTGTCGCAAACGGTGCAGGTACCAAGACGACCGCACTGCTAACTGACATGAACCAGGTACTGGCTTCTACTGCGGGTAACGCACTGGAAGTTCGTGAAGCCGTTCAGTTCCTGACCGGTGAATACCGTAACCCTCGCTTATTTGCCGTGACCATGGCATTGTGTGCCGAAATGCTTGTAAACAGTGGCTTGGCTACTGATTTGGAACAAGCGAACGCGAAACTGCAGGAAGTACTGGATAACGGTAAAGCCGCAGCGTGTTTCGGTAAGATGGTTGCAGGTCTTGGTGGTCCGGTTGACTTCATGGAAAACTACGACAACTACCTGGATAAAGCAGAAATCGTGAAACCTGTTTATGCCGAGAGCACAGGTTATGCATTCGCGATGGATACGCGTGGTCTGGGTATGGCTGTTGTGGGTATGGGTGGCGGTCGCCGCGTTGCATCCGACACTATCGACTATGCAGTGGGTCTGAGCGATATGATCGCACTGGGTACTGAAGTGAATGCTGATACCCCGCTAGCGGTTATCCATGCGCGTACCGAAGCGCAATGGGAAGAAGCGGCGAAGGCTGTTCGTGAGAACATCACGATTTCAGAGCAGAAGCCTGAGCCTACTCCTGAGGTTTACCGTCGCGTTCGCCCTGAAGATGTTTAATGGAGTCAAAATGAAACGTTCAATTATTCTTGTACTCGATTCTTTCGGTGTCGGCGCAACAGAAGATGCTGTTGATTTCGGCGATGTAGGTTCGAACACCCTAGGCCATATTGCAGCGCAGTGTGCCCGTGGCGAGGCTGACAACGGCGACCGTAGCGGTCCGCTTAACCTGCCTAACCTAAACAAGCTGGGTCTGGGTAAGGCGTGTGAAGAGTCATCAGGTACTTTCCCTGAAGGTCTTGACGCGGCTGCTGAAATCACCGGCGCGTATGGCCATGCCAAAGAGCTGTCTTCAGGCAAGGACACGCCGTCAGGCCACTGGGAAATCGCCGGTGTACCTGTACTGTTTGACTGGGGCTACTTCACTGATCACTCAAACAGCTTCCCGAAAGAGCTGACCGATCGCATTCTTGAGCGTGCCGGCCTGCCAGGTTTCCTGGGTAACTGCCACGCATCTGGTACTCAGGTTCTTGATGACCTAGGTGAAGAACACATGAAGACAGGTATGCCTATCTTCTATACCTCTGCTGACTCTGTATTCCAGATTGCCTGTCACGAAGAGACATTCGGCCTGGATAACCTGATGGAGCTTTGCCAGATTGCTCGTGAAGAGCTGGAAGAGTACAACATCGGCCGAGTGATCGCGCGTCCGTTCATCGGTGCTGGCAAAGGCCAGTTCGAGCGTACCGGTAACCGCCGTGACCTTTCTGTTGAGCCGCCAGCAGCAACTGTACTGCAGAAGCTGGTTGACGAGAAAGGCGGTGACGTTGTTTCTATCGGTAAGATCTCTGACATCTATGCCGGCTGCGGTATCACTAAGAAGGTGAAGGCGACTGGTATTCCGGCACTGTTCGAGGCAACACTTGAGCAGATCAAGGAAGCGGGTGACAACACTATCGTATTTACCAACTTCGTTGACTTCGATTCAGCTTACGGCCACCGTCGTGACGTTGCAGGCTATGCGGCTGCACTGGAATACTTCGATAAGCGCCTGCCTGAGATCATTGAGCTGCTTCAGGAAGACGATGTCTTGATCCTGACTGCCGACCACGGCTGTGATCCAACATGGGAAGGTACTGACCACACCCGTGAGCATATCCCTGTTCTTGTAACAGGTCCTAAAGTGAAAGCAGGTTCACTGGGTCGCCGCGAGACATTTGCCGATATCGGCCAGACCCTGGCTGAGTACTTCGGTACGTCGGACATGGAATACGGTAAGTCGTTCCTGTAACGCATATAACATATCCCTGCCGCTGTTTCGTTCTATAGTTGTTATAGTTCGAAACAGCAACCTAATACTAATGACAGCCGTTGGTTAGAATCGGGCCGACGGAGAAATGGAAGGAAATTTCGATGGCTACTCCACATATTAATGCAGAAATGGGTGATTTCGCAGACGTAGTTCTGATGCCGGGTGATCCGCTACGTGCCAAGTACATTGCTGAAACGTTCCTGGACGATGCAAAAGAAGTGTGTAACGTTCGTAACATGTACGGCTACACAGGTACGTACAAAGGCCGTAAGATCTCTGTAATGGGTCACGGTATGGGTATCCCTTCATGCTCAATCTACGCGACCGAGCTGGTTAAAGATTTCGGCGTGAAGAAAATCATCCGCGTTGGTAGCTGTGGTGCAGTACGTGACGATGTAAACCTGCGTGATGTTGTTATCGGTATGGGTGCATCTACTGACTCTAAAGTAAACCGTATCCGTTTCGGCGATCACGATTTCGCAGCACTGGCTGATTACGGCATGGTGCAAAACGCAGTAGAAGCGGCGAAAGCGAAGGGTATCGACGTTAAAGTGGGTAACATCTTCTCTGCAGACTTGTTCTACAACCCTGATTTCGACTTCTTCCAGACTATGAAGAAATACGGCATCGTTGGTGTTGAAATGGAAGCGGCAGGCATCTACGGCCTGGCAGCAGAGTTTGGTGCTAAAGCACTGACTATCTGTACGGTTTCAGACCACATCCTACGTGGTGAAGCAACGACATCTGAAGAGCGCCAGCTGACGTTCAACGACATGATGGAAATTGCATTGGAATCTGTTCTGCTAGGTGATGCTGAATAAGCACGCTTGATAGGATATGTAAAAAAGACGGCCTTGGCCGTCTTTTTTTATGCGTGAATATCGGTGCTAGGTACGAGTAACTCGCCAATCGTTAATCTTTGGCATTTGACGTCAGCAGGAACGGGAAGTGCCAGATATCTTTGCGGCGGCCGAAGGTGAAGGCCAGCAGGAAGCCGATGAACAAGGCAGCCAGTATCAGTCCCCGAATGATATTGGTCATGTATTCAACCTGGCTGGCGGCATCTTCCAATAGCTTGCCGTGCTCCAGGGTAATACGGACAAAGCCAATCACCTGCTTGTCGGCCATCACCGGCTCGACAATTTGCTGGCGGCCAAAGCTGGCAACAGACAGCGGGGTCGAAATCCCCGTAACCTGCTCCAACGGCATCGCCTCTTCTGTTTTGGCGACAGCGATACCCTCCAGATCGTAGATGCTGGCATCAAGAATGAGTGGCTCCTCGGAGAGCTGCTGAACCAGCGCCTGAAGCTTGTCCTGATTGTTATCAAGAATATCTTTGGCTGCCGTCCCGGCGGCTTGCCGAACGATAATGCGTGACAAAGACTGGGTCTGCTCGCTGAGCGCCCGGTAGCTGCGGAGATTTAAGTCCGAGCCGTACTCCAGCATGGTAACCAAGCCGCCCAGGCAGGCTATCAATACCAGGAGTTGCCATGTTCGCTGTAGTCGCGTTTTTTTCAGTATCATCATATCAACATATAGTGGAATCTAAGCCGAAATGCACGAATGCCATATTGGGGCTTGCCCTAATAAATTGCAATAGGGTACTTTGGTAGCAGTGGATTAATATGACCAAACTTAAACATGGATGTAGATAGCGTGCTAAAAGTTAAAAAACACACTTCGCTGCAACAGCGCTTCCCCAGCATAAATTCAGCCTCTAACCTGATAAGACAACAAGCCGGCTTGTTGGTTTACGGGCGGCGCATAACGCCTGAGCTACTGGCGGACATTGCGGCGTATGTCGGTGATGATCTGGATGTGGTCGCCGCATGGAAGGTGGGATCGTATGATGCATTGCTGATCCGGGATGAGCTGTCGGCCTTGCTGGAACAGGCCCTGATCCACTTCCGGTTAGACTATGCCTCTACCAGCGATCTGCCGGATCTGTCCGAGCCCGGTCTTGTGGTGATGGATATGGACTCGACAGCCATTGAGATCGAATGTATCGATGAAATTGCCGTGCTGGCCGGGGTCGGGGAGCAAGTCGCCGAGGTGACAGAGCGGGCAATGCAGGGCGAGCTTGATTTTGAACAGAGCCTGCGTCAGCGAGTGGCAACACTGGCGGGGGCTGATGAATCGATTCTGGAATCCGTGCGCTCGACACTGCCGATGATGCCGGAGCTGCGCGAGCTGGTTGCAACCCTCCACCACTATGGCTGGAAAGTCGCCATTGCCTCGGGCGGGTTTACTTATTTTTCGGACTACCTCAAACAAGAGTTACAGCTTGATCATGCCCAGTCGAATACGCTGGAAATTGTCGACGGCAAGTTGACCGGCAAGGTGCTGGGCGACGTGGTTGATGCGCAGGTCAAAGCCGATATTTTGCGCGAGTTAGCGGATCAGCACGAGATTGCCCTGCACAATACCGTTGCCGTCGGTGACGGTGCCAATGACCTTGTGATGCTCAAGGCTGCAGGATTGGGCGTTGCCTACCATGCCAAGCCGAAAGTCGAGGCCGAGGCTCCGGCGGTGATCCGCCAAGCCGATTTGGGTGGGGTGATGTGTATTTTGTCTGCCTCACTGATGCCACAGGGGATCAGCTGGTAGATATCACAGGTTCTATGTAGCTCTTGTTCCCTCCCCTTATAAGGGGAGGGTTAGGGTGGTCCCAGCCTCCCCCTTGAAAAGTGGGAGGAGCTTTCTTTAGCCGATTTCCAGCCTTATCTGCACTTCATCGGTAATATCATAAATCTCACCACAGCCGATGAGCGAGTTGAATTCCACTTCCAGCGCACGGGCACGGTGCAGAGCCATTCGGGCCAGTTCACCGAGTTCGATACCGGTCAGGGCCGTCATCGGATTCAGCACCGGCACGGCCGTTACCCGAAGTGCCATGAATACCCCTTTCGCCTTGGCACCCTTGATGAAATTGATCCGTTCATCAATGGTGCCAAACTCTTCGGTGAGCTTGCTGTCCAGACGGGTGATGGTATTACCCTTTTTCTCTATCCATAGATAGAGTTCGTGAACATAGGGTTTGCGGATCTCGACTGGGCGCATGGTCTCGGCCAGCATCCGCTTGAGGCGGTTTTTGAAGATAGGCTCAAGCGAGTAATCCTGCCCGCCGGCCACCTGGTTGAACAGTTTCGGCAGTGTCGGTATCGGGAAGTTGCAGCCGATGGCCTTGACCTTTATTTTGTGGTCGAGCTTTTCCGTAAAGTACGGAATGCAGTTGAGGCGGGTTAGCAGCATCTGGTGCATCGCCAATAGCAGCTCGCCGGTCGGGAGGATCTCTTCCAGCAGCTTGAATTTGCTTTCGTTGTGCTGGATCAGGCGGCGCAGAAACTGCTCTCCCTTCAATGCGCAGTCACCACTGCCAGTGGTGAGCTGGATATTGCTAAAGTCGGGGCTTACCCTGACCACCTTATATGGCATATGACTAAGCGGCGCATTTTTGTCGAGCTTGAGCAGATCGACAAACTTGATGGTGACCTCATCGCCGCGCTTGATAGGGAGCGGCTGGCTGAGATCGAGGTTCAGGCCGCGAATCGAGAAATCGAGGGTAATACCGGTAACAGCCGGAAAGTCCGGGTGATGCAGCTCTATTGGGGTCTGGAACTTAAACCGCGACTCGCTGCGCTGGGGCTTGGGATCAAAATAGATCGCCTTGGCTGTCGACACCGGGTTCCTGACGTGCCGGAAGGCCTGGAGGGCTTTGCCCGGCAGCTTGGGCTTGACCGGCAGGCGGTAGTCCTGCTGCGCCTGTTCATTGGTGATATCCTGCAAAATGCCGATGTGGGTCAGCTTGCTCAGCTGGTCAAACATCTCGGGGGCAATATCCTGCAGTCGTTTCAGGTCTTCTTCACTGATAGGGTGAACGGTCAGGCGGGTCACCTGCCAGCTTTTTCTGGTTGCCCCGACGTGCCAGAACAGGTGACGTTCTTCTATGCTCATTTCCGGCAAGGCGGCCGAGTAGAAAAAGTGCTTACGGTCATGTTCGTGAGCGAAGCTATAAATCAAGGTGCTGCACTGTTTGAGCCCGGCCTTGCCAAGGCTGGCCATGCGCTCTTTGGAAAGCAGGTGGTTGATGACCGGCTGGTTTCTCTCATCATGCCAGCTATCCCAGATGTGCCGGTTATGATCGGTTAGCAGGCAATACTTCAGCTCGTCACCGGCAAAAAACATCGGCATGCTGGTGGTGTGTTTGAGGTAGCAGTGCTCGTAGCCCTTGGTTCTGACCTGGATAACCTTGTCTTCATGGTTTCTGCGGGTACGGCGCTGCAAGACTTGCTGGCTACGGTCAATCGCCTGTTTGATGACGGTGTTGTCGCTGGTGATTTTAAGCCGTAGCCACTTGAAGCTGTCATTTTCCTTGTGGTCGTCAATGCCGAGAATTCGGTATTCGGTACCGAGGTCAAGCCGGGGATCATTGAACTTCTCGGCCATTTTCGGAAACTTGGCGACAATGGTCTGGCCGAGGTTGTACTTAAATGCCGCTGGAACTTTAAATTTGGCGCCGGAGTAGGACAAATCTGAGGTCACGCCGTGAACCGACTGATTGAATGGTAGTGCCAGGTTAACCTGGGTGGTGATTTGAAGACGGTTCTCGCCCCGGGTCAGATAGTGGCCAAAGCGTATAAGGTTGGCATCAAACTGGGTATCTCGCTGAGGCTGCTCTGCGGTATTGGTATCTTGCTTTTCCTGCTGGTGGAGAACGCGGAAGTTGTTGCGGGTATTCATCAGGGCTTCGTATAGCCCGATTCGATACTTGCCGCCAAAGACCTTGATCCGCTTGTGGTAGGTATTGATTGCGACGTCATCGAGCCAGTGTTTGAGGCCGTTTAACTCATAGGGGCGGCATTCCCCTTTGACCCGGCCGCGAAGATCGACAAGCTGATGACACGGGGCCATGATCCGGTTTAGCTCCATTTTGATCTGGAGCCGTGCCGGGCCACTGGCCTCTTGGGTCATCATCTGAAAGACGTCCTCAAAATCCTCACTGTCATAGACAGGGATAAGTTGTTCAATCAATCCTTTATAATCGTCCAGCAACATAGCTCTTTCTGATACATTAGTCCTTAGTCTATTATCTGCATTTTGCAGCAAAAGTTTAGTCTGTCGTTAGTATTTCTTGCTGGATGTACCAGTAAAGGTATTCCTGCAGCAAATAGTGTGCTGACGATCAACGAGTAAAGGGGAAACATGGCCAAGACAAAACGTGCCTATGTGTGTAGTGATTGCGGTGCGGATTTTCCTCGATGGCAGGGGCAGTGTAGTGCCTGTGCCGCTTGGAATACCATTACAGAATTTACCGTTCCGAAGACCCGCTCGGCAATCGGGACCGGGGCTCAGGCCGCCACAAGCAGTTATGCCGGGGCTGCAACAAAAATTCAGAAGCTCTCTGAAGTCGAGAGCAAAGATCTTCCCCGTTTCAGTTCCGGGATCTCCGAACTGGACCGCGTGCTGGGAAGCGGTATCGTACCGGGCTCAGTTCTTCTGCTGTGCGGCGATCCCGGTGCGGGTAAATCGACCCTGCTGCTGCAGAGCATCGGCGCGGTAGCGGCAGACAAATCTGCCCTGTATGTGTCGGGCGAAGAATCAATCCATCAGATCTCGCAGCGTGCCAAGCGGTTGGGGACCCAGAATATCGATAAGATCAGCGTGGTTGCCGAGACCTCCGTTGAGCAGGTGTTGAATCATGTGACCCAGCAAAAAGCGGAGTTCGTGATTATTGACTCGATCCAGACCATGACGGTTGCCCATAACGAATCGGCAGCGGGCAGTCCGAGTCAGGTGAAAGAGTCGGCGGCAGCACTAACCCGTTTTGCCAAGACGGAGGGTGTGACCTTCGTTATTGTTGGCCATATCAACAAAGATTCCAATGTTGCCGGTCCGATGCAGCTGATCCATATTGTGGATGGTCTGTTTGCACTGTCATCAACATCGGATGAGAAGTTTCGGGTGTTACGGACCTCGAAAAACCGTTTTGGTGCCGATTCCGAGTCATGCTTTTTTGCGATGACGGAAACCGGTATGAAGCAGGTAAAAAATCCGTCGGCGATTTTCCTGAGCCGTTCCGACAAGAACCACGCCGGTTCGGTGTGTACCACGCTATGGGAAGGAACGCGCCCTTTGCTGGTGGAAGTACAGGCGCTGTGTAATAACTCGGTGACGGAGAATCCGCGCCGCCTGACGGTAGGTTATGACTCCAACCGTCTGGCGATGTCGATAGCGGTTCTGGCGCGCCATGGCGGGGTGATGCTCTCGGACATGGATATTTTCGTTAACTGTGTCGGCGGGATCAAGATCGAGGAAACCTCGGCGGACTTGGCCGTATTGCTGGCAATTTTCTCCAGTTTCAAGAATGCCCCGATTCCGCAGGATGTCCTGGTGTTCGGCGAAATTGGCCTCAATGCCGATATTCGTCCGGCAGCCAACGGTCTTGAGCGGATCCGTGAGGCGGCCAAGCAGGGCTTTACCCGTGCTATCGTGCCAAAGGCCAATGCCAGCCGGAAGGTCAACGGGATCGAAATCATTGCGGTGGAGGATCTGCAGGAGGCACTGACGGCGTTTGAGCGCGTTGCCATGTAGCTGTTGGTCGTAGTTGTTTGGTTGTAGCGGTGTGTTCTGACTGTACCGGATAAAAAAACGAGAGCCAAACTGGCTCTCGTTTTTGTACTGGTTAAATCTGCTCGGTACTACAGCTTGCGCTGCTCACCGGAAGCCAACGCCTGATTGCTCGCCGTTTCAATCGGGGCGAGGGGCTCTGGGGCATGGGTCAGCTGGACCTGCATCGAGACCACATTGTTGATCATCTCCAGCAGGGAGGCCCATTGCACGGTTTTTTCTTTTTCAAACAAGGATTCGAAGTTTTCCGGCGTCCACTCGACAAACGGGCGCGGGTTCAGGGCCCGGCCGAGGAAACGGATCTCGTAGTGCAGGTGCGGTCCGGTCGACAGCCCCGTGTTTCCCGACCAGCCAATCAAATCCCCCTTGCGAACAAACTTGCCGCGTTTGACATTGAATTTGCTCATGTGGGAATAGGTGGTGGCAAATCCCAGTGAGTGGTTGAGTTTCAAAAAGTTTCCCGATCCTTTGTTACTCGGGCGGGTGACCTCGATAACGCCATCGGCCGGTGCATAGATAGGTGTGCCGGTATTGGCGGCAAAGTCGAGCCCGCGGTGGCGCTTGCGTTTTCCGGTTACCGGGTGGATACGGGTACCAAAACCGGATGACATTCTGATCCCCGGTGTCGGGCTGCCGTTTGGCAGCAGCCTGAAGAGCGTTCCCCTGACTGCCGAGCTGATGGCGGCACTGTCGACGCGCTGCTCCAGCGGCAGTCCATCGCCGTCACCGGTCTGCAGCCCGAGGATCGTTTCGACGTCATCAATACGTTGGGTCAGCATGCCAAGGGCGGCTTTCTTGGTCGCCAGCTCCTGGGTCAGCGCCTGGTTGGCCGCATTTTCTTCGGACAGCGAGGTGGTGAGCTGCTCGGTCTGGAGGTTGAGCTCGTTAAGCCTTTGGCTGGAAAGCTGGTTCTGCTGATAGAGCTGATAGACACTGAAGCTGCCAGCCACAATGATGGCCAGGATCAGGCTCATCGTCAGAGCCAGGTAGCGCTTCTTGAAGCGATTGATCAAGTAATGAGAGGTGCCTCGGTGATCGGAGACCGAGATACAGATATTTTCCGACATGGTGAATGACTACTACTCGTTAAGGTGCTTTTTTAAATCAGCCAGTTGTTCTAGTTCTCGATGTAATAGTTCATCCGTGCCGATATTGAGTTCGACTAGGCGCTTGAGGTGGCTGGCGCTTTCGATATCGATATGGAGGATCTGCATGCGCAGATAGTCGCTGTCGTGATGTACCAGCCGGGTATCCATTTTCAGCTCGATATCACAGTCATGCAGGCAGAAACTGATGCAGTAGTTCTCCTCCGGTCTGGGTGTCCAGTCCGGCGGGCAAGTTAGCAGAATCCCCTGTAGCGACAGATCACGCACTTCGGCAGACCACTGTTCCTGTGCCTGCTGTAGCTTAGCCGGAGTCCGGTAGAGGATGCGTATGAAGTGACGTCGTTCAGCCATAACAATACTTTTTTGATTATTAGTAACTTAAGTGTAATGAGAAATGCGACATTTCTCCAGGAATCGGATCACAAAAATGTGCTAGTCCGGCAGTGAGATCAATTGAAATGTCTGATCGCAGAGGCTATTTATAAGAAAAGGCTGCATTATGCAGCCTTTTGACAAGATAAAGGGGATAGCCCTTACTTGGAGATACGCTTGTACTTGATACGGTGTGGCTCGGCTGCTTGCGCGCCCAGAGTTTTCTTCAGCCAGTCTGTGTACTCGGTGTAGTTACCTTCGTAGAAGTTAACCTGACCTTCGTCACGGTAGTCAAGAATGTGCGTTGCGATACGGTCCAGGAACCAGCGGTCGTGCGAGATAACCATGGCACAGCCAGGGAATTCAAGCAGCGCCTCTTCCAGTGCACGCAGGGTTTCTACGTCCAGGTCGTTGGTCGGTTCATCGAGTAGCAACATGTTGCCACCGGCTTTAAGCAGCTTCGCCAGGTGAACACGGTTACGCTCACCACCGGACAGATCGCCAATCAGTTTCTGCTGATCGCTACCTTTGAAGTTAAAGCGCGACGCGTAAGCACGGGCAGGGATTTCGAAGTTGTTGATACGGATGATTTCCGCACCTTCCGATATTTCCTGGTATACCGTGTTCTTGTCATTCATGCTGTCACGGAACTGGTCAACTGACGCCAGGCTAACTGTGTCACCCAACTCGATCGTACCCGCATCTGGCTGTTCAACGCCACTTAGCATCTTGAACAGGGTTGATTTACCCGCACCGTTGGCACCAATGATACCGACGATAGCGCCTTTCGGCAGGCTGAAAGACAGATCGTCGATCAGAACGCGGTCACCGAATGACTTGGTCAGGTTGTTCACCTCAAGCACCTTATCACCCAGGCGCTCACCTGGCGGGATAAATAGCTCGTTGGTTTCGTTACGTTTCTGGTGATCGTTGTTGTTAAGCTCTTCAAAGCGCGCCATACGTGCTTTTGATTTCGCCTGACGGCCTTTTGGATTCTGGCGAACCCACTCAAGCTCTTTCTCGATCGTTTTCTGACGGGCTTTCTCTTGCGATGACTCTTGCTTCAGACGGGCATCTTTCTGCTCAAGCCAAGAGGTGTAGTTACCTTCCCATGGAATACCTTCACCACGGTCAAGTTCCAGGATCCAGCCAGCAGCATTGTCAAGGAAGTAACGGTCGTGGGTAATTGCCACAACAGTACCGTTGTAGTCGACCAGGAAGTGTTCCAGCCAAGCAACAGATTCTGCATCCAGGTGGTTAGTCGGCTCATCGAGCAGTAGCATATCTGGCTTGTCGAGTAGCAGGCGGCAGATAGCCACACGGCGACGCTCACCACCGGACAGTACCTTAATCTTGGCATCCCACTCAGGCAGGCGCAGTGCGTCGGCCGCACGTTCTAGCTGCATTTCAAGGTTGTGACCGTCTTTGGTTTCGATCAGGGCTTCCAGCTCACCTTGTTCTTTGGCCAGCACGTCGAAGTCGGCATCCGGCTCGGCGTAGGCGGCGTAAACTGCGTCAAGGCGTACAAGCGCTTCTTTAACGTCTGATACCGCTTCTTCAACCACTTCGCGGACTGTTTTTTCTTCATCCAGTACCGGCTCCTGAGGCAGGTAGCCGACTTTCAGGCCTGCCTGTGGACGAGCTTCACCTTCGATATCGGTATCGATACCTGCCATGATGCGAAGCAGGGTTGATTTACCGGCACCGTTCAGGCCCAAAACACCAATTTTGGCGCCCGGGAAGAAGCTAAGGGAAATATCTTTCAGAATTTGGCGCTTAGGCGGAACAATTTTGCCCACGCGCGACATGGTATAGACGTATTCAGCCATATCCGTTTGCAATCTCTAATATAAAGTGGAGGGGTATTTTACCTGTTCTGGACATAAGTTTAACAGCATTGTTCATAATTAGCGTTTAAGATGAATAAATACCAGCCGGTTCCTGGATCGTGTTATCACTTGTTGTTAAAGCAACCAAGAAAGTAGTGCTGGGCAGAGTGTGAATACCCAAGCTACCTCAATGTGTAGGATTCAGAGTGTGCCCAGCGTGCTCAGTTCAAGGAAAATAACGGTAGGAATGGTAACCCCTTTCAACGTTATTTGACACAGAAATGGGTTCGCTGGCTCACTCCCAGAGGGCGAGTTTACTTGACTTCTATGCGTTGTTACCGGTTATTAATTTAGAGCCACTAGATTTTCAAACCGGTGCCTAGCCTAGTAGTCAAGTAATTCTCGCTGAAGCCAACACCTTGAGGTAGCTTGGGTATAAGGCATAGTATTGGATAGATGTTGGCACTGCTGGCAGGGCCAGAATAGGATTGTGTTGTGATTGGCTATTTTCTTCGTAAGGCATTCTCGGTTGTAATTATCACAGCAGGCATCGTTGCCGCCCCCACCTCTTTGGCTGCCGATCTTGAGCAGCAGCGCGACTGGTATGAGCAAGCTGGTATCGCGCTGGAAGAGGACAATATCGACGAGTACCGCAAGCTCAGGGACAAGCTGGACGATTACCCTCTTACCCCTTATCTCGACTATCGTGACTTTTCTCGTTTGTTGTTTATGAAGACGCCCAAGCAGGTGGAAGACTTCATTGAGGAATACAAAAACCTGCCGTTCAGTACCACCATCAAGTCCCGTTATCTTGAGTACCTGGCCGGTACCAAGCGCTGGCAGAACTTTGTCGAGGTGCAGCCGATGCCGCCCCGCGGGGAGGTGCTGAAGTGCCACTATTACTATGCCCAAAGCAAACTGGGTAATACCGAAGTGGCCTGGCAGGGCGCGGAGTCACTCTGGCTGACCGGCAAGTCGCTAAGTGATGCGTGCGATCCGCTTTTGAACAAGTGGCAGAAAGCAGGTCAGAGAACCAATACCCTGATCCTCGATCGTATGTTGCTGGTGTATGAAGAAGGCCACCGAAATCGCCTCAAGTATCTCAACAAGCAGCTGTCGGGAAGCGGGAAAGCCAAAGGGAGAGAAGTTCTGGCGTTGTACGATGATCCCGATGGCGTGGCGGCTTTTTCCAAACGCAGCAAGGTAACCCCGTTTAACCAGAGCCTGACCGTACTGGCCTACAAGCGTCTGGTACGGAAAGATGTCAGGGAGGCCGTCAAGCAATACCAGCGCACCATGGACGGTCAGCATTATTCCAAGGCCAAGCGCCAGTTGCTGGCCGACTATACTGCCAGCCGGCTGTTCTCTACCGATGACGAGGCGTTACTGCGTTGGCGAGATGACAAGGTGGCCACCAGTAACAGTACCAATCTGCTGGAGCGCCGGATCCGGGTGGCTATTCGCAAGGCTGACTGGAAAGAAGCCGGGCTTTGGATAAATCGCCTGCCCGAGGCGGCCTTGGATTCAACGCGCTGGACCTTCTGGCGTGCCAAGTTACAGGCCAAAGCGGGGAATGAGGCCGCTGCTGAGGAGCTGTACCGCTCGATTCTCGGCCAGCGTGATTTCTACAGTGCTGCGGCCGCCACGGTATTGAACAAGCCCATTGTTTATCCGGTCAAGAACCCTAACCAGTCGATGTCGCTGACCTACGAGTACGGCAAGACACTGCGGCGAATCAAGGAGCTGATTGCACTGGATAAGATTTTCGCTGCGGACAGGGAATGGCACTACCTGTTGGACCATATGAATAATGACGAGGTGGTGATGCTTGCCACCTATGCCGCGGCCAACAAATGGCATCACTTTGCGGTGCAGGCGACGATCTCCGGTCAGCTGTGGGATTATGTCGAGCTGCGGTTCCCGATAGCCCATAAATGGTGGTTCGACTTTTTCAGCAAGAAGCGGGATTTGCCTGCTACGACTATGATGGCGCTGGCCCGTCAGGAAAGTGCCCTCAATGTCGAGGCGGTATCACCGGTCGGTGCGCGTGGCCTGATGCAGCTAATGCCTGCCACGGCAAAGGAGACCGCACAAAAGCTCGGACGCAACTACAAGGGCAAGAAAAGCCTGTTTGATCCCGGGGTGAATATTCGTCTCGGCAGCGGGTATCTGAAGATGATGCTGGAGCGTTACGACAACAACCGCATCTTTGCTTTTGCGGCCTACAATGCCGGCCCGAGCCGGGTGAAACGCTGGCGTCAGGAAACCGATGAACAACTGGATGTGTTTGAGTTTATTGAAGCGATCCCGTTTACCGAAACCCGGGGCTATGTGCAGAACATTCTGATGTTTGAAGTCTACTATGGCGATCTGACCGGCGATAAAAACCCGTTGCTTAAGCCGAATGAATTAGAAGCCATGTACTAGTCGATATGTCACCTTGGCTTGGTTGCGTATCCAGAACGCGGTAGAATCCTGACTGAGAACTGTACTCATTGATGAGGTTTAAATGTCTTCTACTCCAGAAACACCTGAATTTACTGACTGGCAGCAGGTGATCGATATTTTGCATCAGGCTGCAACCGAGCAAAAAGACGATACCTTGCTGAAATTGCTGCTGACACCGGATGAGCGCACGGTGCTGCTGTCCCGCATCAATATTTTCTATGAACTGTTAAATGGAAATCGTAGCCAGCGTAAGATCAGTGAACTGCTGGGGGTGGGGGTCGCGACGATCACCCGCGGATCCAATGAGTTGAAGCATCATGATGAGGCAACCAAAGCCTGGTTGTCAGATTTGCTACAACAGCAGAGTGCCAAGAAGGCGCTTTGATTGCCTAGTGTCAGCTTTTCGCTGGTGCGCTGCATGGACACATCACCCTGCCACTCGGCAGGGTTTTTTATATCTGCTTTCTTATAGAAGCCTGGTACCTAGAATTCTGGTACCTAGAAGCCTGGCACCGGTTGGTTTTTATACCGGGAAGAGTTCCTGGTTCATAAACGGGATCAGGGCCAGGATAAGTGCCTGCTGGTAGACCGAGCTGCGGCTGAGTTTATGGTTGGTCAGCATGGCAATTGCCCCGCCTTGCTGTTTGACGTTGTGCTGGTTGAACATTTCGTCCATGACATCACCCAGCTCGATCCCCTGATGGACTTTCTCCAGGGCCTCGGGTGGCAGCGGCAGGGAGGCAGAGCGGGATTCGCCCCGCTGATAGGCGTTTTCTATCACCATCCAGGCAAAGGTGAAGTTGCCGTCGATGCCGGCCTCGATACTGACATAGTAGTCGGCATCAGGTTTGCTGCGGCGGGCATTGGTGATTCGGTTGCGGGCACCGGACAAGGTCTCGTCAGCACACATTGGCTGATCGCGAACCTCGCTGGCGACACTGATCCCTTCAAAAGAGAAGATCTGGTCTGGGAATGCGGCTGAAAAAGCCTCAGCGACGGCCGATATCTTGGCCGGGTTCGCTGAGGCGACAATAACTGATGACATACGATTACCTCCACCCGGCTATTTTACGGTTTGCCAGCATGAAGTCACGTAAATAGACAGAGAAGTCTTAACGGTCGTATGCCCAGTCAGACTGGATGATATAGCCGTGGATTTGGAACTCGTCGTTATTCACAAACAGGTTGGGAAAATCTGGCTGTGAGGTTGAAAAAACAACACCGTCTGCCAGTTGGGTCATGTGATAGAAATCCGGCTCGCTGCCGCGTACAGAAGCAAAAACCGGTTGCTTCGGACGATATGAAGCCTTGCGTGTTGCCAGCGCGTAGCTGCCTACCGGTGCACACTGGGAGATGTTCTCGTTGTCGACCAGCAGCCCCAGGCACTCTTCGCGATCAAGGTGCTGCGGAATGGCACGTTTGCTAACGACATCCACAGAGCCGCCCTGACTGTAGGAAATAAAATCCTTGCGGTGAATGATCGGGATATAAGTGCTAGTTGAACCTTGGGTCGACTCGTCGGAGATCGCCGTTGTGGCCTGAGTACCGGTATCAATTTGTCCGGTAAGCAGGTAGCTGATAGACGTGCTCAGGGTCTGCGCAATTTTCTCAAGCTCACGGACTTCGATACCGTACTTGCCCGATAGTTTGCGGCTCATTGTACCTTGCTGAAGATCTAAAGCCTCGCCAAGTTGTTTTTGGCTGATCCCCTGGATTTTAGCTAATCGCTTAATTCTCTCTAAATATTCCATAATCTCTAGCTTCCTGCTCACAGAATTTAAATGCAAATGGCATTCTTAAAAGTTATAAACTATTTTACTGATAACGATTTCGAAGGGAGCTATGAAGCATAAAAAGTGCGATTGATTTCGTTAAAGGAATATACCTATTTGTAGTGATGGGTAAAAAATGGAACAAATTTCTGACGGCGAAATAAGATCAGGCGGCAAACAAGAAACTGGAAGCAAGATCGCTGAACGTTCATGCCCTGTTGTCAATGTATGACAATAAGCGTTCGGAAAAATAGCAATCAATCAATATAAGATCATGTTTTTATTGGTCTTTTTGTGTTATCAGAGTGCTCTATGTTCCAGTACGGATAAATTGGGCTAGAAAATGAGCCTCGGCCCGGTGCTGGCTCAAGATTATTTTCTTTGGCTTTTTTACGCTGAAGCTGGTGATTTAATCGTCGCTAAGCGCTTTTCATCACGCTGATTTTGCTGGTGGAGGTAAACCATAATGATACTGACAGGGTATGATTGTTTTGCAGGTAAACCTGACGCTGCCATCACTGCGAAATACGTTTTGGCAAACCTTTATCGAGGTTTGGGCCATGAAACGAGCTTCTTGATGTTGCTTAAGTATAATCAGCAAAAGTAACAACTAAGTTATAATGTTGAAAATATCGAGCGGAAATAAAAAGAGTTGTTAGTTACTGTTCATTAACTCGATAACCGCTTATATCATTTACTTYTTCACAATAAAGAATATTGATATATTTCATTATAGAAAATAAATATCCGGTGGATTGTTTTTCAGTCAGTGTGAATAGTTTCATGTGACTTGGTAGACATAATAGAACGATGTGATCTTGTCTGACCAGCTTCTCTTGATCTGCATCAAAAATAGAGTTCTCATCCCGGCGGTATGATTCACCTTCGATTAATTCCCCACTCCAATTAGATTCTGCGATTGTTATTATTCACGGTCCATTTTACTCTGATAAATACAGGGTTGGTGGCAGTTGTATATTTTATTGTCATGGAAAGGAGTCAGGATACGGGAATTGCGGTCATTTTGAGCGGAATTAGCCTATACCAATGAAGTATAAAATAAATGGGTTTCTATATTACGATGCAATAGATGGCACGCTAAAGCTTGAAGGACAAGCGGCAGATGATACTCAGCTTTCTATTACCGCCAATGCATTATTGTTTTTTTTAATTCAGCACCCGGGCGTGCTGACGCGCGATGAAGTGATGAAAAAGGTATGGGATGACAACGGCCTTATTTCATCAAACAGTAATTTGAATCAGTACCTGAGTTTGTTGAGAAAATCTTTTCGCAGCTACGATATTGAAAATGTGATTGTAACCATTCCGCGTGGGCGGCTGGAGTTTAATCCCGAGCTGGTGATTGAGGTTGTTGATGATAATCATCTGCACCCTTTGTTGCAGCAGGCGAGTGATGACAAAGAGATAGCCCCCGAACCATTGGTAAAAGGCATCAAGGAACAAGAGTTCCCGCCTCAAACCGAGCAGCAGGAACGGAACTGGATGATTGCCAGTGCAACACTCTTTATCGCTGCGTTGGGCTTGCTTTGGACGGCCATCATCACCGAGCGCTCGCTGCATATTGTCAGCCTGACTGAGGTCGAGAGTGGTCTGTGCGAGCTCTTTTCGCCTGAACTGATGATAAACAGTGCGATGGGAGATAAATACGTCACCAACTTCAAAGCCGTGCGTGACAAGCTGGGTCTGTCTTGTGCCAAGCATGAAAGATTCATTTTTTTCTATGGGGATAAGTTGCAAAGCAATGGGTTAGGGCGAACCTACATTGCGCGATGTGCTGAAAACGAAAATAACCCCTACGCCTACTGTGATAACTATTTTTATTATTCTTGGAAGAAATAATGCTAACACGCAAAAGCGGTAAGATTTTTTTTCTCTACGCGCTGATTTTATTTTTCCTCTGTACTTTGCCCTTTGTCTCAAAGGTGATCCCCTCGCAATCTGGTGATCTGAATTGTACGGCACGGGCGATCATGCACTTCGAAGACACGGTGACAGAAACCGTGAATGCGAATGTTCATTTTCGCTTTGGCGACCGTGGCAAAGGCTCCTTGGTTGTCGAGGGCTATTCCGATTCCAAAGCGGGCTGGCTGTATTTGCAACGATATGTTCAGTTCGAGTATACCAGTGAGCGTGTCTCAGGGTATGAACGCCATTATCAGGTGCATAGCTGGTCTTCGACCAAATCCTCAATCGATGAATCTCCCGATGTGCTGTTTGATTATTTCATGCGTGAAATGTCTGACAGTCATAACGAATTGCTGATCAAAGTAGAAAAGCTTAGCTACAGAACCGTATTGCTGAGCTCGATTAACTCGCCTTTATTTGTCTGCGCGCTAAGTGACAAATAGAGCGACCAGTTCTTTCTTATTTGTATTATTCAATCTCCAGCTATTAATTGCATTTATATCTAGGGCTTAATCTCTAAGTGGTTAATGCCAGGTTTGATGCCAGGCATTCACGAATCTATTGCCGTCAATAATCTACTGTTTGTCGATGGGTATACATATCCTGTTGACGGCCGACTTTCGGTATAACCTCTTCCTTGCTTACCCTTCAAATTAATTATCTACTTCTACTTCTACTTCTACTTCTACTTCTACTTCTACTTCTATTTTGGGTTCTTTTAATTCATCTCTCTGATGAATATTTACTCTCTCTGCTGCTTTTATTTCCGCTTTAGCTTTTGACCTAGCTTATTGGTAACACTTTCACCGGGTAAACATGCCGGAATTTTCATGCTGACTATTCGGTTATAACGAAGGTTGTCATTACTGTGATTTAGCTCCGTTTTTGCTGCTTATTCAGGTTAATTGCCAATATCGCTAAAAGATAAATATCAGGATAGTTATGTGAATCAGGGCGTCAACTCGCTCTTGCAGAAGAATAAACAACTAAGTTGCCCATATTCTTGGAGTTTAATGCCATTTGTTTTTGATGAGGAATATAGTGTTTTTCGTGGTTGGAACAGGCCAATAAAACCATAAGAAAACCACATAAAAAGGCCTGGAGGCCTTTTCTCAATAACGCTTACTCGAGACCTATGTACGGAGGAAATAAATATGGGTGATGCATTAGGTTTGATTGAAACAAAAGGGCTGGTTGCCTGTGTAGAAGCTGCAGATGCAATGTGCAAGGCAGCAAACGTAGAACTTATCGGTTACGAGAACGTCGGTTCAGGTCTGGTAACAGCGATGGTGAAAGGCGATGTCGGCGCGGTGAAAGCGGCGGTTGACTCTGGTGTGGAATCGGCACAGCGCGTGGGTGAAGTGGTGACTTCGCTAGTGATTGCTCGTCCGCATAACGATATCAACAAAATCGTTATTAAACACAAAGCATAAGAGCGTTAACGGAGGATCTGACAATGAGTGATGCTTTAGGGCTTATCGAGACTAAGGGACTGGTTGCGTGTATCGAAGCCGCTGATGCGATGTGCAAAGCCGCCAACGTAGATTTGATCGGCTATGAAAACGTGGGCTCTGGCCTGGTAACGGCCATGGTCCGTGGTGATGTCGGTGCGGTGAAGGCTGCAGTGGACTCCGGTGTGGAATCGGCGCAGCGCGTCGGTGAGGTTGTCACGTCTTTGGTGATTGCCCGTCCGCATAACGATATCGAAAAAATTGTCTCTCAGTACACCGTGACTGAATAAAAGGAAAGTTCTATGAAAGATGCACTTGGTCTTATCGAAACAAAGGGTTTGGTTCCAAGTATTGAAGCTGCTGATGCCATGTGCAAAGCCGCCAATATCGAGCTGATTGGTTACGAAAATGTCGGTTCCGGTCTGGTTACAGTCATGGTGAAAGGCGATGTCGGTGCGGTAAACGCTGCCGTTGAGTCAGGCATTGAAGCGGCTCAGAAAGTGGGTGAAGTGGTGTCATCTCGCGTGATTGCCCGCCCACACAATGACATCGAGAAAATTGCATCCCAGCACAAGGCCTAACGTTGCCGCTGTGCAAGATGCCGGGGCGAGTTTGCCTTACCCAATTGTTGTAAGGCAATCCTTCTACCCCTCATTCACGCATTAGTGAAGGACTAGAGATCATGACTTTAGACAAGGATTTACAATCCATCCAGGCAGCCCGTGAGCTGCTAAAACAGGCCAAACAGGCACAAGCCCAGTTTGCGCAGTTCTCGCAGGAAAAAGTCGACAGCATTGTCGCGCACATTGCTGCCGAAGCGGCTCGCCATGCCGAAGAGCTGGCGAAACTGGCCCATGAGGAAACCGGCTTCGGGCGTTGGCAGGACAAGGTACTGAAGAACACCTTTGCGTCGACCAAGGTGCACGAGCATATCAAGCCGATCAAAACGGTTGGCATCATTTCCGATGATCCGGTGAACAAGGTGATGGAAGTGGGTGTACCTCTTGGGGTGATCACCGCGCTGGTTCCGTCGACCAACCCGACATCAACGATTTTCTACAAGACGCTGATCGCGCTCAAAGCCGGTAATGCGATCATCTTCTCGCCGCACCCGAATGCCAAGGCGTGTAGCCAGAAAGCCATTGAGCTGGTCAAGCGTGCTGCGCTGGAAGCCGGAGCCCCTGCCGGTATCGTCGACGGCGTGACGCTGCTGACGATGGAAGCCACCAAAGAGCTGATGCACAGCAAAGATGTCTCGTTGATCCTGGCAACCGGTGGCGAAGGCATGGTGCGTGCGGCTTACGCATCGGGCACACCGACAATCAGCGGTGGTCCGGGTAATGGTCCGGCCTTTATCGAGCGTACCGCCGATATCAAGCAGGCTGTCAGCGACATCATTACCAGTAAAACCTTCGATAACGGTGTGATCTGTGCTTCCGAGCAATCCATCATCGCCGAACGCTGCATTTATGAGCAGGTGCATCAGGAGCTGCTGGCTCAGGGCGCTTACTTCATGAATGAGCAGGAGTCGCAACAACTGGCGAATATCCTGCTGCGTCCGAACGGCATGATTAACCCGGTTATCGTCGGCAAGTGCGCACAATCACTGGCAGAGATTGCCGGATTCAGTGTACCGGCTAACACCAAGGTACTGATTTCGCGCCAGGACAGCGTATCTCATCAAAACCCGTATTCCCGTGAAAAACTCTGCCCGGTACTGGGCCTGTACATCGAGGAAGACTGGCGTTCGGCGTGTGACCGCGTGGTGGAACTGCTGACCAACGAAGGCATGGGCCACACCCTGGTGATCCACACCCAGAACCAGGACATCGTGCGCCAGTTCGCACTGGAAAAACCGGTATTCCGGATGCTGGTAAACACCCCGGCAGCCCTTGGCGGCATTGGTGCGACAACCAACCTGATCCCGGCTCTGACCCTAGGTTGCGGCGCTCTTGGCGGCGGCTCGAGCTCAGATAACGTCGGCCCGATGAACCTGCTCAATGTCCGCAAGGTCGGCTACGGCGTCTGCAATATTGACGACCTTCGCCAGCCGGAAGCGTCTATCGCGCCAGCAGCACAGTTAGCACAGCCAGTACAAGCTGCGCCTGTTACTGCTCCGGCTCCTGCCGTGGCTGCAAGTGCCCCGGCCAGCATTTTCGAAGACACGCGCTTTACCGGTGGCCCGGCACCTGTCGCGGCTCCTGCTGCACCTGCAGCAACAACATCGGCGGATGACCGCTTTGGCTGCGGCGTTCCGGCACCGGCCTGCAATGACGCTGGCACTGGCGTCGGCAGTGACGCTAGTCGTGACATAACGGAAGAGAATGTCGAGCGCATCATCAAGCAGGTGATGGGTCGCATGGCGTCCTAACCGGTAGCAACGCAACAGAAGGTGGCAAAACTATGATTCTCGCAAAGGTAACCGGGCATGTCGTCGCCCCGCAGAAAAATGACGAACTACGAGGCAGCAACCTATTGCTGGTAACGGCGTTGGGGGACGATCTCGAGCCCATCAAGGACCGTACCTATGTAGCCGTCGACAGTGTGGGAGCCGGCATTCGCGACCTGGTCCTGGTTGAGGAATATTTTGCGCTGCACAAACAGCAGTACAAGGCCATGTCAATCGTTGCCATCGTGGAAAAAGTCCATCAGGACAAATAAGGAATAACAGAGCGCATGAATGAATTTCAGATTAAGCCGACGCTCCATTTTGGCAACGGCGCCCTAGACAAGCTGGGCACACTGACTGGTCAGCGCGCATTGATCGTTACCGATCAGGCGATGGTCAAGTTTGGTATGGCCGACATGGTCCGCCAGCGTCTGCTTGCCAACCAGATGGTGGTTAGCCTGTTTGCCGATGTGACCTCGGATCCGGACATCTCGGTCATCGTCAACGGCATGAAGCAGATGGATGCCGATGCGCCGGATGTGGTTGTCGCACTGGGTGGTGGCTCGGTGATCGATGCGGCCAAAGGAGTGATCTACACCCTGTGGGAAAGTGGCAAGCTGGCGAAAAAACCGTGCTTTGTCGCTATCCCGACCACCAGCGGTACGGGCTCGGAAGTCACGGCATTTTCGGTGATTAAGTCAAAGGGCGAAAAATGGGTAGTGGTCGACGAGTTTATGTTGCCGGATCACGCCATTTTAGATCCTGAACTGGTGAAGTCGGTGCCTGCGGGCATTACCGCCGATACCGGGATGGATGTGCTGTGTCACGCGCTGGAGGCCTATGTCTCGACTATGGCGTCTGATTTTACCGATGCCCTTGCCGAAAAGGCTGTGCAGCTGGTCTTCGCCCACTTGCTTGAGTGCTACCAGAACGGCAGCAACCTCGAAGCAAGGGAGAAAATGCACAATGCCTCGTGCATTGCCGGCATGGCATTTACCAATGCCTCGCTGGGGATCACCCACAGCCTGGCCCACGCGCTGGGTGGTGTGTTTGGCATTCCGCACGGACGGGCGAACGCCCTGATGATGTCGCATGTTGTGGCCTTTAACGCCAACCTGCACGGCGACTGCCAGACCTTGGCGGCAGAAAAATATGCTCATCTGGCCAAGCAGCTTGGCTTGCCGAGCCGTTCTACGCGAGAAGGGGTGATGAGCCTTATCGTGGCGATTGATGTGCTTAAAGAGCAGATGAATATGCCGGCAGGCATCCGCGGTTGCGAGGTGGCCGAGCAGGCGTTCTTTGCCTCGCTGCCCGACCTGGTCGGTCCGGCGCTGAAAGATAGCTGTACCCCGACCAATCCGCGTGAGGTGAACACCCACCACTTGGAAACCCTATACCGACAAGCGTTTGCAGGTATTGCCCACACCTAGGCAATGCCATAGCGCACAACAATCCAATATCGAAACGGCGGGCCGTCCAGGCCCGGCCGACAGTGAAACATATTATTAGGAGAGGCTGAATTATGGCCAACTATTCCCTTACGCCGCGTGTAAAAATGCTGGCGGAAAGACTGCTTGCGCAAAAAAGTACTATTAGCGCCGAGCGTGCAACAATTCTGGCATCAATGGCCGACGATATCGCCGGTATGCCGCCGATGGTCAAAAATGCCCATCAGTTTTCCCAGCTAATGGCTGAGATGCCTGTTCATATCGGTCAGGACGAACTGATTGTCGGCAGCCAGTCGTCTCAGGCCCGCGGTGCAATCTTCCACACCAAAGACGAACTGAACAACGAGTCTGTGTTTGGTTTCCTTAACTGCGATAAAACCAACAGCCCTGACTACATGTCGGTGATCAGCTCTGGTTTCCAGGTACTGGAACAGCACATTGAGATGCGCCTGAAAAACATCGGCAGCGCGATCAGCCGCAGCGGCATGGACGAAGTCAATCAGGGCAAGGCGATGATCTTTGCCTGCAACGGTGCCGTGGCGCTGGCCAACAAACTGGCTGCCGAAATGGAGCGCATGGCGGCAACGGAAACTCACCCGTACCGCCAGGCCGAGCTGAAAGAAACCGCTGCGATCCTTCGCCGCGTACCGGCCCAACCTGCTCAGACATTCAAGGAAGCTTGTCAGGCTTTCTATCTGTTCCAGTTAATGATGCACCTGGACAACGGTGGCTACGCCGTGGGTGCAGCCGGTTTCGACAAGGCGCTATACAGCTACTACCAGCGTGATCTGCAGGCCGGTGTGATCACCGAGCAGCAGGCCTATGAAGTTATCGAAAGCCTTTGGCTGAAATTGAGCGAGTTGTCAGAAGTGCGTGCTGAAAAAGCCGTCGACGGTTACCCGATGTTCGACTGGATGGTACAGGGCGGCCGTTTCGAAGACAGCCAGCTGATGATCAACGATCTGTCCAAGATGCTGCTGGCTGCCCGTAACAATCTAGCCAGCTTTGATAGCAAACTGGTGGTTCGCCTGTACCAGGCCGGTGGTGCTCCTGTTACTGCAGCGGCTCCGCAGATTGCAACAACCGCCGAGTCTGAAGTCAAAGAGATGGAAGGCCTGACACCGCGTATGCAGCGCCTGCGCCAGAACTACCTGAAAGCCCGTCCGAGTGTATCTATCTACCGTGCATTGGCATTCACCGAAGTGACCAAGCAGCACCAGGGTCTGCCACCAATTCTGCTACGTGCCAAGGCATTCCGCGTGGCCTGTGAAACTGCACCGCTGCTGATCCAGGACGACGAGCTGATTGTCGGCCACCCATGTGGCAAGCCACGTGCCGGTGCCTTCTCGCCGGATATCGCATGGCGCTGGGTTCGTGACGAACTCGATACCATGAGCACCCGTCCGCAGGATCCGTTCGAGATCTCCGAAGAAGACAAGAAGGTGATCCGCGAAGAGATCGTACCGTTCTGGGAAGGCCGCTCTTTAGATGAGATCTGTGAAGCCCAGTACCGCGAAGCCGGTTTGTGGGAGTTCAGTGGCGAGACTTACGTCAGTGATCTGTCTTACCACCAGATCAACGGTGGTGGCGATACCTGTCCGGGTTACGACGTTCTGCTATTCACCAAGGGCATGAACGGCATCAAGGCTGATGCCGAGGAAAAACTGGCTCAGCTGAGCATGGAAAACCCGGAAGACATCGACAAGATCTACTTCTACAAGGCGTCTATCGAAAGCTGTGAAGGTGTCATGGCCTACGCCAAGCGTCTGGCAAACCACGCCCGCGAACTGGCACTGACCGAAACTGATCCGGCGCGCCGTGCCGAGCTGTTCACCATCGCTGAAACTAACGAAAACGTCCCGGCCAACCCGCCGAAGACCCTGCAGGAAGCGCTGCAGAGCATCTGGACGGTCGAGTCACTGTTCGAAGTGGAAGAGAACCAGACCGGCCTGTCACTGGGTCGTCTTGACCAGTACTGCTACCCGATGTACCAGGCGGATATTGAGTCAGGCCGCCTGACCAAGGAAGAAGCTCTGGAGATGATGCAGGCCTTTATCATCAAGTGTGCCGAGCTGATGTGGATGTCGAGCGAGCTGGGCGCGAAGTACTTCGCCGGTTACCAGCCGTTCATCAACCTGACCGTTGGCGGTCAGAAGCGTATGGGCGGTGATGCGACCAATGATCTGACCCTGCTGATCATGGATGCGGTGCGCTTTGTGAAGGTGTACCAGCCGTCGCTGGCGTGTCGTATTCACAACCAGTCGCCACAGCACTACATGGAAAAAATCGTTGATGTCGTAAAGGCGGGTATGGGCTTCCCGGCGTGTCACTTCGATGATTCGCACATCAAGATGATGCTGCGCAAAGGCTACGACTTCGAAGATGCCCGTGACTACTGCCTGATGGGCTGTGTAGAGCCGCAGAAATCTGGCCGTATCTACCAGTGGACCTCTACTGGTTACACCCAGTGGCCTATCGCGATTGAGTTCGTGCTGAACCGCGGCCGCATGGTGCTGTTCGATAGCCATCAGGGCCTGGATACCGGTGATCTGAATAGCATGACAACCTTCGACGCATTCGATGCGGCGGTGAAGGAGCAAATCGCCCATATCGTCAAACTGTCTGCCGTCGGTACGGTGATCAGCCAGCGCGTGCACCGCGATGTGGCACCTAAGCCGCTGATGTCACTGCTGGTGGAAGGCTGTATGGAACAGGGCAAAGACGTCAGTGCCGGTGGTGCCGTGGTCAACTACGGTCCGGGTCTGATCTTCTCTGGCCTGGCAACATACGTCGATTCAATGGCTGCGATCCGCAAGCTGGTATTTGAAGACAAGAAGTACAGCCTGGAGCAAATGCGCGATGCGATGCTGGCTAACTTCGAAGGTTTCGAAGAGCTGCGCCGTGACTGTCTGAACGCACCGAAGTTCGGTAACGATGATAACTACGCCGATGATTTCGCGCTGGATATCACCGAGTGGACCGAGCGTGAGTGTGGCAAGTACGAGATGCTTTATTCGCGTCTGAGCCACGGCACCCTGTCTATCTCTAACAACACCCCGATTGGTGAACTGACCAACGCGACACCGAACGGCCGTCTGGCGTGGATGCCGCTGTCTGACGGTATCAGCCCGACTCAGGGGGCGGACAAGCAGGGCCCGACGGCGATCATCAAGTCGGTGAGCAAGATGAACGTTGAAACCATGAACATCGGTATGGTGCACAACTTCAAGTTCCTCAAAGGTCTGCTCGATACGCCGGAAGGCAAGAACGGCCTGATCACCTTGCTGCGAACCGCTTCGATTCTCGGCAACGGCCAGATGCAGTTCAGCTACGTCGACAACGAAGTGCTGAAGAAGGCCCAGCAGGAGCCAGAGAAATACCGCGACCTGATCGTGCGTGTTGCCGGCTACAGCGCCTACTTCGTCGAGCTTTGTAAGGAAGTTCAGGACGAAATCATCAGCCGTACCGTACTGGAAAAATTCTAACCCAGCCCAAGGGGCCGCAAGGCCCCTTATTAAAGCCACTAAGCGCGAGCGAAGTGAGGAGAAATAACAATGACTGGGATAGCACAAGTGAGCAAAGACGCAGAGCTAACAGGACGGATATTCAATATCCAGAAGTATTCCATTTATGACGGTGACGGGATCCGGACGCTGATCTTCTTCAAGGGCTGCAACCTGCAGTGTGACTGGTGCGCCAACCCCGAGGGGCTGAGCAGTAAGTTCCAGGTGATGTTCAGCCAGGACAAGTGTGTCGCATGTGGCAAATGTGCCCAGGTATGTCCTGCCGGTGTGCACATGATGAGCACCGGTGCGGACGGCAAGGCAGTCCACAAAATCAACCGGACGGTGGACTGTATTGGCTGCCGTAAGTGCGAAGAAGTGTGCATGGGCGATGCGCTGGATGTGATGGGTAAAGATGTCACGGTCTCCGAGCTGATGGAAATCATCATGCAGGACTACGACTTCTACATGTCTTCTGGCGGCGGGGTGACTCTGGGCGGCGGTGAGCTGAGCCTGCAGGCGGATTTCGCCACGGCGCTGCTGACCGAATGCAAAAAGCAGATGATCAACACCGCGATTGAAACCCAGGGCACTACCAGCCTGGAAAGCTACCAGAAGCTGGCCACCTGCACGGATCTGTTCCTGTTTGATATCAAGCAAATTGATACCGACCAGCACCGTCAGTTGCTCGGAATTGGTAACGAAGGGGTAAAACGCAACCTCGAATACCTGGTCGATATTGGCGCCAACATCGTGATCCGTATGCCTCTGATCCGCGGCTACAACGACTCTTACGATTCGATCACCGGGGCGTTCAGCTATGTCATGGAGCTTGCCAAGCGCGGCAACATCCAGCGTATCGACGTGCTGCCATACCACCAGTTTGGCAAAACCAAATACGACAAGCTCGACATGATTTACCCAATCACCCAAGACCTTGGCTATAGCGACGAAGAGCTAGACCAGTTAAGCGCCTTCTTTACCCAGTTCGATTTCGATATCCGCTTGGTTCGACATTAAGGAGGAAACGATGACGACCAGTTTGGGCGTAATAGAAACCCGGGGTCTGACGCCTGCCATTCACGCCGCTGATGCGGCCTGCAAGTCGGCAGCTGTCAATCTGGTGGGTTACAAGAAAATTGGTTCGGGGCTGGTATCCGTGATGTTTCACGGCGAGATCAGTGCCATATCGGCGGCGGTAGAAAACGGTGTCGAAGCGGCGCAGGGCGTCGTGGCGTCACTGGTGATCGCCCGTCCGGACGAGAGCGTGCTGGCGATGTTGGAAAACACCTCATCAGCCCTGCCGGAGCCGGTTGCCGATGCAGATTGTGAACCTGCACCGAAAGCCGATACCCCTGCACAGAAAGTCGATACTGCAACACCGGAAAAGGCGCAGCCTGCACCTGAGGTGCTGGTTAAGTCAGAGCAAAAGCCAGAGCCCGAGCAAAAGGCGGAGCCAACAGCCACTAAAGGGCCAGAAGCTGCACAGGAAACAGAGCCTAAGCCAGCAACAAGCCGCAAGGCGACTAGTGACAAACCAGCGGCGAAGCGTTCAACCCGAACCCGTAAACAAGGACCACGCAAATGATCAGCGCAACGTTAATGGCACAGATTGAGCAGAAACTGCCGCCGAGCTGCCGCCAGGAAGCGGCGGTATTGAGCTCGGTCATGGCAGGTGCGGTGTCGGAGCTTGGCATTCCTACCGGGGTGTCAAACCGCCATGTTCACCTTAGCCAGCAGGACATCGAAGCGCTGTTCGGGCCGGGCTATCAGCTGACGCCTATCAAGGAGCTCAAGCAGCCGGGCCAGTTCGCAGCCAAGGAGTGCGTCACTATCGTCGGCCCTAAGGGCTCGATCCAGCGTGTACGCGTGCTGGGTCCGGCACGGCCACAAACGCAGCTCGAGGTCTCGAAAGCCGACTGCTACACCCTCGGCATCAAGGCGCCTGTTCGCGAGTCGGGCGATCTGACTGGCTCCGCAGATGCCTTGCTGGTCGGAGCGGCGGGTTACTGCCATCTCGATTCAAAAGTGATTTGTGCCCAGCGCCATATCCACATGAGCACGCAGGACGCCGCCCGTTTTCAGGTCGAGAATGGCCAGCGGGTGAAGGTGCGTGCTGGTGGCGGTTGTGGCGTGGTATTCGAGCAGGTGGTGGTGCGAGTCAGCCCTTCATACGCGCTGGAATTCCATATCGACACCGATGAAGCCAATGCGGCAGGGATCCGCTCGGGAGAAGACGTTTATCTGGCGAGGTAATTAAGCCAGACAAATGACTGAGCTAAGAGAGGTAGGAATGAACGAGCAACAGATTGAAGCCTTGGTGAAACGCGTGCTCACGGGCATGCAGCCTCGCACGCTGGTTGTGCTGGGCGGTGATGCGGACTATCAGTCCCTGATCATTGCGCGTCTTCAACAGTGTTCGCAGCGTCGGTTTTCCATCTACATCCCGCCTTCGGCAGCTGCTGCGCATTCAGCGATTCAGTGGCAGGGAGTAGGCGAGATCCTTACGTGGGACGGCAGCGATCCGGCGCAGTTTCTGTCTGGTTTCGAGGCGGTCTGGCTACCGTTTCTCGATCCGGCAACGCTGGCTGAGATCGCCAACGGCCTGTTTGGATCGCCAGGTGCCGTACTGGTGCAAACCGCTCTGATGAAAGGGATACCGACAGCCGCTCTGGATTATCAGTGCCGGTTGGACAGCGAGCTGAACCAGCTAAAGGGATTGGCTAATAATCCGGCCATGACTGCAAGGCTGACAGCACAGCGTCAAACGGTACACGCTCTGGGTTTAACGCTTGGTTCGATAGCAGTATTTGACGCAGAACCACAGGTGCAGGGCTGCCAACCCCTTTCAGCTAACGAAAGAGCAACGAGCGCAATAACAACAAGCGTAAGAACAAATGCAAGTGCGCCGGCTGAATCGGCATCGCCACGCTTCATCACCCTTTCCGAGGTGATGGAGCAGGGGATCGCCGCATTTTCCGAGCAGGACCGGTTAACCGATCTGGCTCTGGAGTATGTGAAGGCTCAGCAGGCTGGCTAACGCTTTATCTAATTCGAAAACAAAAATTGAAAGAAAACTTTAGGAGTATTTATGTCTGAATCTGTAAAAAAATGGCTCTGGATGGCGTTGGTCATCGCCTCTGAAACCTCGGCCACCTCAACCCTGAAAATGTTCGACACCAGTGAAGGCTTCACCAAAACAGCCCTGCTGGCAGTTATCGTTTTGCTGTATGTGGTGTGTTACTACTCGCTGTCCCAGGCGGTGAAATACCTGCCGGTTGGTCTTGCTTACGCGACCTGGTCTGGCACCGGCATTCTGTTGGTATCGACGCTGGGCATGGTGTTCTACGGCCAGCATCCTGATATGGCCGCGATGATCGGCATGCTGATCATCGCCAGCGGGATCATCATTATGAACCTGTTCTCCAAGATGGGTGAAGAAGAAAGCGAAGAAGAAACAATCGAACTTAAAACTGAAGAAGCGAAAGGGTAAGGAGAGACACCATGTTTAACGTAGGATTTTTGTGGCTGGCACTGTCAATTTGCTCTGAGATCACAGGTACTTCATACATCAAGAAAACCAACAACTTCCGTAACCCGGCGATGTCGGCGCTGGTTATTGGTGCATACAGCCTGTGTTACTTCGCGCTGACCAAGGCGATGGGTTATATCCCTGTCGGTATTGCGTACTCGCTATGGTGTGGCTTCGGTATTATCGGTGTAACAATCTTCTCGATGATCCTCTACAAGCAGAAGCCTGACTTCCCGGCCATGCTGGCAATGGGCCTGATCATCACAGGCGGCGTGATCATGAACGTGTTCTCGCAGATGTAAACCCCAAACCAGACCATGCTATCAATATCAACATGAGACTCATATTAAGTTGGAGCATGGTCATGGACTGTCTAGCCCAAAGCTAGATAGTTAGCTGAAAGCCCCTAATTCGTATTAGGGGCTTTTTTATGAGTATTTGTGTCAGTTTCTTGACGAGGTGCCTGTCTAGTTTTCTAAAACCTGACGTCTGATCAAATATGCGACAAATAATTCATAATTCACACTACTTTTTGATTTGAAACCATATTCCTGATTTATACCTCTATTGTAGTATGTCTGTGTTTTGACGCTTTTGTCATTTGTTTGACGGGTTGTGTCGCGATCAAAACCAGCCTGATGTCAAAACTCAGTGATTGCCCCGATAGCTACTGCTCAGCAAGTCGGGTCGCGTTGGCGAGTGGAGTGCCAATTCGACGTGGTGTAAGCGGCACCATGGCAACGCTTGCTGAAATAAATCAAAACTATTTAAAGATAAGAGTAATAAAAAGAATGAAAATAATAAGAAAGCTACTTCAGACTATCGGCCTTAAGAGTATCCAGGCGCAGCTACTGCTGCTGAGTGTCATCCTAGTACTATCCGGGTTTAGCGCGATGGGGATTATCTACTACGGGATGGAAGCCGATGCGGCAACCATCAACGTAGCCGGACGCCAGCGAATGCTGTCCCAACGGGTTGCCAAGGAAGTCCTGCTGGTACAGTCCGGCATGGAACAGCAAGAGGGAGTTAACAAGACTATTAAACTGTTTGAGTCTTCGATGAACCTGCTGAGAAACGGCGACAAGGAGCAAGGCATATCAGCGCCCAAGACCCCTGAGATTGAGGCCCAGCTTAGCAAGGTGAACGAGCTATGGCTTGAATATCGCGCCGGTATCCAAAAGCTGCTGCAGGTAGATGAAAGCCAGCTTCGCAGCGAAGAGAACGCCACCCTGATAAGAGAGCTGTATCAGCGCTCTCCGGTTATTCTCAAGGAAATGAATACCGCGGTGAAGATGATGGAGACGGCCAGTAACGCCAGTGTGACGGTCAAGATGCAGATCTCGCTCGGCTTGATCCTGATGCTGATGCTGCTGTCCGGAAGTTTGTATCTCTACGTCAACGAATACCTGATGAAACCTCTGTTGCCACTGCGTGAAGCGTTGCAGCTGTTCGCTAAAGGCGATATGACTAAACCGCTACCATCTGATGACAGTGGCGATGAAATCGGTGCGCTTTATACCGACTACAACGAAGCGCGCTGGGGATTTGCCAGCATGCTGGGCAGCGTCATCAAATCGAGTGAGCAGCTGAGCGTATCCAGCCTGCAGCTGAAAAAGGCAGCCACTGAAAATGCCAGCGGTATGCAGCAGCAATACCAGGAGATCGAGATGATCTCGACGGCGATGAATGAGATTTCCGCCACCATCCAGGAAGTCGCTTCAAGCAGCGCCAATGCCTCGGAATACACTAACCGTGCCGAGCAGGAAGCCAACCGCGGCCGCACTGTGATGCTGGAGGCCACCGACACCATCGATGAACTTAATCAGCAGGTGCAGTCGGTAGGCACAGTGATTAATACTCTTAATGCCGACAGTATGGGCATCAGCAAGGTACTGGAAGTGATCAACGATATTGCCGAGCAGACCAACCTATTGGCATTGAATGCCGCTATCGAAGCCGCCCGTGCCGGTGAGGCCGGACGCGGTTTCGCCGTTGTTGCCGATGAAGTACGTGGCCTGGCCGCTAGAACGGCCAACTCAACCAGCGAAATTCAGCAGATGGTCGAGAAGCTGCAAAAGCAGGCCCATCAGGCAGTAGACGTGATTGGTGCCGGTCAGCAGCAGGCCGCTGCTGGTGTCGAACACATGAAACAGGCCGATGAAGCCCTAGAGCGTATCGTCGAAGCTGTTGCTGCCATCAATGAAATGAACGCCCATATCGCTACCGCAACACGGGAAGAAAGTGATGTTGCCGATGACATGAATCAGCGCATCGTCCATGTTGCCGACACCTCCCACAAAACCCGCGACAACGCCACTAACAACCAACAGTTGGCCGACCACCTATCCGAGGTAGGGCAGCAACTAAGCAACTACACGGAGCGTTTTCATATTTAATTGCGGTTTGATCTGAGATATGTGATTGACTGAAGTGGCTGGTAATCGAGGGTACCAGCCACTCTAATTCAGGAAGATATTAATTAACACCAAGTTAAGCAGCGAGTATATGTTGATGTATCGATAGACTGGTACATATGCAGCTTGAATTACGACAAAAACAGCTTTAGTTCGTGCAAGTTGTTTACAATAATTTGCTGGCCTTGTGGATTTGAATCCAAAACATGTATATCGATGTTGTAGGCATCTAGTACATATCTGATTAACGACGCATTTGTAGGGATACTAAGCAAGTTATTCTTCATACCAAAGTCATTGGCAATGACTGCTTTTTGATTCTCGTTGAGTCGAGGGTCTGGTGTAAGTTCTACACTCAGTTTGGTATTCCAAAGGTGGTCACCTTTTTTACTATTTGAAGCTTTATCGTTGAGGTCTGGGAGGCCACGAATACGGCTTAGTACAAAATCCCTATAACCTTCGGAGTGCTCACAGTAGGCCCGAACATGCCACCGTAGAGGTGTGCAAACCAATGTATGGGGAGAGATAATCCGTTCGACTTCTTCGCCATCTTTAAGCGTTGTGTAGCAAATATCGACACGTTTCTTTTCTCGTATTGCCTGGACTAGTGGACGAAGAACCTTTGGTGAAATGTTACGTGTGACAGGGCGAACCATTGAAGTATTTTCGAATCCCATATCGAGCTCATTAAAGGTGATCGCCATATCCTCACTGCGAGAGAGAATGTGTAGGTATTCATCTGCGTGCCCACAGGTAAGCTTGGGCGTAAAGTTATTACTAGGTTTATAGCCTTTTAGGTACTTATCGTAGATAAGATTTCCAGGTGCGATATCAGCTAGGTAACTGTTGATATCCTTCGATGCTTGTTGACGACCAATTCCGAAGCTTTGCGTCAGGTGATTGGTCGTAAGCCTGCCCTCCCACAAAGCTATGATTTCAATGAGTCTATATCGAAAAAGCAGATCCCATCTTATAGGCCATTTTTTCATCTGTCTTTCCTGTTTGGTTATGCTACATGTTTATGTAATCAGTATTTACCTGTCGTTAATGAGGCCATATTATTTCTTGGTCAAAATAACGTCAACTGTGCGCTGGGGTAATAGTGATGAGCGAAATCCATTTAACAAGAGCAGTCTATCGAGATACAAAAGAGGCCATTTCGATTGAGTCTGTCGATAGTGGTCTCCAGGAAAATGTCGTGTGTGCTTGTTGTGGTGCAAAGCTAGTCGCTAATAAAGGAAAGAAGAAAGCTTGGTATTTTTCTCATTACTTTGATGAAGCATGTGTGTTGGCATATGAAACTCAGTTGCACCTTACAGCAAAAGAATATTTTACCAAGATCGGAAAGATACCCATCCCTCTAGAGGCTGGTTGGGTGGCTCCTGATGTTTGTTCCGAGCTCAAGATTTCGGATGTTCAAGTTGAGGTCTATATGGATGGCCGTCGACCTGATTTAGTTGTAGAGGTTGGTAGTGAACAGTATTGGATTGAGATAGCCAATAAACATAAATGCGATGCAAACAAAATTTGGGACTGCCGAACCAATGGTAAAAACGTAATAGAAATTGATGTTTCGGGGTGTGGTCATTTAGACCAGTTCGATTCTTTAGAGCATTGCTTGGTTCGGATACAGTCACTGAATACCTGCAATGATTACCTTGATGATATTGCAAGTAATGCGGCAAGTAAGCACGAAACCGTTAGAAAGCAGTTTGAAGCATTAATGCGTTCTCAAAAGCAACTGGAAGAAAGAGAGAGTAAGCAGGAAAAAGCAAAAAAAACACTGGAAGAACGTATAGAATCACAACAGAGAAATTATGAAGATCGACTAGAAGGAATGAGGCTTCGAGAAAGCGCTCAAGATGAGATTTTAGCAGAACTCGAAAAAGCGATCGAAGTGCATGAAACTCTCCTCAAAGATGTAAGGGCTCGAAGAGCTAACCTTGAAAATGAAATAACTGCAAAGGTTAACGGAAGGCTTACAGAGCTTGATGAGCAGAACGAAGCAACATTAACCAAGCTTAAAAATGAGTTTGAAGAACAGTGGCAGCAGGAGCTTAAGAGGAGGCGGGAGCGACTTGAACAAGAGCTAGAGGATGAGTTCCAACGAAGATTTCAGAGTGAATTAGATGCAATGGAAGCAAGAAAATTTACTCATGAAAGGTTAGGAGAAGAGCTAAAGGTTTTGGAGTTTGAGAAGTCTTTGTTGTGTGATGAGCTTGATTCTTTGGTAATTAATAAACAGCAGATACAAGATCAGCAAGCGAGACAAATAGAAGAACAGTTAAGGCCACTAATTCAGCAAAGAAACACTTTGCTTGAAGAGGTGACGCAATTGACATCTATGGTAGAGGAAAAGCTTGTTGAGCACGACCTTCTCGATACTTACGCCAACAACATGGCTGAAGTAAGAGAGTTTTGCTTGGCTCGCTCTGACTACCGACAAACGCTTAATCAACGGATGCAAGAATTCAAATCCATTGAACGTCAGTGCCATGATCTTCAGTCTGAATATGATAAGAAATTTGAGCAGTTAGATGTGATGGTAAAACTATCAAATGACTTCGTTAAAGCGTTTAAAAGTAGCTTCGACTTGCTACAGAGAAAGGAGCTTTTAGAAGTGTTACCTGAAGTACTAGTCAAGCGGGCAACGAAGAATACGATTTTGCTATCGAGAAACGCTCAAGAAGAGTTGGATGATTTTGAGCGCTATAGCTAGTTAGAAAAGGCGAACAATGACTCCCTATTTTGGAGTACTCATCAGATATTGCATTTGATTTCATAATCTAATGCAGATCATTGCCCATTCTCCAATTTTCTCATATTCTCTCACCTTCAATTCTAATGAATGAAACCAACATGAGATAACACTCTGAATGGTAGACCAAATTCTAACCTTGAAAGAGGTGGCCGCTTACCTAAAGTTGGCCGAGAAAACAGCATATAGATTAGCTAGCGAAGGAAAACTACCAGGTTTCAAAGTTGGTGGTTCATGGCGTTTCAAACGTGAAGACCTTGAGGCTTGGATAGAAGAGAGTAAAATGACCGGTAAACTAACGCTCTCACAATTAGAGCAGTACCTATCAAAAGCCGCTTTGACAGACTTGTTTTTAGAGCTTAAGGATGACCAAACACCAGCAGTTGTCGAGCGTATTGTCACTGACATCTATGCTATTGTACGTATCGTGCGTTTCCCTGGTTGGCAAAATACAACGGGCGGTGAGTGTGAAGTTCAAAAATCACTTCGCAAAGCATTACTCAAATACAAGTTACATACAGACCAAACCCTGTTCGACAGGGCATATGGTTACATTAAGGAATATTACTGATGGCAACTGTTTCACTCCCTCTACCACCTAATGTCCTTTATAACCAACCACAGCAGCTTGAGTTTGATAAAATTGCTACGTTCATAGGCGGGAATGGCTCTGGTAAATCAACGATATTAAAGTCTATCTTTGATGAAAAACTCAAAGGTTCATTATATGAGGGCCTTAAGGTCGTTTGTTTTTCGTCTGGCCAAAATGAAAGTTACTCTGAACGCTTTGCTCACTATTTAAATAATGAGCGTAAAGATAAAAGAGCACTAAGCTTGGATTGTTTTTACTATGATAAGTCGTTGGCAAAGTTACTAGTCTTTTTATCTACCACTGGTAACCAAAACGGTTTGGTCCGCAAATTCTTACGTTATAATGGTTATGTCATTGAAAATGAATTTGAAGAAGATGATTCAACAAAAATTTCTTTTGATATTAAAGTTGATAAAGCGTATGTGAACTTAGTAGGGCAAGCTCAAAAAGAAGAAGAGCAAGGCAACAGTGATGTTATGACCAACAAGGCCTATCATCTAACTCTAAGCAACTTTATTAACACATTAGTGGACGATAGTTATGATTTTAGTCAACCTCTAGAGCTGAAAACGATTCAGTTGTCTCAAAGTGAGTTATCCAGTGTGTCTTTCGAGACCGATGAGCATACCTCTTTTGATTCAAAAATAATGTTTTTCACACAAGCTGCTGATAACGATTACTTTGTAGTTAAAAAAAGTTTAAACCTTGAGTTTTTGAAAGTGAATGGCTCCTCGGGTGAGGAAAGTAAGTCATTACGTTTGGAGGATTTGAGCGATGGTGAGTACCAACTACTTTTTTTATATGCTTTAGTTGATCTTTTTGATAGAGAAAACACTTTGTTTTTGTTTGATGAAGCAGATTCGCATCTCCATTATAAAAATATTGATAGGTTGTGGGAGGTTTACAATAAAATTAAAGGTTCACTAATCACAACATCACAC
Source organism: Photobacterium kasasachensis (assembly GCF_050336885.1). NCBI lineage: Bacteria > Pseudomonadati > Pseudomonadota > Gammaproteobacteria > Vibrionales > Vibrionaceae > Photobacterium > Photobacterium kasasachensis. The sequence continues at coordinate 73,011 of NZ_JAKJSH010000024.1, forward strand.
TTGCTGGACTCTATTGCTAAAGCTGGGATCGATAAGTTAAGAACCATTGAGCGTGGAGAGGTGCAATATGCCAATTCATCATTCAAATTACTTCAGAGGTTAGAGGCTTTATCTGAAGTTGAAGAAACACAGTACAAAATTGTTTCTATGTATAAAAATATTGTAGTTATGGATCATGCGCATGACTGGGAAATATTTAAATTGCTACTTAAGAAAAAACTCTCTAATGATGAAGGATATTCAGATGAAATAATTGAAAATAGTCTATCTGATTTCATTTGCTTGAGTGTTTCTTCTGGATTTGTTGAAGGCCAAGATAAGAATACATTCGGTGACAATAAAATAAACTGGTTAAAAAACTACGAAAGATTTTTAACGACTTTAAAAACATTGAACAAACTGAAAGCTAAAACTGAAAGAGTATTTTTGATATGCGATGCTGACGAATACCCTAATAACCTAATTGGTACAACTGAAAATCCATTTTTAGTTAAAGGCCATTCGTTTAAGCCTACAGAGCCCCCAAAACCACCTAAAAAAAGTACTAACCAAAGACTAGAAGGGAGACAAAAAACTACAAAAGATCCAAAGCCATTATCAAAGGTGGCGTTATTGTCTTGGAGAAGAAGAGAGATTAAGCATTATCTACTATCGTATACTGCTTTGGGTACTGCATGTGATGAAATCAACAGACACTACGCAGAAGATTGCCATTTAAAAGTAGGGAAAAATGGAGATATTGGAATTGATGATAAGTTTAATAATTATTTGGCTAAGCATCCATCAAGTTCAGTTAAGAAAATCGTTGATCCTTATATAAATGTTGATGGTAAAGGGTTTTGTATTGAAGAAGCTCAAAAGTATGTTAACAGAATCATTCCTGAAGAGATAAGTGATGATATCGTTAATATGTATAAATACTTGGTGAAAGGCTAATGAATAATAGTAGATTGATAGATATCATTGAACTCTTAAGAAAGGATACTGGCATAAACAATGCTATTGATGCCGTTGAGCAATTGTCACTGTTATTATTAATTAAGTATCTCCATAAGACCGTCTCAATAGAGTTATTAAACGAAAGTCATATTTGCTCATTTCAGAACTTATTTTGCGAACTGGATGATTTTTCAAAAGATGGTTTAGTAATTGACTTTTATACTCTAAGAGAAAAATTAAGTCGGATTGCAGCTAACATTCGTTTTAGTGAAAATGAATTATCTCATAGCGTTTTCTCTCGCCATAACTGGAAAAAAATCGAAAACATTCTAGAGCAGATACCTTTTCGAATAAGGTCAAAGAAAATCTTAGATTTGGCTATACATAGATTGGAAGAGTTAGATTTATTAGAAGGTGTTGAAGTCGATTTTGACTATCTATTGCTTAATATGGTGAAGGATTCTGGTTCATCAGGTGCATATTATTCTCCAAGACCGTTGATTAAGGCAATGGTCAGTGTTTTAAACCCTGAGCCACTAACTACTGTTTATGATCCTGCTATGGGAACCGGCGGGGCTTTTGTTGAGGTAAAAAAACACACGAAAGATAAGAGCTGCTTTAATGGTTTAAAATTTATTGGTAATGATCTCAGTCCATTTGCGCATTTGATAGGAACTTTGAACTTACTTCTCAACGATATCGACATTAGTGGAGTGTCGATATCTGATTCATTGCTAGACAAACATGATCAGAAATACGAATTTGTTATATCGGGATTACCTTTCGGTAAGTCTAGTGAGTTAAGTAAGTACGAATACTATTATCATGGTTATAGCGGCAGTCTCGAAGCAATGTTTCTTAAGCATACGATGGATAAGCTGGCAAAGGGGGGGCGGGCTGCGATAATTATTCCAGATGGCATTTTATTCGGTAATGCAGCGCATCTAGATGAACTAAAGCGACAGCTGCTAACGCACTTTAATCTGCACACAGTTCTGAGCCTTCCCAAAGGTACATTAGCGCCATACTCTGGAGTTAAAGTTAGTGTTTTGTTTTTTGATAATACTCCGCCAGACAAAGACATTTGGTTCTATGAGCTAAGTACGAACAAATCTTTGAATAAGTTAAACTCAATTACAGACTTTGATTTTGAGGACTTTACGTCATTGTATGAACGTAGAGAAGTTAGTAAATATTCTTGTCTAGTAAGCAAAGAGTCTTTACTAAAAGATAAGTCACTTAATCTTTCATTTTCTTTACCTAAGATTGAAGAGGGCTTGAAGTTTGACAAACAGAAAATGCTCTCTTCATTGAAAAGCGAACAGTCAGCTTTGATGACATCAATCGAAAATCACTTCGATCATATGTCTCGAAACCTCGAGTTTAAGTATATACATCAGGTTAAGTTAATAGATGTTTGTAAACTTAGGTCTGGAGACAAACTCAATAAATCAGAAGTAATGGATAGTGGAGAGTTTCCTGTATACGGCGGTAACGGAGTAATAGGGTTCAACGTAGAACCAAACAGACCTGGAGACTCAATCGTAATTGGAAAGGTAGGAGCACACTGCGGAAACATACACTTTTCAACTCAACCCTATTGGTTAACCAGTAATGCTATGAGTTTGGAGCTATTGGATACCACTAGGGTGTATTTACCCTACCTGGCTCATGTTTTAAAAAGCCTAGACTTGAACAGTTTGGCAACAGGTACTGCACAAAAGTTTCTTTCTATCAATAAGTTATATGAAGTGGAGGTTTCTTTACCTAGTCTCGAAAAACAAAGGGAACTGAGTGACTGTTTTACTTCTATTGAAGAAAGTAAGAGCAAGATACAAAGCCTGTTAGTAGACTTTAGCAAAGGGATTGAAACAATCACAACGGAATCAATTAATGAAAAGGCGCTTAAAAGATAGGATTCTGTAGCTATTTATATGGCACGGAGCTGCTTGGCCCCTGTCACAGAGAGGCTGCCTTTGGCGGCCTCTTCTATATGCTCACTCTGCCACCATGCCATAGGAGCACTACGCTCTAGGTAATCGGTACGGTAATAGGTATTACGAACCTGGTTATCATCAACATGAGCTATTACAGCTTCAATCAAGCCTGGCTCGAAACCTTGCTCGTTAAGCGTAGTACTCGCAAGTGAGCGCATTCCATGACTAACAAGCCTTCCAGCAAACCCCATACGTTTAAGTCATGTTAGCGGTTTGGTTGTTACATGGCTTTTAAGATCATGGCCATAAGTGAATACAAATTCACGATGCCCACTGATAGGGTGCACTGTCTTTAGCAGAATGATGGCTGCTCAGTGAAAGGAACACGATGTTCTTTGGACTTTGTCATCAGCTTAGCTGGAATGGCCCAGACTTTTCCTATACTCACCTTCCATACTGGCTTTTGCAGAAGATACGGAAGGTTCTATGGTATGGGGCAGCCGCTCTATAAGATGGAAACTTATTGATTTTATTCTATAGAAGATACAAAAACGGGACATCCGAAGATGTCCCGTTTCCAAACGTTTGGTGGAGCTGGCGGGAGTTGAACCCGCGTCCAAAACCAGTCTAACCAGAGGCGCTACATGCTTAGTCTGTCTTTATTCTCGTAAGTGCACTGCGAACAGACACGCTATGCAAGTACATACCAGAATTCTATTTCGCGGTTCATCTCTCTAGTCAAAGATTCCCTCGCTATCTTGTTTGGGTTTGAACCCCTGTTATTCCCCGTCTTACAAGCGGAAGCTAGGGCAGGAGCGCTCTCAGCAGGGTATTAAGCTGCTAGTGCGTAGTTTTCGTCGTTTGCGACTATTTTTTTGCGGCTTTTTACGTGGCCAACCGCCCCACGGCATGCTCCCAAAGCCTTCGTGATCCTGTCGAATCCTAAATCAGCCCCAGAGTTCGATCGATGTTAACAGAAAAAACGTTAGCGTCAATACAAAAGCCTACTTGCCGAGTGCTTATGGAGAAAAATCCACCACTTAGCAAGCAAGGCCATCACTTTTTAGCGCATACTCTGCTTCATGATACGTTGCTTATCGCGCTGCCAGTCTTTCTGTTTGGAGTCGGCACGCTTGTCATGAAGCTTCTTACCGCGCGCTGTACCTACCTTCAGTTTAACCCATGAACCTTTCCAATACATAGAAAGTGCCACAATAGTCTGGCCTTCACGGTTGACAGCGCCCAACAGCTTGTCAATCTCGCGGCGCTTAAGCAGGAGCTTGCGGGTACGGGTCGGATCGGCCACTACGTGGGTAGAGGCAGCATTCAGCGGGGTGATGGTGACCCCGGAAATGAAGGCTTCGCCGTTACGTAGAAAGACATAGCTCTCTGAAATGTTTACTTTGCCAGAGCGGATGGCTTTGACTTCCCAGCCCTGTAGTTCCAGGCCGGCTTCGTACTCGTCGTCAATCGCAAACTCATGACGCGCCGATTTGTTTTTCGCAATGGTATTGCTACCCGGCTTGCTTGGTTTTTTCTTTGCCATAGATATTTTGTTCACTCTTTTGCAGTCCCTGCCGGATGAGATTATCGGCAGGTCGAAGTGCCATAATCGCAGACCTGATTGGCTAATGTCTCAGGCACGATTTGCACGAATTTTGGCTAATAGCCGAGTAATGGTATCATTGCCCCACCTCTTCTCCTAGGTTTTGGCTGCTAAGTCGCTAAATACTTGAGAGTTGAGGCACTTGTTATGGGTAAAGGAGAAACTATGCCTCAGATTAGCCGCTCTGCACTGGTTCCTTTTAGTGCACAGAAAATGTTTGAACTTGTTAATGATGTTGAGTCTTACCCTGCGTTTTTGCCGGGCTGTTCCGGCACTAAGATATTAGAAAGTTCTGACGAGCATATGATGGCATCTGTCGATGTATCCAAGGCTGGAATCAAGAAAACCTTTGTCACCCGCAATCAGCTGATTGGCGTGAATAAAATTGACATGCAGCTGGTGGAAGGCCCTTTCCGGCGTCTGGTTGGCGGCTGGCACTTTACCGAGCTTGATGCCGAGGCATGCAAGGTCGAGCTGAAACTGGATTTTGAATTTACCAACGGGTTGGTAGAAGCGGCGTTTGGCAAGGTGTTCCGCGATCTAACCAATAATATGGTGAATGCGTTTACCCAACGAGCCAGAGAAGTGTATGAGTTCTGAAGAAAAGCTGATCCATGTCGAGGTGGTGTATGCGCTGCCTCAGGCCCAGCGTGTGATCAAGCTGGCGATCACCCCTGATACCCAGGTTCATGAGATTATCGAGCAGTCCGGCGTGCTGGAAATGTACCCGGAAATCGACCTGAAGAAGAACAAGGTGGGTGTCTACAGTCGTAATGTGAAGCCCAATGCGACGGTGCACGATGGCGATAGGATTGAAATCTACCGTCCGTTACTGGCCGATCCGAAAGAGATCCGCCGCAAGCGTGCCGAACAGGCAAAGCAGGAGGCGCTAGACGCCAAGGCAGCAGAAGCTAAGGCGACCGAATAAAGCCTTATTCTGTATACCGAAAACAATAAAAAAGCTCGCAGTTGCGAGCTTTTTTTGTGGTCATCACTTATTTCAGTGGTATCAGTTAATCGGATCCATAAAGTTGGGTCCCGACTGATAGTCACCGGACAGCCCAGTGAGTTTATTCTGGGCATCAAAGGTGAGCACCAGGTTCTTCTGAATGGCTTCGTCATGGCCCGGCTTGTGGTAGTAGACGTAGTACCAGGTATTTGGATATTCAGGTTCTACCAACATTGGCGATCCCAGAACATAGCTCACCTGTTCTTTGTTCATACCGTAACGCAGGGTATTGATGTCGTTTTGATCAAGGTAGTTCCCCTGATTGATATCAATTCGATAAACCAGCCTTTCAACGACTGAACAACCACCTAACAGGCTTACTGCTAACGTTAGTGCAGCAATGTTTTTCCAACTCATAGCATCCCGGCAAATTCGCTTTTACTGCTGCGATGATAAACAAGCTCTGGGCAGAAGTAAAAAAGCGGTTAAGAAAAAAACTGTAATTGAGACTGTGAGCTAGCTAATTAGTTGCATCACGGCTTAAGTTTATTTCAATAATACCGGTCTGAACAATATTCTGTTTGATATCAGGCCGCAAACAGCAATTCTTTTGCGTTGGCGAGCGTTCTTTCGGTGATTTCGCTACCGCCCAGCAGTCGGGCCAACTCGGAAACCCGGGCTTTGTCATCCAGCGGGTACATGTTGGTCTCGGTCTGGCCTTTGGTTGATTTCTTGGCAACAAACATCTGCTGGTGGCCACAACCGGCAACCTGCGGCAAGTGAGTCACACACATTACCTGGGTAGATTCGCCCAGTGTACGCAGCATCTTGCCTACGATAGCGGCGGTCGGTCCGCTGATACCGACATCTACTTCATCGAAAATCAGGCTCGGGGTTTCGACTTTCTGCGCGGTGATCACCTGAATCGCCAGGGAAATACGCGACAGCTCACCACCGGAGGCGACTTTGCCCAATGGCTGCAGCGGCTGGCCGGGGTTGGTCGAGACCAGGAAGGTGATGTTGTCATAGCCCAGCGGGCTGAGCATCCCTTCGGCATCGCTCTGGATATCGATTTTGAAAATACCGTGCTCCATGCTCAGCTCGTGCATGCTGTTGGAAATCTTCTTGTCGAGCTCTTTGGCGTAGCGCTGGCGGCTCTTGCTGAGCTTTTCAGCCGTGGCGAGGAATTTCTGGCGTTGCAGCTCGACCTGCTCGGCCATCTCTTCCAGACGCTCGTCACTGCAGTCCAGCTCTTCAAGCTCTTTCAGCAGATCCTGGTGCTTCTGGTATAGCTCGTTGGGCATCACGTAGTGCTTACGCGCCAGTGACATGATTTTAGCCAGACGCTCTTCAAGGTAGATCAGGCGCTGCGGATCCATATCCAGATTGTCTAGGTAGCAGCGAAGCTCCTGGCTTGCTTCCTGAACCTGGATAATGGCTTCTTCCAGCATGGCTGGAATGGTGCTCAGGTTGCTGTCCAGCTCACCAAGAGTAATGACTTGCTGGCTGGCCATTTGCAGCAGCTGCAGGGCGTTGCCTTCGTCGTTGTCATACAGTACCGAAAGTGCGGTCTGGCTGGAAACAGCCAGCTCGCCGCTGTTCGACAGGCGCTTGTGCTCTTCTTCGATCTCGGCAAATTCGTCTTCGCCAAGGGCCAGTTCATTGAGCTCTTTGACCTGATACTGAATCAGCTGTTTCTGCGCTTCGTTTTCTTCCCGGTTCTGGGTCAGGCGCTTCAGCTCGTTATTGGCCTGACGCCAGATCTGGTAGGCCTTGCGGGTTTTTTCCATCAACAGGTGATGACCGGCATATTGATCCAGCATTTGCTGTTGGTGCTCGGCACGCATCAGCTGCTGGTGGGCGTGCTGACCGTGGATATTGATCAGTAATTGGCCGAGGGCTTTCTGCTGTGAGGCCGGAACCGGGCTACCGTTGATAAAGCCACGGGAGCGGCCTTCTTTGGTGATCACCCGGCGCAGGATGCACTCCTCGCCGTCGACCAATTCATTGTCTTCCAGCCAGCGACGGGCTGCCTGGTTGTTTTGCAATGAAAAGGCGGCCGAAATCTCGGCTTTGTCTTCATTTGGTCGCACCATGCTGGCTTCTGCCCGATCTCCCAAGCATAGGCCGAGCGCATCAATGGCAATAGATTTACCTGCGCCTGTTTCACCGGTAATGGTGGTCATTCCCGGCTTTAGTTCAAATTCAAGGTTTTTGACAATAGCAAAGTTGGAGATCGTCATATGTGCAAGCATGTGTTCACCTGTTTAAATCAACACCTGTTTTTTCATACAGTATATACTGTATCTATACACAGTAAAGATACTGAATGAATTTTTTATCAAGAAAGTGTGATTCGAGTTAAGGTGATGAATTGCAAACACAAAAAAGCCAGCGTAATGGCTGGCTTAGCTCAGAAGGGAAAGGGGCTCAGAACAGTTTGCTTGACCAGCCCAGCTTTCCGCGCAGCACGTTGTAGTAGCTGTAGTTCTTCGGGTGGATCAGCTTGAGGTGGTCCGGGCTCTGGTAAATCAGGATCTCGTCACCGGGGCTGACCGGCAGGGAAACCTGTCCGTCACAGCTGACCTCGAGAGTACTGCCGTTGGTCGGTGAAACCAGCAGCTTGATCCGGCTGTTGCCGTCAACTACAAGCGGTCGGCAAGACAGCGTGTGCGGGAACATCGGCACCAGGGAAATGGCATTGAGGCTCGGTGACAGGATAGGGCCGCCACCCGATAATGAATAGGCGGTCGAACCTGTCGGGGTCGAGATAATGAGCCCGTCAGAGCGCTGAGAGAAGGCGAAGGTCTCGTCGATATACACTTCGAACTCAATCATGTGGGCAATCTTGTCCGGATGCAGCACGGCCTCGTTCAGGGCGGCATTACGGCTTTTGATTTGCCCGTGACGGTGCACTTCGGCTTCCAGCAAGAAGCGTTTTTCGGTGATGAATTCGCCGTTCAGTACCTTTTCGAGCTCCGAGTCGAAATCATCGGGGGCAAGGTCGGTCAGAAAGCCGAGGTTGCCGCGGTTGACGCCGATCACTGCCACATCAAAGCGGGAAAGCACCCGGGCGGCACCGAGCATATTGCCGTCACCGCCGACGACGATGGCCAGGTTGGCTTTGTCGCCAATTGTCAGCAAATCGCATAGTGAGGCTTGCGGGACGTCCAGATCGTTAGCCAGACGGTGATCGACCAATACTTCGTAGCCTTTGTTGTTCAGCCAGTCGTACAGACTTTTGTGGGTTTGCAGGGCGTCAGGGTTTCTCGGCTTACCAATTAACGCGATTGTCTGAAAAATGCGCTTCATGTCCTTGATCCGACAAATGATAGTGGAGCCAGTATAGCGCTAGGTTTAGACACTTGTCGCGCTTTGTGAGCGATCTCGGCTTGAATCATTGAACTTCATCCCCATAATATGCGCATGACCGTTTTTTAAGGGTGGGAACTGTGTGTTTTTTCCACTCCATTGACGAACAATAAATCTTGGCGGAGAAGCGAACGCATGAGCAACGAAGAGAAAAAAGTACAGGACGAACAGCTGCAGCAAGACACTGTGAATGCAGCTGAAACTGAATCTGCTGAGGAACAAGTAGTAGAAATGACTGCAGAAGAGCTTCAGGCAGCACGTATTGCTGAACTTGAAGCGGCTCTGCTAACCAGCGAAGCGAAAGTGAAAGAGCAGCAAGACAGTGTATTGCGTGCTCGCGCTGATATCGACAACATGCGTCGTCGTACCGAGCAGGAAGTTGACAAGGCACGTAAGTTTGCCCTGAACAAGTTTGCCGAAGAGCTGCTGCCGGTTATCGATAACATGGAACGTGCGATCGAAATGTCGGATAAGAACGACGAAGCGATCAAGCCAATGCTTGAAGGTGTCGAGCTGACGCTGAAGACAATGACGGATACCGTCGAGAAGTTTGGCCTGAAGCAAATCGACCCTATGGGTGAAGCGTTCAACCCTGAGTTCCATCAGGCGATGTCTATCCAGGAAAGTGCCGAGCACGAGCCGAACACGGTTATCCTGGTTATGCAGAAAGGCTACGAGCTAAACGGCCGCGTTGTGCGCCCTGCAATGGTAATGGTATCTAAAGCTGCAGCGGGCAACGTTGATACTCAGGCGTAAGCTGAGCGGCTAGGATCGGAAAACCCGCAGTTTTGAGGCGGGTTTTTATTTTTTTGAATTTTTTTTCGATGTTGCCCTTGAAAACAAAATGGCTGCCCTTATCTAGTAGTCATACGACATCGTAAATCAATTTTCTGCGGCTGAGTCCGCACCGCCTGCCCCAATATGATTTCGGGCAGGTTAGTAGAACTAAACGAATTTCGGAGAAAGCCTGATGGGTAAAATCATTGGTATTGACTTGGGTACAACTAACTCTTGTGTAGCAGTACTTGATGGTGAAAAACCACGTGTAATTGAGAATGCAGAGGGTGAGCGTACAACGGCATCTGTTATCGCTTACACCCAAGATGGTGAAACGTTAGTTGGTCAGCCAGCTAAACGTCAGGCGGTAACTAACCCTGAAAACACACTATTCGCTATCAAGCGTCTGATCGGTCGTCGTTTTGAAGACGAAGAAGTTCAGCGTGATATCGAAATTATGCCTTTCAAAATTGTTAAGGCTGACAACGGCGATGCATGGGTAGAAGCGAAAGGCCAGAAAATGGCTGCTCCTCAGGTATCTGCTGAAGTACTTAAGAAGATGAAGAAAACGGCAGAAGACTTCCTGGGCGAAGAAGTGACTGGCGCAGTTGTTACTGTTCCTGCTTACTTCAACGATGCTCAGCGTCAGGCAACTAAAGATGCCGGCCGTATCGCAGGTCTTGAAGTTAAGCGTATCATCAACGAACCAACAGCAGCTGCACTGGCTTACGGCCTTGATAAGAAAGGCGGTGACCGCACTATCGCTGTTTACGACCTTGGTGGTGGTACTTTCGATATCTCTATCATCGAAATCGATGAAGTTGAAGGCGAGAAGACGTTTGAAGTTCTTGCGACCAACGGTGACACACACCTTGGTGGTGAAGACTTCGATAACCGCATGATCAACTACCTGGTAGAAGAGTTCAACAAAGAGCAGGGCATCAACCTTAAGAACGATCCTCTTGCGATGCAGCGTGTTAAAGAAGCTGCTGAAAAAGCGAAAATCGAACTGTCTTCTGCACAGCAAACTGACGTAAACCTACCTTACGTGACTGCTGATGCAACAGGTCCTAAGCACATGAACATCAAAGTGACTCGTGCGAAGCTTGAGTCTCTGGTTGAAGATCTTGTTCAGCGCTCTCTTGAGCCACTAAAAGTTGCTCTGGCTGATGCTGACCTGTCTGTAGGCGATATCACTGACGTTATCCTTGTTGGTGGCCAGACTCGTATGCCAATGGTTCAGGCTAAAGTATCTGAATTCTTCGGTAAAGAACCACGTAAAGACGTGAACCCAGATGAAGCTGTAGCGGTTGGTGCGGCTGTTCAGGGCGGTGTTCTTGCGGGCGACGTGAAAGACGTTCTACTGCTAGACGTTACTCCACTATCTCTTGGTATCGAAACCATGGGCGGCGTAATGACTAAGCTTATCGAGAAGAACACCACGATTCCTACAAAAGCGAACCAGGTATTCTCGACGGCAGAAGACAACCAGAACGCGGTAACTATCCACGTTCTACAGGGTGAGCGTAAGCAGGCGAACTACAACAAGTCTCTTGGTCAGTTCAACCTTGAAGGTATCCAGGCAGCACCTCGCGGTATGCCTCAGATCGAAGTTACTTTCGACCTTGATGCCGACGGTATCCTGCACGTGTCTGCGAAAGACAAGAGCACAGGTAAAGAGCAGAAGATCACTATCCAAGCTTCTGGCGGCCTGAGCGATGAAGATATCGAGAAAATGGTACAAGAAGCAGAAGCTAACAAAGAAGCGGACAAGAAGTTCGAAGAGTTGGTAACTGCACGTAACCAGGCTGACCAGCTAGTACACGGTACGCGCAAGCAGATCGAAGAAGCGGGTGAAGCACTTCCAGCTGACGAGAAAGAGAAAATCGAAGCCGCTGTTTCTGAACTAGAAGAAGCACGCAAAGGCGAAGATAAAGAAGCGATCGACGCGAAAGTTCAGGCGCTAATCGCAGCTTCTCAGAAGCTAATGGAAATTGCTCAGCAGCAGGCTCAAGCTCAGCAGGCACAAGCTGGTGCTGGTGAAGCTGGCGAGCAGCAAGCTCAACAAGACGACAACGTTGTTGACGCTGAGTTCGAAGAAGTTAAAGACGACAAAAAATAAGATAGTTAATTCATAATCTTATTTTCGCGCGGGCGTTGGAGGAATACTCTTGCGCCCGTAGCTGTATTCAGGCAGGTGACAGTTAAGTATGTCTAAACGTGACTTTTACGAGGTTCTTGGCGTTGGCCGTGACGCGTCAGAACGTGATATTAAAAAGGCCTATAAACGCCTTGCGATGAAGTTTCACCCCGACCGTAATCAGGGTGACGAGCAGGCTGCAGAAAAATTCAAAGAAGTGAAAACCGCCTATGAGATCCTGACCGATCCTCAGAAGAAAGCGGCATACGATCAGTATGGCCATGCTGCGTTTGAGCAGGGTGGTATGGGCGGCGGTGGCGGCTTCGGCGGCGGCGCTGACTTTGGCGATATTTTCGGTGATGTGTTCGGCGATATCTTCGGTGGCGGCGGTGGCCGTCGCGGTGGTCAGCAGCGTGCCCAGCGCGGTGCTGATCTGCGCTACAACATGGAGCTGACACTGGAAGAAGCCGTTCGCGGTTGTAGCAAAGAGATCCGTGTTCCTACCTTGGTTCACTGTGATACCTGTGACGGTTCCGGTGCCAAGAAAGGTACGTCAGCGACAACCTGTGGCACCTGTCACGGTCAGGGCCAGGTGCAAATGCGCCAGGGCTTCTTTGCTGTACAGCAGACGTGTCCGCACTGTCACGGTCGCGGTAAGATCATCAAGGAGCCTTGTGGCACCTGTCATGGTCAGGGCCGTAAGGAAGAAACCAAGACTCTGTCTGTGAAGATCCCGGCGGGTGTTGATACGGGCGACCGTATCCGACTATCCGGTGAAGGTGAAGCGGGCGAGTTTGGTGCACCGGCAGGCGATCTGTATGTACAGGTTCACGTTGCCCAGCACCATATCTTCGAGCGTGATGGTAGCAACCTGTACTGCGAAGTACCTGTGAGCTTTACCATGGCAGCCCTGGGCGGTGAGGTTGAAGTACCGACCCTAGACGGTCGCGTTAACCTGAAAGTGCCTACTGAAACCCAGACTGGCCGTATGTTCCGCATGCGTGGTAAAGGGGTGAAATCGGTGCGTGGCGGTACGGTTGGCGATCTGATCTGTAAGCTTGTGGTTGAGACACCTGTTAACCTGAGCTCGCGCCAGAAGGAGCTTTTGCAAGAGCTGGAAGAGACCCTGGGTGGCTCTGCGGCAAAGAAGCATAAGCCTAAATCAGAAGGTTTCTTCGACGGCGTGAAAAAGTTCTTTGACGACCTGACTGGTTAAGCACTGGCGAATGCCATAATAAAAGCCGACGTAAAGTCGGCTTTTTTGTGCCTGCATTTTACCGGTGTTCTATCTATCTTTCTTACCAGCAATTACCGCTTCCTGATGCGGATCCCACACCGGCAGCGTTTAAATAAAGCGTCCCGCACGTATCATCACTCTTGGGGGTTGCCGATAACTTGTAGATATTGGCCCCGGCACCTGAGGTTGCACCGTAGTCGTACCGCTTCAGATTGAGATTGCAGCCCGGGCAGCTGGTGTTATCGACAGCTGCCGGATAACTGCCGTTGGTGCTGTATTGCTCTTCCATCCATAGCTGCAACCGGACGAGCCCGGCCTTGGCGTCCTCTCGATAGCTTTTAGTGACATGATCGGTATAGGCCGGGTAGGCGAACGCACTGATAATCCCGACAATGGCAACCACGACTAATAATTCGATCAGTGTCATACCTTTTTGGCAATTGTGAATCTGGCTCACCACGATCTCCTGAAGTGCATCGCTAACTCATTGATATAAAGTAAGGCTATTGTTCTAGAGTGATAATCTATATGCAATTAAATTGGTGTTAATCAAGGTGATTGCATGCGAAGTTGGGTATCACATCAAGGCTTTACCCTATTGGAGTTGCTGATAACTCTCTCTGTCATCACCGTCTTGCTGACAACGGCCGCGCCGTCTTTTACATCGACGCTTGAGCACTACAAGCTCAGGCGTTTGGCCAATCAGTTGGCGACCAATTTGCATTTGGCGCGTACCGAAGCTGTTCGCACCAACCAGACTATTTATGTTCACAATGTCAATATGAGCTCGTCGACAAATTCCGGGTGGTGCGTAGTAATGACATCAAATGCCGCTACACCCGGTGGATGTTCTGCCTCGGACTGGACACAGGTATTGGCCGTGGTTGATGGCGGTCAGTTCCCTTCGATTTTAATAAGCAGTAACAGAAACTACAGTTCATTTGATGGAGCCCGAAGCATGGTCAACCAAGGAATGACCTATGAGTTGAAAACCGATGGTATGAAGGCGGATCAAAGGATTGAGGTGATAGTGAGTAAAAAGTCACGAATAAGGCGGTGTAGCAAGAATGGAATACCGGGCTTTGAGTCCTGCTAACTGCAAGGGGATGACGCTGATTGAGAGCCTTGTCGCCATGGCTATTGGTATTCTGGCTTTATCCCTCATGGTCTCGACCTTTTTGAGTGGTACCCAAACGGCGGTACGGGTTACTGACGGTTCGTATTTCATCCACGAGTTCTATGATGTTTCACGTTTTATCCTTGATGACATGCGAAGAGCCGGTTATGCGATAGAAGGTACCCGAGAAGGGCAGGTAAAGTGGGCTGGCGCGGCTTCGGAGCTTGAGATCTTAGAGGCTGGTCAGTGCGTTGCCTATGCTTATGAGTTTGACGACTCGGGAGTGGAGAAGGTGCGCTATTCCACTGTGTTTTACTTTGCTGATGACAAGGCTATACGTTTGTACACCCTGGAGGAGGCTATTCCCGTCGCCGCAGCAAGTGTACCCAATGTCATCGAGGCTTGTGGTAATGGGGGAGATCGTTGGGGAGAAGCAATCACAGACAATAAGAGTATGAAGGTCAATGCTCTCACTTTTGACGGCAGTGCTTCACCGCTATATGACGTTGTGATCCAAGCACAGTCGCAGTTTGATGGCCATGATGAACAAATGGCGTTCAAAGTTCACCGGATGAACTAAGGAAAAAGGATGAAGCGAGTGAGCCGAACTTCAGGCTTTTTAACGTTAATGGTGGCTGTCCTCTTGTTGCTGATCGGCAGCTATGCATTCTTCGAATCCGCCGATACCAGCCTTTTTCTTATCAAGCGTTTTCAAAATACCCTGGCGGCCAAGAAGCTTCACTGGGCTGCGCAGGGAGGACTGGAATGTGCGTTTGCCGTGAATAAACAAAACACCGGGGTACTTCCCCCTCTGCAAAGTTATAGCGATTGTGAAAAAGAGGTCTTGCCCGTTGGCGAGCGGGGGAGGCTTGATTTGCAAGTCACAGCAAGTCAGGTAAGTGGTAGTCCCTCACTGTATAACCTTGAAAGTAAAGCATCAGAAAGTAATGGAAGAGGTAAGCGCAATATTTCCAAAAATATAGAAGTGACTACGAAGTCTGTGATGCCCGGAATATTCAAGACTTCCTCCATGCTTCGACTGACGGGCGATTTTGCCTTGCTCCCGAATAAAAATACTAAGGATGGGAAAAACGAGTGCATTACCATGGTGGTAAAGGATAAGCATAACTTTGTGCATAGCGACAGTACTGCAAACTCAAAGTTGATTATTCGCGACAATGATGGATATAGCGAAGGTCAGGTTCCCCCCAGCGTCGATCTGGCGGCACTAAATAACAGCGCTAAGCTTGGTAACTTCTCCTGTGCGCCCGGATATCAGAGCTTCAATATGGTGGGGACAAGAGAGGGGGAGTACCTGGCGAACGATATTAATGAAGACCCGGCAATGGATATGTTCAAAGACTTGTTTGGGGTGACTAGAGATAAATGGAAAGAAGTGCGGGACTCACAATTTACGGGAAATCAGACAGCCATCATTAACAAGGATAACACCAGTGTGATGGTTGAAAACTGTGCCGATAAAATTAATGAGGCTTATAAAAATGGAGCTAAACGTATCTGGATTGATGGCAGTTGTAATCTAGGGAGTAGTGACAAACCAGCAACAGATGGGATGCCGATAGATTTGAATACGCCAGCAGATAATAAGCCTGACATGGAAGTGATGATCGTTGTACGCGACGGCATTATTTATTCGGCAGGGCAGGTGGGTATTTCAGGATTGGTCTATCAGTTTAAAACTGGAGATCGAGCGGATAGCGTGATGACGGCTGATATGGTTACCTCTTGTGAGAAGGCGGGATTTTGCTCGAGTTCTGCTCATAGTGCGGCTTATAAAAATAAAGCCTTCTATACTCACGGCGCCCTTTATGCGTTTGGTGGGCTGGCAGTGGATATGCCTGATTTAGTTTTTGAAGTGTTTGGCTCGCTCTGGGCTGAATACGATATTAGCAAGTGGCAAGGTATTATCTCTCCGGGGGGAGGCGCGACACCCGGTGGCAGCGCCGTTAAATGGAAAGAAGGAACCTGGCGTGATTAGTCATCTGCAAAGAAGGGATTACGGTTTTTCGCTGGTGGAAGTTGTCGTTGCCATGTCTGTCGTGGCTATCGCGACTCTTGGTTTGGTTAAAATGCAAACTTTCCTTGAGCGTAAAAGTGAGTATGTACAGATGGGGTTGGTTGCCTTGCAGATAGCTGAAAATGACATGCAGTATGTTCAGAGCCTGAGTTTTGCCTCTATCTCTGGTGCCGGCGGCACTATTAGCCGTGCCGAAGGGACTTATGATTGGGTGCGGACATATAAATCAGTAATGTCAGGTGATGCGAAGCAATTGCAGACTACAGTGACATGGTCTGATAGGCGGGATGAAAAGCAAAGCTTGGCATTATCAACGATGCGAACCAAGTTTAATTAGATCGAGTCTTGTCTCTGATTTATACAAAAAACAGGGTCGCTGTATAAACTTTGTTCGCTTGGTGTTTTTTCTTAAAAAAACTATTGCCTCTTCCAAATATCTCCCTATAATTCGCTTCCGTTGTCACGACAAACTACTCGTTAGAAAGTCGAGATAACAACGTTCTTTAACAATTTGACCATGCAATCTGTGTGGGCACTCGTGAAATGATTAGTCAAAAAGATTTATCAGTGAACTGAGTGACCAATTCAAGTTGGTACAGCCTTGAGCTGTTTTGTTTTACTTTTTCAAAAGTGAAAACCAATAAGAGCACAGTCAATTCATTCATTACTTCGGTAATGAATTAACAGTATTCATTGAGCCGTTACTTCGGTAACAACAAAACTTTAATTGAAGAGTTTGATCATGGCTCAGATTGAACGCTGGCGGCAGGCCTAACACATGCAAGTCGAGCGGCAGCGACATGATAGAAGCTTCGGTGGAAATTATGGGCGGCGAGCGGCGGACGGGTGAGTAATGCCTGGGAATATGCCTTAGTGTGGGGGATAACTATTGGAAACGATAGCTAATACCGCATAATGCCTACGGGCCAAAGAGGGGGACCTTCGGGC
>NZ_JAKJSH010000025.1:0-87612 GCF_050336885.1 Photobacterium kasasachensis
GCTATTAACTGCACACCCTTCCTCACGACTGAAAGTGCTTTACAACCCGAAGGCCTTCTTCACACACGCGGCATGGCTGCATCAGGGTTTCCCCCATTGTGCAATATTCCCCACTGCTGCCTCCCGTAGGAGTCTGGACCGTGTCTCAGTTCCAGTGTGGCTGATCATCCTCTCAGACCAGCTAGGGATCGTCGCCTTGGTGAGCCGTTACCCCACCAACTAGCTAATCCCACCTGGGCACATCCTAGCGCGCGAGGTCCGAAGATCCCCCGCTTTGCTCCCCTCTACCTAAAGAAAGGAGATTATGCGGTATTAGCCATCGTTTCCAATGGTTATCCCCCACACTAGGGCAGTTTCCCAGGCATTACTCACCCGTCCGCCGCTCGCCGCCCAACAAATCACCCGAAGGGTCAATGTTGTCGCTGCCGCTCGACTTGCATGTGTTAGGCCTGCCGCCAGCGTTCAATCTGAGCCATGATCAAACTCTTCAATTAAAGTTTTGTTAGTTCTAAGAACCGGCTCAATGAATACTGTTAATTCATTACCGAAGTAATGAATGAATTGACTGTGCTGATACCGAAGTATCAATTGGTCACTCAGTTTCATTGATATAATCTTTTTTGACTATTCATTTCACGAGTGCCCACACAGATTGCATGGTCAAATTGTTAAAGAACAATGTTAATCACGACCGCTCTGAATCAGTGCTTTGTCGTGACAACGGAGACGCATTATAGAGAGTTCGATCGTGTTGGCAAGCGCGATTTTAAAAAAAACCACACACAAGCGACTAACCGTACAAACTTTAGCCAAAAGAGGGAAAGCAGGCCACTTTAAGCACAGAAAAACAACTGACGAGAAGCTTGTTCGTCGTCAGGCAACATGTTCATTCACTCTGGCAGGCTTTTTTCGGGTGCGTTCTCTTGGGTGGGTAACAGGAATTGCAGCTAATAAAGTCTTGGTGTAATCCGCCTGAGGAGATTCATAGATCTCTTTTACCCCGCCAAGCTCAACAATTTTTCCTCGATACATCACTGCAACGCGGTCAGAGATGTTCTTGACCACTGACAAATCATGGGAGATGAAAATCATGGCTAAATCCATCTCTTGTTGTAGCTGGAGCAGCAAATTCAGGATCTGTGCCTGTACCGATACATCCAAGGCAGACACAGACTCATCGCAGATTAATAATTTGGGTTTCAATGCAATCGCACGTGCGATACCAATACGCTGGCGCTGGCCTCCGGAAAACTCATGCGGATAACGCAGAACTGCACTTTCAGGTAATTCAACTTTTACCAGTAGCTCTTTTACCCATTCCTTACGTTGTTTTGGTGTGCCGATGTTATGAATGATAAAGGGCTCTTCCAAAATCATACCAACAGTATGACGCTGGTTAAGTGACTCCATAGGATCTTGAAAGACGATTTGCATGTCTTTGCGAAGTGGGCGCGTCTTTTTAACCGAATATGCCGTGATATCCAGCCCCTCAAAGTAGATCTTGCCTTCTGTCGGCTCATACAGCTTGAGGATGGTTCGCCCCAATGTGCTTTTCCCACAACCAGACTCACCGACTAAGCCAAGGGTCTCTCCCCTTGAGACAGAAAAAGAGACACCATCAACAGCTTTAACGACATATCCAGATTTAAAGATCCCTTTTCCAGAGACGAAATGTTGCTTGAGTCCTTCAATACGGAGGATTTCATCCATATAAATACCCTTTGCCTACCCCTTGAACTCCGGAAACAGTTCGGGATCGATCGGTTTAATTTCTATCGGCTGCTTCGGCTCGTTATTAAGGCTTGGCATCAGCCCCAGCAGTCGTTCGGTATAGGGGTGCTGAGGGCTGTCAAACAAGTCATAAACGTTGGCTTGTTCGACAATGCGCCCGCCATACATTACCGCCACGTCATCGCAAATTTCAGCAACGACACTCAAGTCGTGCGTAATAAAGATCATGGCCATGTCAGTTTCTTCCTGCAATGCAATCATGAGATCAAGGATCTGGGCTTGTACCGTCACATCAAGAGCCGTCGTCGGCTCATCACAAATAAGAATGTCAGGCCTGCAGGCCAACGCCATGGCTATCATTACCCGCTGCCGCATCCCTCCAGATAAGTTATGCGGGTACTCCTTCAGCCTTTTATCCGGCATCGGAATACGCACCTTATTGAGCATTTCCAGCGAATAAGCCATTCTGTCTTTCTTGCTTAGCTCAGGGCGATGCAACTCAAGCACCTCGTTAAGCTGCTTGCCAACGGAATACACCGGGTTTAACGCTGTCATCGGATCCTGAAAAATAATAGAAATCCGGTTTCCCCGCATGGCATACATTTCGGTTGCCGGCAGCTGCAGTAAATCAGTGCCGCGATATAACACCTGACCACCAGTTACATAACCATAGGGCTTGGGGAGCAACCCCAGAACCGACAATGCGGTAACGCTTTTTCCACAGCCCGACTCGCCGACCAAGCCAAGAGTCTGCCCTTTGAACACATCAAAACTGACTCCGTGCAGGATCTTCGATGTTCCATCATCTGTCATAAATTCTGTTTCAAGCTCCCTGACACTTAAAATGGCATCTAAAGACATACCGCCTCCCCTTTCATCGCTTTTGCTTGGCCTGTTACAGCTTGTAGGTATCGTCAATCACCGTCACGGGCTCGAAGGCGCGACCTTTTTTCATTGCCGCCTTAGTTTCTTTTTTGATGTCCGTATCAATCCAAAAAGTCCCGAGCTCGACCGGATAAAACATGGATTCCGTTTTCTTGGTCATTCCCGGTACAGGATATCGAACCCAGCGCCAGTGCGCTTCTCGGGTATAGGGCACCATATAACCCGGAACAATAATAAAGGCGTCAGTAACCATTTTTTGGATCGTATGAGAGATCTGATACCGCTTACTGACATCAAACTCAGCTTTGAAGGCTTCAATCTGTTCATCAAGTGCCGGTGAGCTGTAATTGGTATGATTGTTTGTTTGGGGCTTCACATTTTTGGAGTGAAGATATTCCCAGTATGCCGGGATCTCCCCTCCTGCCATATTCAAGAAGGCAAGATCGTGTTTCTTTTCCAGAATATATTTAAACGCTGCGGAGCCGTCGACCAGGTTCAGGGTCAGTTCCAGGCCCGCCTGCTTCGCTTGCTCTTTTAGATAGGCAATACGCGGCGACCAGACAGGGTAGCCATAGGTCACCGCAAAACTCAGCCGCAGCCCCTGACTATTGACGCGAATACCATCGGGGCCAATTGTCTCAAAACCGGCTTTGGCAAAAAGCTCTGCGGCCAGCTGCGGATTAAACGCCGTCGGCTTATTATCCCCGCGATCATATTCGCCATGGCCAAAACCAAGCCCATGGGGCTTGCGAACATAGTCCCCTCGCAGCACATTTTTGATCATCCCGTCAAAGTCAGTCGCATACGTTAGCCCTTTACGGACTTCAATGTTATCCAGCAAGGGCTTTGCCGTATTTATCCATATACCACCAGCCCCTTGAGCAACTTGGTTATAGCCCCAGAATTTATGAATATACCCTTTCTTATATGGCTGACTGCCTGATTTATCATGCCAAAGATGCGGCAGTACCAGACCAAAAGTATCCAGATCACCTTTTTCGAAATGCTTGCGGGCGATGTCATTATCCCGGATCACGCGAAGCCGGATCTTATCGACATTGTACCGGTTCTGATAATAGCGGTTGCCGTACCCCCACCAATCCTTGCCGACATGCCTGAAGGTCACGCTTTTTCCCTTTTTGACGCTGTCGAGATAATACGCCCCCGTTGTCGGCTCGCTCCTGAAGTTATACTTGCGAACAAAATTATCGTCGATGCCATCCTTGTTTTTATCGTTGTCAGGCTTAAAGAAATGCACGGGGCGTGGCTGGAGGCCATTGCTGGGTAAGTTAATCATGACCATCTGCTCATCATTACTCTTGGCCGTCATGGCAATGATGGCGATAGTATGATCATCATATTTAATGACGGTATCGATGGTGTTGGTAAAGAAGTCGTTGTACCAGGGGTCAATGATGTCTTTCGAGCGATAGTATTTCAGCATAAACAAATAGTCATCGGCAGTAACAGACTCACCATCAGACCACTTTGCCGCGGGGTTGAGCTTGAAATAGACCGTTTTGTAATCGCTGCCGAATGCCCATGACTCAGCGAGTTGGGGGATCCACTTTCCGGTGTTAGGGTGTCTGGCCGCCAGCTTGGGCATGCCGTCCATAAAATAATGTCTCAACCCTGAATTGGCATCCGGGCCGACACTGCGTAAAGTTTGCGGAAAGCTCGCCATAAACGTTCGGAACGTACCGCCTCGTTTCGCCTGCTCCGAGGCAAACAGCGGCTCGTTCATATTTGATATCCACACCAACCCTTCGGGTAACTCGCTGGCATTAACGCCATCAGCCGTGTTCGTTGCATTCGCTACACAGCTCAACCCCATGAGAACTGACAATAAGGAAAGCTTTATACTCTTATCCATTTTCACATCCTGAGTTAGCGGTCATTAAATATAACGAGTGAACTTCTTGGGATCGAAGGCCGCGCGTATCGCCTCCCCGATGAAAGTCACCATGATCAATACCAGCACAATTGCCGTCACCACCGAGGTAACAATCCAGGGCGAATCCAGGTTTGATTTGCCCTGCTGAAGCAATTCACCCCAACTCGGCGTGGGCGGCATAAGCCCTAGCCCCAAATAATCCAGTGCCGTTAACGCCGTGATATTGGCAGCAATCGTAAACGGGGCCAGCGTCACTATCATCACCATGGTATTAGGAAGAATATGATGAAAGATGATCCGGGCCGTTGAGGCCCCCAGCGCTTTGGCCGCCAGGACATACTCGCGCGCCGATTCCTTGTAGGTCATCGTTCTCATGTACCAGGTCATGCCCATCCAGCCGAACAACACATTGATGGCAACAAACAAGGTAAAGGTGGGCTGTGTGATCGACACTAGAATCATGATGACGTACAGGAACGGTACCATTGACCACACTTCAATCAGACGCTGGACAAACAAATCAAATTTACCGCCCCAGAACCCCATGGCGCAGCCCACCGCCGTTCCGATGGCATAGGAAATGGTCATCGTCAAAAGCGCAAACCCCATCGCGGTTCTGAAGCCATAAACCAGACGCGCAAGAATATCGCGGCCTATCACATCAGTGCCGAGAAAGTGCCTGTTTTCAAAACTCGGTGCTGTCGGTGGATAATCGCCGCTGAAATCCTGCTCGTAGGGGTTCCATGGCACAATCGGCATGAGGACAAAGTTATCGCTACCCTGGGCTGAAAATGCCAGGCTCATCGCCTGATAATCCGGCTCATTGCTAAAACCGAGGCCATAGTCCGTCCCCGACTTCACCGCACTAAACACCGGAAAGGTAAATTCACCGTTATACCTGACAACCAATGCCTTGCTGTTGATAAGCAATTCGGCAAACAGGGACATCACCAGCAACAGCGACAGCACGACAAAAGACCAGTACCCGCGCTTTATGGCTTTGAAACGCCTTATTTTCTTGAGGGTCAGGGGGTTCAATCTCATTGGTCACGCTCCAAACCGCACTCGCGGATCAGCCAGCGCGACACAGATATCCGACAGGATATTGCCAACCATCAGCATCGCTGCATTAATCGCGACAATCCCCATCACAACAGGGTAATCACGCTGCATGATCGATTCATAACCAAGCAGACCGATCCCGTCGATATTGAAGATCACCTCGATCAAAAACGATCCTGTCATAAAGAAAAGCAACGAGTTGCCAAAGTGGCTGGCGATCGGAATAAGGCTGTTACGAAGCGCATGGCGACGTACCGCCGTCCGGAAAGGCAGCCCCTTGGCGATGGCCGTACGGATATAGTCTGACGACAGGTTCTCCATCAGGTTGTTTTTCATCGTCATTGTCAGGGTGGCGAAGTCACCGATTAAGTAGCAAATCAGCGGCAGGATGGCATGCCAGAGAAGATCAGAGGCCTTTTCCGCAAACGTCTCGTAGTCCTCGAAATCATCGCCCACAAAGCCGCCCATCGGAAACCATTCCAGGTGATAACTGAAAAGGGTAATAAGCAGGACACCAACCACATAGCCCGGTAAGGCATAGCCAATAAAAATTAAAATAGAAGAGCCGGAATCAAAGGCCGAACCATGCTTCACCGCTTTGTAGTAACCCAGCGGGATGGAAATAAAATAGCTGATAAAAAACGTCATCCCGCCATAAAAGAGCGAGACAGGCAGTCTTTCGGCAATCATCTCGGTGACCGGCTCGTAATACCGGGTTGATTCGCCAAGATCCAATTGCACCAGCTTGCTGAGCCAATCCCAGTAGGCCTGATGAACCGGTTTATCCAAACCGTAAAAGGCATTCAGCTGGGCCAGTTGATCGTCCGACAACGCTGAGCTTCCACCCGCCGTGGTCATCGCCGAAGCGCCGTCGCCCTGAAATTGCATATTGGCCAGCATTCGCTCGACCGGCCCGCCCGGCACCAGACGGGTAATGGCAAAAATGAGGACGGTTATGCCAAGAAACGTCGGTATTACCAAGGCCATACGATGCAAGAAATACGACAGCATGTATCGACTAACTCCTTGTCTGACTGCGTGCGAGTAATGCTCCCTAATATTTAAAAGATAGCAGCAAGGAGAGATTTCAGCTTTTCAATCAACACAATGAGAGTAGACAGGCGGTCACCGGCAACATAAACGAGGCCATATTGCAGGCATTAAAAAAGGCCGCGACTGCGACCTTCCATTTAGGGAGACTATCAAAAGTTCGGCATTACCGAGCAGCCAGCCACGCCGGGACATCGGCCACACTGTCCAGTACCACGCTGGCCAGCGCTTCACCTTCTTCGGTCACAGGCTTACCGGAGCGAACCAGTATCTTGGTTCCCACCTCGGCAGCACCCGCGGCTTTCATGTCATCGGCTTTATCGCCAATCATGACCGAATTTGCCATATCGATTTTCAAGAAATCACGGGCAGAGATAAACATACCAGGTTTTGGCTTGCGACATTCACAGTCTTGCAGGTAATCACCCTTACCTTCTGTCGGGTGATGAGGGCAGTAATAGATACCGTCAAACTCCACACCGTTATCGACGAAGTTCCAGTCCATCCATTCGGTCAGAGTCAGGAATTCATCTTCGGTGTACATACCACGGGCAATACCGGCCTGGTTGGTCACCAGCACAAGCAGATATCCCATGTCTTTGAATTTCTTACATGCTTCGAATACACCTTCAACGTATTCAAAATCATCAACGGTATGAACATAACCATGATCGACATTAATCACGCCGTCACGATCGATAAAAACTGCTGGTTTGGCCAAAAGTCAGCCCTCTGTCTATATATATTAAGGCAAATTATCGCATGGCTACGGCTGGGATTCATCTGTTTATCTTATAGCCACAAAGCCATTTGGACGTCTAGACGTAAAAATATCTATTGACTTAGCCGTCTAGACACCCTAGCATCAACAACAGATGCGATTGATAAACACTTTTCGCACAAAACAATGACAAAGTAAATACAACAAATAGCATTACGATATACCAGTGTTTACAAGCTTTTAGCCTTGTAAAAATTGCCAAGGCAGCAGGTATTCGGTTTAGGAAGTTCGATGATAGAAATAAACAGAGTAAATAAAGTGTTCTATCAGGGGGAGAAGGAAATCAACGCGCTGCGTGATATCAATCTTACCATTGAGCAAGGCACCATCTTCGGCGTTATAGGGTCTTCCGGTGCAGGAAAAAGTACCCTGATCCGCTGTGTCAATCTGCTGGAAAAGCCAACTAACGGCCATGTTATCGTTGACGGTATCGATCTCACTCAGCTTTCCAATCAGGAACTGACACTGGCCCGCCGAAAAATCGGGATGATCTTCCAGCATTTCAACCTGCTTTCTTCCCGTACCGTTTTTGACAATATTGCTCTGCCGCTGGAACTTGCCGGTAGCACAAAAGCCGAGATCAAAGCCAAGGTCAACGAACTGCTGAAACTGGTTGGACTGGCGGATAAAAGCGAGTCTTACCCGTCAAACTTAAGTGGCGGCCAGAAACAGCGAGTGGCCATTGCCCGGGCACTGGCGTCCGACCCCAAGGTTCTGCTCTGCGATGAAGCAACCAGCGCCCTGGATCCGGCGACCACTCAATCTATTCTTGAACTGCTAAAAGAAATCAATCGCAAGCTTAATCTCACTATCTTGCTGATCACCCACGAAATGGACGTGGTTAAAAGCATCTGTGCCGAAGTGGCGATTATTGGTGACGGCGAGCTGGTTGAAAAAGGCCCGGTCGGCGAAATATTTGCCCATCCCAAAACAGAACTGGCGCGCAACTTCATCCGCTCGACACTGGATTTATCGATCCCCGAAGACTACAAGTCACGCCTGGTCGATACACGCATCGAAAACAGCTACCCGTTAGTACGCCTTGAGTTCACCGGCGCATCGGTTGACGCCCCGCTGATCAGCCAGGTTGCCCGTGAGTTCAATATTGATATCAGCATTCTAAGCTCAGATATGGACTATGCCGGCGGCGTGAAATTCGGCCTGATGCTGGCCGAGCTATTTGGAACAAAGCAGGCCGCAGAACAAGCCATTGCTTTCCTTCGTGATCACAAAGTTAATGTAGAGGTATTGGGATATGTTGCTTGAGTCTATTGCTAACTGGTGGCAAGCCAACGAACGCCTGACCTACCTGCTGATTGATGCTCTGGGCGAAACACTGGTAATGGTTTTTGCTTCCGGTCTGATTGGCTTTGTGATCGGCATTCCTGCCGGTGTTGCCCTCCATCTGACCAAAGATGGCGGCTTGCTGGAGAACAAGGCGCTGAACAAGCTCCTGGGAACAATCACCAATATTGGCCGCTCAATCCCGTTTATCATTCTGCTGGTTGCCATTATCCCGTTTACCCGTTTTGTCGTCGGCAGCTCTATCGGCACTGCAGCAGCTATTGTCCCGCTGACAGTTGGCGCAATACCTTTTATTGCCCGCTTGGTCGAAGGCGCACTGCTGGAAGTACCGACAGGGTTGGTTGAAGCTGCTCAGGCAATGGGCGCGACGCCACGCCAAATCATCAACAAAGTCCTGCTGCCGGAGGCGCTGCCGGGCATCATCAATGCCGTTACCATTACCCTGGTTACGCTAGTCAGCTACTCGGCAATGGCCGGTACCGTCGGCGGCGGTGGTCTGGGCGATGTCGGTATCCGTTACGGCTACCAGCGCTTCGATGGCACCGTCATGATGATCACCGTAGTGATGCTGGTGATCCTGGTACAAATCATTCAGTCGGCTGGCGACCATTTGGTCAAGCGCGTCGACCACCGCTAAACAGAAAAAAACATTAACTAATAATTACCATCTAGTATTACGGAAAACCCCCGCTTTAAGGAGAAGTTACATGGCGTTTAATCTTAAGAATCTTTTTGCCGTCGCTGGCCTGGCATCAGCACTTGTACTAACCGGTTGTGGAGAGAAAGAAACCGCAGTCGATAACAGCAAGATTAAAATTGGGGTTATGGCAGGTGCAGAAGCACAGGTAGCGGAAGTGGCGGCCAAAGAAGCCAAGGACAAATATGGCCTGGATGTCGAGCTAATCACGTTTACAGACTACATCTCACCGAATGCGGCACTGGAAGACGGCTCTATCGACATCAACGCCTTCCAGCACAAACCATACCTAGATCAGCAAGTCACCGATCAGGGATATAAGTTTGCCATTGCAGGCAACACCTTTGTTTACCCGATTGCCGCCTACTCAAGCAAAATCAAATCGATTGACGAGCTAAAAGACGGCGATCAGATTGCCGTACCAAACGATCCAACCAACCTTGGTCGTTCGCTGCTGCTGCTTGAGCAACAAGGCCTGCTGAAACTGAAAGAAGGTGCCGGCCTGACAGCAACGGTACTGGATATCATTGAAAGCCAGAAAAACCTGAAAATTGTCGAGCTGGAAGCCGCGCAGCTGCCTCGCTCTCTTGACGATGTCGCACTGGCAATCATTAACACGACTTATGCCAGCAGCATCAACCTGACTCCAGAGCGCGACGGTGTATTTGTTGAAGACAAAGAATCACCATACGTTAACCTGATTGTTGCCCGCGAAGATAATGTCAGTGCCGAGAACGTACAGACATTCGTCAAAGCCTATCAGTCAGAGGCGGTATATACCGCAGCACAAGAAATCTTCCAGGGTGGTGTAGTGAAAGGCTGGTAAGCCCTTTTCCAAAACTCCTGGAAATATAAAAGAGGCTTCCCAATTAGGGAAGCCTCTTTGCTTTATGTCGACTATGAATATGCGCCCCAATCGAGGCATTAATTTTCCCCGTCGGCACTAATTTTTCTTCACTTTTCCCTGCACGGCCTTAAACCTTGGGTTGGACTTGCAGATCACATACACACGCCCCCGGCGCTTTACAATCTGGCAGTCACGATGACGGGCCTTTGCACTTTTCAGCGAGCTTAATACTTTCATTGTACTTTCCTTCCTACTTTTCCTTCTTCGCACCAAACTTCCCGAATCGGCGGCTATAGTTAGCCATTCGCCCTTCGGTGCTGATCACACGCTGCTTGCCGGTGTAAAACGGATGGGACTCTGAAGAGACGTCCAGAGTGTAATAAGGATATTCCTGGCCATCTTCCCAGGTAATTGTCTTATCCGTTTTTAGCGTTGACCCCACCAGGAAGTACTTATCAACACTCGTATCATGAAATACAACGGTTCGATACTCGGGGTGGATACCTGGTTTCATTTTGCAATCCTCATCTGGCGGTTACTGTATTAATCATAGCTTATGATATGTTATAACATATCATTTGATAATAATTCTCATATCCAGGTCAAGTACTTTTTTATGGTATGTTCTGCGCTATCAGAGAAAAGGCGTTATTCAGATGTCATATCAAATTGAGCCAATCGGTATTATTCGCTCTCCTTACAAAGAAAAGTTTGCCG
Organism: Photobacterium kasasachensis; assembly: GCF_050336885.1. Taxonomy (NCBI): domain Bacteria; kingdom Pseudomonadati; phylum Pseudomonadota; class Gammaproteobacteria; order Vibrionales; family Vibrionaceae; genus Photobacterium; species Photobacterium kasasachensis. Next base: position 10,970 of record NZ_JAKJSH010000025.1, read on the forward strand.
TTCCGCGCCAGCCCGGCTTGGTACCGAGCGCACGCTCGGAAATCGTCCTACAGGGGGAGGCCAATGCACTCGAAGCGGTACGCGGCCTTGAACAATTCAGCCATCTCTGGCTGTTATTCTTGTTTGATCAGAATCTGGAAGCTGGCTGGCGACCGACGGTCCGCCCTCCCCGCCTTGGCGGTAATGAACGTATCGGCGTCTTTGCCAGCCGGGCAACCTTCCGGCCTAACGGAATTGGCATGTCAGCCGTTGAATTCAAGGGCATTCGCCAAGATGGCAAAGATATCGTGATTGAGCTCGGTGGGGTCGATCTGGTCGATGGCACCCCAATTATCGATATCAAACCCTATATCCCCTACTCAGACAGCTTGCCTCTGGCTACCGGCGGGTTTGCCGACGAAGAGCCTGACACACTCTCTGTGACTTTCACCGCCCGGGCCGAATCGCAGCTGACAGGAAAACAGCTGGCAAGGCAACGGGCCGTGATTGAAGAAGTGCTGGCGCAGGATCCACGCCCGGCCTACAAAAAGGGCAAACCGGACAGCAAAGAGTATGGTGTCCACTTATTCAACTACAATGTTAAGTTCACCGTTGACGACGAGAAAGTCACCGTCACCGCGCTGGACAAGCCTGTGACAAATAGAAAAGATTAAGCGCACGGCAGCCTGTTCCTTTTGGCGAACAGCCAAATGGCTGGTAGTATATACGGTTACCGCCACTGTAGGCGGCCGGGGATGTCCCCATTACTTATCAAATTCATATCAACCAACGGATACCATCAATGCGTACCAGTAAATATCTTCTTTCAACGCTGAAGGAGACTCCAAACGACGCAGAAGTTATCAGCCACCAGCTGATGCTACGTGCAGGTATGATCCGTAAGCTGGCTTCAGGTCTTTATACCTGGCTACCTACAGGTCTGCGTGTTCTGCGTAAGGTCGAAAATATTGTTCGTGAAGAAATGAACAATGCCGGTGCAGTCGAAACGTTAATGCCCGTGGTTCAGCCCTCTGAACTATGGGAAGAAACAGGTCGCTGGGACAAATTCGGTCCCGAGCTGCTACGTATCGCTGACCGTCACGACCGACCGTTTGTACTAGGTCCGACTCACGAGGAAGTGATCACGGACATGGTTCGCAACGAAGTAAAATCTTACAAGCAGCTTCCGCTGAACCTGTACCAGATCCAGACTAAATTCCGTGACGAAGTTCGCCCGCGTTTTGGTGTAATGCGCTCACGTGAGTTCATCATGAAAGATGCCTACTCTTTCCACCTGGACAAAGAAAGCCTGGTAGAAACATACGAGACAATGCACCAGGCGTATTGCAACGTATTCAGCCGTATGGGACTGGATTTCCGTCCGGTATTGGCCGATACAGGTTCAATCGGTGGTTCTGGCTCTCACGAGTTCCACGTACTGGCTGAAAGCGGTGAAGACTTGATTGCCTTCTCTACCGAGTCTGACTACGCGGCTAACATCGAAAAAGCGGAAGCGCTGGCGCCGACAACAGAACGTGCAGCACCAACAGCTGAGATGACGTTGGTTGATACACCAGATGCGAAAACAATCGCCGAGCTTGTCGAGCAACACGGCATCGCTATCGAAAAAACAGTGAAAACGCTGTTTGTTAAAGCATCTGACGATGTTGAAGCTGATTTGATTGCACTGATCATCCGTGGCGATCATGAGCTGAACGAAATCAAGGCCGAGAACCTGTCTTGCGTAGCTGCTCCGCTTGAGTTTGCCACTGAAGAAGAGATTCGCGGCCTGGTGAATGCCGGTCCTGGCTCTCTGGGTCCTGTCAACCTGCCTGTACCATTCATCGTAGACCGCAGCGTGGCGGTAATGAGTGACTTTGGTGCCGGTGCCAACATCGACGACAAGCACTACTTTGGTATCAACTGGGGTCGTGACGTTGAGCTGGGTCAGGTTGAAGATCTGCGTAACGTGGTTGAGGGCGATCCAAGCCCATGCGGCCAGGGTACCCTGCTGCTAAAACGCGGTATCGAAGTGGGTCACATCTTCCAGTTGGGTAACAACTACTCCAAGTCGATGAACGCGGCGGTTCTTGGTCCTGATGGCAAAAACACCATCATGGAAATGGGCTGTTACGGTATCGGCTGTACCCGTGTAGTTGCTGCTGCCATCGAGCAGAACAACGACGAAAACGGTATTATCTGGCCGAGTGCAATTGCACCGTTCCAGGTGTCTATCGTACCGATGAACATGGCTAAATCTGCTGAAGTAAAAGAAGCGGCTGAAAAGTTATATGCTGAACTGACTACAGCAGGTATCGAAGTACTGTTCGATGACCGTAAAGAGCGTCCGGGTGTGATGTTTGCCGATCATGAACTGATTGGTATCCCACATACTATCGTTATCGGCAACCGCAGCTTGGAAAACGGCGAGATGGAATACAAAGACCGTCGTGCCGGCACCAAAGAAGGTGTTGCTGTTACTGACGTTGTTGAGTTCATTAAGCAAAAACTTGCTTAAGCCAGTACTCTGAATAGCCCTAAAGCCTCCCTCTCGGAGGCTTTTTTATTTCCGGGAAAGCGCCCTGTATCGCGCCTTTTCAACAGCTTTGGGTATATAGTTTGAATATAAGATAAAAAGAAACCGAGAAGCATTTGAATGGCAAAGGATAAGCCAAAAATCAGTTTGCTATTATCCGGCGGTGGCGCGCGTGCTGCCTACCAGGTCGGCGTACTCAAGGCCATTTCCGAGTGGTACCCACGAGTACATCACAGCCCGTTCACGATATACTCCGGTACCTCTGCGGGGGCCATCAATGTCACCTCGATCGCCAGCTACGCCTCTTGTTTTCGCCTTGGAGTCAAGAAGCTGGAATGGATCTGGTCTCGTCTTCATAGCCGCCGGATATTCAAAGCCAGCCCGTACGGGATGACCAGCTACCTTGCCGGTCAGTGGTTTGCCCGTCTGCAGGCCGACCATCATGAGCGCCCGCCCTTTGGCCTGCTCAATAATCGGCCTCTTCGTCAGCTGCTCAACCAGGTCAACAACTACGGACGATTGGAAAAACAAATTCTTGCCGGAAATCTAGACGGCATATCTATCACTGTATCCAGTTACAAGAGCGGCCAATCCGTCAGTTTTTTTCAGGGACAAAAAGAACTTGATGAATGGGACCGGGCGAAATCCAAAGGACGACGGGCCCTAATTAACACCGAGCACTTGCTGGCTTCTTCGGCGATACCGCTTGTTTTTCCTGCTACCCGTCTCGGACAGACATACTATGGTGACGGCTCCATCCACCAACTTGCGCCGCTGCGCCCCTCCCTCAAAATGGGGGCTGACAAAATTCTTATCATCGATTTGATCAACCAGAAACTTGATGAAAGAGACCACACCAAAGCTCCCGGCTTGGCGGCGCTGGGCGGCCACCTGATGGATACGATTTTCAGCGATACCCTCACCGCCGATCTTGAGCACCTGTCTCGTACCAATGCGCTGCTAAACGCCTTGCCAACGTCTGAACAACAGAAGATAAACATGAAAATCGTCGATCACGTCCACCTTTTCCCAAGCAAGTCCTTCGAGCCTCTGGCGCAGAAATACTACTGCCATATGCCACCAATGACCCGGGCATTAATGCGCCTTACCGGCCTAAGTCCGAGAGATGATGCTGCGATTACCAGCTATATTTTGTTCGAGCCCGCATATATTAATGCATTAATAGAGCTGGGCTACCATGATGCCCTCGAACAGGAAACGATCCTTCGCAACTTTTTAAAATAAAATCAGTATTTTATTTATAAAAAAGTGCTCCAGGTGTTGAAATGGCGTAATAATTGCCTATAGTTAACCCCTTACCTTTTTTTTGACGCTTATATGGATCCGAATCTCTGGAACAATATTTTTGCGGAAAATAGCAAACCAAGGGCTAAACCCCTTGGCGCTGACCAGCGCCTGCTGATCCTGCAAAAGCTCCAGGGAAAACTCGACCTCGGCTTATTATTCGAAATATTTGCCAGGGAGATCGAGAAACAAATCGATATCAGCCGTCTGGTCTGGGATCTGGAAGAAACCTCCACCCTGATCCGCCGTGGTGAAGCCACCCAGTATCGGCAAGCCTTTATCCTGCGATTCGGTGACAACGAACTTGGCAAGCTGCAATATTCGACCCCCTACCCACTTGATAAAGACGAAATTAACCTGCTTCATACCTATCACCGCCTTTTTGCCGGGCCATTAATGAATGCGATTGAATATCGTCGAGTCAAGAATATGGCGCTGCGTGATTACCTATCCGGCCTGGGCAACCGAAGCTGCTTCGAGCAGGATATCCAACATGCGCTAGCCATGAGCGAGAGAAGAAATGTCGGCCTGGTGCTGGTAATGTTCGATCTGGATAACTTCAAACAGGTCAACGACCGCTTTGGCCACCTTGATGGCGATAAGGTCATTCGACGTTTCGCGACCCTCCTCAAGCAAGCGGTGAGAGCATCCGATCGCTGCTACCGTATTGGTGGCGATGAGTTTGCCGCGCTACTCCAGCCTGCCACCGATAAATCGGCCTTGCATGTTGCCAAGCGAGTCCAGCAACTGATGAGTGATGATCATACCCTGCGAACGTTGAAAATTGGCTCCTCATGCGGATTTTCCGAATATCAGAAAGGGGATACGACCACCTCTCTTGTCGATCGTGCCGACCGTCAGCTATACCGTCACAAGCGCAACAAATAACCACTCTCCACGATGCCTGGCCATTTTTATCATCACCTGATACAACACTCTGATATAGTAATGCTGTAAGGCGTTCACTCCCTATAGGCGCTCACCCAGTGCCTATAGGGAGTTAACGAATTAAAGGAAAAAGCATGAAAGTTTATGAATGCTGCGAGCTAATCCGAATGACCTATGCCCAGATAGGCGGCGGTGAACTGGGTTATATCCCCAACGCTATCCACTGCGCAATCAAAGCACTGGACTATGTTGCCGCCAACGAAGAAGTGCCGCAAGAAGTCAGAGAGCGTGCTGCCTTTGCCGCAGCCAATTTACTGATGAGTGATCATGAGGATAAATAATGGACGTCAAAAACTTTGATACGATGGATCCGATCATGCTGATGAGCATTGTCAATATGAAGATCCGCGACGAATTCGGCGACCTGGACAACCTGGCGAAATACTACGGTATCGATAAAGACAAACTGGTTGCCCGACTGGCCACTGCCGGTTTTGACTACCTGCCAGATGCCAAGCAATTCCGCTAACGATTCGCCGGCAAGGTCCCCAAACAAAAACGGAAGCCAGAGGGCTTCCGTTTTTTATTTACTAGCCTTTAAAGACTGGCAATAGATTCGCCATCGCCAATAAATGGAAGGCGGCTGTCAGTACCCCGAATGCGATCACCGCATAAATCGTCACATTTCCCCCTGGTACCACAAAGCCTTCTTGTACAGGCACTTTTTGACGTAATGTTTTTGCCAACGTCGCCGGGATAATACAGGTCCAAATCGTGGCAGCAGCACCGGCTAAACCAATCGCGGTGACAAAACCAAACGGTGCCACTAAGGAGAGCACCAATGGCGGAATAAACGTCATCCCCCAGGTTTTTACTCGTCCTTGCTTGGTATCGGCAAAGCCAAATAAGTCAGCCAAGTAATCGAACACACCCAACCCAACACCAATGAAAGATGAGACAATCGCGGCAATGGAAAAGATATGCAGGGCTTGTTTAATGCTATTTGAATCGATGGCTGCTGTCAGTGCAGACAACAAGACATCCACGCCGCCACCAGCTGTCACAACAGGGCCAAACGCCTCACGCGGTAAATTGCCAAAAATACAGATCACCCACCCCAGATAAAACATAAGGGCAATTAGCGTTCCGCCAAGAATCGCTTTTTTGGCACGGCGCTCATCTTGGTAGTAATCACGCATCGTGCTCACCGAATGATGGTAACCAAATGACGTTAACGCGACCGGCAATAGGGCTAACGCATAGGCCGAGTATGGGGTTTCACCTTGTCCTTGTGCAAACAAAACCGGCACACTGATATGCGATGCCAGCCCTGAAACACCCAGCACAAAACTGATGATCATAAAGAGGATCAACACAATGGAAATACGATCCACTGCACGGGTAGAGTGCAAGACAAAGGCCGAGCAAAATGCAACAAACAGAACAGAAGCCAATTCACGCGTGACACCTAGCATTTCACTGAAAATCATGCCGGATGTTGAGATATACGCATAAAGTAGAATTCCGCCCACAAAATACAGCGATAAATTATTGATAATATTTACTTTATTACTTAATACATCTTTGGTGACAGTATTGAACGAAGCTTTAAACTCATAATGCTTAAGTGCTTCTAACAATAACCAACCGGAAAGCGTCATCATGATCATAGTGAAAGAAATGGCGATCACACTCCATAACGTCCACGCACCCGCACCTGCACTTGGCAATCCAAGCATGCCTGCCCCAACACAAACACTGGCGATAATACACGCCCCCCCAAGTGTGGATGGTTTACTCATAATGACTCCTAGACAACGTTAATGTATCAGTGTGCTAGTACAATAATGGCAGCCAGCAATTTTATCAACCACAGAGAAACCAACTGGACAAATACTATACAGACAGATGGAAACACTGCTTTACAGGCCACAAGGAGTGAAGTGTTATTCTCGGAACTCATAAAAAAACCGCTCACTGTTTAAACAGCAAGCGGTTTTTAATATCAAACCATTCAGGTGCAACCAGCCCCCATATTACAAAGCCGAGCAGCTTACTTCATTTGCGCAAAATAAGCGGCAACATTGGCAATGTCGGTATCGCTCAGCATCGAAGCCTGTGGCTGCATGACCGCAGCCATTCCACCTGTGCGCTGCTTATTCTTATAAGCCTTAAGGGCGCTAACCAGATACTGCTCGTTCTGGCCTTTCAGGTTCGGGTAACCCGGTATCATTGCGACACCGTTAACACCATGACAAGCAGCACATACGGCGGCCTTTGCTTTACCGGCGGCGGCATCACCAGCAGCCATTGAAGGGGCAGACATCACTGTCGCTAACATTGCAATTGCAAGAACTTTCTTCATTGGGTCCTCTTATAATTCTGTATTATCCAAATACCCGGCCCAGATTAAACTGTCCTAAAAAGCGAAAAGCAGGGTATTAGAGAATTGTGCACTGTTTGGCCTAACATTGCACATCAGATGCATCATTGTGCCACTCTAGGTCACAGTCCTGCCCGCTGAATGCCTCGACGACAAATAATCCGGCAACAGCAGCAAGCTGGTCACCATAATAGATAAGCGGTGTTCGGCGACGGTTCCAGCTCGGGACCCCGTATTCCTGAAATAACTTTTTCAGCTTTCGCTTGCCCACTCTGCCAACCGGCTTAACCTCGATGGCCTCGGGATCAAACCGGATAGACAGCACCTCTCCCTCTTTCGGCAAGCGCAACTGTCCACCGGCAGTTTTGCGTACCGTCAATGAGCCTAAATTCTGCGGTAGCCTGCAGGGCTGATCCAATTGGCATTCTTGTTGCCAATCTTGAATATCCGGCCATTGCTCGACCAGATATAATCGCTGCCGAAAGCGTCTTACCTGCACTTGCTGCCAGCACAGCTGCGGATTAGCATCAGCTTTGGCCTGTACAACCGTCTGCCAGATCTGATCGAGCTGAGCCTTGGAGGGCATCAGGACATTAAACAACCCAAGCCACTGCCGGATCATCTGCTTACCGACACGCTCGGATCCCAGTGCGGCTACCGACAGACTTTGGTCAGTCCCTAGTGCCAGCTGAAGCTTCTCGTGCAGCAGTTCCTGCAACAAGGCATCCTGTTCACCACAAAGCTCCGCACTCCGGGCAACGGCCTTGCGTATCCCCGGCCAGCGACGGATCAGCTGCGGTGTCACCTCGTGTCGAAGAAAGTTACGGTCATAGCGGGTGTCCTGGTTGCTTTCGTCTTCAACCCACTCCAGCTGATGTTGTTGCCCATAGCACTCAATCTCGGCCCGACTAGAGGACAACAACGGGCGCAGGTGCAATCCATCGGCAAACGGCGTGCTGGAAGCCATTGCCGCCAGCCCTGCCGGACCACTGCCGCGCTTGAGTGCCAGCAATACGGTCTCAAGCTGATCATCAGCATGCTGGGCGGTCAACAGGATCCCTCCCGGACGTATATGCTTTCGCAGTGCCTGATAACGCTGCTCTCTGGCTTGTTGCTCGACACTCACCCGGCTGCCTAACGTCAGCTCAACACGCTCAACACGGCACTCGATGCCCTCTTGGGATGCCCACTCCAGACAACGCTGGCTCCACACATCGGCATTCTGGCTGAGGCCATGGTGAACATGCACCGCCAGACACTCATGCTGCGGGTTCAGATGCAGATACTGCCCCATCAGACGAAGCAATACGCGGGAATCCAGCCCGCCACTCAGGGCCAAGACAAAATGTTGAGGGCTATCACAGTAAGCCTGCAGACGATTGGCTAGTCGGGAATACAGCATCTCTGGCAATCTCTTATCGAAGTCGATGAACTGGCCTTAGTATATCAAAGGCCTGCAACGGTTAATTTTCTGATAGGCAATAAAAAAGCGGGCCAACCGACGTTGACCCGCTCTAAAATCATGCCCGGCACGTACTTAGCAGTAACCGTAGCTCATCAGGCGCTGGTAACGACGCTCCAGCAACGCTTCTGTATCCAAGGCTTCCAGATCATTCAGGGTTGCCAAAATCTGTGCTTTCAGCGTGGCCGCCATCTCAGCAACATCACGGTGCGCGCCACCCAATGGCTCTTCGATGATGTTGTCGATCAGCTCTAGCTCTTTCAGACGCTCGGCTGTCATACCCATCGCTTCTGCGGCCTGAGGGGCCTTGTCAGAATCACGCCACAGGATTGAAGCACAACCTTCTGGTGAAATGACCGAGTAAGTTGAGTACTGCAGCATATTAACACAGTCACCAACACCGATAGCCAGTGCGCCGCCTGAACCGCCTTCACCGACAACGTTACAGATAACAGGTACCGTCAGACCGGCCATCTCTTTCAGGTTAGTTGCAATCGCTTCAGACTGGCCTCGCTCTTCCGCGCCAACGCCCGGATAAGCACCTGCAGTGTCGATAAAGGTGATGATAGGCATCTTGAAACGCTCAGCCATCTTCATCAAACGCAGTGCCTTGCGGTAGCCTTCTGGTTTTGGCATACCAAAGTTACGCTTCACCTTTTCTTTGGTTTCGCGACCTTTCTGGTGACCAATGATCATTACCGGACGGCCATCAAGACGGGCAATACCGCCAACCAACGCCTTGTCATCGGCAAAAGCACGGTCACCCGCCAATTCGTCGAACTCTGTAAACATATGTTCAACGTAATCAAAAGTATACGGGCGCTGTGGGTGACGGGCTAACTGAGCAACCTGCCATGCACCAAGATCACCAAAGATTTTCTTGGTCAGCTCTAGGCTTTTCTTTTCCAGCTGTTCAATTTCTTTATCTAGATCAACCGATTCTGACTCATCACGACGCGACACATCACGTAGTGCTTCAATTTTCGCTTCAAGTTCAGCTACTGGCTGTTCAAACTCAAGGAAGTTCAGGCTCATACCACTTCAATCCTTTTGCTCACAATTAGTAATATCTCTTTAATAACTGTGGGCTATATTAATTAAACTCAAGCTCTACTTGCTTATCACCCAGCAATACTTTGAGATCGGTGATTAACTGATCTGCCGGGGTTACACGCCACTCAGTCCCGAGGGTCAACTTGGCACGTGCATTCGAGCGCTGATAGTACACATTTACCGGTACAGTACCTGCACGGTGTGGCTCCAGCACCTGGCTGAAGCGTTCAAAAAACTGTTCATCAATTTGCCTCTCTGTCACAGAGATAGCAAGTCCTCGCAAGTGCTTTTCTCTTGCTTCTGAGATATCTAGCACTTCTCGGCCCGACATTTTAAGGCCACCGTTAAAATCATCAAAGCTGACCTGTCCGGAAACCACGACGATTCTATCTTTTTCAAGCAGATCAATATACTTTTCAAGAGGCTCTGAGAACAACATCACTTCCATCCGACCGCTGCGATCGTCCAGTGTCATCAGGCCAATTCGGGTTCCTCGCTTGGTCGTCATAACGCGTGCTGCGATCACCAAGCCTGCCACGGTCACAACTTTATCGCGCCCTGTCGGGTGGGCATCCTTCAGGCGCCAGGTTGTATAGTGTTTCAGCTCCGGCACATAGGTGTTTATTGGGTGGCCCGTCAGGTACAGGCCTAAGGTATCACGCTCCCCTTCAAGCCAAACTTTTTCCGGCCACTCAGGAATGTTGGCATAAGCATGTTCCACCTCTTCCGGTGCTGCCGTCAACACCCCGAACATATCCGTCTGACCGAAAGCTTCGGCCTGGTGATGCTGGCTGGCCGCCTTGATCGCATCATCCAGCGTTGCCATCATGGCAGCACGGTTAGGCCCCAGTCGATCCATGGCACCGGATTTAATCAGCTTCTCCAGTACCCGTTTGTTAACCTTCTTGGTATCAATACGGGCACAGAAATCAAACAGGTCCTTGAAGTGGCCGTCTTTCTCTCGTGCCTCGATGATATTCTCAATCGGACCTTCACCGACCCCCTTCACCGCACCAATACCGTAGACGATCGCGCCATTTTCATCGACATTAAAACGGTAGAGGCCCTTATTCACATCAGGTGGTAACAGCTTCAACTTCATCCGGTGGCATTCATCCACCAGGCCGACGATTTTATCAGTGTTATCCATATCGGCGGTCATAACCGCCGCCATGAATTCTGCCGGATAGTGCGCCTTTAGCCACAGCGTCTGATACGACACCAACGCATAGGCTGCGGAGTGGGATTTATTAAAACCATAGCCGGCAAACTTTTCAACCAGGTCGAAGATTTTCATCGCCAGCTCGCCGTCGATGCCGTTCTTCACAGCTCCGTCTTCAAAAGTGGCACGCTGCTTGGCCATCTCTTCCGGCTTTTTCTTACCCATCGCACGACGAAGCATATCCGCGCCACCCAGGGTATAGCCAGATAGCACCTGGGCGATCTGCATAACCTGTTCCTGATACAGGATGATGCCGTAGGTTGGCTCCAGAATCTCTTTCAGCGACTCATGCTGCCATTTTTCATCCGGGTAAGAAACTGCCTCGCGGCCATGCTTACGGTCGATAAAGTTATCTACCATGCCCGACTGCAGCGGCCCCGGACGGAACAGGGCTACCAGTGCAATCATATCTTCGAAGCAGTCAGGCTGCAGACGCTTGATAAGATCTTTCATCCCGCGGGATTCAAGCTGGAATACCGCGGTGGATTCAGAACGCTGCAGCATGGCGAATGACTTGGGATCATCCATCGGGATCGCCGCGATGTTAACGGGTTCCTCGCCTTTGGCTTTCAGCCGCGGGTTTACCATTCCCAAAGCCCAGTCGATAATTGTCAGGGTTCGAAGGCCCAAGAAGTCAAACTTGACCAGACCCGCTGTTTCTACATCATTCTTATCAAACTGGGTAACCGGGTTCCCCCCTTCGGCATCGCAGTACAGCGGCGCAAAGTCGGTAATGGTCGTTGGCGATATCACAACCCCACCGGCGTGCTTACCGGCATTTCGCGTCACCCCTTCCAGGATCCGGCACATGTCGATCAGCGCTTTGACTTCCTCATCCGCCTCGTAGACCTGACCCAGCTGCGGTTCGGCATCAAAGGCTTTTGCCAGCGTCATACCCGGCTCGGCAGGCACCAGCTTGGAAATTCGATCGACAAAGCCGTACGGGTGACCCAGCACTCGGCCAACATCACGGATAACCGCTTTTGCCGCCATGGTACCAAAGGTGATGATCTGGGATACGGCATCACGACCGTACATTTCTGCCACATGGTCGATAACCAGGTCACGCTTGTCCATACAGAAGTCGATATCGAAATCGGGCATGGAAACACGTTCCGGGTTAAGGAATCGCTCGAACAGCAGATCAAACTCCAGCGGATCCAAGTCGGTAATGTCTAGCGCATAGGCTACCAGGGAGCCCGCACCAGACCCTCGACCAGGACCAACAGGCACGTCATTGTCTTTAGACCACTGGATGAACTCCATTACGATCAGGAAGTAGCCGGGAAAGCCCATTTGGTTGATAACGTCGAGTTCAATTTTCAGACGTTCATCATACTCAGGCCGCTGCTTGGCTCGCTCTTCTTCATCGGGGAACAGGAAGGCCAAACGACGCTCTAGCCCTTTTTCAGACTCCTTGACCAGGAAGTCTTCGATGGTCATCTCCCCGGTCGGGAAGTTTGGCAGGAAATATTCCCCCAAACGTACTGTAACATTACAACGTTTGGCAATTTCGACGCTATTTTCAAGCGCTTCGGGAATGTCCGAGAATAGCTCGCACATTTCCTCTTCTGTTCGTAAATACTGCTGATCGCTGTACAGCTTAGGACGGTTCGGATCCACTATGGTGTAGCCGTCATGGATCGCAACCCGGATTTCGTGGGCATCAAACTGATCTGCAGAAATCAGCCTCACATCATTGGTTGCCACCACAGGCAGCTCAGCCTGCTCAGCCAATTCAACCGCAAAGTGAAGATAGGCATCTTCATCTGGGCGCCCGGTACGGACCAATTCAAGATAGTAGCTATCTGGGAAATGGGTCTGATAAAACTCAACACAGCGCTCAACCATCTGCTGATTGCCTTTGAGCAGTGCCTTGCCGACATCGCCGCTTTTACCGCCAGAGAGCAGGATCAGCCCTTTCTTATGCTCAATCAGCCACTCTTTGTCCATTACGGGTAAATGCTGAACATGACCACGCTGATAGGCTTTGGAGATCAGCATCGTCAGATTCTGGTAGCCGTCGTTATCTGCTGCCAGTATGGTCAGATCTGCCAGCTCCTCGCCCATCTCCTCAGACTGGACCTTGAAGTCTGCGCCGATAATCGGCTTCACGCCTGCACCATGGGCTGCAAAGTAGAATTTCACCAAACCACACAGGTTGGTAAAGTCGGTCAACGCCATTGCCGGCATCCCCATTGCCGCGACTTTTTTTACCAGCGGTGGGACCTTGGACAGACCGTCCACCATTGAGAAATCACTGTGGACACGTAGATGAATAAAGCGAGGTTCAGCCATGACTAACCAGATTTGATGTGTTCTTGATAATTAAGCGAGGATTATAGCTCAAAGAGCCAGAATCATCACCGAATGTGGCCTAACGATTGAGGCTATGCTCATTAGGCCAACAACATGAAGCTGCCCGGGAATAAAATCAATCAATACCCAGGATCCGTTTTACCGGCTTGAAACTCTTACGGTGTTGCTCGATTGCGCCCAGCTTCTCCAACGCTTCAAAGTGTGCTTTGGTCGGGTAGCCCTTATGTTTGGCAAACCCATAGCCCGGATACTGGGCATCCAGCGATTCCATTTCCCGATCCCGGGTGACCTTGGCCAGGATGGAAGCCGCACTGATTTCAGCAACCCGCAAATCGCCTTTCACAACCGCCTGCGCCGCCATCGGCAATTCCGGCACTTTGTTGCCATCAACCAGCACGTAATCAGGCTGTGTGGCAAGACCGGCAACCGCACGCTGCATCGCCACCATGGTGGCCTGCAAAATATTCAACTGGTCAATTTCCTCTGGCTCGCAACGACCCAGCGACCACGCCAGCGCCTTCTCTTTGATTTCGTCAAACAAGAGATTACGCTTTTTTTCACTCAGCTTTTTCGAGTCCGTCAGCCCTTCTATCGGGTTATTCGGATCCAGGATCACCGCGGCGGTGACCACGGCGCCGACCAGCGGGCCTCGGCCAACTTCATCAACGCCGGCAATCAGGTTGGCCTGCGGGTACTCAAAGGGTTCTAGAATGGTTGCCATTTATCTATCTATCAGTTTCAGGACAGCGGCGGCTGCCTGCTTATCCGCATCACACTTGATAAGTTGATGCAGACGGGTAAATTCATTCATCAGCTCGCTGTTATCCGAGCCAAGGAAGCGTTCGACTTCAGCGCAGAGCTTCTCGGGTGTACAGTCATCCTGCAGCAGCTCCGGTACCAGCTCACGATCGGCCAGGATATTGGCCAGCGAGACATACTTGGTTTTCAACATCCGCTTGGCCAGCCAGGCCGTCAGCGGTTTAACCTTGTAACCGACGACCATCGGACGCTTGACCAGCATACACTCTAGCGCCACAGTGCCCGACGCCAGCAATACCGCATCTGAGGCCATCATCACATTTCGTGCCGTATCATCAACCAGCACAAAGTCGAGATCCGGTGCAGTCTCCTGCCACGCCTGCTCGAATTGCTCACGACGCTTCTGGTTCACCAGCGCAACGATAAAACCCAAGTCCGGGTGCTTCTGCTTCAGCAAACGGCAGGTTTCGATAAACGGTGCCGCCAGCATCCCCATTTCACTGCCACGGCTACCCGGCAATACTGCCAGCCAGCGTTTGTTGCTATCGAGGTCGAGCAACTCCCTGGCAGCCTGCTGATCCGTCTGCAACGGAATGGCATCAGCCATCGTGTGGCCAACAAACTCGCAGGGGACATTGAACTTATCGTAAAAGGCCTTCTCAAACGGCAGGAAGGCCAACACCAGGTTGGTTGCCGCTTCGATTTTGAAAATCCGTTTCTGGCGCCAGGCCCATACCGACGGGCTGACATAATGAACCGTCTTGATCCCGAGCTGTTTGAGATCCAGCTCCAGACGCAAATTAAAATCCGGGGCATCGATGCCGACAAACACGTCCGGCGGGTTATCGGTAAAGTACTTCACCAGCTCCGCCTTCACCTTAAACAGGCGCGGCAGACGTCCCAAAACCTCGACAATCCCCATGACCGCCAGCTCTTCCATGTCAAACAGCGTTTCACACCCTTCGGCCTGCATACGCGGGCCGGCAATACCGACAAACTCGGCATCCGGGTATTGCTCTCTGACAGCTTTAATAAAACCGGCACCTAAAATATCGCCGGAGATTTCCCCGGCGACAATTCCTATTCGAAGTGGCTTCGTCATAATTAGCGAATAATACCGCGTGTTGAATTTTCGAAGAACTCGGTAAACAGCTCGACAGCCTTATGCTCTTTGGCCATCTCTTCAATAACCGGCTTCACTTCAGCCAGTGTTTTGCCCGAACGGTACAGTTCTTTGTACACCGCACGGATAGCACGGATTTCGGCTTTCTCGAAACCGCGGCGCTTCAGTCCTTCGACATTAATGCCGAACGGTGCACAGTGGTTACCCTGCGCCATCACGTATGGAGGAACGTCCTGAACCACAATCGAACCGCCGCCCAGCATACAGTGAGCACCAATCGTACAGAACTGGTGGATCGCCGTAATACCACCAATAATCGCGTGATCGCCGATGGTCACATGGCCTGCCAGCGTCGCGTTGTTGGCAAAAATACAGCGATCGCCAATCACACAGTCATGGGCAACATGCACATTAACCATGAACAAGTTGTCGTTACCCACCTTGGTGATGCCGTTATCCTGAACGGTACCACGGTGCATCTGCACGCTCTCGCGGATAGTATTTCGATCACCAATTTCCAGGCGGGTCGGCTCACCGGCGTATTTCAGATCCTGACACTCTTCGCCAATAGACGCGAACTGAAAAATTCGGTTTTCGCGGCCAATTGTCGTCGGGCCTTTGATTACGACGTGAGACAAAACTTCAGTGCCCTCGCCGATTTCGACGTCCGCACCGATATAACTAAATGGACCAACTTTAACATTGGCGCCAATCTTAACGCCTTCTTCGATAATCGCCGAAGGGTGAATTTGTGCCGTTTCGTGAATCATCAGAACTCTCGTCTCGCGCATTTTAGCTCAGCAGAGCACACCACACCGCCATCAACTTTTGCTACACCATTGAACATAGCAATACCGCGGCGCTCTTTCAGAAATTCAACCTCAATCACCAGCTGATCACCCGGTACAACCGGTTTGCGAAACTTCGCATTATCGATACTGGCAAAGTAGTACAGCTCGTTTTCAGCCGGTGCACCAAAGGTCTTAAATGCCAGCAGGCCTGTTGCCTGAGCCATTGCTTCGAGGATCATCACGCCAGGGAAAATCGGCATCTTTGGAAAATGACCGGTAAATTGAGGCTCGTTCACAGATACATTCTTAATCGCAGTTAGCGTTTTGCCTTCTTCGTAATCGGTTACACGATCAATCATCAGAAACGGGTAACGGTGTGGAAGAAGCTCTTGAATCTCTGTGATATTTAGCGTTTTGTTCTCGCTAGTCAAAACTGAATTCCTGTCTAAGTAAGTTTAAAATACTGTATAATTTTAACGCAAAACGGCCTACACGGAGTGCAGGCCTGTTTCAGCGATGAAATCGGCAGCAATTAGCTGTTTTCTTCCAATTTCTTTTCAACGGTTTTAAGACGCTTGTTCATCTCGTCTATTTTCATTACCCGAGCCGCTGTTTTACGCCACTCGCGGTTTGGCTGCAATGGGATACCCGACGAGAACATACCTTTCTCCTCGATACTACGCATCACCATCCCCATACCGGTAATCGTCACGCCGTCTGCTATTTCAATATGACCATTGAGCACAGACGCGCCGCCGATAATACAGTATTTACCAATTTTGGTACTGCCTGCGACAATAGTACCACCCGCCATCGCGGTACCATATCCGATCTGCACGTTATGGGCGATCTGCATCTGGTTATCGAGGATCACATTATCTTCGATAATGGTGTCATCCAGCGCCCCACGATCAATGGTAGTACAGGCACCGATTTCGACACGGTTACCAATTCGGACCGAACCAAGCTGCGGGATCTTCACCCACTCGCCCTTGTCATTCGCGTAGCCGAAGCCGTCAGCACCAATCACAGTGCTGGACTGCACCAGGCATTGCTCACCCAGTACAACATTATGATAAATAGTCACATTGGCCCACAGTTTGGTACCGGCACCGATAACGGCATTTTTACCGATAAAACAGCCAGGACCAATCTGTACGTTATCGCCTAGCTGAGCGCCGGACTCAATCACCGCATTATGACCGATAGCAACGCCCTCGCCGATAACGGCATCGTCAGCGATAAATGCTGATGATGCAATATCAGTAGCGGCTACAGGGGTGGTATCTAATAGCTGAGCGATCAAGGCATAACCCAGATACGGGTCTTTCAGTACCAGGGCATTGCCTTCAAAGTAAGAAAGATCACCTTCTTTCAGCATTACCGCCGATGCCTTGCATTGCGCAAGGTGCTTGCGGTATTTGCTGCTAGACAAGAACGTGATCTGCCCTTCTCCGGCCTGATCCATACCTGCGATAGATTCAATCACTACGGTGCCATCGCCGCGTAGCTCTGCACCCAGTTTCGCTGCTATTTCAGCAAGAGTAATTCCAGCCATTATTTACCTTATTTCTTTGTAGTTGTTCAGCGCCAAACACCCACCTGATAAAAGAAGACGAAAGTGCAGATCGCAACAACTCAATCGTACACTTTCGGCTCAGGACGGTATCAGCAGAGCTGAATAATTACCGTTTATTTAACTGCAGAGATCACCTTGGAAGACAAGTCATCTTTCGGACTTGCGTGAAGAACTGCATTGGCATCGATAACCATGTCATAACCTTCACGTTTGGCAACATCCTGGATGGCCTTACGGATTTTCTGAACCAGCTTCTGCTCTTCTTCCGCACCACGGCGACGCTGGTCTTCCTGCAGTGCCTTGGCTTTCAGTTTATAGTTAGACTCAAGTGAAGCCATTTCACGCTGTAGCTTAGTGCGATCGCTTGCACTCATCAGCTCGCCATCACGCTTCATCTTGTCGACTTTGGTTTTCATGCGACTTTCAATGCCGCGCAGCTCGTCAATACGATCTTTAAATTCACCGCGTAGCTTTTCTGCCACATTATACCGTTTTGCCAGCTGAGCCATAGCCTGACCAGTTGCGACATAGCCTACTTTTTGTGCTGCTTCAGCTGCCTGTGCATACATCGATGAAGACAGAATTACCAGGCTAAGACCAGCCGCTTTAATCCACTGTTTCAAAAGTATCTCCTCAAATTTTAGAATGTTCGTCCAATAGTGAAGGTAAAGAACTCTTCATCATCACCATCGTATTTCTTGATCGGACGAGCAATCGAGAATACGAGCGGTCCCATCGGTGACATCCACTGCAGGGCGGCACCGTATGAAGCACGGATCAACGACGGATCGGAATAGTCATTCAGATATCGGCCGTCACCGCTAGCTACATCATATTCCGTATCCCAAACGGTACCGGCATCGACAAAGATACTGGTTCGGATCTGGTTACGGACTTCCTCCGACGCAAACGGCGTCGGAACAATCAGCTCGGCACTGGCCAAGGCTGTTGCATTACCACCGGCGGCATCATCTGTACCCGTGGCACAATTGTTGTTACCACCGCCGCTGATCCCGCCAGCATCACAACCACCGACGTAAACGGCCTTCGGACCAACAGTATTGGAACGGAAGCCACGCAGGGTAGAGAAGCCACCGGCATAGAAGTTTTCATAGAATGGCAATAGCTGATCACTACCGTTGTCGGTCGTACCGTAACCATTACCATATCCCAGCTTACCGCGTAGCAATAAGCTGAAGTCATGTCCTTCGTTCAGCGGGAAGTACTGACGAACGTCATATTGTGCCTTGAAATACTGAGCATCGGAGCCTGGTATTGTCATCCGGAACGAGGCACGCTGATGGTTACCTGCCGTCGGGAAATAACCACGGTTAAGGTTATTTCGTGTCCAGGACACTGACCAGTCAAAATCGTCCAGCTCAATCACATTGTCGCCGCGGTCAAAGCCGTGAATGGCCTTAAACTTCTCGATCTGGGCATATTCCTGAGTATTGGAGATCTTGTTGTGATCGTAACCCAGACCAAATTCGAAGAAGTTCAGTTCATCGTACGGGAAGCCCCATGTCAGGCTGGTACCATAGCTCTGGTTGGTATAGTCAGAGATATTGGCATCCGACGCCTCGAACTCGTTGTAGTAGACCTTGCCGCCGAGGCTGATACCGTCGAGGGTAAAATACGGATCGCGGTATTCCAGGCTGATGTTCTTCTGGTAATCGTTCATCATCGCATTGATGCCGAAACGGTTACCGGTACCCAGAAAGTTATCCTGCTGGATCCCCGCCTGGAAGCTGACGCCCGATTCGGTACCGTAACCAACACCAAAGTTGATATTACCGGCATTGGCCTCTTTGACGTTGTACTTGATATCGACCTGATCATCGGTACCCGGAACGCGTACCGTCTGAACATCAACGTTTTCAAAGAAGCCGGTACGGCTTAAACGCTCTTTACCACGCTCAACGGACTTCGAGTTCAGCCAACTGCCTTCCATCTGGCGCATCTCACGGCGAAGTACCTCATCCTTGGTCGATGTGTTGCCCGAAAACGTAATGTTACGGACATAGATACGCTTGCCCGGATCGACATTGACCGTCAGTGCAACCTGCTGGTTTAAATCGTCAAAGTCCGGAATTGTCGTCACTTGCGGGTAGGCATAGCCCAGCTCGCCCAGCTTACGCTTGACCGCTTCTTCCAATGCCGTCACTTTGGCACCGTTGTAGACTTCCCCGGCACTGATAGTCACCAGACTATCAAGATCACCGACTTTACCGGCCAGATCACCACGGAACTTCACGTCCTTCACGCTGTACTGCTTGCCCTCGTCAATTTTCAGGGTGATATACACACCTTTCTTGTCCGGCGAGATTGCAACCTGAGTCGCATCAAGCTTGTACTTGAGGTAACCACTGTTCAGGTATTGCGAGCGCAATGTTTCCAAATCGCCGGCCAGTACCTGCTTCTGGTATTTCTCATCGGCCAGGAAGTTCCACCACGGCACTTCGGCCTGGAGGTTGAACTTATCCTGCAGCTCCTCATCAGTAAAAACATCGTTACCAATAAAGTTGATTTGCTGAATTTTCGCCGACACACCTTCGGTAAAGACAAACTTCAGATCAGCACGATTACGCGGCAACGGGGTAACAACCGCCTTTACCGTTGCATTGTACTTTCCGACACTGTAGTAAAAATCTTCCAACCCTTTTTCAATCTTGCTCAGGGTCGTTCTGTCCAGCGCTTCGCCTACCATAATACGCGAGGCATCAAGGTTTTCTTTAAGCTGCTCTTCTTTGATAGCTTTATTACCAGAGAAGGTAATATTGGCAATCGTCGGACGCTCGAGGACTTTCACAAGCAGTGCATTGCCATCACGGTAGACTTTAATATCTTCAAAATTGCCAGAAGCAAAAAGCGCCTGAATCATTTCCGAGACATCACGCTCATCAACATCGTCACCCACTCGGACCGGCATAGTCAACAATGCCGCACCCAGCGTCACGCGCTGCAAGCCTTCGAAACGAATATCTTCAACTACAAATTGTTCCGCGCTCTGCGCAACACTACTACCGAGTAAAAGTGATGCGACCAACAGTTTTTTCATCGCCATTAGTGTTCTGATTATTCCTTGCTAAAAACGCACTTATTAAAGGCGGGTAAAATCATTGAATAGCGCTACGGCCATTAACGCAACCAAAATGGCTGATCCCACTCTGTAGCCTATATCCTGAACACGTTCAGAAACAGGACGACGAGTTACCGCTTCAATGGCGAAGAACATCAAGTGTCCACCATCTAATACTGGCAGCGGCAACAAATTAACTATACCCAAGTTCACACTGATCAACGCCAGGAACCCCAGGAAATACACCACGCCATAATCGGCGGTCATCCCGGCCCCCTTGGCGATAGAAATCGGGCCACTCAGGTTTTTAATTGCAACATCACCTGTTACCAACTTGGTTACCATATCAAAGGTAAGCGTAACCAGTTGCCAGGTTTTTTCTGCAGCCTTGCCGACCGCTTCGACAGGGCCGAACTGTAAATTAATTCGATACGACTCCGGCCAAGGCTCTACCTTAGGCGCAAAGCCTGCATAACCTATCACTTCACCATCACGCTGCTCTTTGGCATTTGGCGTCAGCGTTAACTTGACGGGCTCCCCATCTCGCAACACTTCGATATCAAGCGTCTGTAACGGATGTGAGCGTATCGCATCAACAACCTGCTGCCACTCCGTTATCGGCTCAGCATTGATAGCGACAATTTCATCATTTAACCTTAAACCAGCGGTAATTGCTGCGCCATCATCAACAAGCTGCGAAATAACAAGAGTAATAGCCGGCGAGTAAGGTGCAATCCCCAAAGATGTCAGCACCCGCTCTTGCTCCGGATCAAACGACCAGTCAGTCAGATCCAAGGTACGCTGCACTTCATACTCTGTACCGGGCTCGATGACAGAAATAACCATTTCTTGGTCACCGATATGGGAAATCATCGCCATGTTAACGGATTCCCAATCAGCGGTTTTGATTCCTGAAATGGATTTTAGTTCCATTCCATTGCTAATTCCTGCTTCTGCAGCAATAGATTGCGGAGCCACTTCACCAATTACCGGGCGAACAGCCGGTACACCGATAAGGTAGACAACCCAGTAGGCAAAGATCGCAAAAACAAAGTTCGCCAACGGACCAGCCGCAACAATCGCACTACGCTGCCATAGCGCCTTGTTGTTAAAAGCCTGGTGCTTTCTCTCTTCGGGCACATCATCAACCCGCCCGTCCAGCATCTTGACGTAACCACCCAGCGGAATCATCGCCAGTGTATACTCGGTGCCGTCCTTGCCGATCTTGCGCCATAGAGACTTACCAAAGCCAATCGAAAATCGCTCGACGAACACGCCACAGCGACGGGCTACCCAGAAGTGACCAAACTCATGGACCGCAATTAATATCCCCAGTGCCAGCAAAAAGGCACCCAGGTTCCACAAAATACCCATCATACAGATACCTTACCAATCACTTCTTGTGCTAATGTCCGGGCCATTCTATCCAGCTCAACAACGCTTTCCAAGTCAGCCGGCTCGCGCATTTGCGCCAGATCGAGAACCTGGCTGTTCACACTGGCAATATCGGTAAACCTTAGCTGATTATTCAAAAACGCCGCGACAGCCTCTTCATTGGCGGCATTCAGCGCCGTTGTTGCTGCCTGTCCGGCATAACATGCATCCATCGCCAGTTTCAGGCACGGATATCGCTTAAAATCAGGTTGCAGGAAGGTAAATTCGCCGACTTTGCTAAAGTCCAACGGCGCTACACCTGCCTCTACTCTTTCAGGATAGGACATTGCACAGGCAATAGGCGTTCTCATATCAGGCAGCCCCATTTGCGCCAGCACAGACCCATCCTGATACTGAACCATAGAGTGAATGACAGACTGCGGGTGGATGATCACGTCCATCTGCTCACGGGAGGCATTGAATAGCCAGCGAGCCTCAATATATTCCAGCCCCTTATTCATCATGGTAGCCGAGTCAACGGAGATTTTAGGGCCCATCGACCAGTTAGGGTGGGCAATCGCCATGGCAGGGGTTACCGCCTCGAGTTCCGAGACATCGGTATAGCGGAAAGGGCCACCGGAGCCGGTTAGCAAAATTTTACTGACCCCGTGTTTGGCCAGATCGCAATGCCCCATTGCACGCTGGATCTCGGCAGGCAGGCTCTGAAAAATGGCATTATGCTCGCTGTCGACCGGCAACAGCTCTGCCCCGTATTGCTGACAGGCGTCGATAAACATCTGCCCTGACATAACCAGGGCTTCCTTGTTGGCCAGCAAGATACGCTTGCCCGCCTTTACACCGGCCATCGTCGGCAGCAGCCCGGCTGCACCGACAATTGCCGCCATTACCGTATCAACCTCGTCAAGGGCAGCCACCTGGCACATCCCCTCAATACCGGCGAGTACTGTGGTTGGAATATTATGCTGTTTCAGTAACACGGCGAGCTCAGACGCCGCGGATTCCGAGGCCATTGCGGCATACTTCGGCTTCCACCACTGGCATAGCTCAACCATTTTTTGGCTATTAGACCCAGCGGCCAGTGCAACTACCTCAAACAAATGCGGGTTTTGTGCCGCTACCGCCAACGTACTACTTCCGATAGAACCAGTCGCACCAAGAATCGTTAACTTACGCATAAAATCACTTTATTTAGCCGTGAAAAGCAGCCCATAGGAGGCTGCTCAGTAAAACAGGGGGCAGCTAAGCTTGTGTTTGCCCTGTTGGACAAGTCTGCTGTGCGGTTAGCCACACAGCAACAACCAGCTACATCATACTAGCCAGAGGTAAAGCAAAGCAAAAATAGGAAGGGCTGCTGTCAAACTATCAATTCGGTCAAGCACGCCACCGTGGCCGGGAAGGATACTGCCGCTATCTTTGATGCCCGAGGCACGCTTGAACATACTCTCGACCAGATCACCCAATACAGAGGCAATCACAGTCAGCACCGCAATCACCAGCAGGCTGCCCAGGCTGACAAAAGGAATATCCATCAGGGCTGCGCCTCCCCAGGTCACCATCACTGCCAGTACTGCACCGCCAACCAGCCCCTCGATTGTCTTGTTAGGACTTACGGCAGGTGCCATCTTGCGTTTACCGAAACGTTTACCCGAGAAGTAAGCCCCGGTATCCGCCGCCCAAACCAGGAAGCACACCAGCATCACCAGCTTGGCGCCGTGATAAGGCGACTCGGCGTAGTTTACGGCACGGAGCATCAAGATACTCCAGAAGAAAGGGAGCAGGGTCAACAAGCCAAAAAGGTACTTCAAAGAGGTAGCTTTAGACCAGAGCGAAGAACTAGAAGGGTAAGTGATGGCTAACATGGAAGCACCCAGCCACCAAACGCCACCGAGCAACAGCATAGTCTGATGCGATAGAGCCAGGGCGGACAGGCTTTCTACATCCGTCGGCATAAAGAAGATTGATGCGCCTAAGGCGATAGCGGGTACTAACATCGCGCCCAAGCGTGATTTCGCATCAACAAATTGTGTCCATTCCCAAAAACCGACCATGGTAATCGCGGCTATAGCGAAAACAAAAGCAGGGAAAGGTAAAAGAAAAATCCCTGCTATTACTAACGGCGCGAGGATAAGTGCGGTAATGATACGTTGCTTAAGCAAGCTGCGTCCTCTCGTTATTCATTATATGTTAGTAACGACTCAGCATCTCTGTGCTGCTGTCTGTCTATTGCTACTATTTTTGTAATAAAGCCTGCACCTGCTCGCCGGTACATCCAAAACGGCGCTCACGGTTCACATACCACGCAACGGCATCTGCCAGGCTTCGCTCGTCAAAATCGGGCCAATGCTGCTCAGTAAAGTACAGCTCGGCATACGCCATCTGCCATAACATAAAGTTACTGATGCGACATTCACCGCTCGTACGAATCAACAGATCTACCTCCGGCAAACCTGACGTCGACAAACCTTGTACCAGCATGTCCTCGGTAATATCTTCCGCCGTCAATCCGTTCTCGGCCGCTTGGTTCACCAAGCGCTTCGCCGCCTGCAGGATATCCCACTGGCCACCGTAGTTGGCCGCGATATTCAGCACCATCCCGGTATTGTCAGCAGTCAACAACTCAGCCTCGGCGATTTTTTTTTGCAATCGCTGGCTGAAACGGGTCTTATCACCGATGATCCGTAACCGGATATTGTTCTTGTGCAGACGCTTCACTTCACGACCAAGCACAGTCATGAAGAGCTCCATCAGCAACGACACCTCGTCTTCAGGACGACGCCAGTTTTCGCTACTGAAAGCAAAAAGCGTTACCACTTTGATACCGAGGCGACTTGCCGTCGAGACGGTTTTTCGTACGGCTTCTACGCCGGCCTTATGGCCAAACACTCGAGCTTTGCCTTTCGCTTTTGCCCAGCGGCCATTGCCATCCATAATAACGGCAATATGCTTTGGCAAATTATCAGCAGAAAGTGCATTTTCGATTGTATGCTCTGCCATACATCTCCCTCAAAAAAGAAAAGCGCCGTGCTGCACGCACAGCGCCTCAAGTCTCATCAAGCTAATAAAGGCGCGTCAGGCCTTATACTTCCATTAGCTCTTTTTCTTTCACTTCCAGCACGGCATCAATGTTCTTAACCGCAGCATCTGTGATTTTCTGGATCTCATCCTGTGCACGACGGTCATCATCTTCAGAGATTTCTTTCTCTTTCAGCAGTGCTTTAACATCAGCATTGGCATCACGACGGATATTACGAACGGCAACACGGCCCTGCTCGGCTTCGGCACGAACGATCTTAACCAGGTCACGACGACGCTCTTCCGTTAACGGTGGAAGAGGAACACGTATAACCGTACCCGCAGACATAGGGTTCAGACCCAGATCAGACATCATGATTGCTTTTTCGACTTTCTGCGTCAGCTCTTTATCGAAAACAGTGATTGCCAGTGTACGGGAATCTTCAGCAACAACGTTTGCCAGCTGCTTAAGCGGCGTGTTGGCACCGTAATATTCTACGTAGATAGTATCAAGCAGGCTTGGGTGAGCACGGCCAGTACGCACTTTTGCCAGTTGGTTTTTCAGCGCTTCAACGCTTTTGCCCATGCGCTCTTGCGCATCTTGTTTAATTTCATCAATCACGATTAATACCCTTAATGATTCGGTCAAAGCGGGAGCGCCGGCGCTCCCGTTCAGAATGTGTCGACAGAACTTACTCGCTAGAAGCTTAGTCGTTCGAAATCAAAGTGCCTTCTTGCTCGCCCATTACCACACGGCGCAGGGAACCCGGCTTATTCATGTTAAAGACACGAATTGGCATGCCGTGGTCACGAGCAAGTGTAAATGCTGCTAAGTCCATCACTTTCAGTTCTTTTTCCAGAACGTCATTGTAACCAAGCTTATCATAAAGAACAGCTTCTGGGTTTTTAACTGGGTCATCTGTGAATACACCGTCAACTTTTGTTGCTTTCAGTACCACGTCAGCTTCGATTTCGATACCGCGCAGACAAGCTGCAGAGTCAGTGGTAAAGAACGGGTTACCCGTACCGGCAGAGAAAATCACCACGCGACCCTGACGCAACTGGCTGATCGCATCAGCCCAGTTGTAGTTGTCACATACACCATTTAGCGGAATAGCAGACATCACTCGAGCGTTCACATAGGCACGGTGCAACGCATCACGCATCGCCAAGCCATTCATCACGGTCGCCAACATACCCATGTGATCGCCCACAACTCGGTTCATACCGGCTTCTGCAAGGCCAGCACCACGGAAGAGATTACCACCACCGATAACCAGGCCAACTTGCACGCCTAGCTCAATAAGTTCTTTGATTTCCTGAGCCATACGGTCAAGAACTTGCGCGTCAATACCAAAACCTTCGTCGCCCTGCAGTGCTTCACCGCTGAGTTTCAGCAAAATTCGTTGATAAGTCGGTTTAGGATTTGTGGTCATTAGGTTTACCTTCCAGGCTTACAAATAGAGATATGGAGTTGTAAAAAGACCGCAGCCTTGGCTACGGTCTTTGGAGTTCGTTTCAAGAAGGATTAACCCTTCTGAACAGCTGCAACTTCTTCAGCGAAGCTCATTTCTTGAGCTTTCTCGATACCTTCACCCACTTCTAGGCGGATGAAGTTAGTTACTGTTGCGCCTTTAGCTTTAAGCATTGCGCCAACAGTTTGAGAAGGGTCCATGATGAACGCCTGACCAGTTAGAGAAACTTCGCCAGTGAACTTCTTCATGCGACCAACAACCATCTTCTCTGCAATCTCTTGAGGCTTGCCAGATTCAACAGCGATAGCAACCTGGATTGCTTTTTCTTTCTCAACTACGTCTGCTGGTACGTCTTCTGGGTTAACGAACTCAGGCTTAGACGCTGCAACGTGCATTGCAACGTGCTTGATAGTTTCTTCGTCAGCTTCACCAGCAACAACAACACCGATACGGTCGCCGTGACGGTAAGAACCAACTTTAGCACCTTCGATGAACTCAACACGACGGATGCTGATGTTCTCACCGATTTTAGCAACTAGAGCAATACGAGTTTCTTCAAACTTCGCTTGAAGAGCAGCGATATCTAGACGCTCTGCAAGTGCAGCGTCAAGAACTTCGTTAGCAAATGCTAGGAAGCCAGCATCTTTTGCTACGAAGTCAGTCTGGCAGTTTACTTCTAGAAGTGCTGCAACACCGTTTTCGTCTTTGATTAAGATCGTGCCTTCAGCAGCAACGTTACCTGCTTTTTTAGCAGCCTTAGCCGCACCGCTCTTACGCATGTTTTCGATCGCTAGCTCAATGTCAGCGTTCGCTTCAACAAGCGCTTTTTTACATTCCATCATGCCTGCGCCAGTACGTTCACGCAGTTCTTTAACTAGGGCAGCTGTAACTGTTGCCATTGTTATATCCTCAGTTTTGAATACTTGGTATAAAAATCAGGGGCCGATATAGGCCCCTGGTAACCATACTTAGCTTACACAAGGTAACTTAAGATGCTCTAAAGGAGCTGGCTATTATTCAGCTTCAGCTACGAAACCATCTTGCTCAGCTTGAACAACGATGTCTTGGTTACGAGCTTCAGTTACAGTTTGTGCTACAGCACCAGTGTAAAGCTGAATAGAACGGATTGCATCATCGTTACCAGGAACAACGAAGTCAACGCCGTCTGGGTTAGAGTTAGTATCTACTACTGCAAATACTGGGATACCCAGGTTGTTCGCTTCTTTAATAGCAATGTGCTCGTGATCAGCATCGATTACGAACATTGCGTCTGGAAGGCCACCCATGTTCTTGATACCGCCAAGTGACTTCTCAAGCTTCTCCATTTCACGAGTACGCATTAGCGCTTCTTTTTTGGTTAGCTTGTCGAAAGTACCGTCAGTAGACTGAACTTCTAGGTCTTTTAGACGCTTGATTGACTGGCGAACAGTTTTCCAGTTAGTCAACATACCGCCCAACCAGCGGTTGTTCACGTAGAACTGGTCACAGTTAATCGCAGCTTCTTTAATTGATTCGCTGGCTGCACGCTTAGTACCAACAAAAAGAACTTTACCCTTGCGAGCAGAAATCTTGTTGATTTCAGCAAGAGCGTCGTTGAACATTGGTACAGTTTTCTCAAGGTTGATGATATGTACCTTGTTACGAGCACCAAAGATGAATGGCTTCATTTTTGGGTTCCAGTAACGAGTTTGGTGACCAAAGTGAACACCAGCCTTAAGCATGTCGCGCATTGATACAGTTGCCATTGAATATTCCTCTATGGGGTTAGGCGTCCACATACCCCATTCTACCGACCCATGATTTGCATTTCTGCAAACCTGCAGCCTCGCGAAAGACTGATGAGCACCCCGGAGAATGTGCCGATATGTGTGAGTGATTAAAAAAAGTTAGTGCAATTTAACCAACAGAGTCGAAACACAAGTTAGCTAATTACGGCGCGCTTTATACCATATTTTACCAACCAAAATCTAGCCTAATTATAGTTGAGGCCACCAAACTTGGTTTCCATCCAGCGTCCTCACTGTTACCATATATCCAATAGAAAACAGTCAATGTAGAGAAGATTGGATGAGCATCAAGATCAAAACGGCTGATGAAATTGAAAAAATGCGCGTCGCTGGCCGTTTGGCTGCGGATGTGCTGGAAATGATCGAACCTCACATCAAAGAAGGTGTGACGACAGAAGAGCTAAACCAGATCTGTCATGATTATGCGTTGGAAAAAGGTGCCTACTCGGCCCCGCTTGATTACCACGGTTTTCCAAAATCTATCTGTACCTCGATCAACCACATCGTTTGCCACGGCATCCCGGCCAGCCAAGATGAGATCGGTAGCAACGGCCAGGTTAAACCCGCAGTGCTCAAGAATGGCGACATCATCAACGTCGATATCACGGTTATTGTACCGAACGACGAAAATGCTGATCTGAGCGTACGCCCGAAAGGCTACCACGGGGACACGTCAAAGATGTTCCTGGTCGGTGATGTCACGCCAGCTGATAAACGCCTGTGTCGCGTTACCCAGGACGCTCTTTACGTCGGTATGCGCAAAGTGAAGCCAGGTGCTCGCGTCGGTGATATCGGTACTGCGATTGAGAAGTTCATCAAGGACAACAACAAGAAGAACCCTTTAAACAAGTACTCTATTGTTAAAGACTTCTGCGGCCACGGTATCGGCAGTGACTTCCACGAAGAACCTCAGGTGGTCCACTACCGCAATGGCGACCGTACGGTGCTAAAAGCAGGTATGTGCTTTACTATCGAGCCTATGATCAATGCCGGCAAATTCGGTTGTACCGTTGATGCCGCTGATGACTGGACGGTATATACCGGTGACGGCAAGAAGTCGGCCCAGTACGAACACACTATCGTCGTCACGGAGACAGGGTGTGAGGTCCTGACCCTGCGCGCAGGGGAAAGCATTCCTCGCCAAATGCGCAACTAATCCTCTGAGCCGACCAATAGGTCGGCTTTTTTATACCTTCCTATTTATTCCTGTACAGTTATAGTAATACCCATACCGATTCACAACATGGCACGGAATGCGATGACAGATACTTTCTCAGCCTCGGAGCAGCTCTCCCCAGAGCCTCTCTCACAAGAAGCCCTGCGCAGTGTACTGGAACAGTTTACCGAACAGCAAAAGCAGCAATTTGCCAACCGCACACCGGTCACCGAACTGGTCGAAGCCCGTGCGGGTTTTATCGATACCCTGCTACAGCGGTTATGGCAACACTTCGGTCTCGACAAGCACAACGAGCTGGCACTGATTGCCGTGGGCGGCTATGGCCGCGGCGAGCTTCACCCGCTTTCCGACGTGGATATCTTGCTGCTCAGCGACCAGCTGCTGGATGAGCCGACCGGCAAGACAGTCAGTGAGTTCCTCACCTTTCTGTGGGATCTGAAGCTCGAGGTCGGCCACAGTGTCCGTACCCTTGACGACTGCCTCGAGATTGGCCTTGAAGATCTGACCGTGGCGACCAATCTGCAGGAATCGCGCCTGCTATGCGGCAATCCCGATACGTTCCAGTGCCTGGAAGAACAAGTCAACTCGGGGAAGTTCTGGCCCAGCGAGGAGTTTTACCAGGCCAAGCTGGAGGAACAGAAGGTTCGCCATGCCCGCTACCACGATACGACCTATAACCTCGAGCCGGACATCAAGTCCAGCCCTGGCGGGCTGCGAGATATCCACACCCTGAGCTGGGTCGCCCGGCGCCATTTTGGTGCCACCAGCCTGCTGGAAATGAGCCGTTTTGGCTTCCTGACCGATGCCGAATACCGTGAGCTGGTCGAGTGCCAGGACTCGCTGTGGCGTATTCGCTTCGCCCTGCACAGCGAGCTACGTCGTTACGACAACCGCCTGACTTTCGAACACCAGGCCTCGGTAGCCGAAAAACTCGGCTATACCGGCGAGGGCAACCGCCCGGTCGAAATGATGATGAAAGAGTTCTATCGCACTCTACGCCGGGTCTCGGAGCTTAACAAAATGTTATTGCAGCTCTTTGATCAGGCTATTCTCAACAAAGGGCAAGTCACCGAGGCCGTCCCGCTGGACGATGACTTTCAGTTACGCGGCCACCTTATCGAAGCAACCAAACCGGCTTTGTTCCAGGCTCGCCCCGAAACTATCCTTGATATGTGTCTGCATGTCGCGAGGAACGCCGAGATAGAGGGCATTGCGGCTCCAACATTACGCCAGCTTCGCACCGCCCGACGACGCCTCAATCGCTTCCTGGTTGATATTCCCGAAGCCCGGGAAAAATTCATGGAGCTGGTCCGAGAGCCCAATGCCCTGCAGCGGGCATTCCGCCTGATGCACCGACACGGGGTATTATCAGCTTACCTGCCCCAGTGGAGCCAAATCGTCGGTCAGATGCAGTTTGATCTGTTCCATGTCTATACCGTCGACGAGCACAGTGTCCGGCTGCTCAAGAATCTCAACAAGTTCAGCGATCCGGACAACCGCCAGCGTCACCCGATTTGCTGTGAGGTCTACCCAAGGATCGCCAAAAAAGAAATTCTGATCCTGGCGGCGATCTTCCATGATATCGCCAAGGGACGCGGCGGCGACCACTCTGAACTGGGCGGTGTCGATGCGTATGAATTCTGTATCCAGCACGGCCTTTCCCGCCCCGAGGCAAATCTGGTCAAGTGGCTGGTCAACAAACACCTGCTGATGTCCGTCACGGCCCAGCGCCGGGACATTTATGATCCGGAAGTGGTTACCGATTTCGCTATGCAGGTGCGGGATGAAGAGCGGCTTGATTACCTGATCTGTCTTACGGTCGCCGATATCTGCGCCACCAACCAGGAGCTGTGGAATAGCTGGAAACGCACCCTGCTGGCCGAACTCTATTACTCGACGCAAAAAGCCCTGCGCCGCGGGCTGGAAAATCCGCCGGATGTCCGCGAGCGGATCCGCCATAACCAGCAAATGGCCTCGGCCGTTCTGCGCAGCCACGGTTTTACCCCGCGTGAAATCGAAGTCTTGTGGCAGCGCTTCAAGGCCGACTACTTCCTGCGCCATACCCATAAACAGATAGCCTGGCACGCCGAGGCAATCCTCAAACATGAAGATCATGACAAGCCGCTGATCTTGCTGAGCAAGAAAGCCACCCGCGGCGGAACCGAGGTGTTTGTCTACAGCAAGGACAAAGCCAAACTGTTTGCGATTGTGGTCTCGGAGCTGGACAAGAAGAACCTCAGCGTCCATGACGCCCAGATCATGAACAGCAAAGATGGCTATGCGCTGGATACCTTTATGGTGCTGGATCCGACCGGCAAGGCGCTGAGCGAGAACCGCCATAATACCGTTCGCCGGGCACTGGTGAGCGCCTTGACCCATATGAAGTCGGAGCGCAAGAAAAAACGGGCACCGCGCAAATTGCTTCATTTCAATGTCAAAACCAAAGTCGACTTCCTGCCGACCAAAACCGGCAAGAAAACCATGATGGAGCTGGTTGCCCTGGACATGCCGGGACTGCTTGCCCGTGTCGGCTCGGTCTTTGCCCGGCAGAAAGTCAGCTTGCAGGCTGCAAAAATCACCACCATTGGCGAGAGGGCCGAAGACTTCTTTATTCTGGTCAACGAAGACGGTGCCCAGCTGACCGAAGAGCAACAGCAGCAGCTTAAGGATGCCCTTATCGCCCGCCTTGATGCGGTAAAATAAGCGATAATACCGTCCTCCCCCGAACCACTGACCAAGAGGCTCGGGGGAATCTCGATCTCGCCCACACATTAAGTGCTACATCAAGACGCTGCCGTCGGTAGTTGCTACATTGATACCGAAGCAGTCCATCATAATGAGGCCCCTATGTATCCAAACCTCACCAGTATCGGTATCGAAAACCCGGAAACTATCGAGCGTTACAGCCTGCGCCAAGAAGCCACCAACGATATCCTCAAAGTGTACTTTGCCAAGCAAAAAGGCGAACTCTTTGCCAAAAGTGTCAAATTCAAGTTCCCGCGCCAGCGCAAATCCGTGGTCGTGAATAGCGGTAACCGGGAATATAAAGAAGTGACCGAAATCAACCGTAACCTGACTTTCGTTATTGATGAGCTTGATCAGCTGACCAAACGAAAGCATACGGATGTGGATGTTAAGAAGAAAATACTGAAAGATTTGAGGCACCTTGAGCAGGTCGTCACCCACAAGATTGCCGAAATCGAAGCTGATCTGGAAAAATTAAAATAACCCGAAGCTGCACTCCTGATGGTGTTCAGGAGTGCCACAAAAGAAAGATAAATATCATTCAGTGATTCGCTGGGCGAACTGCGTCAGCCAGGGTATCGCAGCCTCGAGGGCGTCAAAGCTAACGCAGGCATCAATATCCAGGCGCTCATTGACAGACTTGGCCTGAAGCTGAGCTAGCAACTCATCAAACTGTCGCCCGGCACCGCAATAGCGCTCCTCGCCGTAGCTCGAGTCCCCCATCGAAATAACGCCGTATTCCAGCCCCGGCAGCAGCGGAAACTGCTCATTGAGGGCGAGATAGAGCGGCAACAGGTTGTCCGGTATTTCACCCTGCCCGGTCGTGGAGGTGATCACCAAGGCCACATCATTCTGATACTCCAGAAAATCCTCGATCAGCGGATCAAGAAACAGCTGTGCAGCATGTCCCTTGGCGATTAACTGCCCGACAACTTCCTGGGCGACGTCCTCTGCGCCTCCGTACACAGATCCAACAAAAACACCTACCTTTGCCATCGCTTCCTGCCTCGCTGCCATTTGCCCTTCATTCAACTAATGTGGCTGCTTGACTGGCCGGATGCAAATAAAACGTGCTCATTCCGCGATTTAGTCCATCACCTTTCTCGTTTAGGCATTGACTTCCATCAAGCTCACAGGCCATTCAAAGGCAGTCATTACTCGGTTCCAGGCCTCGTCGGTACCGGCCCGAATATCTAGCGGCTCCCCGGTGACCGGGTGTTCAAGCTGCAGCCTCGAGGCATGCAGCATCAATCGGCGACAATCATAATTTTCACGGAACATCCGGTTATGGCGGCCATCGCCATGATTAACGTCTCCGATGATATGATGACTCAGGTGGTGCATATGGCGGCGCAGCTGGTGCTTACGTCCAGTCTCCGGCTTCATTTCAACCAAGGTATAACGACTGGTCGCATAGCGGCCGACAGGAATATCTGTTTCAACCTTCGCCAAGGGAGCATAGGCGGTAACAGCTGGCTGGGCTTCCTTGTCCTGATCCGCATCCTTGTCGGCAATCTTATCCAGCTCTTCCTTCAGCGGGTAATCCAGCACGGCAGCTTCCTTCACCCAGCCGCGTACAACCGCATGATAGGTTTTGTGAATATCTCGTCCGGCAAATTTTGGCATCATCAGCGCGGCGATCTCGCTTGACAGCGCAAACAAAAGTACACCTGATGTCGGGCGGTCCAGACGATGGAGCGGGAAGACATGCTGACCGATCTGATCTCGCAATGTCTGCATGACAAACCGTGTTTCATGGCGGTCAAGCCACGAGCGATGCACCAGCATCCCGGCAGGTTTGTTGACCGCAACCAAGTACTGGTCCTGATAAAGTATTTCTAATTCCATCGGTTATTTTGCTCTGAACAGGTGGTCTAATTCACGGGTAACAGTCAGTACAGCCATGCTGCCCTGCTGATCCTTCATGGCCTCTTCCACATAAGGGGAAATTTCAAACTGTGTCGGTAGTGCTGCATTCTGCGCCACCAGCTGTTTCATTCTGGGAATAAAAATCCACTGCAGCCATTGGCTGCAGCTCAGCGTATCAATGGCAAAAGGTTCGGTACTGGCCAATGCCGCGGCGTCCGGAGAGTTGCTCTCCCAACCCCCCGCCTCCCGCATGACGCTTTCAAGCCGCTCCAGCAATTGTTGGGTCTGATGGTATCTGTCCATCGCTATCCTCCCTCGAAGAAACTGCCTATCCCAAACGGAACAATGAAGCGGGCAAGGATACCATCTAAATTTCGGAGTCCATATACCCAAGCATCTTGAGGGCGCTTCGGTATATAATCAGGGCACCATTGAGGAGTAAACATGATGTCCATGGATAAATTTCATACCCTGACCCAACTACTGGATAATGCTGGCTGCCAGTATAAAATCTATGATCTTGGCCGTCGCGTCAGCGAAATCGATATCAATCAATTTAAGGCCGTCGAAGATAACCGCCAACCCTATCCATGGCCACTGCAGCAGCATGCTCATCTGTCCATTTCGTTCTGGCAGCAAGGCAACCCGCCGTGGATTTGGTTCCTGCGCCTGCCGCTTGATGAAAGAGGCTTACTGAAACAGGCTGCCGTAGGGGACTTTATCAAATATGTCATCGAGGCAATGGGGGCGACACTAAACAGCACGCCGACCGAAGAAGAGCAGGAAAAACTGGCGGCCAATCCATACACCTTCAAGCCCAATGACGACAAAATGGCCATCTTCCATGCGCATCTGCGTCATCAGCTTGCATTGCCGGCCAGCCAGTATTACGAACATGCCCAGCATTACCTGACCGGCGATCTCGGTTGGGAGCAATGGCAAGGTGTTGGCCTGCAGGGGCTGGCAGACGTTTGCGCCCGCATGAAACAGGAAAATAACAGTACCCAGCTACGCAAGGCGCTGGCAAACCTGCCAATGACACCTCTTTACGCCTTGCTTGGCTGTCTAGAGCATTGTGATCTCCCTGAGAGTCTCAGCCAGCGAATTATCGAGCGCCTTGATGGCGAAACCACTCAGCCCGAACCGGATCTGTTTCTGATCGCTGCACTGATCCGCGCGCTTTCCGGCAGCGACAGTGCCCTGCTTAGCCAGCAGCTAAAACATCTGCTTGCCGCACCAGCGCTGTGCCACCCTGAGATCCTGGTAGCCATCTCCGGTCGCTGCTGGAATGGCCTCGCAGATACCGAGATTGCCAGCCTATTTTTACAGCGACTGGCAGAAACAGAGGACCAGACCTTGTTTAACCAGTTGTTTGCCGACTTGGTAATGCTGCCGGTACTGCGGGGGATCATGCTCCAGGTTCTGCACGGCCAGGCAAATCCCGCTTTGGTCGCAGCCATTGCCAAGCTACAACAGCATGCCCGTGGGCAAGCGTGATCAGGATATGTACTAACAGGAATAAGTAGGAAATGGATAACTTACTGGGTATTTTGACGCTGGCTTTATTTGGATATCTGTACTGGCAACAACGTCGCCAGACAGAGTTCGCCCAGCGTTTTATCGAACAGCGGTGCGAAAACCTGGGGCTGCAGTTACTCACTATTGCCAGGGGGTCACATAAGCTCAAAGATAAGAAAGGGAAATGGAACTGGCATACGGTGTACTGGTTTGAGTTCTCAGCCAGCGGGCAGGATGCCTACCAAGGCTATGTGGTGATGAAAGGCTTTCGTGCGATGCATTTTCATGTTCCGCCGCATCATATGCCGGAATAAAATGCCCAATAAAAGAACGGGCGCGACTTGCGTCGCGCCCTTAGGTCTTACTTGCAGCATTCCCGCTACTACGGTGCTCCCTGCATCATTCCGTTGAATTGCTGTAATCCGTCAGCATATTCCTTGTATTCTTCGTCCTGAAGTTGTCCTTCGGTCTCCTGACCCATCAGCACATCCTGTCCTGACTCTCTTCATCCGTCCTGGAGGTGTCCCTGACTTCGTCCTGAAGTGGTCCTTGTGTCATCCTGACTAGCAAACGTCCTGCTTGCTATAACCGATTCCTTCGGCGTTCCCTTCACAGTCCATGTTCGATATACCGTCCTGATACACCGGTCTCTTCCTGAGACTGCCAAACTCCTTGGCTTTTTCCTGTTCCGTTCCGTCAGTTCCTTCCGACACCATTAAGATTACGCCAACCCGCTAAGAAATGAACCACAGCTGAAAATAATATTTCTGACCGTCACTATCAGATTTTACCCCAACCACATGACAATCTTTACAAATCATAAACTTAAGAGCGAAGCAGAGTTATCAGCCTACTGATTTCTCCTTTTTATCCCACAGCTTTGTAAGAGATCTCTCACACGGTGACGGGGGAATAGAGGTAATCGATTAAGCGGCAGGAAATGAAGTATGAGATAACAGAAATAGAAGCCGTGGATACTTCTGCTCGAAGCTGATTGAAACCATAGTGCTGGGTATATAGCGCCCAAAAAAGAACGGGCGTGACTCTCGTCACGCCCTTAGGTCTTACTTGCAGCCGTCCTGCTACTGAGGTGCTCCCTGCATCCATCCTGGAAGCGCTATGTCCTTTAACGGTAATCCCTACCCTCTATCCCAGAGGTGTCCTTCGGTAGTTCCCTGACCCGTCGAAGCATCCTGTTCCGACTCTCTCTTCCTTACCTGGAGGTGTCCCTAACTTCGTCCTGAAGGAGTCCTTATGTCATCCTGACCAGCAGACATCCCGTCTACTGTCGCAATCCTTGTCGTATCCTGTACCATCCTGGTGAACTGGCTATCCGCGCCGGCTCTCCTCATCCTGAGGTAAGTCACATCCTGCAACTTCTTCAATCCGTTATGTCGTATCCCTTCGACACAGACAATATTACGCGCTTTATACGGCCAAACAATATGGTGAAATTCACACTTTCAACCTGAAAAAAACAAGATAGATATGCAACAACCACAAGCAATTGATTTTTTTGAATTTATTATGTTTAACATAGCGATATGGGACAGCGAAAACCACCATTTCCCACACCGTTGTAAGAGATCTCTCACAAGCACAGTAGGGCATATCCAGCTAAAGATTTCATTGGTAGAAAAATTTACCCAGCAAGCCATAAACAAATTAATTATCTATGAATCTATCATTCACGATAAAAATAAGACGAATATTGCGAGATAGCTCAATAAGAGATGAGAGTGTTCGATGGAAAAATGGTTCAGCGGATAGCGACAGAAGATATGATAATGGGCAGTGCCGATCCCCAAAAAAAGAGCGGGCGCGACTTGCGTCGCGCCCTTAGGTCTTACTTGCAGCATTCCCGCTACTATGGTGCTCCCTGCATCATTCCGTTGAATTGCTGTAATCCGTCAGCATATTCCTTGTATTCTTCGTCCTGAAGTTGTCCTTCGGTCTCCTGACCCGTCAGCACATCCTGTCCCGACTCTCTTCATCCATCCTGGAGGTGTCCCTGACTTCATCCTGAAGTGGTCCTTGTGTCATCCTGACCAGCAAACATCCTGCCTGCTGTTACCGATTCCTTCGGCGTTCCCTTCACAGTCCTTGTTCGATATATCATCCTGATACACCGGTCTCTTCCTGAGACTGCCAAACTCCTTGGCTTTTTTCCTGTTCCGTTCCGTCAGTTCCTTCCGACAGGGTTTATATTACGCTTTCCTCACCGCAGAACAACGCCGTATCAGCGAAATGATCGATGCCCGAACTTTCCCCCAATACAGTCACAAAACAAATAATTCAAATAAAACATTAACTTATGAAAACACACTGCAATATTACCACCACCATATCTCACGTATCTCCTACGCCTTTGTAAGAGATCTCGCACAAGCACAGCAGATATAATAAGGAAAATATTCTCTATACTTATCTCAAGTAAGTGGGCGTCAACGATCAATAACATTATTTTCGACGGAGTGAGCGATGGAAACCTTTAACCACAACCTGTCTAGCCTCTTCAGCCAACTGGGTATGAACAGTTCCAAGGAGTTTATTGAGTCTTTTCTAAACGAGCACCACCTCGACCAACACGAGCAGCTCTCAGAAGCCAGCTTCTGGCAGCCATCTCAAAAACGTTTTATCAAAGAATCCCAGGATCAGGATGCGGATTGGTGCGAAGTGATTGATCAGTTGGATGCTTTGCTACGAAAATAGGCATCAGTATCAACAACGTCAGGAAGCGTTATGTCGTCAGAAATTACCCAGGCCCTGGAACAAGCTATCGAGTCACTGATCGCCGAAGGAAAAGAACCGTCAGTGGCCCTGATCAAATCTCGCC
Organism: Photobacterium kasasachensis; assembly: GCF_050336885.1. Taxonomy (NCBI): domain Bacteria; kingdom Pseudomonadati; phylum Pseudomonadota; class Gammaproteobacteria; order Vibrionales; family Vibrionaceae; genus Photobacterium; species Photobacterium kasasachensis. Next base: position 49,262 of record NZ_JAKJSH010000025.1, read on the forward strand.
TTGCCGAGCCGTTACCCATGCCGCTCATTATCAAGGCGCTGCAAGCCTGGAAGAAAAATGCCAAAGTTCCCAAGATAGAAAAAAGCGTTCCCCCTTTAAGCCAGGAGGAACGTATCAAGCAGTTGGAAGAGCAGGTCGCGGCTCTGACGACAAGAATCGAGCAACTGGAACAGCACTAGCCTTCCTTCTTTCAACATTGCAAGAATCATCAACCTAAAGTCAGGGCACATTCAATGCCCTGACTTTGTTATACGCCTTCGCGCTTATTGAAAGTCCCAGGAAAGGTTGGAGACGATTCGGCATTCATCGCATTTAAAATGAAAAATCCCGTGCAGGGGCTCTTCAAGATGCCACTCCCCGCCACATTTCGGGCACAGGCGCGTTTTCTCGTCATTCAGGCTCAGTCCGCCAACTTGATATTGATAGTAGTAAGTCGGGATCTTGGTTATATATTCAATACGGCCACGCAAATCCCACCCGCGTCTGAACAAGTCACTGTCAACATCACGGATCTCATGCAACGCAGCATGTTCAGCCTGGCAACCACCGGCCATTTGAATTTCGTCGCAGGCCTGCCATTCAGTCTGCCACTTCACTACGGCTTTATGATCGCCGTTGAGTGTCGGAGCTATCCGATACAGCGGGATCGGCATCAGGGTTTCACCACATCGAAGCGGCGAGCAAGTATGAACATAGGTTGTATAAATAACCTGCCAGGATGGTGCGAAATTCTCAGCAGCAGCTTCGGAGTTTATATCCCGTCCCAGTACTTTGACTTTGGGTGCAAGCAAGCTGGCCTGGCTCAGACGTTTAATACAGGCCTTCACATGGTCACTGTGGAACTGGGGATGCAGGCTATCTTGCTCCGGACAGACGACACGTACCCGAAACACCCCCTCATCCATCACAATAGGGAATTCACGTCCCAATACCTGACCGTTGTAGCGCAGGGCATCCAGCAGGCCATTCACCGCCATATCCACCGCAGAGACGGTCGTATTGTCAAAACACTCGAATTGCAACTCAACAACGAACATAAATCAGCACTCTCTTACAACCGGTTCTAACTGCTGCAGGAAGGTTTCGACATCTGCCGCCAATACATCACGAGTCGTCTTGCCCAGGGTTTCCAAAATCACCTGTCCGGTCAGGTTGCAGATAGAGATCACCTGTTCCTCTGCCTCCAGCGCACCGATAAAGACCGTCGGTTTGAGTTTCAGGCGGCGCTGCATAACCAGATGGCCCAGAATATTCTCCTGCAAGCGCAGGCTGTCGTCTTCGCTAAATACCTGTAACAGGTCAAACTCCAGCTCGCGAAACCGTGCCGCCATGTCGCCGCTGAACTGTGCGCCGTAAAAAACACTGATATCTTCATGGAGGCGAAGCTCGATCCCTTTTTCTACCCCGGAGAGGTCCCCCATCGGCTCGCGCGCGACAGGTTTCCAGGTCACTTCATAACCAGAATCGGTTTCAACACATGGCGATTCCAGCCCTACCAAATCCTCGCTCCGGGGAAAACCTTGACCGGCATCACGCCAAGCCTGTAAAAAACGGGACGAAAAGTCAGATAAAGCGACCGCAACAGGATGATTCATTCGCAACCTCATTAAAGATTAAGTACACTTCGCATATTCTAATCCAAGTGTGTCCAGGACAGTATGAGCAAATATAAAGACGCTAAAGAATTAGCAGGCTTAACACTCGGTCAGAGCACCGAGTACAAAGATCAGTATGACCCATCGTTACTTCAGCCGGTACCACGAAGCCTAAACCGCGACGATTTAGCGCTGGGAGACAACCTGCCATTTACCGGCTATGACATCTGGACACTGTATGAGCTCTCCTGGCTCAATAGCAAAGGCTTGCCGCAAGTCGCTATCGGTGAAGTCCGCCTTCCGGCATCCAGCCCGAACCTAATCGAGTCCAAATCATTCAAGCTCTACCTCAATAGCTTCAACCAGACCCGATTTGCCAGCTGGCAAGACATCGCAGATACTCTGCAAAAAGATCTTACCGCCTGCGCCGGTGCCGACGTCGATGTCACGATCCAGCCGCTGGAAGACTTCAACAACCAGCCGATTGTCAACTTTACCGGTGAGTGTATCGATAACCAGGATATCGAGATTGCCGACTACGAGTTCAATCCAGACTATCTGGAAGGCGCTGCCGAGGGCGACATTATCAGCGAAGAGCTGAACAGCCACCTGCTCAAGTCCAACTGCCTGATCACCAGCCAGCCAGACTGGGGTAGCGTGAGAATTTCGTACAAGGGCAAAAAGATCAATCGCGAAAAGCTACTTCGTTACCTGATCTCTTTCCGTAACCATAACGAATTTCACGAGCAGTGCGTCGAGCGTATCTTCACCGACCTGATGAAATACTGCCAGCCGGAGCTACTGACGGTTTACGCTCGCTATACCCGTCGCGGCGGTCTGGATATCAACCCATACCGCACCAACCAGGGCAAAACGCCGAGCAACAACTTCCGCCTCGCTCGACAGTAACCCCGCCTAGATATAATAAGTCCAGCAAAAACGTGTACTTTGCTGGACTTGATTCACCAAGCCAGTAATATTAAGACCTACTGTTTTTTTGGGTTTAAGAATAAGTATGTGTCTGAGCCGTTGGCTGGTAGGACTGCTGGTGATCCTAGCGACGTCCTTTACTGCAAATGCAAAAATTTATACCACGCCAATTTTGGCTGATGCCAATGAGCTGCTTCAAACCAGCCCGGATAAATCCCTTGAGATGACCACCCGCTATCTCGATCAGCGCCGCCTCAGCGATCCCAAAGAACTGTCCCGTGTCCATGTCAATGACGAAACCGATCATACCGTCCGGACCCCTTTGAACACCATCAACGCCTTGCAAATTCAGGCCAGGGCCTTCTCGCTGCTCAATCTGCCTGAAGAGGCAATCAATACCGTCAAAAAAGCTGAAAAGCTAGCGGCCGAAAATGACTTGTCTTTTACGACCCTCGAAACCCGGCTTATCCACGCCCGAATTTACTGGGATAACCTGAAAAACAGTGCCACGGCACTGAATATGCTGGATCAGGTCGATAAAGAAATTGAACAATCCAAAGCGCTTCAGCTCACCAAGCAGGTCAAGATACTGCAGTACCAATCGCTGTTGCAGCGAGCGATCATCGAATCCCACCTCGACGACGAGAACAAGGCCGAAAAGCTATTTATCAAGGCCAAACGCTACCTGATGAATATTGATGACAGCAGCGAGGTCATTAACTACCAGCTGACAATCGGACACCATTACCTCGAGCACCGCCACTTCGATCTGGCCCTCGACCGACTGCTGGGTGGCTACTGGCTTGCCGTCGAACAGGAAGATAGCGCCAAGGTTGCCCGAGCTAACTTCGAACTCGCCAACCTCTTTGAACAACGCAAGGTCTTTGACAAAGCTCTTGAGCACGCGACCCAGGCCGGCGAGTTTTTCGAGCACTTCAACCAGACACTGCCGCTGGCAAAAACACTGGCTCTTATCGCTTCGATCTACGAGCAGCAGGGACGGTTCAACCTTGCCCTTGTCCACTACTTCAACGCCCTGGATCAGGAAAACCAGCTCAAACATGATATCCGCTCGGCTCGTCTGCGCCTGAATATTGCCCGGGTATACCTGCAGCTCTATAACTACCCCAAAGCCGAGCAATACCTGCAACATACCCGCCAGCTGGCCACCGTGAGCAACAACGAGGCGATCCAGGCCGAGGCGCAAATCCTGCAAGGCAAGCTGGAGCTGGCAGAAGGTCGGACCGAAAAAGCGGTTTCAACCCTGCAGTCAGGGTTGATCGCTGCCAGCAGACTTGGCGATCTGGATTTGCAGTTAATGGGCGAAACTGTACTCTCGGCAGCGTTTGAGCAACAAAATGACTATTACAATGCCCTGCTCAGCCAGCGACGCTATGAACAGCTGTTTTCGAGCAAGCAGGAAGATCAGGTCAAAAGCAATGTCGAGGTCTTCAAGCAACAGCAGCGTATGCTGGAGCGATCGCTACAGCTGGAAGAAATGGAACGGCAGCAGTTCGAAAGCGAAAAAGCCCTGTACAAACAGAAAAACGTCACCATTTTCCTGCTCAGCTTTATTCTGGTTATCCTGATTGTTTTGCTGCGCCGCCACCGCGTTGCCAAGCAGCTGCAAACACGCCTGATGCGCCTGCGGACCGAGTTTTACACCCACCCGAGAAGCGGATTACGCAACCTGCGCATGCTCACCGCCCGCTTGCCTAACTCCCTGCAGCAAAGCAGTGCCAACTTTGAGCAGTGGCACCTAGGTGAAATCATCAACGAGCCGCTTAGCGACAGGCTGCGTTTTGCCCTGTTCGAGGTACCCTTCCTCAAACATATTTATCTCGAGCATGGTTACCAGAAAGGGCTGGAAATCGAGCGCCAGTTCGGTGAATACCTCAAAGAGCAGGTCTGCGAGCCTGCCCGCCTGTATCACTTCTCCGATGCCATGTTCTTGTATATCGAGCCGAATTCGCGCCTTGATACCGCACCGGAGCAACTTGCTGGATCTATCCAGCAGTTAATCGACAACTTTCTGGACAATCGCCAAATCGACAACCGGGTACGTATCGGCATGGCGGAATACCCCTTCCTGCCCAGAGCCTATACGGCAATTAACGACCATGAGCTGCTGGATATCTTGCTCATGGCAGCCAATGCCGCCCGCCTGATCAGCAAAAAAGAGCCGGGCAGCCAATGGGTTCACCTAAGTGCAATCGATGCAGCGCCGGCAGCCAGCTTTGCCAGCGATAACATCCGCAAGGCCTGTTTGCAGGGCATTGACAATGGGTTAGTCAAAGTACAGAGCTCGTCGGCCTACGATATCATCTGGAATAATGATCACGATTCTGACAAAAATATCATTTAGACTGCTGCAGTTATCCGCCATTTCGCCGATAACAATGAATTGTTCGACCTTTTTTGCTAGCATATTTCGTCGCCCGAAAGCTAACCTGCTGATAAGAAAGGGCCCCATCTGAAAGGTAATTTTTCAACAACGTGACTGATATAAACGCCGTAGTCTCTGAAGTGAGTAAATTGAGACTACGTTTGGACCAAGCTCAATTATCCTATCGCGATGCTTCCCTGAAGTCTCGTCGCGAAATAGTGATACTCAAGCGTTTGATCAGTCGTTTGTCTGTTGCCTGCCGCGGGCTCGATAGCGAGCTCGATCACAAGCTTGCCGAGTTGCGTTCCGAGCTGGAACAACACAAGGATGTCAGCAAACTTATCCCCCGCTTGGCGATTATTGAGCGCCTTGTCACTCGTCAGGCCAACTTTACCGAAAAAGAAACCCAGCGACTCGAACAACAGATAGGGCAAAGCGGAGAAACCCTGAAACGCGTGCACGGCTTGCCGGCACAGCTAAAAAGGGAACTGCGTAACTTGCTTGGCCAGCCTTCTGAGACGCTGGCCCAGACTCACAAGCAGGTTATCCGTATTTTGGAGCTGTACGAGCGCGCGCTCAAGCTCATGGCCGTGTCCAGTGAAGCCATGGTGATGAAAGATAGCCTGGATCATGACCTGCTGCTGCAACTGACCAGCGAACTACAGCGTCTGATCACCGAGCTCGACTTTGACGGCGAGGCCGGTGACAAGCTACTGAGTATTCGCAACCAGCTTCTGATCGGTGCAACGCCACAAAACCTGATTGAACTGTCTCTGGAGGTCTTGCGCCTGGTCCTTGACGGCACTCGCCAGGAACGTCGTTCATCCCAGCAGTTTCTCGACAGTGTAAACAGCGACTTGGCGACGCTGCAAAAAACCACCAACCAGAGTGTCGGCCAAAGCGAGGCAATCTACGAACACCGCAGCGAAATGACCTCCGAGCTGGCCGACTTGGCCACCTCTATTCGGCAAGGACTCAGCGAGCAGAAGAACCTGGAGCACTGGCGGCCAACGCTTACCGAGCTTACCAAGGAGCTACTGGTGCTGGCCGAGCGCAACAAGGCCCTCGAGAAGCGCGAAAGAGCCCTGATTGAGCAGCTGAGCTTTAACGAAAACAAGATTAATAACCTCTTCGAACAGACTCAGGACTTCCGTCGCCGGCTCAATGATCAGGAACGGAAGATGTTCCTAGATAACCTTACCCGGGTGTACAACCGCGCCGCCCTTAACGATCGCCTCGAGCATGAGTATCGCCGCTGGCTACGCTATCAGCATCCGGTCTGTGTGGCGATGATCGACATTGACCACTTTAAAGAGATCAATGACAGCTACGGCCACCTTGCCGGCGATAAGGTCCTGAAGATTATTGCGCGGACCATCCGCCAGACGCTGACAGATACCGACTTTATCGCCCGCTTTGGTGACGATGAGTTTATGATCATTCTCCCTGATAGCAACGAGGAAGAGCGCAACAAATGTCTCAGCAAAATCCGCGAGACCATTGTCCAGCTACCCTTCCGTTTCCGGGATCAAAATGTCTCTATCAGCGTCTCCATCGGTGCCACCCTGTTCGACGGCAATGACACCCCGACTGACATTATCGAGCGGACCGATAAGGCGCTGTTCAGTGCAAAAAGTACCGGCCATAACCGCATGCTATGGATCTCCTAGCCCTTTATAACTAAAAACTCACATCCACCCAACATCTGTCACATCAATTTCTGGTCAAATCGCGCATCCCTGTGTATGGTGAATAATACCAAGCAGAACAATTACATATTCAATCAGAGCATAGCCAGCAGGTTCAGAACAAACCAAATTGCTGATGGTATAGTGCTTCTACATCGAGGCAATTTGGTGACGTTATCAAGCTGCTGGCAAACTCCCGAAGGGCGAGTTGTAAAGACTCAGCTACCATGTTGCTTGATTTTGATGGATAGACATACACCTACAATCAAGCGCCTTGTATCTGAGCCTTTTCAATCTCGCTGATAGAACAGGTAATTATTCTGCTTGGTATCACAGACTGATTTTTAAGGAACATACGCAACAATGTGAGTGCCTTAAAAACACCTCTGAGATTTTCTCTCTCCGGCTCTGCTTACTTACTCTTCCATAAAAATCAGAACAGCGTGAGTAAAGCCGTTTCATCGTGACCAGGGAGGTAACCATGATTACTCATATCAGTCCTGTCGGTGCCATGGATCTACTCTCACAGCTGGAAGTAGACCGCCTGAAGGCAACGGCATCCAGTGAGTTGTACCGCTTGTATCGCAACTGTTCGCTGGCCGTGCTCAATTCCGGTAGCCATACCGACAACTCGAAGGAGCTTCTGGAGAAGCACAAAAGCTTTGATGTCAACGTCATGCGCAGGGAGCGCGGGATAAAACTCGAACTAATGAACCCACCAGAGCATGCCTTTGTCGACGGCCGGATCATTCGCGGTATTCAGGAGCATATGTTCGCGGTACTGCGAGATATCGTCTACGTCAATATGCACGTCAAACAGCGCAATGACATCAACCTGACCAGCGCACCGCACATCACCAACTTTGTCTTCAGTGTACTGCGCAATGCCCAAACAGTGCGCTCTGGTGAAGATCCGAACATTGTCGTCTGCTGGGGCGGTCACTCGATCAATCCGGTAGAGTACCAGTACACCCGTGAAGTCGGCCATGAACTGGGGCTGCGCGAGCTTAATATCTGTACCGGGTGCGGTCCGGGAGCCATGGAGGGGCCGATGAAAGGTGCCGCTATCGGCCACGCCAAGCAGCGCTATTCGCAAAGCCGCTTTATTGGGCTGACCGAGCCGTCAATCATTGCCGCCGAGCCGCCGAACCCGATTGTAAACGAACTGGTGATCCTGCCGGATATCGAAAAACGTCTGGAGGCCTTCGTCCGGGCCGGCCACGGTATTGTCATTTTCCCGGGCGGCGCCGGTACTGCCGAGGAGCTGCTCTATATCCTGGGGATCCTGATGCACCCGGAAAATGCCAGCCAGCCGATGCCGCTGGTACTGACCGGCCCGAAAGAGAGCGAACCGTACTTCCGCACCCTTGATAGCTTCATCAAGGACACCCTCGGCGAAGCCGCGACCAAGCATTACGAAATCATCATTGATGATCCGGCAAAGGTTGCCCGGGTAATGAAGGCCGCAATGCCGCTGATCAAAGAGCAGCGCCTGGCAACCGGTGATGCCTACAGCTATAACTGGTCACTCAAGATCCCGCCGGAGTTCCAGCTGCCGTTCGAGCCGACCCACGAGTCGATGGCCAGCCTCGATCTGCACATGAACCAGCGTCCCGAGCATCTTGCAGCCCATTTACGCCGTGCGTTTTCTGGCATCGTCGCCGGGAACGTCAAGGAAGAAGGGATCCGGGAGATCGAGCGCAAGGGACCGTTCCAGATCGACGGTGACATCGCCCTGATGAAGCGGATGGACAAACTGCTGAAAAACTTCGTCGAGCAGCAGCGGATGAAGCTGCCGGGAAGTCGCTACGTACCATGTTACGAAATCATCACTGCTCCCGGGAACGGCAATGGCAAATAACTCGCTGAAATTATCCGTTAATCGGCACTCGGCGGTTACACTCTGACAATCCAGTGCGTACAATAAAGGGCCTGTATCGGCCCTTTTTTGATCAACGTTAACCACCATTATGCAAATCCATCTTGTTGTTATTGATGCCCTGAACCTCATCCGACGCGTCCATGCCGCCCAACCCGGCGAACCCGATGTTAGCAATACGGCACGGGTGTGCTGCCAGGCGCTGGGCAAGATCATCGACAGTAGCAAGCCCACGCATATCGTTGCAGTATTCGATCATCACGGCGAGGATCGCGGCTGGCGGGCCGAACTGCTGCCACACTACAAAGAGGGGCGCAAGCCGATGCCACCTGAACTGCTGACGGGGATGGACGAGATCCAGGATGCCTTTATGACAATCGGCATTGACTCGCTGCTATCCGACGGCGACGAAGCCGATGACCTGGTAGCAACGCTGGCGCTCAAAGTAGCCGATCGCGGCCAGCAGGTAACCATCGTCTCTACCGACAAGGGGTATTGCCAGCTGCTGCGGCCGACGCTACGGATCCGGGATTACTTCCAGCAACGCTGGCTCGACAGCCCGTTTATCGAGAAAGAGTATGGCGTCAAACCCGAGCAACTACCGGACTACTGGGGATTGGCAGGGATCAGCTCCAGCAAAATACCCGGGATCCCGGGCATTGGACCGAAAGCAGCGGTGGAATTACTCTCTTCATACCCTAACCTCGAGGCCGTGCTCGCCGCCGAGGATTTGCCGGCCAAGTGGCAGAAAAAGATAGATGGTCATCAGGATCTAGCCATCGCCAGCAAGCAGGTTGCCTCACTGAAAACCGATCTACAGCTTGGCTTCAACCTGCAAGATATTCGCTACCAGATCCCGGCCTGACGGCCTTACTCCCCGATAGAAACTAAAAACGCCATCACAAGGATGGCGTTTTATAAGCACTCTCGCGAAAGAGACGATTAATGCGGCGAGCGGTTGTCCAGACGTTGGATATGTACCGTGATTTCTTCGCGGTCATGATACAAATGCTTGGCCTGAAGCTTGAACTTCACACCGTTCTGCGTCATGTACTCTTTCAGGTTTTCGATATCCTGCAGCACCTCGTCATATCGACCTTTCATTGGCAGCTTGAGGTTGAAAATCGCCTCTTTGGCCCACGCCTTGATCATCCAGTCTCCCATCAGATGTGCAACGCGAGCCGGTTTCTCAATCATGTCACACACGATCCAGGTAACATTCTTGCGTGCCGGTTCAAACTTGAAGCCGTCCACTTCATGGTGCTTCACCTGACCGGTATCCATCAGGCTCTGCGCCATCTGGCCATTATCGATCGAATGCACAAACATCGATCGCTTGACCAGCTGATAGGTCCAGCCACCAGGACATGCCCCCAAGTCGACACCCCACATTCCGGAAGCCAGACGCTCGTCCCACTCCTCACGCGGGATGAAGACATGAAACGCTTCTTCCAGCTTCAGCGTTGAACGGCTTGGCGCATCCGATGGGAATTTCAGACGCGGAATCCCCATGAAAAACTGCGAGTTGTTGTTCGATAGCGAATAACCGACATAACAGCAGCCCGGAGCGATAAAGCAAATATGCAGCACCGGCTTCCATGCATTGTCTTTTGCATACAGGATATCTTTCTTGCGCATCACCTGACGTAGCGGCACCGTAAACTTACGGCAGAACTTCAGTAATTCTTTGGCCTCATTGGTATCCGGCGTTTCTACCCGAAGCTCACCACAGCGCGGGAAGCCTTCTACTGCCTCGAGGATCGGCGAGATACGATCGTCCTGCGGTAAATCGGTCAACAAAGGGGCCGCTGCAAACATCTGGCGGGCAAAGATCAGCGAAGAAAACGGCTGCAGCTTAATGAACTGCTCGGCATCGCCCTGCTGATAAAACTCAAAGACAACATAACCGGTATTGTTTTTCGCCCGAGGAAAACCATACAACTCCAGTTTATTTGCTTTGTCCTGAACTTCACCGGCACATTCTTTTTCAAAGCCTGGACGACAGTACAATATAACGTGATTCACTTTGAACCCTCAAGCTGAGCGCCAGGCAGCGACTGCAAGCGCTACCCAGCCAATAATAAAACATATGCCCCCAATTGGCGTGATGGGGCCGAACCATTTTATCCCCGTCAGCGCCAACGCATACAGGCTACCGCTGAAGAGCAAAATACCCACTGCAAAAAACAGGGCTGCGTATAATACCGCTTTTGTCGGCATAATGCGTGCCCAGATTCCACAACCTAGCAAGGCCAGGCTATGCCAGGCCTGATATTGAACACCAGTTTTGAACACGTCCAGCAGGTAAGGCGCCAACTGTGCTTTTAAACCATGCGCCGCAAACGCCCCCAGCGCCACCACTACAGCACCACTTAACGTCGCGAAAAGTAAAATGATTCTTGGCAACTGACGATTAGCTTGCATCCACACACTCCTTGATAAAGGCAGCCAGCAATGCCACGGTCCGGTCCCTGTTTTGCTGCTCGGTATGGCCTGATGCTTTTCTTGGTTTAAAGCTATGATCACCGTCAGGAAGAAACTCGACCGACACCGAGTCGGCATAGCTCCAGCCTTCGACTTCCGCCCTTGTGCCAAATGTATCGCGCTCGCCCTGCAAAATGAGTGTCGGCAAAGTCGCCTCTTTCAGGTGCTCGCCACGGAAGTTTTCCGGCTTGCCCGGCGGATGGAAAGGAAAGCCCAGACAGGCTACACCCTGCACTTTCGCCGTGCAGTTCTCGACATCCGGCGACTGCGCAGCCACATCACTGACCATGATACTGGCCATTCGTCCGCCCATAGACTTGCCACCAATCACCAGCTTGCCATCGGTCAAGGCATCAATATGGCGCTGAAAGTCGAGCAATAACTTGGGTTGGCGATCCGGCGGGCGCTTTTTGCCATCTTCGCGGCGTTTGACCATATACGGAAAATCGAATCGTACAACCCGGATCCTCTGTTTTGACAACCCTTCGGCAATCGCCGTCATGAACTCATGATCCATCCCGGCCCCGGCACCATGGGCGAACAAGAAGGTAGCCAGGGCCTCGCCGCTATCCGGTTCGTTAATCAGATACTCAGGCAAATCGTGATTATCAGACATCCGGCATATCCTCCTGTTCACGGGCAGCCTTGGCCAGTACCCAGTCACGGAAAATCTGGATACGACCGGTTTCTGCCTGCTTCTCCTGGCACACCAGATAGAAGGCGTTCTTGCTCATCAATACTTCGTCAAACGGACACACCAGGCGTCCGGCTTCCAGCTCGGGCTGCGCCAGTACGTTATTGCCAAGGGCGATGCCCTGACCGTGAACGGCAGCCTGCAGGACCATGGTCGAGTGACTGAAGATCGGCCCCTGATTGACATTGGTGCCGACAATTTCATGGTGGCGGACGAAGTTTTTCCACTCCTTGCGCGAGGTATCATGCAGCAAGGTGTGGTACTGCAGATCAGTCAGGGTACGCAGCGGCTTGGACCCCGCCAGTAACATCGGCGAACACACCGGCAACAAGAACTCCTGGTAAAGCTTGTCGGCACGTAGTCCCTGCCAGTTTCCGCGGCCATAGTAGATGGCAACATCCACATCATCGGTCAGGGAGCCTTCATCCAAATCAACGGCCTTGATCCGGACATCGATATCCGGATGCTGTTCGTTAAAATCCGCCAGTCTCGGTACCAGCCACTGAATCGCAAAACTAGGAGGTAAACTAATGGTTAACGCTCCTTTTGCGCCGCGTTCCAAGACCTTATCAGTGGCATCTGAGATTGCAGAAAAGATGTCTTTGATGTCGAGGAAGTAGCTTTGGCCTTCTTCGGTCAGCAGCAAGGAACGGTTTCTCCGGCGAAATAATTTGAGCCCCAAAAATTCTTCGAGGGCTTTAATTTGGTGGCTTACAGCAGCTTGTGTGACAAATAATTCTTCTGCTGCACGGGTAAAACTCAGGTGTCTGGCCGCAGCTTCGAACACTTTCAATGAGTTTAGTGGCGGTAAACGTCTCGACATAGTCTTCCTGCATTAGTTTTTTTTATGCTAAACATTATAAATTGTCCATTGTTCAAGTGCTACATAAACCATATGATTTGCTACGCAACGGTGAGGGAGGTTTGATTTTTTGCTCTCAGGCAGTTAAGTCTCAATCATTGTTGCGATGTTGTGTTTGCATATTGTCCGGGTTGTGCCGGACAGGTAGTCAATCTACCAATTTTACTTCCTGTATTTTTGACCTGTCTGTCAAAGTTTATTGTTAGCACTGCGCCCCAACGCAGTGCTTTTTTTTACCTCGATTTTTACGCTCAATTTCCCCCGTCGATGCAGTACCATTATAATTAAGCTTAATCCTTGCGCTTACGGCAAATAATGGCATGATCGCCTCCTTCTATTTCGCAATGTGACTCACCATGACTGCTCAATTTGATATCAACCAAATTCGCCAACAGTTTCCGGCACTGGCCCAAGACTGCAACGGTCAGCCCCTTGTCTATCTCGACAGCGCGGCAACGACGCAGAAACCCAAGATTGTTATCGAGACGATTCAGCAGTATTACAGTGGTCACAATGCCAACGTCCACCGCGGCAGTCATACCCTCACCGCGGCGGCGACCGCACAGTTCGAGCGCGCTCGTTCAACCGTACAACAATTCATCAACGCCGAACATCATAAAGAAATCATCTGGACCCGGGGCGCCACCGAGGCGCTGAACCTCATCGCCCAGACCTATGCCCGCCAGACCCTCGAACCGGGAGATGAGATCCTGGTCAGCGAGCTGGAACACCACGCCAATATCGTACCCTGGCAAATTGTCGCCGAACAAACCGGTGCCAAGGTCGTCAAGATCCCGATGACAGCTGATTGCCGCCTCGATATGGATGCATTCCATCAGCGCCTCGGCAGCCAGACCAAAATCGTTGCGGTGGCCCATATCACCAATGTGACCGGTACCCGCAACCCGATTGAAGAGATGATTGCTGCCGCCCACCAGCATGGTGCAGTCACTGTTATTGACGGCGCCCAGGCAGTGGCGCACGAGAAGGTCGATGTCCAGGCACTCAATGCCGATTTCTATGTGTTTTCCGGTCATAAGATATTTGCCCCGGCGGGCATCGGGGTCCTTTACGGCAAGAAAGCCCTGCTAGAGGCCATGCCTCCCTGGCACGGCGGCGGAAAAATGGTAGAGAAAGTCTCCTTCGAGGGCACCACTTTCTCTGCCCTGCCGGGCAAATTCGAGGCCGGTACCCCCAATGTTGCCGGAAGCCTGGCGCTGGCGGCTGCCATTGACTGGCTGGGCACACTGGATCACCAGGCCGCCGAGCAGCATATCCACCAGCTCCGCCAACAGGCACTGGAAGGCATTAAAGACATCGAAGATCTGAGAATTGTCGGACTTCAGCCCGATGCCAGCCTATTTTCTTTTGTCGTCGACGGGGTACACCACCAGGATATTGCCACCCTGCTCGACCAGCAGGGTATCGCGCTGCGGGCCGGCCACCACTGCGCCCACCCGATGCTGGATGCCCTGAGACTAACAGGTACCCTGCGTGTCTCGCTGGCCCTGTACAATACCGAACAAGATGTAGAACGCTTTATTGCTGCGCTGCACAAAGCCTGCAGCATGCTCTAGGAGAAACCGATGACACTACCCGCCCATCCTTTTGGCACCGACATTACCTCCGAAGCCATCGTTGCCCAGATGCAGGCAGCGAAAGGCTGGGAAGACAGGTACCGCAATGTCATTCAGCTCGGCAAGAAGCTGCCTGCATTGCCTGAAGAGCTAAAACAAGATCAGCTCAAAGTCAGCGGCTGCGAAAGCCAGGTGTGGTTGGCCCACCAGCAAGATGAGGGTGTTTTTCACTTCGCCGCAGATTCCGATGCGCGGATTGTCCGCGGCCTGATCACCCTGGTATTGGCGGCCTATGAAGGAAAAACAGCGGCAGAAATTCGGGCGTTTGATATCGACGGTTATTTTGACAGCCTGGGGTTAATGGCGCATCTCAGCCCGTCTCGGGGCAACGGCCTGAAGGCCATCGTCGAGCAGATAAAATCACTGGCAGGTGCATAAATAGATGTGTTCAAAAAAGCGAGAGCCAGTTGGCTCTCGCTTTTTGTTTGTCGGTACTGCAATAGTTGATAAAACGTGCAGCTCCTCCCCTCTTTTCAAGGGGGAGGCTGGGAGGGGGTTAGCGCTACTTCGAGTGCTTCTCTATCAGCTTTTGCAAAATACGGGACACGGCAACGAAACCAAAGGTTGCCGTCACCATGGTTGCGGCACCAAAACCACTGGCACAGTCCATACGTTTCGGGCCTTCTGCCGACGCCTTAACATTACATACCGAGCCGTCGGCCTGCGGATACTTCAACTGCTCGGTCGAGAACACGCAGTCGATACCAAATTTTCGCTTCGGGTTCTTCGGAAAATTATGGTGACGGCGCAGGGTATCACGCAATTTCTTCGCCAGCGGATCCTGGATCGTTTTGGTAAGATCGGTGATTTGAATCTGGGTCGGGTCAATCTGACCGCCCGCGCCGCCAGTAGTGATCACCTTGAATTTATTGCTCTTGCAGTATGCCAGCAATGCTGCCTTTGGCTTCATGCTGTCGATGGCATCCAGGATATAATCAAAACGACCGTCGATGTACTCGCGGATATTGTCCGGGGTAATAAAATCATCAATCAGGTTAACCTTGCATTCCGGGTTAATCAGCTTGATCCGCTCAGCCATCACTTCGATTTTGCTCTGGCCGACCGTGCCTGTCATCGCATGGATCTGGCGATTAATATTGGTCACGCAGACATCATCCATATCAATCAGCGTCAGCTCGCCAATACCAGATCGTGCCAAGGCCTCTGCTGCCCATGAACCGACACCGCCGATACCGATAACACACACATGGGCAGCACGCAGTATTTCTACCTCGCTATTGCCATATAAACGGCGGGTACCGCCAAATCGCTGGTTATAGTTGTCAGAAGCCGGAGTATCTAATTCACGCATACGTTTTTCACTACTAGCTATGGGTTGTTCAGATAAAGAATGAGCGCGTTTTATACGCGCTCTGGTTGCAATTGTCCAGCCGGACGATAAGGCCGCAGCTCAGACGATTAGGCTACTGCTCAACAGACAAACTGGGTGACTCCACCGCACCTTCCTGCAGATCCAGTTTCCAGACCCGGCCAAAGTGCTTGTAGTGCCCGGCATCAATACCCGCCTGTGCACCCATGCCGTGGTAGAGATCTAGGTGGTTCTTCTTCACTGCGCCGCCAGTATCCAGTGCTATTAATAATTTAAGCACATGCTGTCCGTTCCAGTTCCCCTCGCTGTCCAGCTGCGGCACCTCTGCCAGCAATACACTGCCCATTGGCAGGTAGTCCCGATCAGCCGCTACCGAGGCGTGCGCCTGCAACGGAATACCAGCAGTTCCCATAACATCCAGGTTATCCTGCGGTTTGAAGAACACATAAGACGGGTTTTGCTCCAGCAGCTCACGTACCGTCTCTTCGTCCTGTTGCTTAACCCACTCATCGATGGCCTTCAGCGACATTTTCTCGCGTGGCACTTCGCCCTGCTCAATTAACACCTTGCCGATACTGACATAGGGATGACCGTTCTTGCCGTTGTAGGCAAAGTACTGAAGCTGATCATTATCGTCATAGTGAACAAAGCCACTGCCCTGGACCTCCATCATGAAGATATCTAGCATCGATGCACTATATCCCAGCTCTAGCCCCTGTCCCTGCAGGGCACCGGCATAGATATCGGCACGGGTCGGACACGCTTCCTCACATGTCGGCATTGCATACACCGGAAAACGGAAGATCTCATCCTGCTCATGGCGAAGCTCAATCACCGGCGAAAAATACCCGGTGAACATCACATTGCCGTAACTATCTCCCCCGCCCATCTGGGCTGTCTGAATACCGTAGTTTCCCAGTTGTGTCGGGTCGCCGCCTTGCTCAACCCAGCTTTCAACCTGGCGATACAGATCCTGATAGCGCCCCGCCATTGATGGCGAACGCTCGGTAACCAGTGTCATCTGCTGGTTAAACTGGCTGTAGTCCCTTGTTTTATCGGACTCTACCACCGGTACCTGATTAAGTACCTCGTCAAAGCTACCATCCAGATACTGCTGACCTCGGTCAGTCGGCTTGGCACATCCAGCCAAACCAATAATTAACATTGCAATTGTTGCGTTACGAAACACGGTAAAGACCTACCAAATAATATGAAGCACTGTCGCCAAGTATGCCTAAAGCGATCACAGCATTAAAGTCACGATAGTTTACAAAATATGTAGGCCGCTATGTCAGCGCTTTGTTTTTTATCGTAAAGAGAGGAAAGAAAGCAATCAATCCAATGTGGCATCACGCAAGGCATCTCGGGTACCTTCGCGAGAAAAAGAGGAAATGTAATGAGCTGGCTGTTGTCGCACAAACTGATCAGACAAATAAGTATAAATATAGATATCTTCGCCACGACGATAAGTCAATGTCATACCATCCCACTCATAGCGAGTATTCACCTGGCGTCCATCAACAAACACCCCCTCTGAGCGGAGCTCAAAGCGATCTGCCATATAGGAGGCCACACCCTGTTCGACCCAGACACCATGGATGTTGATAACAGGCTCATCCTCAAGTATCTCGCTGCCGATGGCACCGACAGCCAATAACGCAGAAAAAATCAGCCCGGCAAAGATCCCCGCCATCATCAAGGCGAACGGTATAATTTTATACTGAACTTTATTCATATTGCCGATAAGTTATTATTATTAGTAATTAATATACCTCACCATTAACTGTTGACAGGCAAAAAGCTGGGCAAGATGTTCAATAACGGGATCTTGTATCCAAAATGCCGGAAACGCTAAATGACTGTACTTCTTGAATCTCGACAGATATTTAGACACTATATTTGCATAATTATTAATTAAGCCCGCTGAGAAGGGGCAAGGTTAACGAACCGACAAGTCATCGAATAACAGGCATGGATGTATCACCGTGAAGCTGAGAAGTACTGATCTAGTCAAAGGATTTCGCCAATCCGCCCCGTATCTGAATGCCCATTTCGGCAAGACGACAGTTATCATGCTGGGCGGCGAAGCCATTGCCCACAAGAATTTTACCCATATCGTCAATGATATTGCGTTATTAAACAGTCTGGGGCTGCGCATTGTCGTGGTCTATGGTGCCCGCCCGCAAATATCCCAACGTCTGGAATCCCAGGGGGAGACCAGCCCTTACCACAAAGGGGTTCGTATCACAGACGAGCATACGCTAGAGCTGGTGAAACAGGCTGCTGGCCAGCTACAGCTCGACATCACCGCCCGCTTTTCCATGGGGCTCAACAATACGCCCATGGCGGGATCGCAAATCAATGTGGTCAGCGGCAACTTCATTATTGCCCAGCCACTCGGCATCGATGACGGTATCGACTACCACCACAGCGGCCGGATCCGCCGAATCGATATTGAAGGTATTCACCGCCAACTGGATCAGCAGGCTATTGTCCTGCTTGGCCCGGTCGCCAGCTCGGTGACCGGCGAGTGCTTCAACCTCACCTCTGAGGAAGTTGCCACGCAGCTGGCTATTAAGCTGAAGGCCGATAAACTTATCGGCTTCTGTTCCGAACAAGGGGTACTGGAAGATGACGGTACCGTTGCCTCCGAAATGCTACCCAACGAAGCCGAGCATGCCCTGCAGCTACTCATCGAGCGCGATGCTGCCGACAGCGGCACCGGTCGCTTTCTCCGCGGTGCCATTAGCGCCTGCCGGGCAGGTGTTCCCCGCAGTCACCTGATCAGCTACAAGGAAGACGGCGCCCTTATTCAGGAGCTATTTTCCTTTGACGGTATCGGTACACAAATCGTCATGGCCAGTGCCGAGAAAGTTCGCCGGGCCGGCATTGACGATATCGGCGGGATCCTGGAACTCATCCGCCCGCTGGAGCAAGACGGGATTCTGGTACGTCGCTCCCGCGAGCAACTCGAACAGGAGATCGAGCAGTTCACCATTATCGAGCGCGATAGCCTGATCATCGGTTGCGCCGCCTTATACCCTTTTGCCGAGGAGAAAATGGCCGAGATGGCCTGTGTAGCCATTCACCCCGATTACCGCGATGGCGACCGCGGAGGCTTGCTACTGAGCAGGCTGCGCCAACAGGCCAAGGAGCAGGGACTGAAGCATATTTTCGTCCTGACTACCCGGAGTCTGCACTGGTTCCGTGAGCATGGATTCTACGAGTCCAGCGTCGACCAGCTCCCTGTGGCGAAAAAGGCCCTGTATAACTTTCAGCGCCGCTCCAAAATCCTCATCCTCGATCTATAACCCCCAAAATAAAAAGAGTCAGCAACCGCTGACTCTTTTCGGCTGATTAAGCCGCTCTATATTTGAGTTATCCTAACAGCTTGACCAAGCCACTAGCCCGCTCGGTTCGCAGGCGTACCGAGCGTCTGACGACCTCTTGCGGTGCAAATAGATGCAGCTTCTCCTTCGCCCGGGTAACACCGGTGTAAATCAGCTCGCGGGTCAGTATCGGACTGAACTCGGATGGCAATACCATCAGCGTATCGGCAAATTCCGACCCCTGTGATTTATGGATAGTCATTGCATAGACCGTTTCGTGTTCCGGGATACGGCTTGGCAATACGCCACGGATCGAGCCATCCGGCATATCAAAATAGACACGCAATCGCTGCTGGCCGGTGTGCGGATCCGGCTCAGGATCCAGCATCGCAATACCAATATCGCCATTGTACAGACCAAGACCGTGATCATTTCGGGTGATCATCACCGGACGGCCGATATACCAGGTTTCATCACCCGGATTAATTTTACCCTTTCTTGCCAAACTGCGCTCGATACGCTGGTTCAGCCCGGTAACGCCAAAATCCCCTTCCCGCAGGGCGCACAGCAGGCGAACACCGGCAAAGGCATTGAGCACTTCGGCAGGTGGTTGCTGCTTCTCAATAGCATCAAGGTAATCTTGATAGAAGTTCACCGCCATCTTTACCATGGTCAGGTAGCTGTCGCTGTTGAGCGGATAATGGCTGATATCCCTGTAGCCCTGCTGCCAAACCTTCTCAACCAGGTGAGGCTGGCCAGCATTGATCGCTTTTGCCAGCTGGCCAATCCCGGACTGGGCATGGAAACGGTAGCTCTTGCGCAGCATGCACAAACCATCGGCAACAGCCGTAGCCGCAGCAGCCTCACCGCTCGCCAAGCGGTAGCCGGTTAGCTGGCTGAGCAAGAGCCCCTGCTGCTGACTGTAGCCCTGATCGGCAAAAGAGCAGATATCGCCCAACACTGCGCCCGCCTCTACCGAAGCCAGCTGATCGCGATCGCCCAGCAGAATCAGCTTGGCATGCGGTGGCATCGCATCGAGCAGACGTGCCATCATCGGCAAATCGACCATGGATGCCTCGTCGACCACCAACACATCAAGGTGCAACGGATTGTCGCGGTAATGACGAAACTCGACCCGGTTCGGAATGGCGCCCAGCAGGCGGTGAATGGTACTGGACTGGGTCGGGATATGATCCTTGACTGTATTCTCCACGGCCAGTGACTGGACCGCCGCACCAATCGACTCGGTCAGACGGGCCGCGGCCTTACCGGTCGGTGCCACCAGCTTAATGGTCGGTATCTCTAGCACTTCGCCACTGGCCTGTAGCGCCTGAGTTACCAGGGCGGCCAGCAACTTAGCAACCGTCGTGGTCTTGCCGGTGCCCGGTCCACCCGAGATAACCGCAAACTGACGGGTCAACGCAACCGCTGCCGCCACTTTCTGCCAGTTAAGGCACACGGCATTTGGCACCAGGGTATCGAGCCCGATCAGATCACCGGCACGGGTTGCCGCCGTCAGAACAGCATCTATCGCGGTCCAGTCGAGCTGCTCCGGAGCAACCACATCGAGCTTGTCGCAAACCTCAAGACGGCGACTCTCCGGAGAATCCGGCTGGGACTTTTCGCCTTTTCTGAGTTGCTGCAATGCCTGATAAAGATAGGTGTAACTCCTGGCAAAAAGCTCATCAAGCTTGGCTGCCATCTGCTCAGGCTGAATCGCTGCAACCTGCGGTTCTTGCCGCGAGGCCTGCTGTAGTCTTTGGGCAACTGTCTGCTCAAACTGCCAGTAGCGGTTTAGGTATAAACGCCCGTGAGCAAGCACCAAAGGCGTGGCTTCACTGCCGTCAGATACCGCCGCCGATGATGACAGCAAGGCTTCCCATTGTGCCAGCACCGGCAGCTCATCCGTCAGCTGCCCGCTAAACTCCGCGTTGAGGCCAAACAGCTGACCAGCTTCGAGTTGGGCTAGGGGCAGACAAACGTGGCCCCGTCCAAGCTCATGGCTGGCAAGCGCCGCCGCCAGTGTCACCAGCGGCTGGAGGCTCGCGGAGTCTGAGGCGGCCACCGTCGTCGAGATAAATTTAGCAAACTGATAATCAAGCGGACGAAGCGCACCCTGTCGGGTCAGTAATTCAAGCCGTTTAAGCATCAAGGTGTTCTCCGTCAATCAGGGTTTCCAGTTCAGTCAATAATTCCAGGCTTGGGCGGGCATTAAAAATGCCGCTGTTACTATCGGACCTGACACCACGCAGGAACAGGTAATAAACGCCACCGAAGTGCTGCTCGTAGTCATAGTCAGCCTTGCGGCTCTTGAGGAAACGGTGCAAAGCCAGCGCGTAAAGCTGATACTGCAGATCGTAGCGGTGATCGGCCATCGCCTGTTTAAGGTTATCGCCCCGATAGACCTCGGGATCATCACCCAGATGGTTCGATTTCCAGTCCAGCACGTAATAACGGCCCTGATGCTCAAACACCAAGTCGATGAAGCCTTTCAGCATACCGCTGACCGTTGAAAAACCCAGCTCGCCGGCCCGGGCCGACAGTGGGTCATGACGGGCTATCACCTTGTTCAGCAGCGGTGCCGACAACACATTGATCGGCAGCATAAACTCCATTTCGGTCAGACGCTGGCGTGCCGGGATATGCCCCAGCTGCAGACTGTCACCATCCAGTGCACAGTCCAGTACATCGCGGATCATCGTCTGCAATACTGGCAACCAGGCTTCGTCGTAGTTTTCCAGGCGCAGCAGCTCCAAAATTTTATCTCGGGTCGCCTCACTCTCAACCGGCTCGGTAAACTCAATTTCTTCAAACAGGGAGTGCAAGAAAGTGCCCGGCCGCGCACCACGCGGAAAGGTATAGATAGAGCGCTCAGGCTCAATCAGCTCTCCGTCTTCGCTGTCACTGTCTTGCGACGAGTCGGTATCAAAGCCAGGTAGCTCGAATGACGCATCATGATTGTGACTCCCCTGCTTTACCAAGCCTGAGTAACTGGTGATCCACCAATTTCGCTCTATCTTGGCGCTAAATTCCGATGCAGACAGTTCGGGTTGCTCACCTTCATCAGGGCACCATGGCAGCTCCGGCAACACTGGTGGCGGAACAATCGCCATCGTCGATGAAGCGGTTGTCAGACGAGCCAGAGCCGCATCAAGCTCGGCAATTCCCCCTTCCTGGCCATCCTGTACCAGCCAGCCAATTGCGGCCTTGTGCAATCCTGTCGGCTCTTTACGGCTCAGCCCGTTACGTAGCGGCGCCATCCCGATATAACAGCCGTATACGGCTCGGGTCAGGGCCACATAAATCAAGCGCAAATCTTCAGCCAGACGTTCTTTCTCCGCCAGCTCCATGCTTTCTTCCTGCTCGGTCACATCCAGCACTGCTTGCTGCGTTTGCTCGTCATGGAACAAGGCCGTCCCTGCCGCGCGATAACTACAGACAAACGGCAGGAAGACAATGTCATACTCCAACCCTTTGGACTTGTGAATCGTCACGATTTGTACCAGATTTCGATCTGACTCCAATCGAAGCTGCTGCTCGTCGGCATTGCCGTTGGGGGTCTCGATGTGTTCCGCCAGCCAGCGAAGCAATCCATGATCACTGTCGAGAGTCTGGCTTGCCTGTTGCAACAGCTCACCGAGATGAAGAATATCGGTCAGGCGACGCTCACCGCCATTCTCGCTCAGCAGTCGCTCCGGGATCCTACGACTGGCCAGCACATGACGCAGCATCGGCAGCACACCCCGGCTCTGCCACAATTTGCGGTATTCACGAAACTCTGCGACATGCTGCTCCCAACGATCTTCGTCGATATTGAGCTCGTCAAGCTGACGTGCGCTAAGCGCAAACAAACCCGAGGCCAAGGCTGCCCTTAACCCCCGCTCATCTTCCGGTATCAAAACAGCCACCAGCAAACGCTGGATATCACTCGCCTCGCTACAGGAAAACACACTGTCGCGGTTTGACAGATAGACACTGGCAATACCCTGTTCGGCCAGAGCCTGGCGGATCATTGCCCCCTCGCTTCCGGTTCGAACCAGCACCGACACATCACCGGCCCGGATCGGTTTGGACTTCTCGCCATCGACCAGCAGCGCCTCGCCCTGTTGCGACAGCGTCAGTATTTTCTGGATCTCTGCCGCCGTTGCCGCTGCCATCACCCGGTTGTAATCACCTTTTTTGACCGGCTCATCCGCATCCTGACGCCAGAAGCTCAGGGCAGGCTGTTTTTCTCCGGCAAGCTGCCAGCTGCGTTCGGCCGCTTTCGGGCTATGCTTAACTGGCAGAAAAGTAATGTCCTGATCATAGATAAACGGTCGCTGCGGCTGCTGGAAAATGCAGTTGACGGCTTCGACCATCTCGGTGGTCGAGCGCCAGTTCGTGCCCAGCGTGTAATGAGCCGTAACCTGCCGCCGAGCCTGGATATAGGTAAAAATATCGGCACCGCGAAAAGCATAGATAGCCTGCTTCGGATCCCCGATCATAAACAAGCCGCTAACAGCTATACCCTCCTCGCTGCAGTGCTCATCACCATATACTGTATTGAAAATACTGTACTGCAACGGATCGGTATCCTGAAACTCGTCGATCATCGCGACGGGAAACTGGCCCCGGATCCGGGCCGCCAGGCTACCGTCAGTATCATTGGCCAGTGCCGCAGCCAGCTGGGTCAGAAGATCATCAAATGACAACCAGCCTTTACGCCGCTTCGCCTCGGTCAGCAACTGACGACACTCTTTTATTGCATGTGCCAATAAAGGGTCTTTGACATTGGGCCTATTGGCCAGCAACGCTTCAATGGCCACAAACACCGGATGCTCGGGTGGATTGCCTTTGCTGGTTTTATCAAACAGCACCTGCTGCGAAAATTTATCCAGCGTTTTTGGCAGCTTATAACCTGTCGTCTCCTGCTCAGCCCACGCCCCGATTTCCGCCAGCGCCTTGGGCAGACTGGTCTTGGTATAACTGCGCTTGTTCACCCCGGAGCCGGCAATCAGGTTCTGAAACTCGCCCGCATCTGCTCGCCAGAGCTGCTTTACATGCTCAATACGCGCGATGTTGTCCTCGTGTACCTGCTGCAAAGAGCCCTCCAGCTCCGGCGCGCGAATCTCCACCTCCGCCCCAGAGAGGAACACGTTGATGTCTCTTAGCAGCGAAGCTGGTGATGACCAGATACTGCGGACTTCCCCGGCCAACGTGCGCGGCAACGGGTAAAAATTACGACGCCAATAATCGGCAACCACCTGCGCCCTCAGGTGGCTCTCCTCGGTGACGAACTCATTATCGAACAGGCTGCCTGACTCGAAGGCATTCTGGGTCAGCATACGCTGGCAGAAACCATGAATAGTAAAGATCGCCGCCTCGTCCATCTGACGCTCGGCCTGCAGCAAGATCGCCGCAGCCGCCTTGTGATCGCGCAGATCTTCGAGTAGCGGCTTGATCACCGGATCCTCACTATGGCCCCGGTTGAACGCTAACCGGGCATCATGGATACGTCGCCGGATACGATCTCGCAGCTCGGCTGTTGCAGCTTCTGTAAAGGTAACCACCAGGATCTGATCAACAGTCAGCTCACGTGGAAAGCGGCTCTGACTGTCACCATGGCCAAGCAACAGGCGCAGATACAAACTGGCGATGGTAAATGTTTTTCCGGTTCCGGCCGATGCCTCTATCAGGCGATTGCCGTGAAGCGGAAATGCCATCGGCTGCAAATCCTGGGGCTGGGGCGAATTGTATTGTTGAGTCATAGGACGCGCGAATTCCTGTTATTGTTCGAAACTTGATCCGTTCGAAATTATTTTTTGTGATCGGGCACTAATTCAAATGAATATATCGAATTAACTGGCTATTTTATCTATTGATATGAGAGATCTTTCACGGTTTCCCCCAGAGCCATTCGTTACTATCCCCGTCACGAAATTTGGTCTACCTCTGGACCTGTGGCCGTACAGCGAACACCCTACAAACAACAATGATTTGCTGACGGCCACGCTACATCTCTCCTGCTGTTAACCATCATCTTCCGCAATCCTTAACTGCAGCAATGCAGGTTTTAGCAACTGCTCGGCCCACAGCTGAAGTTCGGATGCCAGATCATCATTCCATTCCGGCCACACCCGATTGATATAGGCATTGGTGCCTTCGCCATCAAACATATAACCGCCGTTAAAGGCTTCAGCCATCTTGGCCTTGGCTTTATCCCGCGTCTCTTCATCGTCATACCAATTGCCTTTTTTATCCTGACAGGCCTGCAAGCCAGCCAGTACGGTACGCGGAAAGTATGGCAACGGCTGCGTCAGCCCCTGGTAATATGCCTCCGCCAGCGCTGTTAGCTGAGTGCCGGCATAGTCGGCGCTGACAGGCTCCAGGGTATAGTGGCCATCGACACCCACCAGGTGGGTTGTGCACGACGATGCAACCAGTGCCTGACAAAGGTGCTCGACCCAGCCCTGCAGGATATCCTGTGCCCGGATCTTGCCCGGACGGTAGCGCACCAGACCACTTTGGAAATGATGCTTCAGCCAGCCCTGTAACCGGATTTCCGATCCGGCGATCAACAAAGGCTGATCGACTTCAGTGTCCGGCAAAGGCTGCTCCATCAATCCGGCCACTTTATCGGCCAGTTTTTCGATCTGGCCGCGCTCTTCCACCAGCTCCAGCTCACCAAACTCGGCCAGCGGCAAGCCGCCGGAGGCCTGCTGGTATTCAGCAAAACGCGCAAATACTGCTTCCCGCCGATGCTCATGGCTGGTATCTCCCTCCATGCTATGGCTATCAAGAAAAGCGGTTAAGAGATCGCTACGAAGCTGAAAGCGGTCAAGTCCATCGAGAACAAACGGCTCGTCATCTTCCATCGCTCCTTTGGCGGCTTCAAAGTAGACTTTCAGACGACGGTTGAAAAAGTATTGCACCGGCATCCGCCAGAAACGGGTCAGCTCGGCCAGCTCCAGAACCGGCTCGATCCCGGCTTCCAACGGTTCAGCCTCCAACGGCTGTTCCTGAAATGCTTCAGCAGTGATCGATTCGCGGTTTGCCGCCGGCAACCACTCAGCGGCGAAGCTCGGCACCTCTCCCTGAAATGCCTGCGGACTAAAGGGAACCAGCGGGTGGCTATGACAAAGGAATTGCTCAAGCCGGGCGGCAGACTGCTCGACGACCAGTGCCTCGTCGCCCTCAAGCCTATAACCTTGTTGACAGTACTCCAGCAGCTCACTGACCAGAACCGACGGCATTTTCTCGCTGTTATCCTGAATAGATCGGCCCACATAGCTGATATACAAGGTTTCCTGAGCCGACTGAATAGCCTCGAGGAAAAGGTAACGGTCATCATCACGGCGGGAGCGATCGCCGTACTTACCGCGACCGGCCATCAAATCAAACCCTTCCGACGGTATTGAACGCGGATAGACCCCGTCATTCATTCCCAGCAGGCAGACCACCTTGAACGGGATCGAACGCATCGGCATCAAGGTACAGAAGTTCACCTGACCGGCAAGGAATCGCTGGCTGACACGCTCACCCGACAACTTATCATTAAGGTAGCCCCTCAAGACTGCCGGGCTGATATCTGTTCGGTAACCGGCATCGTCAAGCTGCTGCTCCAGTTGCTGCAATTTGTCACGGATCATCCGCAATACCATTTCACCGTCGGTATCGACGGCAAAAAAATCATCCAGCAACTGGTTCAGACAGCCAATCCATGCCCCGACAGGTTGCGACTGAGCTAGCTGCTGACGGTAATGCATCAGGGTTTCAATAAACAATCCGAGCTGGCCTGCCAGCTCGGCATCCATCCCCTGCACTTCATCGTATGCCAGTACGCCTTGGTACAAACCGGCTCCCTGCGGCATTGCATAACCAAGCAGCATGCGCTGCAAACCAAAGAGCCAGGTATTTTGCGGCTGCTGAGGTAGCTGGAATTCACTGGCCGTTTCCCCGTCTAGTCCCCAGCGGATCCCCACTTCTTCAATCCATTGCTTTATCCGCTCAAAACGCTCGCTGTCAAAGCCAAATTTGGCCATCACCGCCGGAACTTCCAACAGCTCCAGCAGTTCTGATGCCTGACAACGGCTCTCCGGCAAGCTCAATAGCCTCAAGAAAGCCAACAGCACCGGGTTTTCCTGATCGGCACTACGGTCAGAAATCGAGAAAGGAATATATCGCTCGCCGGGGGCATTGCCGAATACTGCCTGAATATACGGGCTGTAATTGTTGATATCTGCCACCATCACCACCATGTCTCGCGGCGACAGTGAGGGGTTATCAGTCAGCATTCTCAGCAGGTTGTCATGCAATACTTCCACTTCACGCATCGGAGAATGGCAGGCATGGACAGTCAGAGAGCGATCATGCGGCAAGACAGCCAATTTATGGTCGCTTGACTCGGTAAGCTCATCATTGACGCGATCTTCGAGATTCAGGATATCGGCCTGAATCGAATGCAGCAGTGAATCCGGCTCGATATCAACAAACGCCTCGACATCATATGCCTCCATCTCGGACAGCAAATACAGGTTATCACGCCCCAGTTTGCCCAGTGAGGCCAGCAGGGTATTCCCTACCGCCCCCTCATGGGTATCGTCGATAATATTGTCTTCAATATCCCCTTTGAGCGGCGACACCACCTCCCCCCGCTCGCTGTGATCGGCGCACCACTGCAACTGCTGACGCTGCTTGGCCGCCAGACGAGCCAAATACTTACGATCCCGCACTTCGCCCCAGTAATGACGGCATGGGTTGGTAAACATCAGATGAACGTCAATATGCTTGCCCAAGGCCGCCAGCGCATCGAGGTAGCGTGGCGGAAGCGCAGAGATGCCAAAGACAAACAATCGCTTCGGCAACCCTTCCGGCAAGGGAGCGCCACTTTGCAAATACCCCTCAAGGGTTTCAATAAAGTTGTCATACAGGTTGGCACGGTGATACGGCGACTGGCCAAGCGCCAGGGTATGATCATAAAGGGCCTGCCACAACAAGGGTTGCCACGGATGATCTGCCGTCAGCTCCGGGTCGATTTGGTCCGCTTCCCAGTCCTGTATCCACTCCGGCCGGTACACCAGGTACTGGTCAAAGATATCTGCAATTTTTCCTGCCAGCTGATAGTGCTTGACCCATTGCTCGTCGTCGCTCAGGTAACGTGCCAACGGCTCGAACTCAGGTTTATCCAGTTGCTTGGGCAGTACCTGCATCAGCTTCCAGGTCATGGCTTCTTTATTGAACGCACTGCGCTGCGGGACGTCACTCAGCACCTCGGTAAACATATTCCAGATAAAGGTTGCCGGCAGCGGAAATTCAAGGTTGGCGGCAATTCCCAGCGACTTGGCCAGCTCAAGCTTCAACCACTGTGACATACCCGGACTCTGGACCAGAATTTGTTCCTGCTCAAACGGGTTGTCCAGCGGATCGAGACGAATAAGTTCAACCAGAAGGGACTTCAGCAAATCCAGTTGGTTAGAGTGATAGACAGTAAACACGCAGATATCTCACGGACAGAGAAAATTACAACGATTGTCCATCAATAGGCTACTTGCTGCAAACGAAAAAGGCCCGGTTATCCGCCATTTCCAGGGCGAACAATCCAGGCAAGCGACTCACATCAAAGATTGATTAAATGCTCTTTATCCCTCCTGCGGCTGCAGGTTGAACAGTTTGGTTATCGGGCGGTAGTAGGCTAAATAACGGAGTGCGACATAGGACACAACCGCCGTTGATACATACAGTTCAACCGTAGCGAGCAGGGAAACCTGATTAACATATTCGGCCGCTACGCCGTTAGCGGCCATCCATGCTGCGGTTTTGAACAATGCTGTTGCACCGATAACCATCGGGAAAGTAAAGGCAGCATAACCCGGGCTGAAATCGAGCCGCAGCAGCCGGAAAAACGCGACGTAGATAACAAACGTCATCAGTACCGCGATGCCAGCCAGTAACGCAATGATCACTGGCGACGGGTTTTGCTCCACGGTCAGGTAACCGGCAAGAGAAAGGCTGGCAGGGGCGGCCATTATCGCAATCGTCGGTTTGGCTGCATCTGGGATCTCATGACTAAAAATCAAACGATAGACCATGATCGGCAGCATTACCGCGTACACCCCCATACCAAAGACCAACAATCCCTCGGCCAGAGGACGCAGCGCACCGCCGGGAAAAGCCACATCCGCTACGATAATACCGATAGGCGGTACAAACCAGCTGGGTACCATATGGTGAAGCCTGAACTCAACCGCGCGATGGTAGACAAACAACACCAGAAAAATGAGGTGCAATATCACCGCAAATAACCACATGGCCTGAGCCGGATACGGGGCATACATGCCCACCGCTTTTGATACCACCATTAATGCCATCGCAAAGGTAGGTACCACGCTACCGACCACATGGTGGGTCAGATCTTGCCATAGTAATTTAGGGTGAAGAACGAACTTCGCTATCAGGACCAGCAATAATACCGAGGCAATGGCCGCGCCGGCAACCTGCCCACTCCCATCAAGATCAGCAGCATTTTCCCAACACCATCCAAGACTGCCGATACCCAATGCCAGCCCTGCCATTGGGGTCGGCGCACCTGCGACTTTTTTCTTCGTTGCCTTAATCATCTTACCCACTCCGTTTCCTGCCATTTCTTGTTGGCAGAAACACTCTTTTCGGAACACCCTGTGAGTGTATATAATCTTTGTTGTTTGGAATATTTGAATGTTTTTAAACTAGCTTTAAGAATCACTGAACAAAAAGGGGTAACAATGAACATTGCACTCAAACAGCTCAGAGTCTTCATCACCGTTGCCCAGGAGCGAACCATCACAGCGGCCGCCGAAAAACTGTTTCTTTCCAAACCGGCAGTCAGCATGGCACTGTCCGAGCTTGAGAAGCACCTGGGACACAAGCTTTTTGATCGCAATAACAACCGTTTGATCATCAACGAGCAGGGAAAGCGCCTGCTTCCCCTGGCCGACGAACTTCTGGCCCGTAGCGATGACATTGAGCTACTGTTTGACCATGCCGGCCCGATTAGCGGAAAACTAAAAATCGGCTCAAGCGATACGGTCGGCAATCAAATCACCCCTTTTTTGCTCCGCGATTTTCGCCACCACAGCAAGCACGATGATCAATCCCTGTTTATTTCCAATACCGCCCAAATCTGCCACATGCTGAGTGAATTCGAACTCGATATCGGCCTGGTCGAAGGCAAGGTGCAGCAGTCCGATCTGGTAGTTCAGCCCTGGCTGGACGATGAAATGGTGGTAGCATGCCATCCCGATCACCCCCTGACCAAGATAGGCAATCTAAGTTTGTCGGATCTGGAACACTCACAGTGGATTTTACGGGAACCGGGATCGGGCACACGGGAGTTTTTCCTCAACCGTATTGCACCGAGGCTGGAGGAGTGGCAGCAAGCCTTCGAGCTCAACACTACCGAGGCCATCATTAACTGTGCAACAGCAGGCCTTGGGATCACCTGCCTGTCACGGCTGGCAGTCGAGCATGCCGTTAAGGATAACCGTCTGGCTATCCTCGACTTGCCACTCGATACCCACCGCCAATACTGGCTACTTTATCACAGGGAAAAATACCAGAGCCCACTGCTCAAGCTGTTCCTGGATTTCTGCCAGAGCTGGACGCTGAATTAAAAGGCCCTGGGTCATCGCCTTTAGAGACGATTATCTCCCTGACTAAAGGCAATGATCTGACTGATCTGGCACAACGGGCGGCCACTTTCCTGCTGCCACTCACTGAATGCCTGCTGGGTAGCCAGCAACGATTTACGGGTATCGCGGCCACCGTCTATCACCCCGATATTACGCAGATAAGCTTCGACATCATGGCTCAGAATAAAGGTATCTTTGCCCATGATCCGCAATGTATACGGCCCGGTATTGCCGCCAAGGCGCTTACCGTGTGCCTTCAAGTATCGCCATAAGCCGGTAATGTCCTCAGCAGGCCAATCGGCAACCATTGCTGAAAAGGAACAATGGTCCAGCGCGGCATCATGGATCATGCGGGCATTTTCTGGAATTGTCATAACCTTCCCAAGGTGGCGAATAATCGCCGGATCCGTCGCTTTTCGTTCCCACATCTCCGTTGGCATCAGCAACATTTTTTCGATATCAAAACCGAAAAAAACCTCTTCGAAGTTTGGCCACTTGTTGCGGACAACTTTCCAGCTCATGCCGGACTGAAACACCTTCTGGGTGAACGCTGCCAACCAGCGGTCATCTGGGATTTCCTTTAGCTCTTGCGCGCTTAGAGGGGTGGCCAACAAGCTTTCCAGCTCCGCCTCACCACCTTTTCTATCAGCTGCCCGGGCATAAATATGGGTAAATTTTTCTCGCACCATCACAATAACACGCTTATCACTGGACATAGCCCTTTATGCTACTGTATAAACAGCCAGTAAATCAATTTCGGGAGAGGGTGACCATGGCTGTTATCGTCAAATATGTGGTTGAGCGCAACGGAGAAGAAAAGATGACTTTCACCTCTAAGTCCGAAGCCGACGCATACGACAAGATGCTGGATATGGCTGATGAGATGTTTGCTTTGCTAGGCGAAAGTGAACTATTCGAAGATGAGGCCAAACAAGAAGAGCTATCGCTGTTCTTAGCACAGAAGCGTGAAGAAGTACTGATTGCACTGGGTGCCAAAAAGAAAGCGGCGCCAAAGAAGAAAGTAGCAAAACCTGAAGCTGTTGCCGAACAGCCACAGGAAGATGCAGCTTAATCTCTGCCTTCAGCGGCTTCTACATGAATAAACCTCCATTTTGGAGGTTTTTTTATGCATAAAAAGCCAGTTAACCACTGTTAATAGCCCGGCTTTGGCAAGAATTACGTCATTTTTCACTGATTATCCGCTCCCCCCTTCAATATCATGCCAACTGTCATTATGATGGTTTCCAATCGTATACAATCTGCCTGCATTGCAGCGCAGAGCTCAAAACTTTCACATGGAGAACGATCACTAATGGCCAGCTTTTCACTTGCCCTAGGCACCGCGACTAAAAACCGCGACGGTAAAATTATCGAGGCTTTCTTTCCAACACCTGTGCTTAACCCAACGGATGAGCTGGTTGCAGCCCTGGCAGCTGTTGTTGACTATAAGGAAGGCAACCAGGCCATTGAAGTCACTCCAGCCCAGTGCGCAGATCTGGCTGAAGCCTTCACCGCTGCTGGTGATGATAAAAGTGCGCAGTTCGCAGCAAAGGCTGCTCAATCAACTCAGCCATTGATTATCGTGATTCTTGCAAGCGACGAAGCACCTGCTTCTGTTGCCGAAGGCTTCCTGAAACTACAGCTTATCTCTAATCGCCTGGTTAAGCCTCACGGCATTGTGCTGGATGGCATTTTTGGCCTGCTGCATAACATCGCATGGACCAGCCAGGGCCCGATTGATCTCCCTGAGCTAGCCGATCGCCAGATCGAAGCGCGCCTAAACGGCGAAGTACTGACCGTAGACTGTGTCGATAAATTCCCGAAAATGGTCGATTACGTCGTGCCTGCCGGCGTACGTATTGCTGATACATCACGTGTTCGCCTGGGTGCCCACGTTGGTGAAGGTACGACTGTCATGCACGAAGGCTTCATTAACTTCAATGCAGGTACTACAGGTGTCAGCATGGTTGAAGGCCGTATCTCGGCTGGTGTCATGGTTGGTGAAGGCTCAGACGTCGGTGGTGGTGCCTCAATCATGGGCACCCTAAGCGGCGGCGGTAAAGTGGTTGTCTCTATTGGTGAAAACAGCTTGCTTGGCGCGAATGCCGGTCTTGGTTTCCCGCTGGGTGATCGCTGTACCATTGAGTCAGGTCTGTATGTCACTGCTGGTTCAAAGGTCCGTATGCTTGATTCACAAGGCAAGGAAGTCGAAGTGGTTAAGGCCCGCGACCTGGCTGGCAAGCCAGACCTATTGTTCCGCCGCAACTCTGTGACAGGTCAGATCGAATGCCTGACTAACAAAACAGCCGTTGAGCTAAACAGCGAGCTGCACAGCAACAACTAATTCATCAGGTTGTCTGAGCATCAAAAAGGCTGCCTCGGCAGCCTTTTTGCTATCTATCGTGTTAGTTCATGAAGCTAATAGCCGCGATCAATCAGACCGTAACTACCTTGATTTTCATTACACTCATCCGGATAGCCCTGATTGAGCACGGTACTGACCGTTGTCTTTTGGCTGCAGTATTCAAACCGTCCCTGCAGATAACCGGCACGATACTTCTCATACTCGGTTTCTGTCATTGCTCCCTGCTTATTCAGGCGATTTTCATCCCACTCCCGATACCCTTGCTGGCCGTGATACGCTCCAAGTTGCTCCCACTCTTTATTCTGTGATAGCTCAAGTTCACGCTGGCTGACACAAGCTGTCAGGGTAATAGCGACAACCAGACAGATAAATCTCAGCATAGTCTTCTGCCTCAACGAGGAATTCACTCTGCTGATAAGTATGGCTCATATTCCAGCCCAATCGACGAGATTAATTTAAGGCAGCCACAGCTTCACGCCCGCTTTCAGAGCGAGATCCGACATACACCAGCATCAACCCGACACCGGCGGCAACCAGCATCACACAGCCAAGATGCCAGGCCTGACTGATCCCGAGCTTAAGCAAAAAGCTACTTAGCAAGGATGCAAATACCATCTGACAGGCACCAGACAAGGCTGACACGGTACCGGCCTTGTTGCCGTAAGGAACCAGCAGTAACGACTGAGCACAAGGAAACGCCATTCCGTTGGCCATCGCCAACAGAAAATGCCCCGTACTCATCCAGACAGGCTCCACCGGGGCCAGAATCAAAACACTTCCGGCAAGCAAATGGAGCAATGGCGCAAGCTGCAGCATCTTTTGGGTGCCCACCACAGGACGAAGCCGCTGGCATACAATCCCGCCACTCAGCAACCCAAAAGCCGGGACCATCGCCCACAGTGCATATTCATCCGACGTCATTCCAATCTGGACCTGCATAATGAAGGGCATCAGGGAAATAGAAATGACCACTAAGGAAAAGTTCACCCAGCCAAGGCCGGCAAAGGTAAGAAAATGCCGCTCCTGCATCAGGGAGAAATAGGAAACGACCAGTTTACTGACGGACTGAGGGGCCGACGTTAGCTTCAGTGTTTCCTTAAATGTCAGCAGCAACACCAACCAAACCACAGCGATATAGCCCAGCAATAATATAAAGACCGCCAGCCAGCCCGAGTAATGGTTAACCAAGCCACCAATCACCGGCGCCACTATCGGTGTAAACGCCGCGACAATCGCGACCCAGGTCATCGCCTTGACCAGATGATGACTCAGGTAACTGTCCCGTATCGTCGCCCTGGCAAGTACAGCAACACTTCCGGCTCCAAGCCCTTGCACAAAGCGCCCAGCCAATAACCAGCTGAACGAGTCAGCATGCGTCACTGCCAGCGCCAGTCCAAGCAAGGCAATAAGCAGCCCGGAAAGCAAAACAGGACGACGGCCAAACACATCTGACATTGGGCCATAGATAAGCTGAGAAGGGCCAAAACCAAGAAGATAACCAGAAACCAATAGCTGTGCCTGCTCAGAGCTCACTCCCAGATCTTTTGCGATCCACGGCAGTGAAGGAAAAACCAATCCCAGGCTAAGTTGGCCAATACTGACAATCAAGCATGCCAGCAGCAGCGGCTTCCAGTTAAATTTATGCATAGATACCCTCAGTTAAACGCAGAACAGCCTCCAGATCTGTTTATCAGAGGCTACTTCCATTATGCATGTTCCTTTGAAAACTATTAGCAGCGTGGAATTAAGGGATTATTTCCTGAAGGGACACAATAGCAACCGCCCAGCGAGATCCTGAGCGGGAGGCATCAGCAAAAGTAATGATGCAAGAGCTTACTTATTGATGACATAAGTAAATGGGTTGGTGAAAGAGAACTTGCTGCCACTGGTGCTGACTCTGCCTTGCTTCATGGCCACGAGTACTTCTTTCTGCACACGGATAAGCGAGAAAAAGCGAATAACCATAAACACAATAAACACAGGCATGATTATTTGAGTAATAGGGGCAGACTGCAGAACCAAATCATTCAGCAGCCATGCTGCCAGCATCAGCAACATGGTATAAAGCGAGTGCGGCTTCAGAACAATGGTCACCTTGTCGGCTGATTCCGTCCGCTCAAAGAAAAATGTCATGATAATCTCTCATCAGCAAAGCATGCCGCTAACCCTCTCATAAGTACCTGCTTAATGACAAGTATCAGGCCATGAGTTAGCTTCAAAGAGTTGTAAATAGGTGTGTCCAATAGACTGAATGGGTAGGTAGCTAGGAATAAAAAATGGCAGCCGAAGCTGCCACTAGGCATAATGATTGACTGGTAAAACACCCGTTACAGCGGTTGATTGATCAAAACCAGGCTGTCATGACCGTTTCTTAGGATCAAATCTACATCCCCGTCACCATCAATATCTCCGAGTAGAGGTTGTTGAGAACCAGAAGGCAGCTGGTTTACTGTTGATAAGGTAAAGACTTGATTCCCTTCATTAACATAGATGCTTGGCTTGCCTCCGATAGCGATATCCAAATCACCATCACTATCAATATCAGCGATGGCCGGTGTTCTGCCATTTGTCCCCAGATCAACATCAGAAAGTTCAAACATGCCTTTGCCATCATTGATAAACAGTTGATTGACTTCTTCTACGCCACGATAGTCAGCATTTGTAATAACCAGATCGACATAACCATCACTATTAAGGTCATTAGCAGCTACATTATATAGCTTATAAGTACTTGTACTTTGGCTTGTTCCAAGCCGCTGACCAGAGTCGGTAAAACGTCCTTTTCCGTTATTGAAGAAAATCATATTCTTACGATCGCCACCGGCCCAAATAATATCCAAGCTGTTATTGCCTGTTACATCTGCTAGAACAACATTTGCGTGTTTTTGCCCCGAACGCTCACTTAAAAAACCATTTTCATCAACAAAAAAGCCCGAACCATTATTAATAAAGACCCGTGGAGCTCTCCATGTTTCCAGCAGAACAATATCTAAGTAGCCATCGCCATCAATATCACCAAGAGCAACAGATTCACTACGCTTGTTCGTTAGCTTCTGGCTCGACTCCGTAAGACTTCCTTTCCCGTCATTAAAGAAAACGGTTACCCCAGAATCCGTTGCCCGGACGATATCCGGCTTGCCATCACCGTTAAGATCATCAACAGCAATTTTCTCAATATCTGAATTGTCACCAGACGAGAATGGAGACAAGGCAAAACTACCCTGCCCATCATTTAGATAAATTTGCTCTGCATTGCGGCGAGGAGCAAGAATAACATCCAGCGCACCATCACCATTGAAATCAACTAACGTACTGGTATCGATATAATTATTTTCGCCCTTGCCGACGGTCAGAGTCTGCTTCAAGACAAACTTTCCATCACCAACATTCGGACCTTTCTGCAGGGTCAGCACCTTGTTTTGAACCGCCAACGGACTCATGGTTATCATATCAGCCGCTTCGAGCACGCCTTCCGCAGCTTTAACTGTATAGTCACCGGCAACCAAATGTACCTTGATCGAACCTGTGCTGTATTGCTCTCCCGTCAAGCCAATGAGTTTATCACCCGCATACACCTTGACTCCCAAAGCCGGCTGCAGGTTCTGATCCAATACATTCAGCATCAGTGTGCCCAGTACACGTCCGGTCACGATGCTTTCGCGTTTTAATTCAAGCTTGCAGCCCAGAGTCTGGTTAAGCGCAACATTGATTGAAGTATTACAGCTGGCAAACGGCACTGAACGAAATTGTTCTGATGCCTCACTCACCTTATGGAATGCCAAATAAGCGGTTAACTGATCCTGACCTCCCGTTTCAAACAAATCGCTTGCTTTGTAGATGCCATTTTCATCACGAATAGTCAGCACTTTCTCCTGAACCGGTACATTGTCCCCTCCGAGTCGAACAATCAGTGCAAGTTCGTGGGCTGAGCCAACTTCATTCACCACTTCGGCTGGTACCGTAAAGGAAAAATGCCCCTGATCTTTCATCGGGCTAAGGTTAAGGTTTACATCAGCCTGGAGTGGAATCACGTCCATCTTGGCATCTTCTCCCTCAACAAAATTCACCGAGTCATCCTGCTCGCCGTTTTTACCTACCATCAGGTCGCCATCATATAAGCGCATTGCCAGCTGATACTCACCCGGCTCAACATTCATGATCAGCTCCGCGATACCGGTTTCTTTATTGATGGTATAAACCGTCTCATCCTCACCGTTAATAGACAGGCCAAACTGCGGATGACTCAACGCAGCTAGATCTTCGGCTGGCCACGAAAACTTTAATGTAGAGACATATTGAACCTGCTCAAAATCGCTGATGGTCTCGCCCAGATTAGGCAGTAGGACAAAATCAATCTCAGGTGCTTTACCGTCAATCACATCTTCACCCAGCGCCTGAGCCATATATTGACTCTGTTTGCCATCTTTCGAAGTCAGGAGCAAGACAAAATCATAACTGCCAGGCTTAAGCGTCAGTGCACGATGTGAAACCGTTTCGACGTTACCCTCGCTATCCAGTTTCTGGGTCATAGGCCAGTCGAAAACTTGTTTATCCTTGGTCAGGATATTAGTCACCTCCAGCTTCCCATCGTAGCTTAGAGCCTGAACCTGACTCTTCAGCTTGACCGACGCTTGGTAACCAACTGTGGCTGGCTGCGATGGTTCCTTTTCTATGGTCTGTAAATAAGTGGCTGCAAACTTACTGTTAACCACCAATGAGTTGTCCACAACAGATCCCTTACCTGCGGTGTCATTTCCTTCCCCACAGCCGATAAGCAATAAGCTTAGAATTGCGCTACCTAGCCAACTTTTTTTAGTTTTATGCATAGTTATTCTTAATCTGCAAATTGATGAAAGTGCGCAACAGCACACATAAAGACAAAAGCGAGGAAAACTATCACAATCATTATAAAAACAACAGCTTAAGGTAAATTAATGGCACTAAAACGCTTTATCCGGAGCCTTTATCAAATATATATGAGCAATTGCTCTAACAATGCGCACTATTGACACATATAAAAACAAAGAACAAAAAATCAACAATGAAAAAGCATGCATTAAGGGTAAATAATCATGGATTATTACTGTGACGGGAAAGCTAGAAAGTGCTAATAAATGGCGGGAACGCCTAGTCTGTGCCGGCACTCCGGTGGGAATCAAGCCGTAGGCTCGTGAGAGTCCTTTCACTATGCTGCAGATAGCAAAAAGCCTCAGCATTTCTGCCGGGACGCGCAGTCTGAGGCTTTCGAAAAAGTGGCGGAGCGGCCGGGCTTGCGCACAAGCGGGGCTCATTCGTCCGCAGGGCGAACATATCTTAAAGACGTAAAAAAGCCCAAGCATTTCTGCTTGGGCTTAGTATAAGTGGCGGAGCGGACGGGACTCGAACCCGCGACCCCCGGCGTGACAGGCCGGTATTCTAACCAACTGAACTACCGCTCCACTCAAATCACCGCACGTTCACTGCGATAATCTAAATTGGAAGCCTGGCGATGTCCTACTCTCACATGGGGAGACCCCACACTACCATC
>NZ_JAKJSH010000026.1:0-79933 GCF_050336885.1 Photobacterium kasasachensis
ATGATCAAACTCTTCAATTAAAGTTTTGTTGTTACCGAAGTAACGGCTCAATGAATACTGATTGTTCTAACTAAGTTAGAACGAATTGACTGTGCCAAATAATAAGTAAACTTAGTATTTGTATTGGTCACCCAGTTCATTGATATAATCTTTTTTGACTATTCATTTCACGAGTGCCCACACAGATTGCATGGTCAAATTGTTAAAGAACAAACTGACTGGTTAGCGGCTTAAGTTGCCGTGTTCCGTGTCAGTGGGGTCGCATTATAGAGACTTCGATCACATTGGCAAGGGGCTTTTTGAAAAAAAACAGCACTAATTGACAGTTCGAACAAAAAACACCCGAAAGCATCAAAAAAGCCACTTAAAACTGGCTAAAACGGCCTGCAAACTCTTCCACTTTATGCCAATCCGTGTATTCAACCTCTTTTGAGGTATCCGTTTCACCCCCGGTGATACGCATAATGAACTGGATCATAACGCGGTCAAACCAGCCATAACGGGGATAACGCAATGCGCCAGCAAATACAGCCTGTAATTTCGGCTGCCAAGGTGACTTTTTCAGGAATGTCTTCATATAGGCGCTGGTCTCTGGTGTGTTCTTACCTTCCTTCCTCGCGGTCAGGTTTACACAGAAAAAACCAACCTTATACTTCTCCAGTGCAGCCTGATTGGCTGCAATAAAGCGATAGAGCTGCTTATTTAAATGGCCGTAACGAATAGATGCACCGATCAACACCCTATTATAAGAAGAGAAATCAACCGTCGGCAGTCCATTCAAGTCCATTAGCTCACACTGGTACCCTTCGCCTAAAGCAGATTCAATATGACGAAGGATCTTAATCGTCTGTCCATCACTGCTCGAGTGAAGCAATAATACCTTTTCCACGTTTTCTCCTTTTATATAGAGATTAATTCCGCCAGAACGTCGGGGTGAACAGTACTAACAAAGTGAACACTTCCAGACGACCAAATAACATAGAGATCACCAGTACCCATTTTGCCGGGTCGTTGATTTCACCGAAGTGTACGGCCACCTCACCCAGCCCCGGGCCAAGGTTGTTCAATGTCGCCGCTACCGCAGAAAAAGCCGTTAATTCATCAA
The DNA here is from genome assembly GCF_050336885.1 of Photobacterium kasasachensis. NCBI lineage: Bacteria > Pseudomonadati > Pseudomonadota > Gammaproteobacteria > Vibrionales > Vibrionaceae > Photobacterium > Photobacterium kasasachensis. The sequence goes on from NZ_JAKJSH010000026.1 coordinate 1,106, forward strand.
GCCCAGTTGCAATTAGCCCCAACATACAAATCACAAAAACAAGCGCATAGGCCGAGAAAAAGCCCCATACCGCATCAACAACCCGCTGCGGCAATGCCTTGTTACCCACTTTAATGGTGTAAACTGCTCTCGGGTGGACTAGACGCTTGAGTTCACGCACACCTTGTAACAATAGAAGCAGCATCCGGATCACTTTTATCCCACCGCCTGTCGAGCCAGCACAACCACCGACAAAGGAAGAGAAAAGTAATAACACTGGCAGAAATAACGGCCATTCCGAGAAACTGGTAGTCGTAAAGCCAGCAGTCGTTGAGATAGAGACGGTCTGGAACAACGCCTGATCAAAAGCATCATACAGTGAGTCATACGAATGGTGCTTAAGCAGCAGACCAAAACAGATAAGCAGCAGGATAAACTGTGTCGCCAGAAACGCTCTAAATTCAGGGTCTCTCCAATAGGTACGCAGGTGAATGCCGCCATTGGCAAAGGCTGCAAAGTGAAGCGAGAAATTACAGGCTGATATCAACAGGAAGACAACCGTGATCATATTGATTGTCGGGCTATCAAAATACCCCATGCTGGCATCATGGGTAGAGAAACCACCAATCGCAACCGTCGAGAAGCTATGGGATATGGCGTCAAAAACGCTCATTCCTGCCATCCAGAACGCGACTGCACAGCTAATCGTCAGAGCCAGATAGATATACCATAACGTTTTGGCTGTCTCGGCTATCCGAGGGGTCATTTTGCTATCTTTCACCGGGCCGGGAATTTCTGCCCGGTATAGCTGCATACCACCGATCCCCAGGACAGGAAGAATGGCGACGGCCAAGACAATGATCCCCATACCGCCAAACCACTGCAGTAGCTGGCGATAAAAAAGAATCGCCTTTGGCAACTCGTCCAAGCCGACAATAACTGTCGCACCGGTTGTTGTGAGCGCCGAGAAAGCCTCAAAAAAGGAATCGGTTACGGATAAGTCAGGGTTTTCGGCCAATATAAAAGGCACCGCACCGGCACTGCCGATAACAGTCCAGAACAAGACCACAATCAAGAAACCATCTCTGGCTTTAAGTTCACGGCGATAATGGCGGTTCGGCAGCCACAGCATGGCACCGCCCGCAAAAAGAAGAAAGAAGGTGACCACAAAGGGAAGCCCTGCACCGTCACGGTAAATAAACGCAACCAGTGCGGGTGCCAGCATCGTGACACTAAATAGCGCGAGCAAAAGCCCGACAATTCTGATGATGGAACGAAATTGCATGCCTTAGCCGGCTCTCATCCTGTAGTTATGATTATTCGTGCGATTAGTTGGAATCAGATAATGGGACAATACGACCTCCACTGCGGTTGGTGAGCTTGGCAACAAACTCATCCACCACTCGGCTGTCAATCTCCACGGTCATTTGAACCTGGTTTCCATAATCAGCATGAAGCTGAATCCCTGCATATTCGGCAAGCAACGACTCGACTAGTGACACCTGATTATACTCACAGCGCAGTCTAAGTTCCGAAGTTATTACTTTTTCTTTGGTTTGCAACACAGTTAATGCCTGCTGAACACCTCCACCGTATGCTTTAACCAGACCACCAGTACCTAGCTTGATACCACCGGAGTAACGGGTAACCACTGCGGTGATTTCTCCCACCCCCGAGCCAGTCAATTGCGCCAGTATTGGTTTGCCTGCGGTACCTGAAGGCTCTCCGTCATCACTGAAGCCCCACTTCATTGAATCTGAAGGGCGACCCGCAACAAAAGCCCAGCAGTTATGGCGAGCGTCGCTGTGCTTGCTCTTTATATGCTGAACAAACGCTTTTGCCGCCTCGATACTCGGCGTATGGGCAAGATAAGTAATGAAGCGACTCTTTTTTATCTCTTCTTCAAAGCAGGCTTCATTTGCTGGCACAAAATAGGGTTCTGTTGCTGTCATCAAAAAGCCACAAACAAAATCAGGAAAATAAGAGCGAAGGATACCACAACAGGCGCGATAACGAGTTGTTATCTATAACCTGTTACGATTTCGGAGCTAGAGACCATCGACGATGCGATCACAAACAAACTTACCGACTGGTGCCACACTTTCCCTTTCGGCTTAGTTCAAACCTCGGTCAAAGACAACAAAATAGCAACAAAAACCTTTTTTCTCCCGCAACACCCCATAAACCACAAACAATTGTTTGATATAGGAAAACCTCACATAACTGGAAAAAACCTCAATCAACACGCAGCAAAAAGTTAAACATTTGTTTAAAATAGGTGTTGTAATCGTTGCATAACAGGTTCAGACTAGATTTAACCTGGCAACAGGTCAAACCAGTTAAATCAAATTCGGCAAAGAACCGGAATTCACGGAGATAGAACATGATTTACCAAGGTGAAACCCTATCCGTCAGCTATCTGGACGATGGCATTGCGGAGCTTAACCTCAACGCCCCAGGCCCAATCAACAAGTTTGATTTGAAAACCCTGGAAAGCTTCAATGAAGCCCTGAATGCCCTTTATCAGCAAAGCGACCTCAAAGGCCTGGTGCTGACATCGGATAAAGATGCATTTGTTGTCGGTGCTGATATCAAAGAGTTTCTTGGCCTATTCGCCAAACCTGCCGAAGAGCTGTCACAATGGCTTGCCCATGCCAATGACATCTTCAATAAATTAGAAGATCTACCCGTACCTACGCTTTCCGCTATTAACGGCCACGCCCTGGGCGGCGGCTGTGAATGTGTTCTCGCCACAGACTTCCGTCTTGCAGACAGTACTGCCCGCATCGGTTTACCAGAAACCAAACTGGGGATCATGCCCGGTTTTGGCGGCACAGTTCGCCTTCCCCGCCTTATCGGTGCCGACTCAGCAATGGAAATCATTACTGCCGGCAAAGACAAAAAAGCCAAAGATGCACTGAAACTTGGCCTGGTCGATGCAGTTGTTGCCCCAGAAAGTCTCAAACAAGCAGCCGTGACCATGCTCAAGGATGCTATTGCCGGCAAGCTTGATTGGCAGAGCCGTCGCGCACAGAAAAAAGCCCCACTAGCACTCAACAAGATTGAAGCCACCATGAGCTTCACGATGGCCAAAGGCATGGTTAGCCAAGTTGCCGGCCCGCACTACCCGGCTCCGATAACATCAGTAATTGCCATCGAAGAGGCAGCCCGCTTATCGAGAGACGAAGCGCTCACCATCGAGAACAAACATTTTATCAAATTGGCCAAAACAGATGTTGCCCAGGCACTAGTCGGTATCTTCCTCAATGATCAGCTGATCAAAGGAAAAGCCAAGCAAGCGGCCAAGGAAGGAAAAGCCACCAGCAAAGGTGCCGTCCTGGGTGCCGGAATCATGGGTGGTGGGATCGCCTACCAGTCAGCCCTGAAAGGGGTGCCTGTTATGATGAAAGATATTGCCGAGCCGTCATTAGAGCTCGGAATGTCAGAAGCCGCCAAGCTGCTTAACAAGCAACTGGAGCGCGGCCGCATCGACGGCCTGAAAATGGCCAAGGTGCTATCGGCTATTCAGCCAAGCCTGCACTATACCGGTATCGAAGACAGCGACGTTATCGTCGAGGCCGTAGTCGAGAATCCGAAAATCAAATCAGCGGTTTTGGCCGAGGTTGAAAACAAAGTGAATGACGAGACGGTCATCACGTCGAATACCTCCACCATCCCAATCAACCAGCTGGCCAAGTCGCTCAAGCGCCCCGAAAACTTCTGTGGTATGCACTTCTTTAATCCTGTGCACCGTATGCCGCTGGTAGAGATCATCCGCGGCGAAAAGACATCGGAAGAGACCATTTCCCGCGTCGTTGCCTACGCAGCCAAGATGGGCAAATCACCCATCGTCGTCAACGACTGCCCGGGCTTTTTCGTCAACCGTGTTCTTTTCCCATACTTTGCCGGCTTTAGCATGCTGCTGCGCGACGGTGCCGATTTCACCAAGGTCGACAAGATAATGGAGAAACAGTTCGGCTGGCCAATGGGACCTGCCTATCTGCTGGATGTTGTCGGTATTGATACCGCCCACCATGCCCAAGCCGTCATGGCAGAAGGCTTCCCTGAGCGCATGGGCAAAGACTACAAGGATGCCGTCGACGCCATGTTCGAGGCCAAGCGCTTCGGCCAGAAAAACGGCAAGGGGTTCTTCGCCTACTCGATCGACCGCAAAGGCAAGCCGAAGAAGACCCTGGATCCAGAGGTTGCCGAACTGCTAGCACCTGTTGCAGGTAAAGCCACCGAGTACAGCAGCGAAGAAGTCATCGCCCGTATCATGATTCCGATGATTAACGAAGTCGTCCGCTGTCTGGAAGAAGGCATCATTGCCAGCCCGGCAGAAGCCGATATGGCATTGGTATATGGCCTTGGCTTCCCACCATTCCGTGGCGGTGTTTTCCGTTACCTTGATACGCTTGGTCTGGCTGAATATGTAGCGATGGCTGATCACTATGCTCACCTTGGCGCGGTTTATCAGGTGCCGGAAGGTCTACGTGAAAAAGCTAGCCAGGGCGAAACCTACTACAACGCACAGCAAGATGCTTAAGACGGCTTAAGGATGAGGAACAGAAAATGAATAATGTCGTAATTGTTGATTGTATCCGTACCCCGATGGGGCGATCTAAAGGCGGTGCGTTCAGAAATGTCAGGGCGGAAGATCTCTCCGCCCACCTGATGCAAGGTCTACTGGCCCGTAACCCGCAGGTCGATCCGGCATCGATTGAGGATATCTACTGGGGCTGTGTTCAGCAAACCCTTGAACAGGGTTTTAACGTCGCCCGCAATGCGGCTCTGCTGGCTGGTATCCCGCACACCGTGGGGGCAACCACGGTCAACCGCCTATGCGGCTCATCAATGCAGGCCTTGCACGATGCCGCACGCACTATCATGGTAGGTGATGCCGATACCTGTCTGATTGGCGGTGTCGAACATATGGGTCATGTGCCGATGAACCACGGCGTTGATTTCCACCCAGGGCTATCAAAATCAGTCGCCAAGGCGGCTGGCATGATGGGGCTGACCGCTGAAATGCTGGGCCGGATGCATGGTATCAGCCGAGAGATGCAAGATGAGTTTGCCGCCCGCTCCCACCAGCGAGCCCAGGCCGCCACCGTGGAAGGTCGCTTCAACAATGAAATTCTGGCTACCGAGGGCCATGACGAAGCAGGCGCATTGAAGCTTTTTGACTACGATGAAGTTATTCGCCCGGAAACAACAGTCGAGACACTGGCTGGTCTGCGCCCGGTCTTTGACCCGGCCAACGGCACGGTCACTGCCGGTACCTCATCAGCCCTGTCTGACGGTGCCTCTGCCATGCTGGTGATGAGCGAGGGTAAAGCCAAAGCACTCGGTCTGACAATTCGTGCCCGAGTTAAATCCATGGCCATTGCAGGCTGCGATCCGTCCATCATGGGTTACGGCCCGGTACCGGCTACCCAGAAAGCGCTCAAGCGTGCCGGGTTGACCATGGATGATATCGGTATGGTTGAACTTAATGAAGCCTTTGCCGCCCAGTCACTGCCGTGTGCCAAAGACCTCGGTCTTCTGGACAAAGTCGACGAGAAAGTGAACCTTAACGGCGGTGCTATCGCACTGGGGCACCCGCTGGGCTGCTCAGGCTCTCGCATTTCTACTACGTTAATCAACCTGATGGAACATCAGGATGTCCAGTTTGGCCTGGCGACCATGTGTATCGGCCTCGGTCAGGGTATTGCGACTGTCTTTGAGCGTGTCGAGTAACCACCACTCAACCAGAGCCCGCTCCTGCGGGCTCTTCATTCTTTCAGCCCCGCCTCTGAACAGCCCTCACAAATGAATGCACAACAAGCATAGATTAAATGACAAAGTTTCATTTTATTCATAACACCAACCGGACTACACTCGTAATCCAGCAACGCCCCTTTCATAAACTCGGAGCATACCTATGTTTAAGGCACTGGTTCTAAACCAAGAAGAGAAAAAAACAATCGCTGGTATTCAGCAAGTCGACGAATCACAACTCCCGGAAGGTGATGTGCTTATCGATGTAGATTACTCTTCCCTGAACTATAAAGATGGCTTGGCCATCACAGGTAAAGGCAAAATTGTCCGCCAGTTTCCAATGGTTCCTGGCATTGATCTGACCGGTACCGTGTCTGAGTCAAGCGACAGCCGCTATCAGACAGGCGATAAAGTGGTTTTGACTGGCTGGGGCGTTGGCGAAGGCCACTGGGGCGGCATGGCAGAAAAAGCGCGCCTGAAAGCCGACTGGCTGGTTCCGCTACCATCCGGCCTCAATGGCAAGCAGGCCATGATGGTCGGTACCGCCGGCCTGACTGCCATGCTTTGTGTCCAGGCTCTGGTTGATGCCGGTGTGAAACCAGAAGCGGGAGAAATTCTGGTAACAGGCGCTAGCGGCGGTGTTGGCTCTGTTGCCGTCACGCTTCTGGCACAAATGGGTTACCAAGTAGCCGCTGTTACTGGCCGAGTTGAAGAAAATGGCGAGCTGCTAAAACAGCTTGGCGCAGCACGCGTTATTGAACGCCGTGTATTTGAAGAGCCGGCTCGTCCTTTGGAAAAACAGGTATGGGCAGGTGCCGTAGATACCGTCGGTAGCAAGGTCCTAGCAAAAGTATTGGCACAAATGGATTACAACAGCGCCGTTGCTGCTTGCGGCCTGGCCGGTGGCTTTGATCTGCCGACCACTGTTATGCCTTTCATCCTGCGCAATGTCAGACTGCAAGGTGTTGACTCTGTTGCCTGTCCGTTTGAGAAACGCCAGCAGGCATGGCAACGTCTGACTGAACTGCTTCCTGCTAGTTACTACGAGCAGGCATGCCGTGAAGTGAACCTTGAAGGCGTCGCGGAATGTGCAGAAGCTATCACCAACGGCCAGATCACTGGTCGCGTCGTGATTAAGCTATAAGCTCGAGAACATAACAATAGAAACAGATGACTACCTTGGCCAGCCTAGTGCTGGCCTTTTTTATTTCACTTTCATTCCATCCGGTAAGCAACTCGAACTACAGCAATCCCATATCGTAAATCCGCTTATCTATAAGCTTGCCACATTCTTCCTGAAGCAGATTTCGCAACCAAATCTGAGATGCCGAGTGTTCACAGCGGGGGTGCCAGATCAGGGAATAGTCAAACGGTTTGAACTCAAACGGTAACGACTTGATCACCAGATTATGCTTATCTGCCACCAGGTAGGCCAAGTCTGCAGGAACTGTTATCAGCAAGGGCATCTTGTCGACAATGGCAAGGGCCGCCTCGAGGTGATAGGCCCTCAGTACCATCTTGCGCTGACGATATCCGCGTAGCGCTTCATCAATCAAGGATTTCACCCCGTCACTGATCGCAATAATGGCATGGGGGAAATTCAGGTAGTCCTCTAACGTGAGCTCCTTATCTGCCAAGGGGTGGTTCTTTGACAGCATGCAGAACACACTCACCAGCCCCAAATGATCGCGGCATAAGGGCTCGATTGGACCTATTGGCCGGCAGATTGCCATGTCACAGCCGTCCGTTGTTAGCTGCTCCAGCAAGTGATCATGCTGCAGCGGGGGAAACTCCAATGAAATATTCGGCGCTTCTTCGTAGATACGCGGCAAGGCAAACGGCAAAATCGTCTGCATAGCATAGTCGGTCGTTGCGATAACAAAGTGCTGTTCGCACTGCGCTGGCTTGAAGTCACTCGGCGTGAGCAGAATGCGCATCGCCTCCAAAGGCTCATTTAGCGAGTCATTGAGCTCCAGCGCTCTCTGGGTTGGCAATAGGCGCTGCCCCTGGCGGGTAAAAAGCGGATCGCCCAGCAACTCCCGCAAACGTCCCAACACCCGGCTCATTGCAGACTGGCTCAGGTTCAACCTTACCGCCGCCCGGCTGACACTGCCTTCTTCCAGCAGCACTTTCAGTGCCACCAGTAAATTTAAATCACGGCGATAGACTTCTTCCAGCTCCATAACAGGCCTTATTATTAGGTAATCACGCTATAGGGAGAGACATTATGGAACGACAGACAAAAAAAATCCCGCTATAAAAGCGGGGAAGCCCAAGAAAACTGGGGGAGTGTAGTAGATGTGCAATGTTAGTGTTCTTCCTCTTCGAGCTCTGGCGAGTTGGTGAGTTCAAACCAGAGGCCGAGCGCGGCGGCAATTAAACCACCAAGCGCGAAAATACTTGTATTGTCAGGGCTGCGCAGAACCAGAGAGCAAAAGGTAATAAAGCACAGCACACAGTAAATGGTTAAGCGATCCATCTGAGTCAACATAGTTCCTCCTAATCCTTCAGAAGATAAACGTTAATGACTTGTTAAATACGTTACACGTTTTATTTTGATTTGCCAAGCCTTATTGATTAATTCTTACTCATAAGTATGATCAGAGTCTTCGAAACCACACGTACATGTTATGACAGCGATTTTTGAAAACCCGACTCACAGCCTGGAAGCCCAGGGACTGCGCTGCCCTGAGCCGGTAATGATGGTACGCAAAACCGTCCGCAAAATGGCCGAGGGAGACACGCTTCTGGTCACGGCCGATGATCCGTCAACCACCCGGGATATTCCCAGCTTTTGCCGCTTTATGGACCATACCCTGCTGGCCGCCGACACCGAGCAGCTTCCCTATCGGTATCTAATCCAAAAAGGCACCAATTAAAAAAGGCAGCTCACCGAGCTGCCTTTTGCTTATTCTGTTATTGCGGGCTGTCTGCTGTTACGCACAAGCCTATTGGTAATTATCACGCATTGTCTTTTGCGCTTTTTCTAACTCGTGTCGTAGCTCCCGGATCTCCTTTTTCATCGGGATCACATAGCGTAGACGTACCAAGGCGTCGACGGACAAGTAGGTAGTTACGATGGCACCGACCACCATTGGCAGCCACATATCCGTGAGAACCATTCCCAGAATATTAAGGGCTAACGCCACGTTGAACAGCCAAAACTGGCTTTGCGGAGAAATAGCAACAAAACGGTTCATACTCCCTCCTGCTTACAGCTTATCGTCACTGGTTTCACCTTAGCATGGCATCCAGTTGCACACTGTAAACAAAGTCACAGTTCATCAAGCTGTCATCGCTTTGTCATCTAGATGGTCCGGCTAAATGTTCCATGTGAAACATGGCGTTCATTATTCTTACAGCCCGAATACTGCAGCAACGGCCAGACCGGCGAACATCGCAGCGGTCACCTTTCGGATGATCCCCAGTGGCATACGCTCCGCCGACAACTTACCAATCAATACAACAGGAACATTGGCCAGTAGCATCCCGATAGTCGTGCCCAGCACCACCAAAATTAGCGCATCGTGATACTTTGCCCCAAGCATGGTTGTAGCGACCTGTGTTTTATCGCCAATCTCCGCCACAAAGAAAGCAATAAAACTTGCCACGAACGGGCCACGGTTAGAGATCTTTTCGTCATCTTCAAGCTTGTCGGGGATCAGGATCCACCCTGCCATCAGCACAAAACTGATAACCAGCACCCACTTCAACACATCCGGCGTCAGATAATCAGCCACAACGACACCGAGCCAGGCTGCCAGGGCATGGTTGGCAATGGTAGCCAGAAAGATAGCCAAGATGATAGGTAAAGGCTTGCGATATCGGCTCGCCAGCAACAGCGATAGTAATTGAGTTTTATCACCAATTTCGGCTAGGGCAACAGTAGTAATTGAAACAGCTAAAACACTCACGGCATGCTCATTGGGGCGAGGATTATAGTTAGCAACCACGGACAAACGCACATGCCCCACCCCGGTTCATGCTGGTTTGCCAATGGTCTCGCCAAACTCACTAGTAGGATTAGTGTGAGTCATAACCGCCATGAAGATTTTGCTTCAATTATGTTGACGATTATCTCGATAGATCGAGAGGCTACTCCCCAAAGGAGCGGGAATAATAACCACTAAAATAGGTCGGATCAAGTGTTGTCGGAAGAAGTGCGGGAAGAACAAGAATGCTGCTGGCGAGTATGCGCCAGCAACATGGAGGTAGGCGAAATTACGATGCCGGTGTCAGCACAATTTCAACACGGCGGTTTTCTGCACGGCCTTGCTTGGTGCTGTTAGACGCAATCGGATGGGACTCACCCATCCCCTTGGTCACCACTCGGTTAGCCACAACACCCTCGCGGATCAGGTAATTGCTCACTTCACTGGCGCGTACCTGCGACAAACGCAAGTTATACGACTCTTTACCGCTGCTGTCGGTGAACCCGTATACGTTAAGGATGGTCTTGTCGTATTCCTTGGCAACCAGCGCTACATTATATAGGGCTTTCTTGGCCCGGGAGCTGAGATCTGTCTGATCAACACCGAACGTAACCTCGTTCGGCATATTCAGAACAATGTTGTCACCGTCACGCGTCACGCTGATACCGGTAGATTGCAGCTGCTGGCGAAGCTCAGCTTCCTGAACATCCATATAGTAACCAATACCACCACCCAGTGCGGCACCGGACGCGGCACCAATCAGGGCACCTTTCCCACGGTCACTTTTACCGGAAGAAGCCACACCAATTGCCGCACCGGCAACGGCACCGATCAGCGCACCACTCGTCGCCTTGGCTGTCTGCTCTTCCCCTGTGTAAGGGTTCACTGTCGAACAACCGGAAGCAACCATAGCTGTCGCAGTGGCAAAAATTACATGTCGCATCCATTTACCGGATGCTAGCGAAAAATTGAAGTCCATTGTTTTGTCCATTTATTCTCGATTTCGTATCGATGTGATTGTATCGGCCATAAACTGTAACTGTATAGCATACGGCACAGACAGGAGCCTGAATATTGTATAGAGAGAAAAAACCAGTACATCAGGACAATGTCAAATTCATCATCCCGCAACGACCTTACCGGATTTCCCAACTATTTTAAGCAAATTAATCAAAGATGAGCAAAAAGCATGCAATGGCCCTACTCGGCAAATGCCATGCGAGGTATACTGGATTGTTACTCAAATGACTTTTTAATCCACTAATCTCGCGAAGCTGACAATGCAGAAATACGATATTAAAACCTTTCAGGGCATGATCCTCGCGCTGCAGGATTACTGGGGCCAGCAAGGTTGTACCATTGTGCAACCTTTAGACATGGAAGTTGGTGCAGGTACCTCTCACCCAATGACATGTCTACGAGCTCTGGGTCCAGAACCTATTGCAGCAGCGTATGTACAACCATCTCGCCGCCCGACAGACGGCCGTTACGGTGAAAACCCGAACCGCCTGCAGCACTACTATCAGTTCCAGGTGATCATCAAACCATCACCGGATAACATCCAGGAACTGTACCTAGGCTCACTAGAAGTACTCGGTGTCGACACCAAAGTACATGACATCCGTTTTGTTGAAGACAACTGGGAAAACCCGACATTGGGTGCCTGGGGTCTTGGTTGGGAAGTCTGGCTAAATGGTATGGAAGTGACCCAGTTCACTTACTTCCAGCAGGTTGGTGGCCTTGAATGTAAGCCGGTTACCGGTGAAATCACTTACGGTATCGAGCGTCTGGCAATGTATATCCAGGGCGTCGATTCTGTTTACGATCTTGTATGGACCGATGGTCCACTGGGTAAAGTCACTTACGGTGACATTTTCCACCAGAACGAAGTCGAGCAGTCAACCTACAACTTTGAACACGCAGACGTAGATTTCCTATTCACCTTCTTCGACCAGTGCGAAAAAGAGTGTCAGGATCTTCTGGCACTGGAGCAGCCGCTGCCATTGCCTGCCTACGAGCGAATTCTGAAAGCAGGTCATGCCTTTAACCTACTCGATGCACGCAAAGCTATCTCGGTGACCGAGCGTCAGCGCTATATCCTGCGTATCCGTAACCTGACCAAACAGGTTGCCGAAGCTTACTATGCATCTCGCGAAGCCCTTGGCTTCCCTATGTGCAAAAAAAACAAATAAGGGTATCGCATGACCGACAAGAATTTCCTTATTGAGCTAGGTACCGAAGAGCTACCACCAAAAGCACTGCGTACCCTTGCCGAAGCATTTGCGGCAAACTTTGAAGCCGAACTAAAAGGCGCCGATCTGGCGCATCAAGGCATTGAGTGGTTTGCCGCCCCTCGCCGTCTGGCATTGAAAGTGACAGCACTGGCTGCAGGTCAGGCCGATAAAATCGTTGAGAAACGAGGCCCGGCTATTAGCTCTGCGTTTGATGCCGAAGGCAACCCGACCAAAGCGGCACAAGGCTGGGCACGTGGCAATGGCATCAGCGTCGATCAGGCAGAGCGCCTGAAAACAGACAAAGGCGAATGGCTGCTGTACAAGCAGGAAGTCAAAGGCCAGCCAGCTCAGGCATTGCTATGTGGCCTTGCGGCTGCGGCACTTGCCAAACTACCTATCCCTAAGCCAATGCGCTGGGGTGACAACGACACCCAGTTTATCCGTCCGGTAAAAACTCTGACGATGCTGCTAGGCGAAGAGCTGATTGAAGGTACGATCCTGGGTGCTCAGTCTGCCCGTGTGATCCGCGGTCACCGCTTTATGGGCGAAGCTGAGTTTACCATCGACAACGCCGATCAATACCCTGCGATTCTCGAAGAGCGCGGAAAGGTCATGGCAGATTACGAAGCGCGTAAAGCCATTATCCTTGCCGATGCCAAGAAAGCGGCTGAGGAAGTTGGCGGAATTGCCGACCTTGAAGACGAGCTGGTTGAAGAAGTGACTTCATTGGTCGAGTGGCCGGTTGTACTGACAGCCTCTTTCGAGGAAGACTTCCTTAACGTTCCTTCTGAAGCCCTGGTTTACACCATGAAAGGCGATCAGAAGTACTTCCCAGTCTATGATGCCGAAGGCAACCTGGTTCCTAAGTTTATCTTTGTTTCTAACATTGAGTCGAAAGACCCACGTCAGATCATCGAAGGTAACGAGAAGGTTGTACGCCCTCGCCTGGCAGATGCCGAGTTCTTCTTCAACACTGACCGCAAGCGTCCGCTGATTGAACGCCTGCCAGAGTTAGAAACCGTACTGTTCCAGAAACAGCTGGGTACCCTGCGCGACAAAACTGATCGCATCACGGCCATGGCCGGCTTCATCGCCAACCTGATTGGTGCAGATGTCGAGCACGCAGAACGTGCAGGCCTGCTGTCCAAGTGCGACCTGATGACCTCTATGGTATTCGAATTTACCGATACGCAGGGTGTGATGGGCATGCACTATGCGCGCCTTGACGGTGAGCATGAAGATGTTGCTGTGGCACTGAACGAGCAGTACATGCCTCGTTTCGCCGGTGACGAACTTCCGCAGTCTGCTGTTGCTGCTGCAGTAGCCCTGGCAGACAAGATGGATACCCTGGTTGGTATCTTCGGTATCGGTCAGCACCCGAAAGGTGCCAACGACCCGTTTGCACTTCGCCGTGCTGCGCTTGGTGCACTACGCATCATGGTAGAGAAAGGCTACAACCTTGATCTGGTAGCGCTGATCACTAAGGCCAAAGAGCTGTTCGGTGCCAAGATCACCAACCACAACGTTGAAGCTGATGTTATCGACTTCATGCTAGGTCGTTTCCGTGCATGGTACCAAGATGAAGGCCATAGTGTGGATGCGATTCAGGCCGTTTTGGCTCGTCGCCCTACTCAACCATCTGACTTCGACAAGCGTGTCAAAGCGGTTACCCACTTCCGTTCACTGGAAGCTGCCGAGTCACTTGCTGCAGCTAACAAGCGTGTAGGTAATATCCTTGCGAAATTCGATGGTGAACTACCAGCCGCGATTGATAGCAGCCTGTTGGTTGAAGACGCCGAAAAAGCACTGGCGGAAAAAGTCGAGGCCAAGCTAACAGCGCTTGCGCCAGTCTTTGCCGAAGGCAACTACCAGCAAGCTCTGTCTGAGTTGGCAACGCTGCGTGAAGCCGTCGATGCCTTCTTCGATAACGTAATGGTAATGGCAGATGACGAGAAGCTAAAAGTGAACCGTCTGACTATGCTAAGCCTGCTGCGTAACGAATTCCTGAAGGTTGCGGATATTTCTCTTCTGCAGAAATAGCCTGGTTCGAAATACGCAAACCCCATGCACATGCGTGGGGTTTTTTTATACCTGTTATTCGCCCCTACTTTGTCATTCCCAGCCCATTTCGTTTCACGTGAAACACCGTCTGAACGGCACTAACCCTCACCTATTCGTTCTACGACACTAAAGCTAGCCCATAAGACATAAAGCAATTGGCTTAGTCTTTCCCTTATCAGCACAATGAGGTATGTTGAAAACTGTACATAAGCTATACAGTAGCAATATCACCAAAGATAAGAACAATAGACTGAGGTCGGAAGTAAACATGGAGTTTTCTACATTCGGAGACAAGTTTGCCCGTTATTCTGGGATCACCCAGCTAATGGATGATTTAAACGACGGCTTGCGTAACCCTGACGCCATCATGCTCGGTGGCGGTAACCCAGCTCAAATCCCAGAAATGGTCGAGTACTTTAACCAGCTGAGCGGAGAGATGGTCACAACCGGCGAGCTGGCAGCGGCACTGACCAACTATGATGGCCCGCAAGGCAAGAATACCTTTATCAGTGCTCTCGCCGACCTGCTGCGTGACACCTATGGCTGGGATATCAGTGCCAAAAACATCTCGCTGACCAATGGCAGCCAAAGTGCTTTCTTTAACTTATTCAATTTACTCGCCGGTGAATTTGGTGACGGTAGCCGGAAGAAAATACTGCTTCCTTTAGCCCCGGAATATATTGGCTATGGTGACTCAGGGCTCAGTGAAGACATGTTCGTCTCCTATCACCCGGAAATCACCCTGCTCGAGAACGGTTTGTTCAAATACCACATCGACTTCAAAGAGCTGAAAGTCGACAACAGCATCGGTGCTATTTGCGCCTCTCGTCCTACCAACCCAACCGGGAATGTACTGACGGATGAAGAGATCAAGCACCTTGATGAGCTAGCGCGTGAACATAACATTCCGCTGATCATTGATAACGCCTACGGCATGCCGTTCCCCGACATCATTTTCGAGGACGTCACACCATTTTGGAATGACAACACCATTCTCTGTATGAGCCTGTCCAAGCTTGGCCTGCCCGGCGTACGTTGCGGTATTGTGGTTGCCAGCGAGGAAATCACCACGGCTATTACCAATATGAATGGTGTACTCAGCCTGGCACCTGGCAGCGTCGGTCCGGCCATTGTTAATAAGATGATAGAAAAGCATGACCTTCTCCGCCTCAGTGAACAGGTTATCAAGCCGTTCTATCTTCGCAAATCGCAGCATGCCGTCGAACTGTTGCAGTCAGCCATTACAGACAAGCGCTTCAGGATCCATAAACCCGAAGGGGCAATGTTTCTCTGGCTGTGGTTCAAAGACCTCCCTATCACAACCATGGAGCTTTACCGCCGTCTGAAAGCCCGCGGCATACTCATTGTGCCGGGCGAGTATTTCTTTATCGGGCTCGACGATGACTGGAGCCATGGTCATGAATGCCTGAGAATGAACTATGTCCAAAACGACGAGGACATGGAGAGAGGTATTGCCGTCATCGCCGAAGAAGTGACCAAAGCCTACCAAGGTCAATAAGCCAGCTTAAGTATACTTTGCACCTAGCGCCCGACCTACTCTAGCTGGCAAGAAAACAGAATAACATTAGGAGATTTAGCGCTGCCACCTGGCAGCGCTTATCATTTCATGCTCACTCCGCCGGATAGGTCGTTATACTCAAGGTACCGTTCAGCCTGGCAATACGTTCAAGGTGTTTAGCGGAGACTCTCATGTTGTGGCCGTGACAGTCTCCTGTTTCGACGCCGATATTGAAATCGACTTCGCTTGCCGATCGCCAAAGAGCGCTTAGTTCACCGGGCAACTGCTCAACAGCCGATAACAGGCTTTCCAAATCTTCCCCGAGTTTATTCTCGCTATCGGAATTAGGCTCAAGACATAAATGAAAGACATCATCACTACGCCATCCGCAATGAAGGATGCAGGTTACGTCCTGAAAGAATGCTGCTAGCTCAGACAAATCCCGGTTCGAAAAAATATCCAAATCCGTGGTGATATAACGCGTCTTTCCGACCATAGCGATCTCGACTGAACAAATAGGAATATGAAAGCGTTTCACGTGAAACAACTCTTGTAATCATAGCGCGTAAAGCCAGCAAACAGGATCCCCATACAGGTCAGCAGAACGAATCCCCACACACCAACCCGTAGTAAAATAATAAATTGCAGTTGATTACAGCGCGCAAACAATAATGGTGTAAAGGTGAGAGGCAAACATCAAAAAGGCCAGCACTTGGCTGACCTTCACTCCTGTTGCGCCACTATGTCCGTGACAAGATGGACATAGGAACGATATTACTCGTTTTCTAGCAAACGATGACCGTTGATCGCGATCTTGCGCGGCTTCTGCTCTTCCGGGATCTCGCGCTCGAGATCAATGTGCAGTAAACCGTTTTCCATTCCGGCACCAATTACTTTGACGTAGTCAGCCAGCTGGAATTTACGTTCGAAATCGCGTTCGGCAATACCCTGATACAAGTATTGACGCTCATCCTTTTCGGCTTCACGGGTACCACGAACAATCAGCTTGTTCTGTTGCTGGGTGATATCCAACTGCTCTTCGGCGAAGCCGGCCACAGCCATGGTGATACGGTAGTGATTCTCATCCTGCTGCTCGATATTGTACGGAGGATAACCCGTATTGGCATTACTGACATTCTTCTCCATCTGGTTAAACAGACGATCGAAACCAATAGCAGAACGGTATAGAGGAGTGAAATCTAGATTACGCATATTAACTATCCTTCTTTAGAAGCAATAAAATAACGATATGTTGTCGTTGAAGTAGCTTTCCCTCTGAGGGACAAACCGGTTGCAGGCCCAATCTTTGGCACCATGCGCTTCATTATTAGATATAGGGATAGCTAATTTACTTTCCAAGTGTTCAATCCAATTATTTTGAATATATTTTTCAGCACCCTCAACCGAGGAAGATAACTGCCCTGTTCAACCCATGGTTGCCGAGAACAAAACAGACCTCACCGTGAACAAGAAGGAAGTGGGCGGTATCGCGGCATATTCTCCAGCCTCCTATACCAAACTACAGGTATAAAAAAACGCCGCATTGCGCGGCGTTTTTAACAAAGCTAACAACAACTCAGACTACACATCCAAGTTCGCGTTCAGTGCATTCTCTTCGATGAAGTGGCGACGAGGCTCAACCTGATCACCCATCAACGTCGTGAACAGCTCGTCAGCCGCAACAGCATCGTTGATAGTCACCTGCATCATACGGCGAGATTCAGGATCCATGGTGGTTTCCCATAGCTGCTCTGGGTTCATCTCACCCAGACCTTTGTATCGCTGTAATGACAGACCACGGCGTGACTCTTTAATCAGCCAGTCCAGTGCTTCCTTGAAGCTGCTCACTGGCTGCTTACGCTCACCACGTTGAACATATGCCGTATCATCTAGCAGATTGTGCAGAGCCTCGGACAGATCTGCCAGCTTGCTATACTCTTTTGAGTTCAGCAAATCAAAACTCAATACATATTCATGATCAACACCGTGGGTACGAACAACCACTTTAGGTAACCACACATTGTTCTCTTCGTCGCGAATCACTTCGAAGTTGTACTTGCTTTCACCAGACTGCTTGTCGTTCAGCGCTGCAACTAACGGCTGAGTCCAGGCTTCAACATCAGCTTGCTCGCTCAAGGCATCGACGCTCAAGCGAGGCTGGTAGATAAACTCGTTCAGCAACAATGTCGGGTAGCGGCGGCTCATGCGATCCACCAGTTTGTTGGCACTGTTAAACTGCTTCACCAACTCTTCAAGTGCCAGACCAGAAACCGCTGGCGCACCTTCGGCGGCAAACAGCGCGGCATTATCCAGTGCCAGGGCAACCTGATACTGGTTCATGTCTTCATCGTCTTTGATGTACTGCTCTTGCTTGCCCTTCTTCACTTTATACAGTGGTGGCTGAGCAATGTAGATGTGGCCGCGCTCGATCAGCTCCGGCATCTGACGGTAGAAGAAGGTCAATAGCAGGGTACGGATGTGCGAGCCATCGACATCGGCATCGGTCATGATAATAATGTTGTGGTAACGCAGTTTGTCCGGGTTGTACTCATCGCGACCGATACCACAGCCCATGGCGGTGATCAGCGTGGCGACTTCCTGCGAAGACAGCATCTTGTCAAAGCGTGCCTTCTCAACGTTAAGAATTTTACCTTTAAGGGGCAATATTGCCTGGTTCTTACGGTTACGGCCCTGCTTGGCGGAACCGCCCGCAGAGTCACCCTCCACTATGTAGAGTTCAGAAAGCGCGGGATCTTTCTCCTGGCAATCTGCCAGTTTACCCGGCAGACCCGCTAGGTCCAACGCACCTTTGCGGCGTGTCATCTCACGTGCTTTACGGGCGGCTTCACGGGCACGGGAGGCATCGATAATCTTGGTACAAACCGTCTTTGCATCACTTGGATTTTCCAACAAAAACTCGCCAAGCTTCTCACCCATCGCCGATTCGACAGCAGGCTTCACTTCGCTCGATACCAGCTTGTCTTTGGTCTGGCTTGAGAATTTTGGATCCGGCACTTTAACCGATACCACAGCCGTCAAACCTTCACGGGCATCATCACCAGACGTCGCCGTCTTGGCTTTCTTCGAATAGCCTTCCTTGTCCATGAAGTTATTCAACGTACGCGTCAGTGCGCCACGGAAACCTGCAAGGTGAGTACCGCCATCACGCTGCGGGATATTATTGGTAAAGCAGTAGATATTTTCCTGGAAACCATCGTTCCACTGCATCGCTACTTCTACCGAAATGCCGTCTTCACGCTCGAAGTCGAAATGGAAAACCTTCGGATGGATTGGCGTTTTATTACGGTTCAGGTGCTCGACAAACGCCTGGATACCACCTTCATACATAAAGTGGTCTTGTTTGCCTTCCTCGCGCTCGTCACTAAGCTTGATGGATACGCCTGAGTTCAGGAAAGACAGTTCGCGCAGGCGCTTAGCCAGGATCTCATATTGAAATTCAATATTAGTAAACGTCTCATCGCTTGGCCAGAAACGGATGCGGGTACCGGTTTTCTCGGTATCACCGATAACAGCCAACGGCGCTTCCGGTTCACCATGGCGGTAAACCTGCTGGTGAATAGAGCCCTTACGGTGGATAGTCAGTTCAACTTTCTCAGACAGTGCATTCACCACCGAGACACCTACCCCGTGCAGACCGCCCGAGACTTTATAAGAGTTGTCATCAAACTTACCGCCTGCGTGCAGGACGGTCATGATAACTTCTGCTGCTGAAACCCCTTCCTCGGGGTGCATGTCTGTCGGAATACCACGACCATCATCACTCACTGAAACAGAGCCGTCTTCATGGATGGTGACAATGATATCTTCACAGTGGCCAGCAAGAGCTTCATCGATTGAGTTATCGACGACCTCAAACACCATATGGTGCAAGCCAGTACCGTCATCGGTATCGCCAATGTACATCCCTGGGCGCTTACGTACCGCATCAAGGCCTTTAAGTACCTTAATACTTGATGAATCGTAGTTGTTGGACATTGAGTTACTCTCGCTTAAATTATCCTGCGGTTATTTTACCGTGTTCCACATGAAACATCTTGCCATTTTCATCATGCATTTCCGCAATTTGGTCGCGACTAATTGCACTAATGAAAACCTGGGCGTTGGTTTCCTTTAACCGTTGCGCAAGAAGCGCACGCCTATGGCTATCCAGCTCGGAAGCAAAATCATCAATTAAATATATACACTGCTTGCCGGTTGCTTCAGCGAGGTGCAGCCCCTGCGCCAGGCGCAAGGCACATACCATCAGCTTCAGCTGCCCGCGGGACAGAACATCCTCGACGGGAGTACCGGCAACTTTGATCCGCAAGTCAGCCTTGTGCGGTCCGCTTGCGGTATAGCCCAGCTGGCAATCACGCTCAAAATTACGTGTTAGCAGCTCGGCATACGGGGTGTCTTTTTCCCAGCCGCGGTAATACCCCAGCTGGATATCAAATTCGGGCAAAAAGCCCTGACATATCTCAGCGGCCTTTCGCTTCACCGCCTTGAGATACTGGCTGCGCCACTCGCTGATCTCTTCAGCCAGTACCGCCAGTTCCTGATCCCAGTAGCTCAGTTCGCGATAGCTACGAGCTGTCTTTAGCAGCGCATTGCGCTGCTTGGTCAATCGCTTGACCCGGCTCCAGGCATGATAAAACTGGGGCTCGACATGAAAAACGCCCCAGTCGATAAATGAGCGGCGGTATTTGGGGCCACCAATCAGCAATTCAAACCCTTCTGGCGTGATCAGCTGCAGCGGCAGCACCTGCGCCAGCTGCGCCAGTTTCTGTCCACCTTCGCCACCGATCTTGACCTCGGTAGTGCCGTCGCGCTTTTTATTGATCCCGAGCGGCAGCTCCAGCTCACCATCGGTTTGCAAACGTCCATGGACAAACAGCTCCTGCTGTTCATGGCGGATCACCCTCCCCGTCAGGTGGCTGCGAAACGAGCGACCGTGTCCGAGGTAATGTAACGCTTCTAGCACACTAGTTTTGCCACTGCCGTTGGCACCGACCAGAAAATTAAAGCTTGCCGACAAGGATAAGTCGCAAGCTTCAATATTGCGGAAGTCTTTTACAATAAGACGAGTAAGTGCCATGCCTTAGAGTCTGATTGGCATCACGACATACATGGCTTCATCACTGGCGCTGTCTTCAACCAGCGCACTGGCATTGGCATCGGTCAGCGACCAACGCACCTGCTCGCACTTAAGGGTATTAAGCACGTCGAGTACATAGCTGACGTTGAAGCCGATCTCCAGATCCTCGCCCTGGTAGTCGACATCAAGGAACTCTTCGGCTTCTTCCTGCTCAGGGTTATTGGCGGTAATACGCATCTCGCCGTTGGACAGGTTAACGCGAACCCCGCGGAATTTTTCGTTCGACAAGATAGCCGCACGGGAGAACGCTTTTTTCAGCTCGTCACAGCTCGCCTCGACAAACTTGGTACTGTTTTGCGGCATGACGCGGCGATAGTCAGGAAAACGTCCGTCGACCAGCTTGGAGGTAAAGACAAAGTTATTCACCACCGCGCGCAGGTTCGAGTTGCCAATCTGGATATCGACCATGGCATCCGGTGTATCCAGCAGGCGAACCAGCTCCAGTACCCCTTTGCGCGGCACAATGATCTGCTTGGCTGGCTGCTCCTGATCCAGTTCAATGGCACATACCGCCATACGGTGGCCATCGGTCGCGACCGAACGCAGGTTCTTGCCCTCGGTTTCAAACAGCATGCCGTTAAGGTAATAACGAACATCCTGATGCGCCATTGAGAACTGGGTGCTGTCGATCAGCTGGCGCATCCGCCCTTGCGGTAGCGTCAGCTCAACCTCGCTCTGCCAGTCATCAATATTCGGGAAATCCGCGGCAGGCAGCGTCGACAGGGAATAACGGCTGCGGCCGGAGCGAATGATCACCCGATCGCCTTCCAGGGCAACAACGATATTGGCGCTATCAGGCAGGCCGCGACAAATGTCGAGAAACTTACGCGACGGGACAGTTACCGCCCCAGGCTCAAAATCAGCTTCCAGTGCCAGCTTGGCAACCAGCTCGACTTCCAAATCGGTGCCTGTCATCGACAGGCAGCCTTCTTCGACCTGAAGCAGAATATTGCCCAGGATCGGTAATGAAGGACGGCCGCCAAGTGCACCAGACACCTGCTGCAACGGCTTTAATAAATGTTCGCGTTCGACGGTAAATTTCATATCAAGACGACAATGTTCTAATTAGGTTTGAATAATCTTCTTTTATATCGTGGCTTTCTTCACGCAGCTGCTCGATTTTGCGGCAGGCATGGAGCACCGTAGTATGGTCACGACCACCAAAGGCATCGCCGATTTCCGGCAGGCTATGGTTGGTCAGCTCCTTGGCCAGTGCCATCGCCATCTGGCGCGGACGGGCCACAGAGCGGGAACGGCGCTTAGACAGCATATCAGCCATCTTTATTTTATAGTATTCGGCCACGGTCTTCTGGATATTATCGATCGTTACCAGTTTTTCCTGCAGCGCCAGCAAATCGCGCAGCGCCTCACGGACAAAGTCAATGGTAATGGCACGGCCGGTAAAGTTGGCGTTGGCTATCACCCGGTTCAGGGCCCCTTCCAGCTCACGGACATTGGAGCGCAGACGCTTGGCAATAAAGAAGGCCACTTCGTCGGCCAGGCGAATATGGTGATCCTCGGCCTTTTTCATCAAAATGGCCACGCGCGTTTCCAGCTCCGGCGGCTCAATCGCTACCGTCAGTCCCCAGCCAAAGCGGGACTTCAGACGATCCTCAACACCGTTGATCTCGCGCGGATAGCGGTCAGAGGTTAGGATGATCTGCTGGTTGCCTTCAAGCAGGGCATTAAAGGTATGGAAAAACTCCTCCTGCGATCGCTCTTTGTTAGCAAAGAACTGAATATCATCGATCAGCAGGGCATCGACGCTACGGTAATAGCGCTTGAACTCTTCAATCGCATTGTTCTGCAGGGCCTTGACCATATCCTGGACAAAACGCTCGGAATGCATATAGACAACCCGGGCATTGGGTTTGCGATCCGCAATGGCATTGCCAACCGCATGTAAAAGGTGCGTTTTACCCAGACCGGTTCCGCCATATAAAAACAGCGGATTATAGGCGGCGCCCGGGTTATCCGCCACCTGGCGGCAGGCGGCCAAACCCAGCTGGTTCGATTTACCCTCAACAAAGTTGTTGAAGTTATGCTTGGGGTTCACGTTCGACCGGTAACCGGACTGAGACTCGGGCTGGACCGGTGACGGTGCAGGCTCCCAAGTACGCGGCGGCGTATCATCCACCATCTGCGGGGCTGCCGGCTCGACAACCGGCACCGAGGCCACAGGCTGTGGTGGTGGCACAGTAACCGGACGGCTACCGACCTCGAATCGCAGGATCGGTACATCGTTGCCGCAAAATTCATTCAGCAGCCGGTTAATATTGTTGAGGTACTTATCCCGTACCCAATCAAGCACAAAACGGTTAGGCGCAAACAAAGTCAGCGTATTATCGTTCAACTCGGCCTGAAGCGGTCGAACCCACATACTGAATTCTGTTGCAGGGAGTTCTTCCTGAAGGCGTTGAAGGCACTGCAACCAAAGCGAAGATGACAAGCTCGACTCCACACTGAATAACAAAACACGAAAAGGGATGCAATTTTATACCTGCTGGCTCAGGATCGCCAGCAAAGAGATCGCAGATCCGGTGAATAAGATCAGACTTATTCACATAGATCGCACAATAAAACCCGAGATCAGCACAATTTTACCAGCCCTTACCCACAAAGCTATTAACAGCATGTAACCGTTACCTACGAACAATTGGTTATTTGAAATAACTCCAAGTTATTTAAATAAAGCAGATATCAGCATATAGGATGTGAAAAACAGAGCATCATCACAGCCATCTGAGGAGTAAACAGGATGAAAAGCTGGATAAAAACAACATTCACAGCTGTCGCACTGACTTTGACAGCAAGCCAGGCTGCCATGGCCGCCACAGACGTGAAAGTCGGCATGTCAGGACGCTACTTCCCGTTTACCTTTGTAAAACAAGATCAGCTTCAGGGCTTTGAGGTCGACCTGTGGAACGAAATCGGTAAACGCAACGACTATAACGTTGAATTTGTGACCGCCAGTTTCTCGGGCCTGTTCGGTCTGCTGGAAACCGGCCGTATCGATACCATCTCCAACCAAATCACCATGACCGACGAGCGCAAGGCCAAGTACCTGTTTGCCGATCCGTATGTGGTCGATGGTGCCCAGCTGGTCGTGCGCAAGGGTAACGACAGCATAAAAAGCACCGATGATCTCAACGGCAAGACTGTCGGGGTCAACCTGGGTTCCAACTACGAGCAGCTGCTGCGCGAGCTGGATAAAGACGGCAAGATCAATATCAAGACCTACGATACCGGTATCGAGCACGATGTTGCCCTTGGCCGTACCGATGCCTTTGTGATGGACCGCCTGTCATCTGTCGAGCTGATCAAAAAGGCCAACCTGCCGCTGCAGCTGGCCGGCGAACCGTTCGAGCGTATCGAGAATGCCTGGCCGTTCATTAAGGGCGAAAAAGGCGAAAAGCTACGTGGCGAAGTGAACAAGGCCCTCAAGGCCATGCGCGAAGACGGTACCCTGGCAGAAATTTCAGTGAAATGGTTTGATGCCGATATCACCCAGTAATATCGCTGACGGCGTTTCCCTCTAAATATCCATATACTTAAAGGCTCACCGCAAGGTGGGTCTTTGTCGCTTATTCACCCCTCAATAACGGAACTCTTATCCACATGGGCTTTGATTTTGACTACATGTTATCGCTGCTGCCTATTCTCCTGAAGTACCTGGGTACGACGTTGAATATGGCTGTCTGGGGTTTGCTTTTTGCCTTGGTCATTGCTGTGACGCTGGCGCTGGTCAGAGTGTACAAGCTGCCGGTACTGGATCAGCTCAGCCAGCTCTACATCAGCTTCTTCCGCGGCACCCCGCTGCTGGTTCAGCTTTTTTTGCTCTACTATGGCCTGCCGCAGGTGTTCCCTGTTTTTGTCGGCCTTGACGCCTTCAGCGCCGCAGTCATCGGCCTGAGCCTGCATTTTGCCGCGTACAAGGCGGAGAGTATCCGTGCAGCCATCATCGGGATTGACCGCAGCCAGATGGAGGCAAGCCTGTCGATCGGGATGACCGGCCTGCAGGCCATGAGACGGATCATTCTGCCGCAGGCAACCCGGGTCGCCCTGCCCTCGCTGATGAACTACTTCATCGACATGATTAAATCAACGTCACTGGCCTTTACACTGGGTGTGGCGGAAATTATGGCCAAGGCCCAGATGGAAGCCTCCTCAAGCTTCAAGTTCTTCGAGGCTTTTCTGGCCGTCGCCCTCATTTACTGGGGGATGGTACTGGTACTGACCCGGATCCAGAACTGGGCGGAAGCAAAACTCAACAAGGCATACACACGATGATCAAGCTTAACAATCTCACCAAGCGCTTTGGCGACGCCACCATCTTTTCCGGCATTGACCTGACCATAGAGAAAGGCGAAATCGTCGTAGTGATCGGCCCGTCGGGTACGGGAAAATCCACCCTGCTGCGCTGTATCAACTTTCTTGAAACAGCCAACCGCGGCCACATTACTATCGGGGATGTCACCATTGACAGCCAGCAGGCAGCCAAGAGCGATATCATTGCCCTGCGCCGCAAAACAGGGTTTGTGTTCCAGAACTATGCCTTGTTTGCGCACCTGACGGCGAAGCAGAATATCGCCGAAGGGTTGATCACGGTAAAAGGCTGGAAAAAAGACGACGCCTTTCAGCGCGCGCAGCAGATTCTTGATGATATAGGCCTCGGCGACAAGGGAGAGCACTATCCCGCCGCCCTGTCCGGCGGCCAGCAGCAACGGGTCGGCATCGGTCGTGCCATGGCCCTGGAGGCCGATTTGCTGCTGTTTGACGAGCCGACATCGGCGCTGGATCCGGAATGGGTCGGTGAAGTACTGACCTTGATGCAGAAACTGGCGACCCGCCACCAGACCATGCTGGTGGTCACTCACGAGATGCAATTTGCCCGCGAAGTCGCTGATCGGGTGATCTTTATGGCCGACGGAGGGTTCGTCGAGCAGGGAACGCCAGAGCAGATCTTCACCAACCCGCAGGATCCTCGACTACAAAAGTTCCTGAATAAGGTTGGGATCCGCGAAGGATCCTTGCACTCGGCGCCACAAGAAGTATAATTCAGCGCCCGTTGCTAACAACGGGTATAATTATTGACTATTTAGAGGTCAGTGATTACAATTCCGCCTCTTTGTTTAGAGGTACCGGTTGTTCGCAGTCGGAAACTCAGTAACAAACTTAAAAACTGATCAGTTAATTTAAGGTAAAACCATGAAACGCACTTTTCAACCTTCAGTTCTAAAGCGCAAGCGTAGCCACGGTTTCCGTGCACGCATGGCTACTAAGAACGGTCGCGCTGTAATCAACGCACGTCGCGCTAAAGGCCGTAAGCGTCTTTCTAAGTAATCTTTGATTATTTTGAATAAGCTCGCTTTCGCTCGGGAGTTACGTTTGTTAACTCCCGAACATTATAAAAAAGTCTTCCAGCAAGCTCACCGTGCTGGCTCTCCCCACTTAACTATTCTTGCCCGTAACAACGACCTTAATCATCCCCGTCTCGGCTTGGCTGTTCCCAAAAAACAGATCAAAACTGCTGTTGGCAGAAATAAGTTCAAGCGCATCGTGCGTGAAAGCTTCCGCCTCAAGCAAGCCGATCTGCCAGCCAAAGATTTTGTCGTTATCGCCAGGAAAAGCGCCAGTGAGCTGAGCAACGAAGAGCTCTTTAAATTGCTAGATAAACTATGGCATCGCCTGTCTCGCCCTTCGCGTGGCTAGTCGTTGGACTAGTCCGCTTTTACCAACTGGCAATAAGTCCGCTTATTGGACCACGCTGTCGCTATACCCCAACATGTTCCCAATACGCAATTGAAGCAATAAAAGCGCATGGAGCGATAAAAGGTTGTTGGTTCGCAGCGAAACGTCTATTAAGATGTCATCCTTTAACCGACGGTGGTTATGACCCCGTTCCGCCAACCAAGCATAACGACAGAGATAAGTAACGATGGATTCCCAACGCAATATTCTGTTAATTGCCCTACTGTTCGTCTCGTTCCTGCTGTATCAGCAGTGGAACATGGACAACACCCCTCAACCACAAGGACAGGGTGTAGCGCAACAAGTCAACACAAGTGGTGATGTTCCTTCACATTCAACTGACGGCCAGCCGATCACTGAACAAAGCACATCCGACAATCTAATCACCATCAATACAGATGTACTGGCGCTTACTGTCGATACGCTTGGTGGCGATGTGATCGAAGCCCAATTGCTGGCTTACGACAACGAACTCAATTCAGAAGACCCGTTTGTTCTTCTGAAAAACGAGCAGGGCCACAGCTATACCGCACAGTCAGGCCTTATCGGTGCCAACGGTATCGATACCACCGCCGGCCGTGCCCAGCTAGTGGTTGATGCCGACAGCTTTACCCTTGCCGACGACCAGGACGAGCTGCGCGTACCAATGACGTATGAAAAAGACGGCATCCAGTACACCAAGACTTTCGTACTTAAACGCGGCAGCTATGCGGTCGATGTTGAATACAGCATCAACAACCAGTCAGCAGCACCGGCAAGCGTTCAGATGTATGCCCAGCTGAAGCAGAACCTGATGGATGACGGCGGCAGCCTGACGATGCCGACCTACCGCGGTGGTGCTTACTCGGCTGACGATACCAAATACAAGAAGTACAGCTTTGAAGATATGCAGGACAAGAACCTGAACCTGACTATCGCCAACCAGGGCTGGGCGGCAATGATGCAGCACTACTTCGTTTCGGCGTGGATCCCGCGTACCGACGAAGCCACTAACCTGTACACCCGTACCGGCAACGGCCAGGGTTACATTGGTGTACGTATGCCTGCAACCACGGTTCCTGCAGGTAGCGAGCAGACACTAACTGCCACCCTGTGGGTCGGTCCTAAACTGCAGGATCAGATGGAAGCCACCGCGCCTAACCTGAACCTGACCGTCGACTACGGCTGGC
Organism: Photobacterium kasasachensis; assembly: GCF_050336885.1. Lineage (NCBI taxonomy): Bacteria > Pseudomonadati > Pseudomonadota > Gammaproteobacteria > Vibrionales > Vibrionaceae > Photobacterium > Photobacterium kasasachensis. The sequence goes on from NZ_JAKJSH010000026.1 coordinate 28,666, forward strand.
TATGGTTTATCGCCAGCCCGCTTCACATGCTACTGTCGTTCATCCAGGGCATCGTTGTGAACTGGGGTGTGGCGATCATGATGCTGACCTTTATTGTCCGTGGTGCGATGTACCCACTGACCAAGGCTCAGTACACCTCAATGGCCAAAATGCGTATGCTGCAGCCTAAACTGCAAGCAATGCGCGAGCGCCTGGGCGACGATCGCCAGCGTATGAGCCAGGAAATGATGGAACTGTACAAGAAAGAGAAAGTGAACCCACTGGGTGGCTGTCTGCCAATCTTGCTACAGATGCCTATCTTCATTGCCCTGTACTGGTCACTGATGGAATCTGTCGAACTGCGTCATTCACCTTTCTTTGGCTGGATCCACGACCTGTCTGCACAGGACCCGTACTACATCCTGCCGATCCTGATGGGTGCGTCGATGTTTATGATCCAGAAGATGAGCCCGACCACGGTGACCGATCCGATGCAGCAGAAGATCATGACCTTCATGCCGGTAATGTTCACGTTCTTCTTCCTGTTCTTCCCGTCAGGTCTGGTCCTTTACTGGCTGGTATCTAACGTCGTGACCCTGATCCAGCAGACGCTGATCTACCGTTCACTCGAGAAGAAAGGGCTGCATTCGAAGTAATGTAACCCCATGAACTCCCCAAAGGCGGCCAATGGCCGCCTTTTTCCGTTATGGCACGGGTGTCGCAGCAAAGGAAATCTGCCTCACAGCCAACCATCTAAGCTATTACTAGGTTTTCCCACCTACTCTGTTTACAATTGCAGCGAATTTACAAAGCAAAGCCAAAATTATGATCGAACATACTGATACCATTGTTGCGCAAGCTACCCCTCCGGGCCGTGGCGGCGTCGGCATTATTCGCGTCTCGGGCCCAAAAGCCAACGAGGTCGCACTCGCGGTAGCCGGCCGTGAACTCAAAACCCGTTATGCCGAATACCTACCGTTCAAAAACGAGGACGGTAACGCACTGGATCAGGGCATCGCTTTATTCTTCAAGGGACCGAACTCCTTTACCGGTGAGGATGTGCTGGAGCTACAGGGCCACGGCGGCCCGGTACTGATGGATATGATGATCAAGCGTATCCTGAAAATTGACGGTATCCGCCCGGCGCGTCCGGGGGAATTTTCCGAACGGGCTTTTATGAACGACAAGCTCGACCTGGCGCAGGCAGAGGCGATTGCCGATCTGATTGACGCCAGCTCGGAGGAAGCCGCCAAAAGTGCCTTCCAGTCGCTCCAGGGCGCCTTTTCGGGCCGGGTCAACGAGCTGGTGGAGGCACTCATCCACCTGAGAATCTATGTCGAAGCCGCTATCGACTTTCCGGAAGAAGAAATCGACTTCCTGTCTGACGGCAAGGTCAGCGGCGATCTCAACGGTATCATCGAACGCCTCGATGCCGTGCGCCGCGAAGCCAATCAGGGAGCGATAATGCGCGAAGGGATGAAGGTTGTTATCGCCGGGCGCCCTAACGCCGGCAAATCCAGCCTGCTCAACGCCCTGTCCGGCAAAGATTCTGCCATTGTCACCGATATCGCCGGCACCACCCGTGACGTACTTCGCGAGCATATCCATATTGATGGCATGCCACTGCATATCATTGATACCGCCGGCCTGCGCGAAGCCACCGACGAAGTCGAGCGTATCGGTATCGAGCGCGCGTGGGAGGAAATCCAGCAGGCCGACCGCGTACTGTTCATGGTTGACGGCACCACCACCGATGCCACCGATCCCAAAGAGATTTGGCCGGATTTCATCGAACGCCTGCCAGACAGCATGGGCCTGACGGTGATCCGCAACAAAGTCGAGCTGACGCACGAGGAAGCCGGGATCTGCCATGTCAACAACCCGACCCTAGTCCGCCTGTCGGCACGCACCGGCGCCGGGGTCGACAGCCTGCGCGAGCACCTGAAGGAATGTATGGGCTTTGCCGGCACCACCGAAGGCGGCTTCATGGCCCGGCGTCGCCACCTGGAGGCCCTGGAGCGCGCGGCAGAACACCTCGAGACCGGCAGAGACCAACTAGAGGGCTTCATGGCCGGAGAGATACTGGCCGAGGAGTTGCGCCTCGCCCAGCAGCACCTGAGCGAGATCACCGGCGAATTCACCTCTGACGATCTTCTCGGCCGGATCTTTACCTCGTTCTGTATCGGTAAATAACAGATCCCGCAACGCGATCACACCCGTAGCCTGTTCCGGATCTCCGGAACAGGCTGTGCATAACCCTTCTATAAAGATCCCCACTCCAGTAAGATCATGCTTTCCTCCCTGCTCTGAAGCAGTACAATGCTGTGTATAGATTTGTTGTGAATATCTAAACGGACAGAGAGACCATGCGCTATATCACCTTGATCACCGGCAGTACCCTCGGCGGTGCTGAATATGTTGCCGACCATCTCAGCGAATTGCTGGAACAACACGGCCACAGCACAGAAATCATCAATCAAGCCGACTTCGAACAGCTTTCCACCGACCATATCTGGCTACTCGTCTGCTCGACCCATGGTGCCGGTGAGTTTCCGGACAACATCCAGCCGTTTATTAAGCAGCTCACCAGCCAGAAACCCGATTTGTCGACATTGCAGTACGGGATCGTCGGGCTTGGCGACAGCAGCTATGACACTTTCTGCGCCGCGGCCAAAAATCTCGATCAGCAGCTAGCATCGCTCGGTGCAACCCGCCTCGGAGAGCGGCTTGATATCGATGTTTCCCAGGATCCCGTCCCTGAAGATCCTGCCGAACTGTGGCTGGAAACCTGGAAAAACACCCTCTGTGAATAAAATTCCAGCGAAAATTACTCAATATTTTCGCCTTTTTTAAACTTTTTTCTGTGGATAACTATAGATCTAAACGGTGATCAACCCATAGTTATCCATTGAATAAGTTTATACTCCTCACAGCCCTGTTGATAAGTAGCCATTTTGATCCCAGCTAATCCTTGTAGAGATCCAAGCTGCTCCACAGCAAATGATCCTTCCTAACACTATGATCATTAGGATCATTTATCGGTTATCCACATGATCGGGGGATCTATATAATAGATCTAACAGAAGATCTCTTTAAAAGATCTTATATATATTTAAAGAAGCCTTTCTTCTTGATCAAATGATCTTCACTAAAGATTCTCTCTTCCTCGGAAAAAGGATAGAATGATCCACCTTTGCTCGCAGATACGTACTGGCAATTTCGAATACCTGAGGTAGTTTCATGTTTTACCAGGAAAATTTTGATGTCATCGTGGTTGGTGGCGGCCATGCCGGCACTGAGGCCGCGTTGGCAGCAGCCCGAATGGGACAAAAAACCTTACTTTTGACGCATAACATCGATACGTTGGGACAGATGTCTTGCAACCCAGCCATTGGCGGGATCGGGAAAGGACACCTGGTTAAAGAAGTTGATGCCCTCGGCGGCCTGATGGCTCAGGCGATTGACAAGGGCGGGATCCAGTTCAGAACCCTGAACTCCTCCAAAGGGCCGGCAGTCCGGGCGACGCGTGCCCAGGCAGACCGTGCCCTGTACAAGGCTGCCGTACGTGAAAAACTGGAAAACCAGCCGAACCTGATGCTGTTCCAGCAGTCCGTAGATGATCTGATCGTTGAAAACGATCGTGTTGTCGGTGTGATCACCGAAATGGGACTGAAATTCCGCGGCAAGGCGGTGGTGCTGACTGTCGGCACTTTCCTGGGCGGCAAGATCCACATCGGGCTGGAAAACTACAGCGGTGGCCGTGCCGGGGATCCTCCGTCGATCGCCCTCGCATCTCGCCTGCGTGAGCTACCGTTCCGTGTTGACCGCCTGAAAACCGGTACACCACCCCGGATTGACGCCCGCACCGTTGATTTTGGCCAGCTACAGGCCCAGCACGGTGACAACCCGACGCCGTTGTTCTCGTTCATGGGCAAGGCATCGGATCATCCGCGCCAGATCCCGTGTTACATCACCCATACCAACGAGCAGACCCATGAGGTGATCCGCAATAACCTCGATCGCAGCCCGATGTATTCAGGGGTGATTGAAGGTATCGGCCCGCGCTACTGTCCGTCGATTGAAGACAAGGTAATGCGGTTTGCCGACAAGAATAGCCACCAGATTTTTATCGAGCCGGAAGGCCTGACAACACACGAGCTGTACCCGAACGGCATCTCGACCAGCCTGCCGTTTGATGTCCAGATGCAAATCGTCCGCTCGATGAAGGGCTTCGAGAATGCGGCGATTGTCCGCCCGGGCTATGCGATTGAATATGATTTCTTCGATCCGCGTGATTTGAAACAGACATTTGAAACCAAGTTTATCCAGGGCCTGTTCTTTGCCGGACAAATCAACGGTACAACAGGCTATGAAGAAGCCGCCGCGCAGGGCTTGCTGGCCGGTATGAATGCCGCATTGCTGGCACAGGACAAAGAAGGTTGGAGCCCGCGTCGTGATCAGGCCTATATGGGCGTCCTGATCGATGATCTCTCGACCATGGGTACCAAAGAGCCGTACCGCATGTTTACCTCACGTGCCGAATACCGTCTGCTGTTGCGCGAAGACAATGCCGACTTGCGCCTGACCGAAATTGGCCGTGAGTTTGGTCTGGTCGACGACGAGCGCTGGGCTCGCTTCAACCAGAAGATCGAGAATATGGCGCAGGAGCGCCAGCGTCTGAAAGATATCTGGATCAACCCGGCATCGGAACATGCCGAGGCGCTGAACATGATCCTCAAGACTCCGATCGCCCGCGAGGCCAGCGGTGAGGATCTGCTGCGCCGTCCCGAGGTGACCTATGAGCAGCTGACGGCCATCGAGGCCTTTGCCCCGGCTCATGATGATGCACAGGCGAGCGAGCAAGTTGAAATCCAGGTGAAATACCAGGGTTATATCGATCGCCAGAAAGACGAGGTCGAAAAATCCCTGCGCCATGAAAACACCAAGCTACCGTTTGAGCTGGATTACAGCGTGGTGAAGGGCCTGTCTAACGAGGTCATTGCAAAACTCAATGATGCCAAGCCGGAAACCATCGGCCAGGCGTCACGGATCTCGGGCGTTACGCCAGCGGCAATTTCCCTGCTGTTGGTTTACCTGAAAAAACAAGGCATGCTTAAGAAAGGCGAATAGGAGTCACCGGTGAAACAACGTTTGGCGCAACTGATCGCGCAAACTGACCTCGAGGTCACAGATCAGCAAGTGGAGCAACTGGTCGGTTATGTTGCCCTGCTGCATAAGTGGAACAAAGCGTATAATCTGACCTCTGTTCGCGATCCCCAGGATATGTTGGTGAAACATATTATGGATAGTATTGTGGTAAGCACTCACCTTGACGGTGAGCGCTTTATCGATGTCGGTACGGGACCGGGCTTGCCGGGGATCCCGCTGGCGATTATGAATCCGGACAAGGACTTTACCCTGCTCGATAGCCTGGGCAAGCGAATTCGCTTTATTCGCCAGGTGATCCATGAGCTGGGCATCGAGAATGTGACGCCGGTGCAGAGCCGGGTTGAGGAGTTTCAGCCCGAAGTCGGTTTTGATGCCGTCTTGAGCCGTGCATTTGCGTCGATGAATGATATGGTGTCCTGGTGCCATCACCTGCCGAACCCGAATGGGTGCTTTATGGCGCTGAAAGGACAGTTTAATCAACAAGAGGTCGTAGAGCTGCCGGAGTGGTGTTCTGTGACTGAGGTCAAATCTTTGCAAGTCCCTGAGCTAGAAGGTGAGCGCCATCTAGTAATCTTGACGGCAAAGGATTAATTGATGAGGTTTTTTCGTGGGAAGAGTCATAGCGGTTGCCAACCAGAAGGGAGGCGTGGGTAAAACCACCACTTGCGTTAATCTAGCGGCGTCACTGGCCGCAACACAGCGTAAAGTTCTAGTCATTGATCTGGATCCGCAGGGAAATGCCACCATGGCAAGCGGTGTCGATAAATATCAGGTTGATGCAACAGCCTATGATCTTCTGGTCGAAGAAACCCCGTTTAGCGAAGTGGCGATCACTGACACGACCGGCGGCTATCACCTGATTGCCGCCAACGGCGATGTGACGGCCGCCGAAATCAAGCTGATGGAAGTGTTTGCCCGCGAAGTTCGCCTGCGTAACGCTTTGGAGGTAGTTCGTGATAACTATGATTTCATCTTTATCGATTGTCCTCCGGCATTAAACCTTCTTACAATCAACGCTATGACAGCAGCTGATTCTGTGCTTGTCCCTATGCAGTGTGAGTATTTTGCGCTGGAAGGCCTGACCGCATTGATGGATACCATCAGCAAATTGACCGCCGTGGTAAATGCCGACCTGAAGATTGAAGGGTTGCTTCGTACCATGTATGACCCGCGTAACCGGTTGGCAAATGAAGTCTCCCAACAGCTGAAAAAGCACTTTGGCGAGAAAGTCTACCGTACCGTGATCCCACGAAATGTCCGTTTGGCAGAAGCGCCTAGCCACGGGCGTCCGGCAATGTACTACGATAAGTATTCCAGCGGCGCCAAGGCATATCTGGCCCTGGCCGGTGAAATTATTCGTCGTGACGAAGTCGAGCGCAATGCCGGCGCTGTGGATGCATAAGGGTAAACAATGAACATGAATAAGCGAGGTCTTGGAAAAGGCCTTGATGCGCTACTGGCTACCAGCTCGGTCGCCCAGGCGAAACAAAAAAGTGCCGAGCAGGCACAATCGCTCTCTGAGGAAGGAACGCTGAAAGATCTTCCGGTCCAGGCGCTGCAGGCCGGTAAGTTTCAGCCTCGTAAAGATATGTCGGATGAGGCGCTGGCTGAACTGTCAGACTCGATTCGGGCCCAGGGGGTGATTCAACCGATTGTGGTGCGCGAAGTCGCGCCGCAGCAGTTTGAGATTATTGCCGGTGAGCGACGCTGGCGCGCGGCCCGTCAAGCTGGGCTTCAGAAAGTCCCTTGTATTATTAAGGATGTTAATGATCGGGCGACGGTCGCCATTGCGCTAATAGAGAATATCCAGCGGGAAGATCTCAATGCGATGGAAGAGGCGCAGGCGCTGGAACGGCTGCAGAATGAATTTTCGCTGACCCACCAGCAGGTTGCCGAAGCCGTGGGTAAATCGCGCGCTGCCGTATCAAACCTGTTGCGTTTGAATCAGCTCTCGGAGCCGGTTAAGCGGATGGTCGAGCAGAGACTGCTCGAAATGGGCCATGCCCGTGCCCTGCTCGCGCTTGAGTCCGAGCAACAGTTGGAAGCGGCCCAAATGGTTGTTGCTAAGCTGTTAACGGTTCGTGACACCGAGAAGCTGGTGAAGAAACTTTTACAACCTGTTGCCGAGCCAAAAGTGAAAGCTGTGAATGCCCAGCTCGAAGCGGCAGAAAATCACCTAAGTGAACACTTTGGCACCCAGGTGGCGATTAATCAGCAGAAAAACGGTAAAGGAAAAATCGTTTTCAGCTTTGATGAAGCCCACAAACTGAAGCAATTCATTGCAATGTTTGGTCACGAAATGTGACATAAAACGTGCATATTTTGTTGCAAAATTTACAACGACGTGATCAGGTTATTGTGTTGTAAAATCTAACACTTTTTTTTGCTGCGATTAGATTGCATTCAATCTAATGAGCCGTATAATTTTCGCAGTTTTCCCAGCACGACGTTTGTGTAGTGGAATGGACTCGAGGAACGAATACATGGTATCGGCGCTAGTTAGACCGGGCCGCCAACTGGCGAAACGGTTGCTCTTGCTACAATCTGGCGTCGTTTTGACAACGGCATTACTGGCAGTATTTGCTGTCAGTGTTGACTGGGGAATCTCCGCATTAATTGGTGGCGGCATTTTTGTAATTGCCAATGCTGTCTTTGCTAAATGCGCCTTTCTGTTCAGCGGTGCCCGCCGGGCCCGGTTGATCATGGCGTCATTTTACGGTGGAGAAGTGCTGAAAATCCTCATCACGGTCATCCTGTTTGCCATTGTTTACCTGTATGTCGAGGTGGAACTTGTTCCCCTCAAACTGACCTATTTGCTGGCTCTTGGTATTAATATCTTTGGGCCGGTTTTATTCATTAACAACAACAAATAGGATGAGTTATGGCTGCGCCAGGTGAAGCGCTAACGCCGTCAGGCTACATTACTCACCACTTGACTAACTTGTCGGTGGGTGAGGGTTTCTGGACGGTTCATATAGATAGCCTGTTTTTCTCCGCTTTCACAGGACTGCTCTTTCTAGGGCTATTCTACAAGGCAGCGAAAACAGCGACATCAGGAGTTCCAGGAAAACTACAGTGTTTTGTGGAGATAATGGTCGAATTCGTTGATAGCAGCGTTAAAGAGACCTTCCATGGCCGCAATAAACTGATAGCTCCTTTGGCTCTGACCATATTCTGTTGGATCATGCTGATGAACATCATGGACTTAGTGCCAATTGATTTTCTTCCGTATCCGGCGGAGCATTGGTTAGGTATTCCTTATCTTAAGGTAGTACCGAGTGCTGATGTCAACATCACCATGGCAATGGCGTTGGGTGTGTTTGCTTTGATGCTCTACTACAGCATCAAAATCAAAGGCCTTGGCGGTTTTGCAAAAGAACTGGCACTTCACCCGTTCAATCACCCGGTAATGATCCCGTTCAACTTGCTGCTTGAAGTAGTGTCGTTGCTAGCGAAGCCTATTTCGCTTGGTATGCGTCTGTTCGGTAACATGTTTGCCGGTGAGGTGGTGTTTATCCTAATTGCGGCATTAATGCCGTGGTGGGCACAATGGCTGGGCTCGGTCCCGTGGGCAATTTTCCACATCCTGGTCATTACAATTCAATCATTCGTGTTTATGATGTTGACTATTGTGTACCTGTCTCAGGCGCATGAAGACAATCATTAACGATTATTTGTAAATTTTTAATTTTTTACTGGCACTTTAGCCGACAACTATAAACTGGAGATAGTGATGGAAACTTTACTAAGCTTTTCTGCAATTGCCGTGGGCATCATTGTAGGTCTTGCTGCACTGGGTACAGCGATCGGCTTCGCACTTCTAGGTGGTAAATTCCTTGAAGGTGCAGCTCGTCAACCTGAAATGGCACCTATGCTGCAAGTTAAGATGTTCATCATTGCAGGTCTGCTTGATGCGGTTCCAATGATCGGTATCGTAATCGCTCTACTATTCACATTCGCAAACCCATTCGTTGGCCAACTAGCTGGTTAATAAATAAAAACGAACGGACCCATAGCAACCCTTTTTAAGGAGATGCGTTGTGAATATGAATGCAACTTTGCTGGGTCAGGCAATCGCCTTCTTCCTATTCGTGGTTTTCTGCATGAAATATGTATGGCCACCAATTATGGAAGCGATTGAAGATCGTCAGAAGAAAATTGCTGACGGTTTGGCAGCCGCTGATCGTGCTGCCAAAGACCTGAACCTAGCGCAGGCAAATGCTTCTGAGCAATTAAAGGAAGCAAAACACACTGCAACTGAACTTGTTGAGCAAGCGAATAAACGCAAAGCTCAAATCATCGACGAAGCGAAGGCTGAAGCCCTTGCTGAGCGTGACAAAATTCTGGCTCAAGGTCTTGCTGAGATCGAAGCAGAACGTAACCGCGCGCGCGATGATCTGCGCAAACAAGTTGCAACTCTAGCTGTGATTGGTGCTGAGAAAATCATTGAGCGTTCTATCGATAAGGATGCCCATGCTGATCTTCTTAACAAAGTCACTGCAGAACTGTAATTAAAGGGGCAAGCACATGTCTGATATGACTACTATCGCACGCCCCTACGCTAAAGCAGCCTTTGATTTTGCGGTTGAGAAAGGTGAGCTGGCCCAATGGGCTGAAATGCTCACCTTTACTGCTGAGGTGGCAACGAATGACACTATTCAGGATGTCCTGGATAGTGGTTATGCTGCCGAGAAGCTGACTGAAATCTTTATTTCGGTTTGCGGCGAGCAACTCAACGAATTCGGTCAGAACTTGATTAAAGTGATGGCCGAGAACGGACGCCTGAAAGCGCTACCTGATGTCTGCGACGAGTTCCTGTTCCTGAAAAATGAACATGAAAAGACTATCGATGCGGAAGTAACCTCGGCGGTTACCCTCGACGATAGCCAACTTGCCGCGATCAGCGCGAAACTGGAAGAGCGTCTGGAACGTAAGGTTAAGCTGAATTGCAGTGTAGACGAGACCCTGATTGCCGGGGTTGTGATTAGAGCTGGAGACTTAGTCATCGATAACTCAGTACGCGGAAAACTAAACCGCCTGAGCGATACTTTGCAGTCTTGATTTGGGGAATTGGAGCATGCAACTTAATTCCACGGAAATTAGCGCACTGATCAAGCAGCGTATTGAAAAATTCAACGTTGTAAGTGAAGCGCGTAACGAAGGTACTATCATTTCCGTAAGTGACGGTATCATTCGTATCCATGGCCTTGCTGACGTAATGCAAGGTGAAATGATTGAATTACCTGGTGGCCGTTTTGCACTGGCACTTAACCTTGAGCGTGACTCGGTTGGTGCGGTTGTAATGGGCCCATATGCCGACCTACAGGAAGGCATGAAAGTAACGGGTACTGGTCGTATTCTTGAAGTACCAGTAGGCCCGGCGCTACTTGGCCGTGTTGTTAACACGCTGGGTGAGCCTATCGATGGTAAAGGTCCAATTGAAACCGAGACATTCTCTCCGGTTGAAGTAATTGCACCAGGTGTTATCGACCGTAAATCAGTCGACCAGCCAGTTCAGACTGGTTATAAAGCGGTTGACTCAATGATCCCAATCGGCCGTGGCCAGCGTGAGCTAGTTATCGGTGACCGCCAGACTGGTAAAACAGCGATGGCGATCGATGCGATCATCAACCAGAAAAACTCTGGTATTTACTCTGTTTATGTTGCTATCGGCCAGAAAGCGTCAACTATCGCTAACGTAGTGCGCAAACTGGAAGAGCACGGTGCACTGGCAAACACTATTGTGGTTGTGGCATCGGCGTCTGAAGCAGCTGCATTGCAGTACCTTGCGCCATACGCAGGTTGTGCAATGGGTGAATACTTCCGTGACCGCGGTGAAGATGCGCTGATCGTATATGATGACCTGTCTAAGCAGGCTGTTGCGTACCGTCAGATTTCACTTCTTCTTCGTCGTCCACCAGGTCGTGAAGCATTCCCTGGTGACGTTTTCTACTTACACTCTCGTCTACTAGAGCGTGCTGCTCGTGTAAACGAAAACTACGTAGAAAAATTCACTAACGGTGAAGTGAAAGGTCAAACTGGTTCCCTAACTGCGCTGCCGATCATCGAAACGCAGGCAGGTGACGTATCAGCATTCGTACCGACCAACGTTATCTCGATCACTGATGGTCAGATCTTCCTACAGACAGAGCTGTTCAACGCCGGTATTCGCCCAGCGGTTGACCCAGGTATCTCTGTATCGCGTGTAGGTGGTTCTGCTCAGACCAAGATCATCAAGAAGCTATCTGGCGGTATCCGTACTGCACTGGCACAGTACCGTGAACTAGCGGCGTTTGCCCAGTTCTCGTCTGATCTTGATGAAGCAACCAAGAAGCAGCTTGACCACGGTCAGAAAGTAACAGAGCTGATGAAGCAGAAGCAGTACGCGCCAATGTCTGTCTTCGAGCAAGCGCTTGTTATCTTTGCTGCGGAAAAAGGCTATCTGAACGATGTTGAGCTGACTAAGCTTGCTGACTTCGAAGCTGCGTTGCTTTCATATGCCAAAGCTCACTATGTAGAGCTTGTATCTCAGGTAGATGAAACGGGTGCTTGGAACGGCGAAATCGAAGAGCAGTTTGTAAAACTGGTTGAAGATTTCAAAGCGACCCAGACTTGGTAATTGGTTGGTGATCGCTTGCGATCACCTACTAACGGAGAGTAACGATGGCCAGCGCAAAAGAGATTCGTAACAAGATCGGCAGTGTGCAAAACACACAGAAGATCACAAAAGCGATGGAAATGGTGGCCGCGTCTAAAATGCGTAAAACGCAAGACGCGATGGAATCATCACGTCCATACGCACAAACTATGCGCAAAGTGATCGGTCATATCGCCCTTGGTAGCCTCGAGTATAAGCACCCTTATCTCGAAGAGCGTGAAGCCAAGCGCGTGGGTTACATCATTGTTTCTACTGACCGCGGTCTGTGTGGCGGTTTGAACATTAACCTGTTCAAACAAGTCATGACAGACGTTCAAGGCTGGTCAGAAAAAGGTGCAGACGTTGACTTGGCGCTTGTTGGTGCAAAGGCAACTGCATTCTTTAACAGCTACGGCGGTAACGTGGTCGCTCAGGTGTCAGGTCTGGGAGATTCCCCGACGGTTGACGAGCTGATCGGTACCGTTGGCGTAATGCTGAAGAAATATGATGAAGGCCAATTGGATCGCCTGTACCTGGTTTACAACAAATTTGTAAACACCATGGTTCAGGAACCAGTGATTGATCAATTGCTACCTTTGCCTAAGTCAGAAGACGAAGAAATGCAGCGCAACCACTCTTGGGATTATATCTATGAGCCCGAGCCGAAAGCCCTGCTGGATACCCTACTGATTCGCTATGCCGAATCACAGGTATACCAGGGCGTGGTCGAGAACCTTGCCAGTGAGCAAGCGGCTCGAATGGTTGCGATGAAAGCAGCGACAGACAATGCTGGAAACTTGATTGACGAACTACAGCTTGTGTACAACAAAGCCCGTCAGGCGGCGATTACACAAGAACTGTCAGAAATCGTTTCTGGTGCATCGGCTGTTTAAGGCAAAGAATTAATAAGTTTAGAGGATTAACGATGGCTACAGGTAAGATCGTACAGATCATCGGTGCGGTAGTCGACGTAGAGTTTCCGCAGGACTCTGTACCACAGGTATATGACGCCCTTCACGTTGATGCAAAAGAGAACGGTACGCTAGTTCTTGAAGTTCAGCAGCAGCTTGGTGGCGGTGTTGTACGTGGTATCGCAATGGGTACTTCTGATGGCTTACGTCGTGGTTTGTCTGTTGAAAACACAGGCCGCCCAATTGAAGTTCCAGTTGGTACAGCTACTCTAGGACGTATCATGAACGTTCTGGGTCAGCCAATCGACGAGTGTGGTGATATCGGTGAAGAAGAGCGTTACGCGATTCACCGTGAAGCACCAAGCTACGAAGAGCAGTCAAACGCAACTGAGTTGCTTGAGACTGGTGTGAAAGTTATCGACCTGATTTGCCCATTCGCCAAGGGTGGTAAAATCGGTCTATTCGGTGGTGCCGGTGTAGGTAAAACCGTAAACATGATGGAACTTATCAACAACATCGCCCTGCAGCACTCAGGTCTGTCGGTATTTGCTGGTGTTGGTGAGCGTACTCGTGAAGGTAACGATTTCTACTACGAGATGCAGGAAGCGGGCGTTGTTAACGTCGAGAATCCTGAAGAGTCTAAAGTAGCAATGGTTTACGGCCAGATGAACGAGCCACCGGGTAACCGTCTACGTGTTGCACTGACTGGTCTGACAATGGCTGAACGTTTCCGTGACGAAGGTCGTGACGTACTGCTGTTCATCGATAACATCTACCGTTATACCCTTGCGGGTACAGAGGTATCGGCACTTCTGGGTCGTATGCCATCTGCGGTAGGTTACCAGCCAACTCTTGCAGAAGAGATGGGTGTACTTCAGGAGCGTATCACGTCAACGAAGACTGGTTCTATCACATCGGTTCAGGCGGTATACGTACCTGCGGATGACTTGACGGATCCATCGCCGGCAACAACGTTTGCCCACTTGGATGCAACAGTTGTACTTTCTCGTCAGATCGCTTCTCTGGGTCTATACCCAGCGATTGACCCACTAGATTCAACATCTCGTATGCTTGATCCGCTAGTGGTTGGTCAGGAGCACTACGAGATCGCTCGTGGCGTGCAGAGCCTTCTGCAGCGTTATAAAGAGCTGAAAGACATCATTGCAATCCTAGGTATGGACGAGCTATCTGAAGAAGACAAGCAAGCCGTATCTCGTGCACGTAAGATTGAGCGTTTCCTAACTCAGCCTTACCACGTTGCTGAAGTCTTCACAGGTGACCCAGGTATCTACGTAGCGCTGAAAGACACGCTGCGTAGCTTTAAAGGTCTTCTTGGTGGCGAATACGATGACATCCCAGAGCAGGCATTCATGTACTGCGGCGCGATCGAAGACGTATTGGAAAACGCGAAGAAGCTTTAAGCTGAGTAGGAGGCGACATGGCAGCGATAACCTTCCATCTAGACGTAGTCAGCGCAGAGAAGAAACTGTTTTCTGGCCGTGCTGAAAATGTTCAGGTGACCGGTAGCGAAGGTGAACTGGGTATTCACGCAGGACACACACCGCTGCTGACCGCTATCACGCCGGGCATGGTTCGAATCACTAAACAGCACGGCGAGGAAGAGATCATCTACCTTTCCGGCGGTATGCTGGAAGTCCAGCCGAGCTCCGTTACGGTGCTGGCTGACACTGCAATCCGTGGTGAAGATTTGGATGCTGCGAAGGCGGAAGAAGCGAAACGTCAGGCTGAGGAGCATATCCACAACCAGCATGGCGATATCGACTTTGCTCAAGCGGCCAGTGACCTGGCTAAAGCAATCGCTCAGCTACGAGTTATCGAGCTGACGCGAAAAGCGCGTTAATCAGGCGCATGACGCAAAAAAGCGACCCTAGGGTCGCTTTTTTTATGCCTGCTGCCTGGCGGTGCTGGTCGTTTATGAATACCTGATAGTATTGTCATTGTTTGCTGCACGCCGTGTGTTTTGTTGCATTTGCAGGCGATATCCGGTTATTACTCGCAAAAAAAAATCTATTTTTCTTAAACCTTCCTGGGTGAACCGATACAATGCGGGAAGTTTAAAATTGAATATGCATCAAGAAGGATTATCTATCATGAGCTTCAGTGCTGTGATCCTGGCGGCGGGTAAAGGAACCCGCATGTACTCGAATTTACCTAAGGTGCTGCATAAGTTGGCCGGCAAGCCGATGGCCAAGCATGTTATCGATACCTGTGGCGGCCTGGGGGCAGAGAATATTCACCTGGTCTATGGTCACGGCGGTGAGCAAATGCAGGAAGCCCTGGCTGAAGAGCCGGTGAACTGGGTACTCCAGGCAGAGCAGCTGGGGACGGGCCATGCGGTTAACCAGGCCTGCCCGGATCTTGCCGACGACGAGAAAGTGCTGATCCTGTACGGTGATGTGCCGCTGATCAGTGGCCAGACATTGGAAAACCTTCTTGATGCCCAGCCTGAGGGCGGTATTGCCCTGCTGACGGTGGTACTTGACGATCCGACTGGCTATGGCCGCATCGTCCGTCGTAATGGCCCGGTGGTGGCGATTGTCGAGCAGAAAGATGCTTCTGAAGAGCAGAAGCTGATCAAAGAGATCAATACCGGGGTGATGGTCGCCAACGGTGGCGATCTTAAGCGCTGGCTGGCCGCACTTAAAAACGATAACGCCCAGGGCGAGTACTACCTGACTGATATTATTGCGACGGCCCACAATGAAGGCCGTGCCGTTGAAGCTGTCCACCCGGTAAAGGCGATTGAAGTTGAAGGGGTGAACAACCGTATTCAGCTGGCAAGACTGGAGCGGGCTTATCAGGCGATGCAGGCAGAGCGCTTGCTTGAACAAGGTGTGATGCTGCTCGATCCGGCTCGTTTTGACTTACGCGGTGAGCTGCAGTGCGGCACGGACGTTGAGATCGACGTCAATGTTATTATCGAGGGCTCCGTGTCCCTGGGGGATAACGTGGTGATCGGCGCAGGCTGTGTGCTGAAAGACTGTGAGATTGATGACAACACGATTGTACGGCCGTATAGCGTGATTGAAGGTGCGACGGTCGGTGAAGACTGTACGGTTGGGCCGTTTACTCGCTTGCGCCCGGGGGCCGAGCTGGTGGGTGACTCGCACGTCGGTAACTTTGTCGAAATGAAGAAGGCGCGTCTGGGCAAGGGCTCGAAAGCTAACCACCTGACCTATCTGGGCGATGCCGAGATCGGCGATCGGGTTAATATCGGTGCCGGTACGATTACCTGTAACTACGACGGTGCCAACAAGTTCAAGACCGAAATAGAAGATGATGTCTTTATTGGTTCTGATACCCAGCTGATCGCCCCGGTAAAAGTGGCCAAGGGTGCGACCATTGGTGCCGGCGCGACAATCAACCGTGATATCGGTGAAGGTGAGTTAGTCATTACTCGCGCCCCAGCCCGTACCATCAAAGGCTGGAAACGCCCGGTGAAACAAAAGTAATAACCGCTTTTGGGTAATAAAAGGCAAGGGCTCTCCTTGCCTTTTTTGTATCCGAGCGACCACATTGATTCTCTTTCCTTCCCTCTCCTTTCTTCACTATATCTTCTTTTTTATGAAAAATTAATTGCATAATCTTGATCGAGAAAGTTTTGATCTGCTACCATTTCTTTCAAATCGAAACTTTAAACTATCAGTTCGTAATTTATGTCGAAGCGAAATACCCAGCAGCGCCGTCATGCCATTGTCTCCAAGGTCAATGAAGCCGGTGAAGTCAGCGTTGATCAGCTGGCGAAGTTTTTTGCCACCTCGGAAGTCACCATTCGAAAAGACCTTGCTGCTCTGGAAAAGAACGGTTTATTGCTGCGCCGTTATGGCGGTGCGATTGCGATGCCGACCGAAATGGTCAGTGAGGTAGAAGAAAATGTTTCGGTTCGTAAGTTAGCGATTGCCAAGGCGGCGGCTGAGCGGATCCGTGACCATAACCGGGTCATCATCGACAGCGGCAGTACCACGGCGGGCCTGATTGGCTTGCTGGGTGGCAAGCAGGGGCTGATAGTGATGACTAACTCACTGAGCGTTGCCAATGCTTTAAATGAGCTGGAGGACGAGCCTACTTTGCTGATGACCGGCGGTACCTGGGATCCGCATTCGGAAGCGTTTCAGGGCCAGGTAGCAGAGTCTGTGCTGCGCTCCTATGACTTTGACCAGCTGTTTATCGGGGCTGACGGCATTGATATTGCACGCGGTACCACGACGTTTAATGAACTGATCGGGCTGAGCCGGGTGATGGCCGAGGTGTCTCGTGAGGTGGTGGTGATGGTCGAATCGAGCAAGGTTGGACGCAAGATCCCCAACCTTGAACTTCCCTGGTCGAATATCAGTACCCTGATCACCGACGATGGCTTGAGTGACGAAGCGAAACAACAGATTGAACAGCATGGTGTACAGGTGATCTGTACGGCATCGGAATAAACTTTGAGAGAGAAACGATTATGTGTGGGATTGTTGGTGCAGTAGCACAGCGTGATGTAGCTGAAATTCTTGTCGAAGGCCTGCGCCGTCTGGAATATCGTGGCTATGACTCTGCCGGTGTGGCGGTGGTTGATAGCGAGAGTAACCTAAGCCGCGTCCGCCGCCTTGGTAAAGTGCAGGAGCTGGCCGATGCTGTCGAGCAGTCACCGCTTGTCGGTGGAACCGGTATTGCCCATACGCGCTGGGCGACGCATGGCGAGCCGTCTGAGGCTAATGCCCATCCGCATATGTCCGGTGACAACATTGCGCTGGTCCATAACGGGATCATTGAGAATCATGAAGAACTGCGCGAGTTGCTGACAGAGCGCGGCTACGCATTTGTCTCGCAGACTGACACCGAAGTGATTGCTCACTTGGTTGAGTGGGAGCTGCGCACAGCTGCTACTTTGCTTGAGGCGGTACAGAAAACTGCGGCTCAGCTTGAAGGTGCCTACGGGACGGTTGTAATGGATCGCCGCGACCCTGAGCGTGTTGTGGTTGCGCGTTCCGGCAGTCCGCTGGTGATTGGTCTGGGTGTTGGTGAGAACTTCCTGGCCTCGGATCAGCTGGCACTGCTGAATGTGACCCGTCGCTTTATGTTCCTTGAAGAAGGCGATGTGGCTGAAATCACCCGCCGCGAAGTGAATATCTTTGATGCTGACGGTCAGCCGGCTACTCGCGAGGTGCACGAATCTAACCTGCAGCAGGATGCCGCTGACAAGGGTCAGTACCGTCACTACATGCAGAAAGAAATCTACGAGCAGCCTAGTGCGCTGATTAACACCATGGAAGGCCGTATCGGCAGTGATTCTGTGATTGTTGAAAGCATCGGCAACGGTGCGACCGATATTCTGGAGAATGTCGAGCATGTGCAGATTGTCGCCTGTGGTACTTCCTACAATGCGGGTATGGTTGCCCGCTACTGGTTCGAGGCAATGGCCGGTGTTAGCTGTGATGTCGAGATCGCCTCGGAGTTCCGCTACCGCAAGTTTGTTACCCGTCCAAATAGCCTGCTGATCACCCTGTCCCAGTCGGGCGAGACTGCCGATACACTTGCAGCCCTCCGTTTGGCCAAAGAAAAAGGCTATATGGCTGCAATGACCATCTGTAACGTTGCTGGCTCATCATTGGTTCGTGAATCCGATCTGGCCTTCATGACCCGCGCCGGTACCGAAATTGGTGTGGCATCCACCAAGGCATTTACCACCCAGCTGGTAACGCTGCTGATGTTTGTGACCGCTCTGGGTAAAGAGAAAGGCCTGATTGATACGGCCAAAGAGAAAGCGATCGTCGATTCTCTGCATTCGCTACCGACTCAGGTTGAGAAAGCTCTGGCATTCGACAAGCCAATCGAGCAGCTGGCCGAAGATTTTGCCGACAAGCACCATGCCCTGTTCCTTGGTCGCGGTGAGTTTTACCCGATTGCCATGGAAGCGTCACTGAAGCTGAAAGAGATCTCTTACATTCACGCCGAGGCCTATGCGGCAGGTGAGCTAAAACATGGCCCGTTGGCACTGATTGATGCTGACATGCCGGTTATCGTCGTGGCACCAACCAATGACTTGCTTGAGAAACTGAAGTCGAATATCGAGGAAGTACGTGCCCGCGGCGGCTTGCTGTATGTCTTCGCTGACAGCGAGGCAGGCTTCGAAGAGGTTGACGGGATGAAGATCATTACTATGCCTCGTGTTGATGAAGTGATTGCCCCTATTTTCTACACAGTACCAATGCAGCTGCTGTCGTACCATGTCGCGCTGATCAAGGGAACCGATGTGGATCAGCCTCGTAACCTGGCGAAAGCTGTGACGGTTGAATAACTGACTTTTTGAGAGTCTCAATAATGAGAAAAGGTGCCAACTTTGGCGCCTTTTCTCGTTTTTGAGCATGGGAGAAGCTACTCTCTAGACAAGATTGACTAGTTTTATTGCGAAATAGGAAAAAAGATCTGCATTGTGACGAACTGCAACTCATAATAAGAATCTCATCAATAATAATATTTTTAAGTTATTGATTTTTAGTCTTTTTATTTCTTTCTGTAAAGTTGGCTTATGTTATGCACCCCTAGGATTGAAAGCTGGGCAGTATTCATTTAATTCTGTATTGGAGGTTAGACATGACAGATCCCAAAGCGAAAATCGCGGCGCGAATTAAGGAAGCGCGTGAGTGGAAAGGGCTTACCCAGGTCCATATGGCGCAGCAGTTGCGTGTCGCTCGCCAGACCTATCTCGATTTGGAAACCGGAAAAACCGAACCCAAAGTCAGGCTGCTGTCTGAGATTTCGGAAATCACCGAGCGTCCCCTGACCTGGTTTGTCTACGGTGACGAAGGGATAGAAATCTTGGAAAGTGAGTACAAAGAGGAAATTGATCGTCTATTGCAATACTTTAGCCGCCTCCCCCACTCGGCCAGAAATGTTATTTTGCAGCAGAGTATTAACCTGGCCGGCTTTATGGCGGAATACACCCGGGCACTGACCCAGAAAGACAAATAAATCTCATATCAATACGCATTTAATTACTATGCTTTTTGTATGTATACAATGTTTTACATTAGTGATTTAAGTTGTCTGCTTTGCTCGACATTAAACGTATAGGCTCACAGTTTCGCTAGCTCTGTAGTGAACTTATGCAATTCTGTTAGATAATTTCCCGTTCTTTGACACTTTTTCCTGCAATTACAACTTGTTGTCTTTGTCTGAGAGAAAGGTTAGTTAGGGACATAATTAACAGATGGTGGCTAAATGCAAAGCTCAAAACCACACATTGCGGCGCGAGTTCGAGATGCCAGAGAGTGGAAAGAGATTTCGCAAGTTGCAATGGCAAAGCGCCTTGATATTGCAAGGCAAACATACCTTGACCTTGAGTCGGGGAAAACCGAGCCAAGGATAACAACCCTGATGAAGATTGCGGAGATCACCGGGCGACCATTGACCTGGTTTATTGATGAGGGGACGATCCCGCAGTCTGTACACCAGCATGCTCAGAGCCAACAGCTGATCGAATTGTTAGATAAGGTGCCGGAGCCGCTGAAAACCAAGCTCATTGCCCACCAGATAGGCATGATAAGCAGCTATATAGAGCACTTGGATTCTGTGAAATAGCTCATCAGTACCGAGTAAAAAGCAGCCCGGAGGCTGCTATTTTAGTGGGTCATACATGGCGTTACTGCGCCAGGAAGAACTTATAGGCAGGGTTATCTGTTTCATCCTTCCACTGGTACCCCAGCTCACGGAGATGGCTGGTGAATGACAGCAAATCATGGTCTTCCAGTTCGAACCCGCATAACACCCGGCCGTAGTCGGCACCATGGTTGCGGTAGTTGAACAAACTGATGTTCCAGTGTGTGCCAAGAGTATTTAAAAATTTCAGCAACGCCCCCGGGTATTCCGGAAACTCAAAGCTGTATAGCCGCTCTTTTAGTGGTTTCGACGGTCGGCCGCCGATCATGTAGCGGACGTGGACCTTGGCCATTTCATCGTCAGACAAATCAACCACCGGATAGCCGCCTTTGCGAAGGTCGTGGATGATGCTGTCCAGCTCTTCCTGCCCCTGCAGCAAGCGAACGCCGACAAAGACATTGGCCAGAGCATCGTCGTTGTAGCGGTAGTTAAATTCCGTCACTGCCCGCCCGCCGATAATATGGCAGAAATCCAGAAACGCCCCCGGTCGCTCGGGGATCGTGACGGCCAGCAATCCCTCGCGTTTCTCACCCAGTTCGCAACGTTCCGACACATAGCGCAGGCCATGAAAGTTCAGGTTGGCCCCCGACAGAATGGCGGCCAGTTGCTGATCTTGCAGCTGGTGCACTTCGGCATACTTTTTCAGCCCGGCCAGAGACAGGGCTCCGGATGGCTCGGCAATGGCACGGGTATCTTCGAAGATGTCTTTGACGGCCGAGCAGATCTCGTCACTGGTCACCGTGATCACATCATCGATATATTGCTGACAAAGCCGGAAGGTTTCTTCCCCGATCCGTTTTACCGCGACACCGTCGGCAAACATACCGACCTGATCCAGCGTCACCGGCTCACCGGCATCGAGTGCCGCCTTGAGGCAGGCCGAGTCTTCCGCCTCGACCCCGATAACCTTGATTTCCGGCATCAATTGCTTGAGTAGCACTGACACCCCTGCGGCCAGACCACCACCACCTACCGGAACGAAGACATAGTTGAGATGGCCGTTTTGCTGGACCAGTTCAATGCCTATCGTGCCCTGTCCTGCAATGACGGACGGGTGATCGAACGGCGGAATGAAGGTATAGCTATGCTGGGCTGCCAGCGTCTCGGCATGGGCCTTGGCCTCGTCGAAGTTGCCGCCGTGAAGGACGACCTTACCGCCGAAGCTTCTGACCGCATCCACCTTGATATCCGGTGTGGTACGCGGCATGACAATGGTGGTGCTGACCCCGAGCTGCTTGCCTGACAGCGCCAGCCCCTGGGCGTGGTTGCCTGCCGAGGCGGCAATCACCCCGGCCTGACGTTGTGCCTCGGTGAGCTGGGCCATCATGGTATAGGCACCGCGCAGCTTGAACGAATGGACCGGCTGGCGGTCCTCCCGTTTAAGCTGAACGCTGTTGCCCAGCCTTGCGGCCAGGCGGTTCATGGTCTGCAACGGAGTGACCTGAGCCACCTCGTAAACCGGTGCCCGAAGAATATCGCGAAGGTAGTCGGCTCCGCTTGGTAGCGCTACATCCCCGGCCTGTTTCACTTCGCTCATCATTCTATCCTTCCAGCTTGGTTTTATCTCGGACAGCCCCTTTGTCGGCGCTGGTGGCAAGTAGTGCATAGGCACGTAACGCGTAAGACACCTCGCGCTGGCGGTCGGCTGGCTGCCAGCCCTGCTGGTTGTTCACCTCGCGGCGCTGAGCCAGCTCCTGCTCGTCGATCTGCAGTTCAATGCTGCGGTTCGGAATGTCGATATCGATGATATCGCCGTCTTTTATCAGGCCAATGGTCCCGCCGGCAGCAGCTTCGGGAGAGACGTGACCGATTGACAGGCCACTGGTACCACCGGAAAAGCGGCCGTCAGTGATCAGTGCGCACTCTTTGCCCAGTCCCATGGATTTGAGGTATGTGGTCGGATATAGCATTTCCTGCATGCCCGGCCCGCCTTTAGGCCCCTCGTAGCGGATAACTACCACATCGCCTGCTTTCACCTTGCCGCCGAGGATCCCCTCAACGGCGGTATCCTGGCTTTCGAACACTACGGCCGGTCCGCGGAAGGTCAGGCAGCTTTCGTCGACACCGGCGGTTTTGACGATACAGCCGTCAACAGCCATGTTGCCGGAAAGCACCGCCAATCCGCCGTCCTGGCTGAAGGCGTGTTCTTTGCTGCGGATACAACCGTTTTCACGGTCGTCATCGACACTGTCCCAGCGGCAGTCTTGCGAGAAGGCCTTGGTGGTGCGGATACCGGCAGGGCCGGCGCGATAGAAATCTTTGACTTCCTGCGATTCTGTTACCGAAATATCATAATGGGCCAGCGAGTCGGCGAAGGTCTGCCCTAGTACGTTATAGCAGTCGCTGTGCAGTAGGCCTGCTCGGTTGAGTTCACCCAGAATGCCGTAGACGCCGCCGGCACGGTGAACGTCTTCCATATGGTATTGCTGGGTAGACGGTGCGACTTTGCACAGGTGCGGTACCAGGCGTGACATCCGGTCGATGTCTTCCATGGTAAAGTCGATCTCGCCTTCCTGCGCGGCTGCCAGCAGGTGCAATACCGTATTGGTCGAGCCGCCCATGGCGATATCCAGTGCCATGGCATTCTCGAACGCTTTCTTAGAGGCAATGCTACGCGGCAGGGCGCTGGTATCATCCTGTTCGTAATAGCGACGGGTCAGATCGACGATGCGCTTGCCGGCATTGACGAACAGCTGCTCGCGGTCGGCATGGGTGGCCAGCATCGAACCATTGCCCGGCTGGCTTAAACCAAGTGCCTCGGTGAGGCAGTTCATCGAGTTGGCGGTGAACATGCCCGAGCAGGAGCCACAGGTCGGACAGGCCGAGCGTTCGATTTGCTCGCTCTGCTCGTCGGACACCGTCGGATCGGCACCCTGGATCATCGCATCCACCAGATCGAGTTTGAGGATCTGATCAGATAGCTTGGTCTTGCCCGCTTCCATCGGCCCGCCCGACACAAAGATCACCGGAATATTGATCCGCAGCGCGGCCATCAGCATTCCCGGAGTGATTTTGTCGCAGTTGGAAATACACACCATCGCATCGGCGCAGTGGGCGTTGACCATGTATTCGACAGAGTCGGCGATCAGCTCGCGTGACGGCAGGGAGTACAGCATGCCGCCGTGACCCATCGCGATACCGTCATCGACGGCGATGGTGTTAAATTCTTTGGCGATCCCGCCGGCTTTTTCAATCTCGCCGGCCACCAGCTGCCCCATATCTTTCAGGTGAACGTGGCCCGGTACGAACTGGGTAAACGAGTTCACCACCGCGATAATGGGTTTACCAAAATCCTCGTCTTTTACACCGGTTGCACGCCATAGGGCGCGGGCGCCGGCCATATTGCGGCCGTGGGTCGTGGTGGCTGAACGGTACTTAGGCATAACTGCAAATTCCTTTTTCTAGCCGCCCGGAGGAAGGACCGGGCGGCTATGTGAGTTAACTTATTTATCGGCTGATGCTGGGTAAACCGGATCCAACCAGCCCCATTTGTCTTCGGTCTGGCCGTTGAACAGGCCAAAGAAGGTCGACTGGATCTTTTCGGTCACCGGACCGCGTCGTCCTTCACCGACGGTGATCTGGTCAACGCTGCGAACCGGTACGATTTCAGCAGCGGTACCAGTCATAAACACCTCGTCGGCCAGATACAGCGCTTCGCGGGCAATGTTCTCTTCGCGGATTTCGTAGCCGAGCTCTTTGGCCAGCGTCATGATCGAGTCACGGGTGATACCCGGCAAAATGGCACTGGTGGCTGGTGGCGTAGAAATTACCCCGTTGCGAACAACAAAGATATTCTCGCCGGCCCCTTCGGACAGGTAACCGTCAACGCTCAGGGCGATACCTTCGGCATAGCCGTGGCGTCGTGCCTCGCCGCCGACCAGCAGTGAGGACAGGTAGTTACCACCGGCTTTGGCTGCGGTCGGAATGGTATTTGGTGCGGCACGGTTCCAGCTGGAAATCATGGCATCGACACCGTTGGCCAGGGCATCTTCACCCAGATAGGTGCCCCAGGAGAATGCGGCGATGATCAAGTCCATTTCGGTTTCCGGCGGCGGGCAGACACCAAGGCCGACATTCGGCACGTAGCCGAGCGGGCGAATATAGGCCGACGTCAGCTTGTTTTCGCTTAGGGTCTGGCGGCAGGCAGCCATCAGTTCGTCGACTGAGTAGGGAATTGGAAAGCGGTAGATTTTCGCCGAATCCTTCAGGCGTTGCATGTGCTCCTTGTGACGGAATACGACCGGGCCGTTGGGGGTGTCGTAGCAGCGAATCCCTTCAAAAACAGAGGTCCCGTAGTGCATTGCGTGGGTCAGTACGTGTACTTTGGCATCTTGCCATGGAACGAGCTCACCATTGAACCAAATATAATCTGCTGTGTTTGCCATGTTGTGTCCTTCCTTATGCGCTAATCACGCTGTTCCAATATTGTTGTTTTGACAGTGCGGATATCCCATAGCTTTTCTATTTGATTGATAAGCGTGCTGATGGGGCGGTCACTGTCTACGATTATTTCTACACTGGCTATCTTACTTTCATGGTTTTGTGTTGCCGTGACTTGCTTGATGATAAAACCACGGTGACGAATGACGCGTAGTACGCGCTCTAATAATACTGGCTTATCATCCGCTTTGATGTCGAGTAAATATCTATCCATTAAGTATTCTCCAGCATATCTTGGTTTGCTGCGCCGGGCGGAACGAGAGGCCACACATTTTCTTCTTCGGAGATCAGAACGTGAAGCAGGTATGACGTTTCGCTCTCCAGCATTTCTTTCAAAGCCGGTTCGACCTCGGCCTTGGTGGTGATGGTTTTTCCCGGAATGCCGAATGCACTGGCCAGAGTAACGAAGTCCGGGTTGTCATCAAGGATGGTTTCGCTATGGCGGCCATCAAAGAACAGTGACTGCCACTGCCGTACCATGCCCAGCCGCTGGTTGTTGATCAGGACCATTTTGACGGGAATTTGTCGGCGCTTGAGGGTGCCGAGTTCCTGGACGTTCATCATGAAGGAACCGTCGCCCGATACCAGGATTGACTCATCGTCCGGTCTGGCTACCTTGGCACCCATGGCGGCCGGCAGGCCGAAGCCCATGGTGCCCAGTCCGGCCGAGGTTATGTAGTTTTGCGGTTCGCGGGGCTGGACATGCTGGGCGGCCCACATCTGGTGCTGGCCGACATCGGTCGAGACCATCGCACTGTCGGGCATCATGTCCGACAGCTGTTTCAGCAACAGCGGTGCGTAGATGAGATCGCCAGGATGGTTATAGCGCCACTTGAACTCGGATCGCAGGCTCTCGCTGCGTTCTACCCACGGCGTAATATCCTGGGAAAGCTCAAGCTGCGGCAGAATGGTATTGATATCACCGCGCAGCGGGGCATGGGCATGGCGTAGCTTGCTAAACTCGGCAGCATCGATATCCAGGTGGATCACCTTGGCGTGGGGGGCAAAGGTATCCAGCTTGCCTGTCACCCGGTCATCAAAGCGGGCGCCGACAACGATCAGCAGATCGGACTCCTGTACCACCAGGTTGGCGGCTTTGGTGCCGTGCATGCCGAGCATGCCCAGGTAGTGAGGGTCGTGGCGCTCGATGGTACCGAGCCCTTTTAGCGTACTCACCGAAGGCATTGGATTCATGGTCAGGAAATGGCGTACGGTCTGGGTTGCCTTGGCCAGCTGTACCCCACCGCCGACATAGAGCACCGGGCGCTGGCTTTGCGACAAAATGTGCTGGGCGTTGGCGATGCATTCATCGGAGGCGACCGGGATGGCCGGCGGCGCAACAAACGGTAGTGTCTCGACCGGCGCCTGGGCGAGCTGGACATCTTTGGCGATATCGACAATGACCGGGCCGGGACGGCCGCTCTTGGCGACTTCGAAGGCCTCGGCCAGCGTCGGGGCAAGCTCATGGATATCGGTAACCAGGTAGCTGTGCTTGGTACAGGACAGCGACATACCGATGACATCCATTTCCTGGAACGCATCGGTCCCTATGTGCGAGCTGGCAACCTGTCCTGTGATGGCCACCAGCGGGATGGAGTCAAGAAAGGCATCCGCCAGGCCGGTAACCAGGTTGGTTGCTCCCGGACCGGAGGTGGCCATGCAGACGGCGACATCCTGGGTGGCTCTGGCCATGCCGATAGCTGCCATGGCGGCACCTTGCTCGTGGCGGCAGAGGATGTGCTCGACCCCGCCGTCATAGAGCGCGTCATAGATGGGCATGATAGCCCCGCCCGGATAACCGAAGATCGTGGATATCCCCTGCTGTTGCAGCGCTTTAACAACTAACTCTGCTCCCGTCATCGCTGCTCCCCTTTTCCTTGCTCGTGTGTTGCTGAAAGCTGTATTGGTGGTATTTCCAGCATAATTACATCCAATGTCTAAAAAAAAGCCCCCGGACCGTTCGGTGCGGGGGCTTTCTGCGTTTGTTGTGTTTGTTGCTACTTTACGCCTGCCAGCCCCTCTCGCGGTGAAATAATCACCACGATGACGATGAGAATGAGTGCGATAGCGTTGGCGTTAAATGGCATCTACTGTCTGTCCAGTTTTATTGTTTATTTGTTGCTCTTCCTAAGTGGTAACACAGACATCTGTCGCATGACAAGTAAAAAGTGAAAATTAATTAGCAATCTTTGTGCATAAATAGGCTATTTGTGAAACGGAATTTCTTATTTTTATTAACTTAAATGGGTGATATTTCACCGGGGAAAGAGATCATGACTCTTGCGATTGTCCATAGCCGTGCCTGCGTCGGTGTTGATGCACCGCCAGTAACGGTTGAAGTGCATATCAGTAACGGGATGCCGGCGCTGACGTTGGTCGGGTTGCCGGAAACGACGGTCAAGGAAGCTCGGGATCGGGTACGCAGTGCGATTGTTAATGCCAATTTCGAGTTTCCCTCCCGGCGTATTACGGTGAATCTGGCACCGGCCGATCTGCCCAAGGAAGGCGGGCGTTTTGACTTGCCGATAGCCTTGGGGATCCTGGCTGCTTCTGAACAAATACCGGCAGATAGCCTGCAAAGTTATGAATTTTTAGGCGAGTTGGCGCTTTCTGGCGAGCTACGTCATGTCAAGGGAACCTTGCCTGCTGCTCTGGCGGCGAAGCAGGCTGGCCGTTGCCTGGTGGTGCCCGACAGTAACGGGGATCAGGTAGCTCTGGTGGGTAGACATATTCATAAATCGGCGCCGGATTTGCTGGCCGTCTGCGGGCAGTTATGTGGGCAGCACCAGCTGGAACTGCGCGTTCGCAGCGAGGCGAAAAATGCGCCAGCGCCAATCTCTTCTGGCCGTGACATGCAAGATATCATTGGCCAGCAACAGGGCAAGCGGGCGCTGGAGATTGCTGCTGCCGGAGGCCATAACTTGTTGTTTCTAGGCCCTCCCGGTACCGGTAAAACGATGCTGGCTTCGCGGTTGTGTGACTTGCTGCCGGAGATGACTGTCGATGAGGCGCTGGAAACTGCGGCGGTGGCATCGCTGACCCAGCAGGCATTGCATGAGGGTAACTGGCGCACCCGGCCGTTTCGGACTCCGCACCATTCCAGCTCGATGGCTGCGCTGGTCGGTGGCGGCTCGGTGCCGAGGCCGGGTGAAATCTCTCTGGCCCATAACGGGATCTTGTTCTTGGATGAGATGCCGGAGTTCGAGCGCAAGGTGCTGGACTCACTGCGCGAGCCGCTAGAATCGGGGGAAATCGTGATATCGCGTGCGACCAGCAAGACCTGCTTTCCGGCACGCTTTCAGTTGATTGGGGCGCTGAATCCGAGTCCGACCGGGTATTACGAGGGAAACCAGGCCCGAACCAATCCGCAGGCCATCCTGCGCTATCTCGGGCGTCTCTCCGGCCCGTTGCTCGACCGTTTTGATATGTCGATTGAAATCCCGGCCCTGCCGCGCGGCACATTGGCCGAAGGTGGCGATCGGGGTGAACCGACGGCAGACGTCAAAAAGCGGGTTTGGCAGGCCAGAGAAGAGATGCTGGTACGCTCCGGCAAGGTCAATGCACTGCTGTCGACCCGGGAGCTGGACCGACACTGCGTACTTGCCAAAGCCGATGCCGAGTTTCTCGAGACGGCCCTACATCAGCTTGGGCTGTCTATTCGTGCCTATCACAGGATCATCAAGGTTGCTCGGACCATTGCCGATCTGGCTGGCTGCGTGCAGATAGAGCGGGGACATCTGGCCGAGGCGCTGGGCTACCGGGCGATGGATCGGCTGTTGAAGCAACTGACGGCGCAGGTTGTCTAGTGGCTGAGGCTTGCTCGGCTTTAGGCTTTATCTTCGAGGCTGTTGAGGGCGCACTCTAGCTCGTCAAGCTGATATTCGCTAAATACTTTGATGCCGTGTGCGGTGAGGGCCGCCGCTGCCAGCCCCTGTCCGGTGATCCTGGTGCCGTCAAACTGGCCGTTATAGATAAAGTGACTGCCGCAGGAAGGGCTGTTTTCCTTCAGCAGCGCAAGGTGGATATTGTGTTGCTGGCAAAGTGCAACGGCTGCCTGGGCGCCGGCCTGAAACGCGGCTGTCGCATCATCGCCTGTGATGGTGGCGACGTTGCCGTCGGTCTGGATTTCGGCTGGCGGTCGTGGTGTTGGCAGCCCGCCGCTGATCTCGGGGCAGAGGACGACTAGCCGCCCCTGTTTTCTCCACTTATCAAGAAGCGGATGGGTAACGAGGTTGTCATTACCGTCATACCGTACGGCATGGCCGTACAGGCAGGCACTGATCAGGATTTTTTGCACGCTCTCTTCCCTGGTCTCCAAAAAAAGAAGGGCCAAGCGGCCCTTCTTTTCAAGTGTAACGGGTTATTTTTTCAATAGGAAGTTAACCAGCTCGAAGTACTCGTCGGCCGATTTAACTTTGCCTGTCTGTACCAGGTACTTGTTGTTAACGATAACGGCTGGTACACCGGTCAGGCCGCTGTCCTGGAAGGCTTTGTTGGCTCGGTTAACCATAGAGTTGACGGCAAAGCTGTTGAAGGCACCATCGAAGTCATCGGCACTGATCCCCTCGTCGATGAAGATCTGGCGTAGCTCTTGGTCATTGCGAGGTGGTTTTTGCATTCCATGGACACGGTTGAACAGGACCGGCACCATTTTGTCCTCGACATTAAGGACCACGGAAGTGGCATAGGCCTTGCTCATTGATGGCCCCATGGAACCACCCATGAAAGAGACATGGTTTTTCTGCAGCTTGGCATTGTCCGGCAGGGTTTTCTTCAGCTGCTGGATCATTGGCTCAAAGCTATTACAGTGCGGACAGAAAAATGAGAAATACTCAGTGACAACCGGGCTGGTGGACTGCGGCAGATCCAGCACTTTGTAGTAATCACCTTCTGTGAATTTAGCTGCCTGAACAGAGAAAGACAGTAAAGCGACGCTTGCCAGCGCGAGTAGTTTCTTAAACATGTTGCGAGGTACTCCCTTAAAAAGGACTGAAATAACCAAGGTTATTGTTCCATTTGTGTTTTCGTTTTCTTACCACTGCGGCATCAGCTGCAATGGTGGTTCGTTTAAAGCGGCGAGTTGTTCTTTGAACGCCAACACCTGTCCTTCCCAGTATTTGTTATCGGCAAACCAGGGGAAGGCACGGGGGAAGGCCGGATCCTGCCAGCGTTTGGCGAGCCAAGCCATATAGTGCACCATTCTAAGACCGCGCAAAGGCTCAATTAGTTGCAATTCTTTCTGATTGAAGTCCGCAAACTCGCTGTACGCCTCCAGTATAGTATCGAGCTGGGCGAGCTGGTCATGGCGATCGCCGTTGAGCATCATCCAGAGATCCTGTATGGCAGGGCCGTTGCGGGCGTCGTCCAGGTCGACAAATAACGGGCCGTCACGCCAGAGGATATTGCCGGGGTGACAGTCGCCATGCAGGCGCAGTGACTGCCAGTCGGTGTGCCAGTGCTGCTCCAGCTCTCGAATAAGGAGGTCGAGATCGGCAAAGAAAACTGTCTTCAGGTGGTCGGGGATGAAATCGGCTTGCTCAAGCAGCTGTCGTGGCTGATGAAGGTATTCATCCAATCCGATGGTCGGACGGTGTGCAAAAGGCTGTCGCCGGCCTACCTGGTGAATGCGGCCGAGGTAGCGCCCGACCCATTCCAGCTGGTCAAAGTTATCGACCTCGAACTGGCGTCCGCCCATGCTGGGAAAGAGTGCCAGGCGGTGCTCACCGAAATGCTGCAGGGTATGGCCTTCAAAGGCGATTGGCGCGGCAACCGGTATCTCCTGCTCGAGCAGTTCATGGGTAAAGTCATGCTCTTCCTGGATTTGCTCATTACTCCAGCGCTGCGGACGGTAGAACTTGGCAACGTAGCGGGCACCGTCTTCGGCACTGAACTGGTAGACCCGGTTTTCATAGCTATTAAGGGGAAGCAGACCTGACTCGGCACGGACTCCTATGCTGTCGAGTGCATCGAGCAGTAGCTCGGGCGTCAAATCAGAAAAGCTAAAACCATCTTGTTGTGTCATATGAAATATTCCGCGGCCAGTATCAGAGCCTGTCAGTATATACCCAAGCGAGTTTAAGATGCTCGCTCCGGCGAGAATTACTTGGCGATAGCATCATAATAAAAAAGGGCCGTCAGCGGCCCTTCTTTACATTACTTTGCTTTTCTTTGCTCGAGGTTAGCGTAACTCACCGATAAAGCGGCTTTCGGTCTGAAGTTCTATTTTATCTTCACCCTCTCCCCGCTCCATGATAAAGGTGATGTCGGCAATCGGCGACTGCAACAGGTAGGGGTCAACCCCCAGGCTGACCGGTAGGGTGAAGACTTCACCCGCCTCGACAGTTACCTGCTGCTGGCCGTACCATTCAATCTCTTCAATGCCCTTGACGCTCAGGGTGTAGACGGCCTGCTGCTGGGTCTTGTTGAGGATCTTCAGGGTATAGGTATTTTCAACCAATCCTTCGGTGTTGACCCTGAACAGCTGGTTGCGATCGCGGATCACGTCCAGTCCCATTGGCTGTACCGAGGCAAGCAGGAAGAAAAACAACCCGACCATGGCGATCATCACCGCGCCGTAGCCGATGAGCTTTGGTCGCATAATATGGGTTGTGTGCCCTTCAAGCTTGTGCTCGGTGGTATAGCTGATAAGGCGCTTTTCGTAACCCATGCGGTCCATGGTTTCATCACAGGCATCGACGCAGGCGCCGCAGTTGATGCATTCGTATTGCAGCCCGTCACGGATATCAATGCCGGTCGGGCATACCTGGACACACAGGTTACAGTCGATACAGTCACCGAGGCCGAGCTCCTTGGGATCTTTCTTGCGCGGACGGGGACCGCGGGCTTCGCCGCGCTCGGTGTTATAGCCGACAATATAGGTGTCCTTGTCGAACATCGCCGACTGGAAGCGGGCGTACGGACACATGTGGATGCAGACAATCGAGCGCATCCAGCCGGCATTGGCATAGGTACAGACCGTAAAAAACAGTACCCAGAAACCTGCCCAAAAGCTGGCATTGAAGGTAAAGAAATCAACCACCAGTGTCTTGACCGGGAAAAAGTAACCGACAAAGGTCAGGCCGGTGGCAAGGGCTACTGCCAGCCAGGCGACATGCTTGAGGACTTTTTTGCCCAGTAGCTTGCCGGTCGGCTTCATGCTGTCCTGCTTGCGCCTTTTGTTGGCCGGCCCTTCAAGCTTTTCCTCGAACCAGATGTAGATGAAGGTCCAGACGGTTTGCGGACAGAAATAGCCACACCAGACCCGGCCCAAAAAGGTGGTTACAAAAAACAGGGCGAAGGCCGCGATCATAAACAGGGTTGCCAGCAGGGTGAGATCCTGTGGCCACAGTGTGGTGCCGAAGAAGTTAAACTGCTGCTGGCCGATATCCAGCAAGATAGCCTGGCGATCGCCATAGGGGATCCAGGGGATGCCCATAAACAGGATCATCAGCAGCCAGCCCATTTTCTGGCGTAGCTTCTGATAGATCCCCTTTACGGCCCGGACATAGATTCGATTACCCGGGTTGAAGCGATCGGAGGTGCCTTTGTGGGTTTTGGGGTTGAATTGTTGCGGTGTGACATCCTTTATTTTGATTTTCTCATGGCTCATGACATTACTTTCCTTGGGTTACCCCATATTTTTAAATATAGCTAGGGGCGTCGGCAGGTACATTGCCTGACCGATAATGTTGTAATTAGCGAACAGATGTTATCAGCTGATTATATTACAGACGATTTTGTTATAACTCTAACAAGGTCATAGTTTGAGAAACAGATACAGATAGGGCGCTGGCGGGGTATAACAGAAGGGTTGTGATGGCCGAACGCTGGAGCATCAGGCTCGGCCACCGGGAAATATTGGGGTTAACCGTCTCGGTTACTTGATGATGCCGCGTGCGCGCAGGATGGCGGTTTTAAAATCGTCTTCGCAGTCTTTGGCGATGCCCGGGATCATCTCCTGCTTGTCACTGTTGCGCATTTTCAGGTGGTAAATCAGTACATCATCGGTAAGCGCTTCCAGCTTGCCCTCATATTTTGCTTCCTCAGCCAGTTTGAGCAGAAACTCGACCAGGTTGAGATCCGGTTCTTTCTGCCATTCAGGATGCAATAGTTCAATCAGTTCGTTGACGCGATGGGTTTTCATTTCTTTCTCCACAAGTTAGGCCGAGTGAATCTTTTTCGATTCTATAATCATAATTTTATTGTGGGTAAATTACCCCAAACCCGGCAACGATACAAACGGGATGCAACACAGGCACCAAAAGAAAAGACAGCCACAGGGGGCTGTCTTTGGTATTGAACGCAGTGAGTCTATGCTGCCTGCTCGTTATCAGTACGGCGCTGGGCAATGACGGGCTCTGCAGTCGTTATCGTATGGACCTCGGCGACGTGCTGTGGTGCTTTCCTGGCTTTGAATGTCGGCGCATGGGAGGTTGCACGCAAACGAGAGGGGCTACGAGGGGTACTTACATACCTGACGGGAGATGCTGGACGCATGGTTCACCTATTGTCAGGCGCATCCGTGGCCAAATTAATCGAAATATCTCCGCCGTTATTCTTGCTGGCAAAACCGATCCTGTGCGGAAATATTGGTCTGGTTGAATATTTTTCGCCGGGAGGATAGCAGTAAGCTATTGTGATGTCGAGCGAAAAGTAACCAATGAAAATTGCGCTTCAGGCCGCATTCGGCGGGTCTAAAGCAATAAAATGTTAGTTGAATCGGCATCTGTGAAGATAAGCTGTTTCTCGGCAGGAGCTTTGTGGTCTAATGCGCGTAGCTGGCAACTATTATAAAAAATAGCCCGGGAGGGACTGAATGGAACGGGAACAGCAGCGGTTGGTCACCAACCGAAATTTATCTTATAAACTGGCAGAGTCAATTGGCCAGCGGATTTTACGTGGAGAAACGGTTCCTGGTGATATTTTGCCGGGAGAAGTGGAATTGGGCGAAATGTATGGCGTGAGCCGGACAGCAGTACGAGAAGCGATCAAAATGCTGGCGGCCAAGGGGATGGTACTTCCCCGCCCACGGATAGGCACCCGGGTGCTGCCGAAAAAAAACTGGAACTATTTGGATCAGGATTTGCTTGCCTGGCTGAGCTTCGATCATCACACGGAACTGGTAAATGAATTCCAGCAGGTTCGTATGACCCTGGAGCCGGAGGCTGCGGCACTGACGGCCATTCATGCCAGCGATGAGGATCGTGAAGAACTGCAGTCGCTAATGGATGAGATGTATAAACTGGGCGAGACGTTTGATCAGGAAAAGTGGATTGAAGTCGATACCCGCTATCATCAGCTGATTTACTTTGCTTCGGGCAATCATTTTATCAGTCCGTTCGGTAACCTCTTCAAGGCGGTATTTGAAAGCTACTTCAGAATCATCACCCGTGATCGGGTGCTTAAACTGGACATCCATCAACGGATAGTGGACGGCATTATGGCCCGGGATCCCGAGGCTGCCCGTCAGGCAACGATCGAATTGCTGAAATAAGCTGAAATAAACCGAGTGACTTTTTGAAGCGGAGCCCAGGCTCCGCTTTTTGTTCCTGGTTTTATCTCCGGTTACTCCTTGCAGCATAATGCTATTCGCTGCACTATAAACCTGTTTCATAGCTTGCTACAGGAGTGAGGAGTCGTTATGTCTTTGTTTCGGAAAAGTCTCGCCAGCCTTGGGATCGGGGCGGCGAAAGTCGATACTGTTTTGCAGCGTGATGTGTTGATCCCCGGAGAAGCCCTGCCTGTGTCTATCCATGTTCATGGCGGAGAGACTGCGCAGGCGGTCAGTAATATCCATTTGTTCCTGTGCTGCCGCTATGAAGAAGAAGTGGCATCAAGCCGGGGCGACAGCCAGCACCGCACCGAGAAAGTCAGCCAGACCTGCACGCTGGCCACCTGGTCTCTGCCCGAGGCGTTTACCATTGAAGCCGGTGAGGAACGCCTGTTCGACGCCGAACTGGCACTGCCGTTTAATACCCCTATCACCATCGGAGATGCCAAGGTCTGGCTGGAAACCCATCTGGATATTCCGCTGGCATTCGATCCCAAGGATAAAGATATCTTGACGGTTCGCCCGGATCCCTTGATGGACGGCGTGTTTACCGCGCTGGAGCAAGCCGGCCTGCGGATCCGGCAGGTCGAGTGCGAGGCGGCTGATGGCTTTGAGCTGCCTTTTGTCCAGGAGTTCGAGTTTGTGCCTGTGTCCGGCCCGTTTCACGGCCGCTGGCGAGAGCTGGAAGTGGTTGCCTACCGTGACAGCGACGGCCTGCAGCTATGGTTCGAAGTCGATCGGCGACTCAACGGTTTGACCGGCATGCTATCTGGTTTCCTCGGTCGTGGCGAGCTCAAACGGCAATACCATGTACCGGCCACGACCTGTCCGCAACAGGCAGGAGAGATGATACTCGACTATCTTGATCAGGCGACCTGACAAGAGCGCTGGGGCTAATCCCGGCGGTTTGCGTCAGACCGAGGCTGAATTGAAATTTCAGCTTACATCTGTAAGCTAAA
Source organism: Photobacterium kasasachensis (assembly GCF_050336885.1). Lineage (NCBI taxonomy): Bacteria > Pseudomonadati > Pseudomonadota > Gammaproteobacteria > Vibrionales > Vibrionaceae > Photobacterium > Photobacterium kasasachensis. The sequence goes on from NZ_JAKJSH010000026.1 coordinate 63,973, forward strand.
CTGTGCCATACTAGCTATCTATTGAGTTTTAACTCTAGTAAGGACAACAGCGGATGGCTAAGAGTATGGCGTCAGACCCCGGATATTCTGTGGCAGAAGAAGTGGCAAACAGCGTGAGCCATGGCTTGGGCATGATTTTCGGCATCGTGGGCCTGGTATTGTTGCTCAACCAGGCCATCGAGGCCAATGCGGATGCGCTGAGCATTACCAGCCTGAGTATCTATGGCGGCAGTATGATTTTGCTCTATCTGGCATCGACGCTGTATCACGCCATTCCGTTTGAGCGGGCCAAGCGCGCGCTCAAAACCTTTGATCACTGCGCGATTTATTTGCTGATCGCCGGTACCTATACCCCCTTCCTGCTGATCTCGCTGCGCACACCGCTGGCTATTGGCCTGATGGCCGTGATCTGGGCCATTGCATTGGCTGGCATTGTGCTGAAGATAGCGTTTGTCTACCGGTTCAAGCGTTTGTCGCTGGCAACCTACCTGGTGATGGGATGGCTGGCGCTGGTGGCGGTTTACCCGCTGGCGCTGTCGCTATCGACAGGCGGGTTGGTGCTGCTGGGGCTCGGCGGGGTGATCTATTCGCTGGGGGTTATCTTTTACGTCAATGATCGCCTGCCCTATAACCATGCGATTTGGCATCTGTTTGTGCTGGGCGGAACGGTGTGCCACTTTTTGGCCGTCTATTATTACGTGACGCCAGTCTAGGGCGCATACAGCTGATAGAAAAAAGAGAGCCTTAGGCTCTCTTTTGGTTTCTGCGTGTAATTAGTTACGCCAGAAGGCCGGGAAGAAGACCACCAGTACGGTCAGGATCTCCAGTCTTCCCATCAACATGCCAAAGCTCAGGATCCATTTGGCCATATCCGGCAAGGTTGCAAAATTGCCGGTCGGGCCAATGACCTCTCCCATTCCCGGTCCGACATTGGCGACTGCGGTTACCGCCCCGGTAATACTGGTGATGGCATCGAGTCCCATCATGCCAAGGATTGCGGCAACAATCACAATGGTAATGATGAAGGTTAAGGCGAAGGCCACCACAGAGCGGACGATACCGTCTGTGACCGGTCGGCCGTTATAGCGCTGGATAAAGACGCCGGACGGATGGATCAGCTGCATCATCTGCTTGCGCAGCAGGGCAAATGCTACCTGGAAGCGGAAAATCTTGACCCCGCCGGCTGTTGAGCCGGAACAGCCGCCTACCAGCATGATGAAGGCAAAAATAATCGTCGGGAACGGGCCCCAGGCGGTAAAGTCTTCCAGTCCGAAGCCGGTTGTGGTTACGACCGAGATAATATTGAACAGCGACACCCTGAAGGCATCGATAAAACGGTAGTCGAGCTGCCAGGTCAGCCACAGGGCGACAGCCAGTCCGGCGGAGAACACCAGCAGGGTGAAGCCACGTACCTGGGCATCGCTCAGCAAGGCCGTCGGTTCTTTCTTGCGCAGTGCCTGGACAAACAGCAAAAACGGCAGGCCGCCGGCAAACATGAACACGATTGCGACCCAGTGGGCGCTATTGGAAAAGTGGTTCATCGAGCCGTCAGAGGTCGAGTAGCCGCCGGTCGACAGGGTGGTAAAAGCGTGGTTGATGGCATCGAAGGTATTCATCCCGGTGAGCTGGTAGCCGATCACGCAAAGCCCGGTCAGGATCAGGTAGACGTTGACGATATTCTTGGCCACGCTCTTGGTTCGCGGCGAGCTTTTATCCGACCAGTCTGACGATTCGGTCTGGAACAGCCGCATACCACCGACGTTGAGCATCGGCAGGATGGCTACCCCCATGACGATAAACCCGATCCCGCCGAGCCACTGCAAGGTGGAACGCCACAGCAGAATACTCGGGGCCATATTGTCGAGCCCGCTGAGTACGGTGGAGCCGGTGGTGGTGATCCCCGACATGGTCTCGAAATAGGCATCGGTAAAGCTGATATGGTTGATGAATACAAATGGCAGTGCGGCGAATGCGCTGGCAATGGTCCACACGAAGGTGGTGATCAGGAACATCTCTCTGACCCCCAGCTTGAACTCAGCCGTACGGCCAAACGTCAGGCACAGGAAAGCTACCGAGTGCGTGATCAGGACGGCAGTAGCAAAGTCGATGAAACCACCGGTGCCGGTAAAGAAGGCCACCAGAGTGGGTACATACATGAATAGGGCGATCTTGGATAAGACCAGCCCTATAACGAATAAAATGGGACGGTAATTGACCATAATTTTTTACAGGAAGAACGGACTAGGTTGGAACAGGCGCTCTACGTCTGGAATATATTTCTTGTCGACCAGGAACATCACAACGTGATCATCTTGCTCGATAACGGTTCGGTCGTGGGCGATCAGAACTTCGTCACCACGAACCACGGCACCAATGGTCGTGCCCGGTGGCAGTTTGATATCGCCGATAGCCTTGCCGACCACTTTCGAGGTGCTCGAGTCACCGTGGGCAATGGCCTCGATGGCTTCAGCCGCACCGCGGCGTAGTGACGAGACGTTGACAATATCGGCTTTGCGCACATGGGTAAGAAGTGCCGAGATGGTTGCCTGCTGCGGCGAGATGGCAATATCGATGGTACCGCCCTGTACCAGATCGACATAGGCCCCGCGCTGAATCAGCACCATGACTTTCTTGGCCCCCATCCGCTTGGCCAGCATAGCCGACATAATGTTGGCTTCGTCGTCGTTGGTCACGGCAATGAAGACATCGATTTGCTCGATATGCTCTTCGCTCAGCAGCTCCTGATCCGAGGCGTCACCACAGAAGACAATGGTATTTTCCAGCATCTCGGACAAGTTTTCTGCCCGCTCCGGATTACGCTCGATCAGCTTGACGCTGTAGGTCTGCTCCAGGCGGCGGGCCAGACCGGCACCGATGTTACCCCCGCCGACGATCATCAGGCGCTTGTAGGGCTTCTCCAGTCGCTGCAGCTCACTCATTACCGATCGGATATGGTTGCTGGCTGCAACGAAGAAGACCTCGTCATCGGCTTCGATAATGGTGGTTCCACGCGGGCGGATTGGTCGTCCCTGGCGGAAAATGGCGGCGACACGGGTATCGACATGCGGCATATGTTCGCGCAGGGCCGACAGGGCATTACCGACCAGCGGACCGCCATAGTAGGCCTTGACGGCAACCAGGCCGACCTTGTCTTCGGCAAAGCCGACAACCTGTAGGGCGCCCGGGTATTCGATCAGGCGTTCGATATAGCCGGTGACCAGCTCTTCCGGAGCGATGAGGTGATCGACAGGCACGGCGTCGGACTGGAAGAGGTGCTCTTTCTCTTTCAGGTATTCAGGTGAGCGAATACGTGCGACCCGGTTCGGGGTGTTAAACAGGGTGAAGGCAATCTGGCAGGCAATCATATTGGTTTCGTCGGAGTTGGTGACCGAAACCAGCATGTCGGCATCCTGCGCACCGGCTTCCCGTAAGGTACGGGGGTGGCTGGCAAACCCTTGTACTACTCGCAGATCGTACTTGTCCTGCAATTCTCGAAGACGCTCGGGATCTTTGTCGACGATGGTGATGTCGTTATTCTCGCCGACCAGGTTTTCCGCCAGTGTGCCACCGACCTGACCTGCGCCAAGGATGATAATTTTCATAGCATATGCCTGATGATTCTTTTCTGCCTAGATTACTACGTTTCTTGTCAGAGGCTACATTCATAACCTCTGATTTCGAAGGTCTTAGTTTTTTATATTAGGGCTTTACGTATGACGGCGTAGTAAAAACCGTCCATATCGTGCTCGCCGGGAAGGATCTGGCGACCGGGTTGTGCCGGGTCGCTGTCAATGAGCTCTGCATCACTGGTACGGCCAAGGAAAGCTTTTACCTGCTCGCTGTTTTCCTGCGGAGTAATTGAGCATGTCGCATACACCAAGGTACCGCCAGGCTTGAGCTGCTGCCACATGGCATCGACAATTTCAGCCTGCAGCTGGGCCAGCGCCTCAATATCATCGGCACGGCGCAGCCACTTGATGTCCGGGTGGCGTCGGATCACCCCGGTGGCCGAGCAAGGGGCATCCAGCAAAATGCGGTCGAACTGCTCGCCCTGCCACCACTGCGCCGGGTAGCGGGCATCGGCACACAGAACCTTGGCATCGAGTTTCAGGCGTTGCAGGTTGTCATGGACCCGCTTGAGGCGGTTGTCGTCACAATCGATAGCAACGACCTGAGTCTCAGGCTGGCGCTCCATGATATGGGCCGTTTTGCCGCCGGGGGCCGCGCAGCAGTCTAGGATAAGCTCGCCGGCTTGCGGGGCGAGGTATTCGACAGACAGCTGGGCCGCTGCATCCTGCACCGAAACCCAACCGTCGGCGAACCCAGGCAGTTTGCTGACATCACAAGGACTGTGTAGGCGAAGGGCATCCTGGGCCTCGGGATGGAGGTCGGTGGCAATGCCCTCGGCATCCAAGAGCTTGCGATATTCATCACGGCTGTGGTGGCGGCGGTTGACGCGTAGCCACATTGGCGCCTTGGTGTTGTTGGCGTCAATGACTGATTCGAACTGTGTCGGGTAGCTTTGCTTTAGCAGTTTTAACAGCCAGCCTGGGTGGCCGTATTTGCCGGCATCATGGCTGAGTGATTGCTCATCAAGGCTGTCTTGCTGGCGCTGGTAGTTGCGAAGGACAGCATTGATCAAACCGCGAAGCTGAGGCTTTTTCAGGTTCTTGGTGGCATTGACGGTTTCGGCCACGGCGGCATGGGCCGGAATACGCATGTAACCGAGCTGGTACAGGCCGACAAGGATCAGGTGATGGAAAACCCGTTGCTTGCCTTTGAGAGGTTTGTCCATCAGCTGGTTGGTGACAGATTCCAGGCGAGGAAGCCAGCGCAGTACGCCATAACAGATTTCCTGTAACAGGGCATGGTCACGTTCTCTGATATCTTGCTGGGCAGCAGGCAGAGCGTTAGAAAGGGATTGGCCCTGATCAACAACCTGATAGACCACCTTGGCTGCAGCGGCTCTTACATTCATTCGTATTTCCTGAAGTTGTTTCCGTCGACATACCGCGATGCTTCACCGGGTATGTCTGCGGCAGAATAGTTTCGATTCCGTTGGCGGAAAAGAAAAGCCAGTGCAAGCACTGGCTTGGGTTATTACAGTACGGTACCGGGCTCGAACCAGTCACGGCGCGAGTTGAGTAAATCTTGCACCTTCATGGCTTTTTTGCCCGGAGGTTGCAGCTCGACCAGACGCAGTGCGCCCTCCCCCGTCGCAACCAGGATGCCTTGCTTGTCGGCACTGAGGATGGTGCCCGGTGCTTTGTCCTGGTTGTCGGTTTCAACTTCGGCTCGCCACACTTTGACATTTTGCTCGGCAACCGCAAAGTAGCTCATCGGCCAAGGATTAAAGGCACGGATACAGCGCTCAATAGCAGCTGCGTCCATCGACCAGTCGATTTTGGCCTCTTCTTTGCTGAGCTTCTTGGCGTAGTTGGCCAGCTCATCATTTTGCTTTTCGGGTACGGCGGTACCTGCCGCGATATCGGCCAGACAGTCAACCAGTGCATCTGGTCCCAGCTCAGCCAGTTTTTCATACATGGTGGCGCTGGTATCGTTGGCTTCGATTGGCAGTGACGCAATCTTCAACATATCACCGGTATCAAGACCGATATCCATCTGCATGATGGTTACGCCAGTTTCGGCATCACCCGCCCAAATTGAGCGTTGGATCGGGGCGGCACCACGCCAGCGCGGCAAGATTGAACCGTGAACATTGATACAACCCAGCTTCGGGGTATCCAGTATCGCTTGTGGTAGCAATAGACCGTAAGCTACAACGACCATGATGTCAGCGTTGAGATCAGCAAGTGCTTGCTTTGCTTCGTCTGACTTGAAGTTTTCTGGTTGGTGAACTGGAATATCGTGCTCAAGCGCCAGATTTTTCACTGGGCTTGCTGTGAGTTTCTTACCACGCCCCGCTGGGCGGTCTGGTGTGCTGTACACCGCAATAACATCATGCTGTGAAGACAACAACGCCGCCAGGTGACGGGCGGCGAAGTCTGGGGTACCAGCAAATACAATACGTAACGGTTTGCTCAAGGTAACCTCGATTATTGGTTCTTTTCGTTGAAACGCTTAATTTTCTCTAGCTTTTGCTTGATGCGCTGACGCTTCAGAGGCGACAGGTAGTCAACAAACAGTTTGCCGGCTAGGTGATCCAGCTCGTGCTGAACGCAGATAGCGAGTAAATCATCAGCGTCGAAAGTGAATTCTTTACCGTCGCGGTCAAGGGCTTTGACGGATACTTCCGCGGCACGCGGCACAAGTGCTCGTGCACCCGGAACAGACAGGCAGCCTTCTTCAATCCCGTCTTCACCGCGCTTTTCGGTGATCTCAGGATTGATCAGTACCATTGGCTGATTGCGCTCTTCAGAGATATCGATCACGACGATACGCTGATGGATATCAACCTGAGTCGCTGCCAGGCCTATGCCTTCTTCGTCGTACATGGTTTCCAGCATGTCATCGACAATTTTTTGGGTCTCAGGTGTTACTGCTTCCACCGGTTTGGCAACGGTGCGTAGGCGCTCATCAGGGAATGTTAATACTTGCAATACAGACATAGGTACTCGTAAAAATAGACAGTGCTGAAAACTAACGTAGCTTATTTGCTCTAATTCTAGTCATTTTAAAGCGCAAATAATAGCACCTGACGGGATTAGATGATGCGAGTCTTGCTGATTGGCAACGAATGTTTGCACTCTTGAGCTTTCATCTTTCCGCAAAACTGTCTGCCGGGAGCACAATCACGCGTGCCCGGGTGTAAAGCGAGGCCGTTGGCAGTGAAGTGCGCCGAAAAACAGTGCCATTGCTGCTGGCAGCCGTAGACACCAGTTGTCAGAGGTGCCACTTTTTAATGGGTAGTGATTATAAGTGTATGTTTCGGGAGGATAATGCGTGAGGCTGTTTGTGTTGCTCTGGGGGCTAATCCTGCCGGTGTCGAGCTGGGCCAATGCTTCTCAGCCAGAGGTAATAGCCAGCGCGCCGTCGGAATATACCGTCAAAGAAGGCGATACCTTATGGGATATCTCTGCCCGTTTCCTCGCCAACCCGTGGCTGTGGCCCAAGCTATGGCAGGCCAATTCCTATATTGATAATCCGCATTTGATTTATCCCGGAGATCAGCTGCGTCTAGTCTGGCGCAATGGCCAGCCGCAACTGCTGAAGAAAAAGTTGGTCAAGCTCTCGCCGAGTATCCGGATCAAACGATCGCCGATCACGACCTTGCAGGCGTCGGTGTTACTGCCCTATCTGGCCGAACACCGGCTGTTGACCTCGGGCGATGTCGAGCGCTTGCCGAGAGTGTTGGGAGACAGCGAGGAAAAGAGTTATATGTCACCCGGCGATACAATATGGGTTGATTCGGTGTTGGAACCTGGTGAGTGGTGGGTGTATCGACCCGGAAAGGTATTTACCCGGCAGCTATCACAGGGAGAGGATATCGATCCGGTCAGGGGGCTGAAAGAAATTGCCAAGGTAACTGTCGTTGGAACAACAGAGGAGCTCAGCCAGGTCCGTCTCGAGTCATTTCGCCAGGAACTCCGTCAAAATGATGTGTTGCTGCCAGCTTCTTTGTCCGGCACGCAAGGCTCGCTCAGTTTTGCCCCCTCCGAGCCGCCATGGGATATCCGGGCGATGCTGTTAGGCCACTTCGACAACCAGAGCTATATTGCCGTCTCGGATGTTGTCGTGATCGATCGCGGTCACCTGGATAACGTCTCGGCGGGCCATGTTTTCCGTCTGTATCGGTCCGGCGCTGTGGTGGAAGGTGACAAAGGCGGGTATCAGTACAAAAGCAGTCGTTATATCAGCAATCAGTATCCATTGAGCAAGATCGGGCTTGGGGAGGTCATGGTGATCCGGCCGTATGAGCACTTTAGCCTGGCAGTAGTCATGAAGGCGACTGAACCTTTTGTGCCAACGGTACTGGCCTTACCGCCGCCTGCTACCGATGCGCTGCTATGATGAATGATCTCGAGAGTTGGCTAACCCTAGCTGCAGTGCCGTATCTGGGTGGGAATCGTATTAGTCAGCTATTGCAACATGCAACGCCGCAGCAGTTTTGCCGGATGTCAGCCGAACAGCTCCAGGCTGTCGGACTCAAGCCTAAGCAGGTATCCAGTTTGCTCCGGCCGCAGTACCAGCGTATTGAACGTTGTCTGGAGTGGGCCGAATGCGACCGGCATACCATCTTGACGCTGGACTCGCCCGGTTATCCGCCATTGTTGAGAGAAATAGCGTCAGCCCCTCCCCTATTATTTGTTCGTGGTGAACCTCACTGGCTGCACGAACCCCAGGTAGCCGTGATTGGCAGTCGTTCAGCCAGTATTGATGGTCGTGAATCGGCCTATGAATTTGCTGCATCGCTGGTCGCCGCAAATTATGTTGTCACCAGCGGTCTGGCGCTTGGCGTCGATGGGCAGGCGCACTACGGAGCATTAAAAAATGGTGGGGCGACAGTTGCCGTGTTGGGCTCGGGACTTGAACAGATTTACCCTGCCCGCCACCGGGAGTTAGCAGGCAAAATTATCGAGCAAGGCGCCTTGGTGTCGGAGTTCTGGCCGGATGAAAAACCGCGCCCGCAAAATTTTCCCCGGCGCAATCGAGTGATCAGCGGGTTGTCCGTTGGCGTATTAGTGATAGAGGCTGCCGAAAGAAGCGGTTCATTAATCACAGCGCGTTACGCACTGGAGCAAGGGCGGGAAGTTTTTGCCCTTCCCGGGTCGATTCATTCACCGGGAAGCCGAGGATGTAATGCATTAATTAAATCTGGTGCTAAATTGGTAGAAAGCCCGGTCGATATTTTTGAAGAGGTTGGTACGCTGACGGAGTGTGTGAAAAATAACCAGTTAGACTCATCGTTACCGCAACCTGAAAATGAGGAATTGCCATTTTCATCGGTGTTGGCTAACGTAGGCAATGAAGCAACACCCGTAGATGTAGTTGCTGAACGCTGTAAACAACCCGTACATGAAGTTATGATGCAATTGTTGGAATTAGAATTGCAAGGTGTTGTCACTACAGTGCCCGGTGGCTATATCAGAACGAGGAGGGGCTAGTTATGATGGATATCCTTATGTACCTGTTTGAAACCTATATCCACAGCGATGTGGAGTTGCTGGTTGATCAGGACGAACTTTCAGACGAACTTCTGCGTGCAGGCTTTCATCAGGACGATATCTATAAAGCTCTGACATGGTTAGAGAAGCTGGCTGCATTGCAAGACACCGAGAACACCCCTTACATGAATAACAGTGCTGTCACTTCTATTCGTGTATACACCGCCCAGGAGATGGCTCGGCTGGATATTACCTGCCGCGGCTTCCTTACTTATCTTGAGCAGATCCATGTACTGAGTGGCGATACCCGTGAGATGGTTATTGACCGTGTGATGGAACTGGAAACCTCTGAGTTTGCCCTAGATGATCTGAAGTGGATTATTTTGATGGTGCTGTTTAATGCGCCTGGCAATGAAAGTGCCTATAGTCAGATGGAAGAGCTGTTATACGGTGCGGAAGACGGGTATATCCACTAATTGACTCCTCTCTGGCTGGCGAATAAAGAGTTGTATGACTGGTAAAATTAACGATCAATTGTTTTCAGCTCATGAGCATGCTTTGGAGCAGGATCAGAGCTGTCCCCTGTGTGGGGCGGAGCTGGTTATCCGCAATAGCAAACGCGGTCCTTTTCTCGGGTGTTCTGGTTATCCCGAGTGCGACTACATCAAGTCGCTGAACCACAATGACGGTCATGTGGTGAAATACTTGGGCAAACCCTGCCCGGATTGCGGTGACGAATTGCTGCTTCGCCAGGGGCGATATGGCATGTTCATTGGCTGTGCGGGATATCCGGACTGTCAGCATATCGAATCGCCTGAGAAAAAGGCTGAGGATACCAAGCTGACTTGCCCGCTATGTGGCAAGGGGCACCTTATGGAGCGCAAATCTCGCTACGGAAAACTGTTTTATGCCTGTGATCAATACCCGGGCTGCCGCTTTGCAGTGAATAACAAGCCGGTTGCCGGTCAATGCCAGGCTTGTGGATTTGGCTTGCTGATTGAGAAGAAACTGGCGAGTGGTGTGAAGTACCAGTGTGCCGACAGAAAGTGTCATGCCTATCAAGATTGAGAAACGGTTATTGATATAAAAAGCCAGCTGATGCTGGCTTTTTTAGTATTGGGGTGTACCGGCTGCCTAATAGCGAACAGCAGGAAAAGCGACGGGATCTAATTGATCGGCGAGAGTTTCCAATGTGGTTTTCAGATCTGCCGTGGAGCTGGCGCAGACATTGATGTGGCCCATTTTTCGTCCGGGACGTTTTTCTTTGCCGTACCAGTGAATATGGCATTGCGGCAGATCCATGACCGTATCCGGCAGCGTGTCTTCACCAAGGATATTGACCATCGCTGTTGGGCGCAGCAGGCTTGTATCGCCTAGCGGCATGTCGCATACGGCTCTGAGGTGGTTCTCGAACTGGCAGGTTTCGGCGCCTTGTTGGGTCCAGTGTCCGGAGTTGTGGACCCTGGGAGCAATTTCATTGACCAGTAGCTTGCCGCCCACATCAAAGAACTCAATGGCCAGTACCCCGATGTAGTCGAGCGACTCGGCCAGTGCCCGGAACATGGTTTCAGCCTGGGCTTGCAGCTCGCGGTTTCCTTCTTGTGCAACCGACAGGCTGAGAACACCGTTACTGTGAATATTTTCTGTCAGTGGATAGATGGCGATCTCGCCGTTCTTGCCACGGGCACCGATCAGCGAGACTTCGCGGTCAAACGAGACGAATTCTTCGGCCACAATCGCCTGATCAGGGGTTTCTTCGAGGAAGTTGCTTATCTCTTGCCAGACAGGCTCAACATCATCCTGGGATTTTAGGCGCCACTGCCCTTTCCCGTCATATCCGCCCAGGGCACTTTTTAGCACCATAGGAAGTCCGACCGTGTCGATGGCACACTCTAGATCGTCACGGGTGTTGACGAGTTGGTACTTTGCATTGGCAACGCCAGCGCGATCAAGCAGGTGTTTTTCCAGACGGCGGTCACCGCCAGCCTTGATGGCCTCGGTGGTCGGTCGAAATTTTCCGCTGGCAGCACAGGCGTCAAGAATATCGTGCGGGATATGCTCAAACTCTGCGGTAATGACATTGGCATAGGTGATGGCGGTATCCAGCCCCTTCATCATCAACTGCTGGGTCAGCGGATGGACCACATGGCCGCTGGTGACATCATAGGCGAAGACTTCGATATTTAACGGAGCCCCGGCCAGTGCCATCATACGTGCCAGTTGTCCGGCTCCAAGTACCAAAACCTTCATTATGCATCCTCTGCTGGATTGGGATTGTCCAACACCGTGTCGGTTTGTTCTTTGCGGAACGCATCAACGGCGGCCATCACTGTGGCATCCTGGGTGCCAATGATTTGCGCGGCTAACAGGCCGGCATTCGCCGCACCGGCATCACCAATCGCCAGGGTACCGACTGCAACGCCTTTTGGCATCTGGACGATAGAAAGTAGTGAGTCCATCCCTTTGAGTGCACGGGACTGAACAGGCACCCCCAGTACCGGTACGCTAGTGAAAGCTGCTGTCATGCCGGGAAGGTGTGCAGCACCGCCGGCACCGGCAATAATGACCTTGATCCCGCGATCGTGGGCAGTTTCGGCATATTCGGCAAGTAGATGTGGAGTACGGTGAGCAGAAACCACTTTGGTTTCATAAGGCACGTTGAAGCGATCTAGCATTTCAGCTGCATGCTGCATGGTTGGCCAGTCAGACTTGGAGCCCATGATAATCCCAACTTTCATCCCTATCTCCTTTGGGTTGCATAATATGAAGGCGTGAATACTTTTGCGCGCATTATACGGTGATTTTTTCAGAAGGAAAACGTTTGCGTCAGTGATTTTGTCTCATTATGTTACGAGCATGGAGTTGCGAGGTTGGAGTGGGTAAAATAGGTAAACAGATGGTTAAATCTGGCGTCAGCTGGGATCAATAATGAGGATAATGTGGAAAATTTAGCGCAAGTAGTTGCTGCCCTTCAGCAAGGTGAGGTTGTTGCCTACCCTACCGAGGCGGTTTTTGGTGTAGGGTGCGACCCCGATAATGAGCAAGCGGTACAGAAGCTTCTGGCACTGAAACAACGCCCGGTCGAAAAAGGGCTGATCTTGATTGCTGCCGACTATGAGCAGTTGAAGTCTTATGTTGATGATAGCCAGCTAACTGCCGAGCAAATGCAGCGGATTCAATCCTCCTGGCCGGGGCCGGTTACCTGGGTGATGCCCACCAAGGCCGGAGTACCGAGTTTTCTTACCGGCCAGTTTTCTACCATAGCCGTTCGGGTGACCGATCATCCGCTGGTGCAGCAGTTATGTCGCCAGTTTGGTAAGCCGCTGACCTCAACCAGTGCTAACCTGACAGGACAGGAGCCGGGACGCAGCGCAGAAGAAGTAAAAGAAAAGTTAGGCCAGTATTTACCGGCTATTTTACAAGGGGAGACAGGAGGACGACAAAATCCTTCTGAGATCCGTGACGCCCAGACAGGGGAAGTTTTCCGCCAAGGATAAAAACAATATGCAAGATGTCAGCAAACAAGCGGTAAAGGCGTTTCTGTTAGATCTGCAGGACCGTATTTGTCAGGCTGTAGAACAGCAAGACGGTGCGGCTGTTTTCGAACAGGATCAGTGGGAGCGAAAGGAAGGCGGCGGTGGTCGCAGCCGGGTATTGCGCCAGGGGCAGGTGTTTGAGCAGGCCGGCGTCAACTTCTCTCATGTGTTCGGTACCAAAATGCCGGCATCGGCTACGGCCCACAGGCCGGAACTGGCGGGGCGTAGCTTTGAGGCAATGGGGGTATCTCTGGTTATCCATTCTAATAACCCTTATGTGCCAACCTCGCATGCCAATGTCCGTTTCTTTATCGCCGAAAAGGAAGGTGAAGCCCCGGTGTGGTGGTTTGGCGGTGGCTTTGATTTAACCCCGTTCTACCCTTTCGAAGAAGACTGCCAGCACTGGCACGATACTGCAAAAGCCTTGTGCGCCCCTTATGGCGAGGATGTGTATCAGCAGCATAAAGAATGGTGTGATAGATACTTCTTCCTGCCTCACCGTAATGAAACCCGCGGTGTTGGCGGATTGTTCTTTGATGATCTCAACCAATGGGGGTTTGAAAAGTGCTTTAGCTATATGCAGGCAGTCGGCAACGGCTATATTGATGCGTATCTGCCGATAGTTGAAAAGCGCCACCCTACCCCGTTTGGTGAGCGAGAGCGTAATTTTCAACTTTATCGCCGTGGGCGTTATGTCGAATTTAATCTGGTGTATGACCGCGGTACCTTGTTTGGCCTGCAAAGTGGTGGCCGGACAGAGTCTATCTTGATGTCCATGCCGCCGCTGGCCCGCTGGGAGTATTGCTACGAACCAGAGCCGGGAACGCCTGAGGCAGAGTTGTATCAACATTACCTCAAACCGCGAGAGTGGTAACTGGATACGAAACGTTTGAGCTTGTGATATAGCAATGATAGGGTCGATTTATCGACCCTGTTTTATTTGGAATGCATAGCCACATGGATAAGTACGTTGTTTTCGGCAATCCGATTGCCCAGAGTAAATCCCCCTATATTCATACTTTGTTTGCTCGCCAGACCGCTCAGGTCATGACGTATACCGCACAGCTTGCACCTGTTGATGGTTTTAAGGCTGCTGCTGATGACTTCTTTGCTTCAGGTGGCCGCGGCTGCAACATTACTGCTCCCTTTAAAGAAGATGCCTATCAGTATGCTTCTCAACTGACGGAGCGGGCTAAATTGGCGGGCGCTGTGAATACGTTGAAGAAACTGGATGATGGTGTGATTCTGGGCGATAACACCGATGGTGAAGGCTTAGTGCAGGATCTGCTGCAAAACCAAGTAGAGCTGGCCGGTAAACGCATTCTGTTAATCGGGGCTGGTGGTGCTGCTCGTGGGGTGATTTTGCCTATCCTGGCGCAACAGCCCGAACAGCTGGTCGTGACAAACCGGACATTGGCCAAAGCCGAGCAGTTGGCCGAGCTGTTTTCAGGTTATGGCAATATCGATGCCGTGGCACTGGAAGCGCTGGAAGAACCAAACTTTGATGTGATCATCAATTCAACCTCCGCGGGACTTAGCGGCCAGCTTCCCGGTATTTCCGAGGCGCTGATTAAGCCAGCTGTCACTTGTTATGACATGGTATATGGCCCGAAGCTGACAGCTTTTAACCAGTGGGCCCGAGATCTGGGCGCCGGCAAGACATTAGATGGCTTGGGTATGCTGGTTGGCCAGGCGGCTGAGAGCTTTATGCTGTGGCGGGGGATCCGCCCGGGAGCCAAGCAGGTGAAAAATGAGTTACGCCGAGCAATGCAGGAATAAACATGAATCAAGATATATTATTTGCTGATATCCAGTTGTGGGACAGCGAAAAACAAGCGGTTAACTTTCCGGCCCAGCAGGCAGGGGCGTTAATTACTTGTTGGGTAAGTCTTTCCTGGCTTCAGAAAAAAGCGGCGCAACCGCTGGTCGAAGAAGCCGATATCCTTCGTGTCTTTGCTGCCAACCGCTTTGACTTGGAAGAGTTGGCAGAGACGATGATCGAAGATGAAGAGTTCAATCAAGGTGGGGATATCGAGATTGACTAATCTTGACTATTGCTCGGCAAGATATTCGTTTTTCAGCCGGACATAGTTGTCGGCGGAAGCTGGCAAGAAAGCCCGTTCCTTATCACTGAGGGGACGGGCTTGTTTGACTGGGCTGCCGACATACAAATAACCGCTAGCCAGGCACTTCCCTGGCGGCACTAAACTTCCCGCTCCGATGATGACATCATCCTCTATAACAGCGCCATCGAGTAAAATTGCGCCCATGCCGACTAATACCCGGTTCCCGACCTGACAACCATGCAACATGGCCTTGTGACCGATTGTCACATCATCGCCTATAATTAACGGGTGGCCATTTGGGGTCTCCGCTGATTTACGAGTAACGTGCAACACCGAGCCATCTTGTACATTGGTACGGGCACCAATGCGGATGTGGTTTACATCGCCGCGCGCGGCAACCAAAGGCCAAATGCTGGCGTCATCCTCTAATAGAATATCGCCGATTAACACTGCTGAGTCGTCAACGTACACATTATTAGCACGTGTCGGGTAAATTCCCTTATAGGGGCGTAATGAAGATGGCATGACAGTGACCTTTTCTTATTTATATAGATGAGAATAGCGAAGCCCTGGTGTGATTTGCATCAAAAAGTGCGTGATTGTTCGATAATTGCGCGCTTAAGCTAAAATGACAGATTTATTTCAAAAAGCCCCTTGCCAACGTGATCGAAGTCTCTATAATGCGACCTCACTGACACGGAGCAAGGCGCTGAGCCAGCAACGATAAGTCAGTCTGTTCTTTAACAATTTGACCATGCAATCTGTGTGGGCACTCGTGAAATGATTAGTCAAACCTTTTGTCTTCACTTTTTAAAAGTGAAAGCAAATTTGGCATCAATGAACTGAGTGACCAATACAAAATAGCTTATGTTATTTTGGCACAGTCAATTCGAGTTCTCGTTACTAGCTTCTAGTGATGGAAACTCAATCAGTATTCATTGAGCCGACCAAAATCTTAAATTGAAGAGTTTGATCATGGCTCAGATTGAACGCTGGCGGCAGGCCTAACACATGCAAGTCGAGCGGCAGCGACATAAACAATCCTTCGGGTGCGTTTGTGGGCGGCGAGCGGCGGACGGGTGAGTAATGCCTGGGAATATGCCCTGATGTGGGGGATAACCATTGGAAACGATGGCTAATACCGCATAATCTCTTCGGAGCAAAGAGGGGGACCTTCGGGCCTCTCGCGTCAGGATTAGCCCAGGTGGGATTAGCTAGTTGGTGGGGTAACGGCTCACCAAGGCGACGATCCCTAGCTGGTCTGAGAGGATGATCAGCCACACTGGAACTGAGA
>NZ_JAKJSH010000027.1:0-79634 GCF_050336885.1 Photobacterium kasasachensis
TACGCGAGCTGGGTTTAGAACGTCGTGAGACAGTTCGGTCCCTATCTGCCGTGGGCGTTGGATGATTGAAGGGGGCTGCTCCTAGTACGAGAGGACCGGAGTGGACGAACCTCTGGTGTTCGGGTTGTGTCGCCAGACGCATTGCCCGGTAGCTAAGTTCGGAATCGATAACCGCTGAAAGCATCTAAGCGGGAAGCGAGCCCTGAGATGAGTCATCCCTGATACTTTAAGTATCCTGAAGGGTTGTTGGAGACTACGACGTAGATAGGCAGGGTGTGTAAGCGCTGTGAGGCGTTGAGCTAACCTGTACTAATTGCCCGTGAGGCTTAACCATACAACACCCAAGGGGTTTTATTACTGAAATCGTTCCAGACGATTATCAGTATTTCCTACATCCATGTAGGTCACGGACTCCACAKACGCTTGAATGTARGCGCGAGAACGACTAGTTAACTTTCCCAGATTGCTATTACTTGCTACGGCGGGTAATAAAACGAATTTGCTTGGCGACCATAGCATTATGGACCCACCTGATCCCATGCCGAACTCAGCAGTGAAACGTAATAGCGCCGATGGTAGTGTGGGGTCTCCCCATGTGAGAGTAGGACATCGCCAGGCTTGAATTTAAGCTTTCATCTTTTTAGAAAAAGATGAAAGCAAAAATAAACAAAGCAGTATTAGTAAGACTTTGTTTATACGCAGAATTGCGTGCTGGTATAGCTCAGTTGGTAGAGCGCACCCTTGGTAAGGGTGAGGTCCCCAGTTCAAATCTGGGTACTAGCACCACTAATTTGTTCAGCGACAATAGCACAATGGTCCCACCTGATCCCATGCCGAACTCAGAAGTGAAACATTGTAGCGCCGATGGTAGTGTGGGGTCTCCCCATGTGAGAGTAGGTCATTGCTGAACACCCTTTCAAAACCCAGCCTTTGGCTGGGTTTTCTCGTTTCTGGACGAGAATTCCCTTCATTACTTTTCCTCATCATCTCTTCATTATCTACAATTCTTTTAATACTCTTTCCCTTGCACCTTAGACCAAATTTATATAGTTTTATTTTAGAAATCTGGACGTCTAAACATCTTAATGCCAACGTTTGTTATGAGGGAGGTCGGCATGTAAGTTGTTTCGTTCGGTATAACGTTTAAGGAGTAAACCAATGCCGATAAAAATTCCTGACCAATTACCAGCTACTGATATCTTACGTAGTGAGAATATCTTTGTGATGTCGGAAGCGCGTGCCGCCAGCCAGGAAATACGTCCACTGAAGGTGTTATTGTTGAATTTGATGCCGAAGAAAATTGAGACGGAAACTCAGTTCTTACGGTTATTGTCAAATAGCCCGCTGCAAGTTGATGTGGAGTTGTTGCGAATAGATAACCGGCCAACCAAGAATACGCCAACTGAGCACCTAGATACGTTCTATCGTCAGTTTGAGATGGTAAAGGATCGGAACTACGATGGCCTGATTGTAACCGGAGCGCCCCTGGGACTCGTTCAATTTGAAGATGTGCTGTATTGGGAAGAAATACAGACAATCATGAATTGGGCCAAGGAGCATGTCACTTCGACTATGTTTGTTTGCTGGGCGGCACAGGCTGGCTTGAAGTTGTTGTATGACTTGCCGAAGAGAACGCGCAAAGAAAAGCTGTCAGGGGTCTATTTCCACCGGACACATGATTGCCATAACCCTATTCTTCGTGGTTTTGATGATTCCTTCCTGGCGCCGCATTCACGGTATGCTGATTTTTCACCGGAGTATTTAGCCGAGCATACCGATCTCGATATTCTAGCAACCTCTGATCAGGCTGGTGTGTATCTGGCTGCCACCAAAGATAAGCGTAATGTCTTCGTGACGGGTCATCCGGAATATGATGTATCAACGTTGCATAATGAGTATGTACGTGACCTGGCTGAGGGGATGGAGCCCGCGATACCTGTCAATTATTATCCCGATGATAACCCTGACAACCCTCCGGTTGCCAGTTGGCGCAGTCATGGCCATCTATTGTTTTCTAATTGGCTTAACTACTGTGTCTACCAGCAGACGCCTTATGATCTCGAGCATTTCTCGGAAGCCAACTTTACCAAGGATGATTAACCTAGAAATGAAAAGACCTGCAACAGCAGGTCTTTTGACTAAAGGCTTACGGCAACCGTTTATAGAAGATTACTGATTATTAGTTTCCCATTGCTTGGCTTTGTGGATCAGTGGAGTAATAGTTGAGCCTTGAATGAGAATCGAAAATACAACGACGGCATAAGTCATCACCAAAATGATTTCCCTGACATCAATGTTCTTCTCCGGGATAACAATAATCCCTGCCGGGATAGCCATTGCCATCGCCAGAGCAAGGCCGCCACGTAATCCGCCCCAGGTCAGTATTTTCACCGAGAGTGGATTGTATTGCCGGTAGCGCTCGAAACCCATATACGAAAATTTGATACTTAGATAACGGCTGAGCAGTACCAGTGGAACAGCGACAACCATCAATACCCAGTCTTCCTGATGGAAACTGAACTGCAGCATGCTCATACCGATCAGCAGGAACAGAACGCCATTGAGGAACTCATCGACCAGTTCCCAGAAGTGGTCGAGATGATCCTCACTCTCTTTGGAAAAACCAATATAGCGAGTCCAGTTGCCGATCATGATGCCGGAAACGACCATCGCCAGTGGCCCAGAGACATGAATAACATCGGCAAATACATAACCGGCAGTGGGAATACCTAAAGTCAGGAGGAGCTCCATCGAGTGATCATCGGTGGCGCTGATGAGGTAATGGAAGAGTAAGCCAAGTAAAAAGCCATAGACGATTCCTCCAATAGCCTCCTGTACAAATAGCTGACCTACACCAAGCACGGTTGGCGTTTCATTGCCGAAAGCAATGGTGAACAAGGTAACGAAAATAACGAGGCCAAAACCATCATTGAAAAGGGATTCACCTTCAATTTGTGTTGAGATGCGTCTCGGTGCATCGAGCTTTTTCACAATAGCTAACACTGCGATTGGATCGGTAGGCGATATGAGTGAGCCAAATATCAGGCAGTAGATAAGATCAAACTGAATGCCGAGAAACTGACAGAGCCCCCAGAGAGAAAAACCAATGAAGAAGGTTGAAAACAGGGTTGCCGCCAGTGCAAGTACTGTGATTTCCCATTTTTGATCTTCGAGGTTGGGCAGTTTAATCCCTAGTCCACCGGCAAAAAGCAAAAAGCCCAGGATCCCTTTTAGCAGAAAACTCTCGAAGTTAATTTCGCCAAGCTGCTCGGCGGCAATATCTTCTAGATGAAACCAGCCGTTCTGTCCTGCGATAACGATACCCAGTGACAATACCAATGCCCCGGCAGTAATGGCGATAGTGGTTTGCATTTTTCCTATTTTGCTGTTGATAAATGCAATGATCATTGCAGCAGCAGCAAGAAAGCAGAGGGTGCTATAGACCGACATGCGTCAACCTCAATATGGTTAAAAGTAAAGTATGAAATTGTGACAAAATATAAATCCATCACGCAGCGATAGCTATAGAAAACTTTCCTAGATTCTGGTTTTGTTTTGATAGAGAAAACAAGTTTAGACGTCTAGATTTCCATATGGACTGTGGTAGGATGTTATTCAGCTGTAAAAATAGATAAGGGAAGTAGTGTGGTGTTAAAGGGCAAGGAATTAATACAGAAGCGACTAGAGCAGCAGATCCTGATCATTGATGGTGGTATGGGTACCATGATTCAGGGCTACAAGCTGGAAGAAGCGGATTATCGTGGTGAGCGGTTTGCTGACTGGCACTCAGATCTCAAAGGCAATAACGACCTTTTGGTACTGACACAGCCCCAGTTGATCAAAGATATCCACTTGTCTTATTTAGAGGCCGGTGCAGATATTCTGGAAACCAACACCTTTAACGCAACTACCATTGCGATGGCTGACTATGACATGGAAAGCCTGAGCGCAGAGATCAACCTTGAGGCTGCACGCCTTGCCCGTCAGGCCGCAGATGAGTGGACAGCAAAAACACCGGATAAGCCGCGTTTTGTTGCCGGTGTCCTGGGTCCGACCAACCGCACATGTTCTATATCGCCGGATGTTAACGATCCCGGTTTTCGAAATGTCACTTTTGATCAATTGGTCGAGGCCTATTCAGAGTCTACCCGAGCGTTGATTGAAGGCGGCTCTGATTTAATTCTGATCGAAACGATCTTTGATACCCTGAATGCCAAAGCCTGTTCATTTGCTGTCGAGAGTGTTTTTGAAGAACTTGGCTTCGAATTGCCCGTAATGATCTCGGGCACGATCACCGATGCATCCGGACGGACACTCTCCGGTCAGACGACCGAGGCATTCTATAACTCGCTTCGTCATGTTAAGCCGATTTCCTTTGGTTTGAACTGTGCTCTGGGACCAGATGAGCTCCGTCAGTATGTTGAAGAATTATCCCGTATTTCTGAGTGTGCCGTCTCTGCACACCCGAATGCTGGTTTGCCCAATGCTTTTGGTGAATATGACCTGAGCCCGGAAGAGATGGCAGAGCACATTAAAGAGTGGGCTCAGAGTGGCTTTTTGAATCTCGTCGGCGGCTGCTGTGGTACCACTCCCGAGCATATCCGACAGATGGCTGAGGTGACGCGAGATGTAACCCCTCGCCAACTTCCGGATATTCCTGTGGCATGCCGTCTGTCGGGTCTAGAACCGTTGACGATAGAAGCCGATAGCTTGTTTATTAACGTCGGTGAGCGGACCAACGTAACCGGTTCAGCCCGTTTTAAGCGGCTCATTAAAGAAGAGCTCTATGATGAAGCGCTGGAAGTGGCCCGTCAGCAGGTAGAGGCTGGAGCACAGATCATCGATATCAACATGGATGAGGGGATGCTGGATGCGGAAGCGGCTATGGTCCGTTTCCTCAACCTGTGTGCTACTGAGCCCGAGATCTCGAAAGTACCGATCATGGTCGATTCTTCCAAGTGGGAAGTGATTGAGGCTGGCTTGAAGTGTGTTCAGGGTAAAGCCATCGTTAACTCCATTTCGCTTAAGGAAGGGAAAGACAAGTTTGTTAGCCAGGCCAAGCTGATCCGTCGTTATGGCGCAGCTGTTATCGTCATGGCCTTTGATGAGGTTGGTCAGGCTGATACGCGCGAGCGGAAAATTGAAATCTGTACTAATGCCTACCGGGTCTTGGTCGATGAGGTGGGCTTCCCGCCAGAAGATATTATTTTCGACCCGAACATTTTCGCCGTGGCGACGGGTATTGATGAGCATAACAACTACGCGGTGGATTTCATTGAAGCTGTGGGTGATATCAAGCGGACGTTACCACATGCAATGGTCTCTGGCGGGGTTTCCAACGTCTCTTTCTCGTTCCGGGGCAATAACCCGGTGAGGGAGGCCATTCATGCCGTTTTCTTGTATCACTGTTTCAAGAACGGTATGGATATGGGGATCGTCAACGCCGGTCAGTTGGCTATCTATGATGATCTGCCGGATGAGCTTCGAGAGGCTGTTGAAGATGTTGTGCTTAACCGTCGTGATGATAGTACCGAACGATTGCTGGATATTGCGGACAAATACCGTGATAGCGGAACGGTAGAGGATGACCGTAGTGCGCAGGAATGGCGTGGCTGGGATGTCGAGAAGCGACTGGAGCATGCGCTGGTCAAAGGTATTACCGAGTTTATTGTTGAGGATACGGAAGAAGCCAGAGCAAATGCAAGCAAGCCGCTGGAAGTGATTGAAGGCCCATTGATGGCTGGTATGAATGTCGTTGGCGACTTGTTCGGTGAAGGCAAGATGTTCCTGCCGCAGGTGGTGAAGTCGGCCCGAGTTATGAAGCAGGCAGTGGCCTACCTTGAACCGTACATTAATGCTGAAAAGCAGGCGGGAACGTCGAACGGAAAAATCCTACTGGCAACCGTGAAAGGGGATGTGCACGATATTGGCAAGAATATCGTTGGTGTGGTTTTGCAATGTAATAACTATGAAATTATCGACCTTGGCGTGATGGTCCCTTGCGATAAGATCCTGAAAGTCGCCAAGGAAGAAAATGTCGATATCATCGGTCTGAGCGGCCTTATTACCCCGTCGTTGGATGAGATGGTACATGTAGCTAAAGAGATGGAGCGCCAGGGGTTTGATCTCCCGTTGTTGATTGGCGGGGCAACAACCTCCAAGGCACATACTGCGGTGAAAATCGAAGAGAATTACCATGCGCCGGTTGTCTATGTCTCGAATGCGTCACGGGCGGTCGGCGTTTGCTCGGCACTGCTTTCTGATGAACAGCGCCCTGCGTTTGTCGAACGTTTGGATAAAGAGTATGTGGTGGTACGGGATCAACATGCGCGTAAAAAACCGCGTACCGCGCCTGTCACCCTGGAAGAAGCCCGTGCCAATAAGGTGAACATTGACTGGGCGGCCTATCAGCCTCCAGTTCCGGCAAAGGGCGGGATCCATACATTCACAGATTTCCCTGTGTCTACGTTGCGTGAATATATCGATTGGACCCCGTTCTTCATGACCTGGTCGCTCAGTGGTAAATACCCGACAATTTTGAGACATGAAGTTGTTGGCGAAGAAGCGCAGCGTTTGTTTGACGATGCCAATAAGCTACTGGACGAGATTGAGCAGACCGGCATGATCAAGGCCAACGGGGTCTGTGGGTTGTTCCCTGCCAATAATATTGGTGATGACATTGAAGTTTACACCGATGAGTCTCGTACCGAGGTGTTGACGACTTTGCATGGCCTACGCCAGCAGACGAAAAAGCCCAAAGGGCCAAACTACTGCCTGTCAGATTATATTGCCCCGAAAGAAAGCGGAAAGGCAGACTGGATTGGTGCGTTTGCGGTCACTGGCGGGATCGGTGAATATGAGATTGCGGATCAATTCAAGGCCAAGGGCGATGATTACAACGCTATTATGATCCAGGCGGTAGCCGATCGTCTGGCAGAGGCATTTGCCGAGTATATGCATAAAATAGTGCGCAAAGAAATCTGGGGCTACGCGGCTGATGAGAACCTGAATAATGAGGATTTGATCCGCGAGAAGTACCAGGGTATTCGTCCTGCGCCCGGCTATCCTGCCTGTCCGGAGCATACGGAAAAAGGGGAGATTTGGAAGCTGCTGGATGTTGAGTCAAACACCGGAATGAAGTTGACTGAAAGCTTTGCGATGTGGCCGGGAGCGGCCGTATCGGGCTGGTATTTCTCACATCCGGATACGCGTTATTTTGCTGTGGCACAGATACAAGGTGATCAGCGTGACAGTTATGCCGAGCGCAAAGGCTGGGATCTGGTTGAAGCTGAAAAATGGCTGGGGCCAAACCTATAATGCTGTATCGATAGTGAAATAAACAGGGCGCCGTTTGGCGCCCTGTTCGTAGTTAAGACTCAGTGAGGATCTACTCGAAAATCTTCTGATGCAGCGCTTTCACGACTGACTTGGCATCTTGTTCCTTAACGAGGAAGCAAAGATTGTGCGGGCTGGCACCATAGCAGATCATACGCAGGTTATAGTCTTCCAATGTCCCGAATATTTGCTTGGCCGAGCCCTTTGTGCTGCTCATTTGATTGCCGATAAGCGCCACGAGACATAAGCCTTGTTCAACCTCGACCCGGCACAGTTCGCTTAGCGCTTCAACGGCTTTCGGCGGCAGGGTCGGTGCGCCGCCGCCGGTATCGGTCTGATCCAGTGTTAGCGAGACACTCACCTCTGAAGTCGTGATGAGATCGACAGATACCTTGTGCTCGGCGAGTATACGGAACACTTCGGCCAGGAAGCCATAGGCGTGGAACATATTCAGGCTTGTCAGTGTCACCATTGTTTGGTTGCAACGCAGGGCCAATGCCCGAAATAGCGGCGCGTCATCAACGTTTTCACGGATCCATGTGCCACCTTGCTCCGGTGCTTTGGACGAGCCGATAAATACCGGGATTTGCTGGCGTACAGCCGGTACCAGGGTTGATGGATGGAGGATCTTGGCACCGAAGTTGGCCATTTCCGAGGCTTCGCTAAAGCTGATTTCCTTTATTGGCTTGGCGGCTGCGGCTATACGGGGATCGGTGGTGTACATTCCCGGAACATCGGTCCAAATTTCCAGTGTAGAGGCGTCAACAGCTTCGGCGACCAGAGCTGCACTGTAGTCACTGCCCCCACGGCCCAAAGTTGTCGTCTGTCCCTTGCTGTCCGAGCCAATGAAGCCCTGTGAGATCACAACCTGATTTTCCAGCAGCGGCTGTAGTTTGTCCGCAGCAAGCTGGCGAATCGCTTCAGGTTGCGGGATGGCTTTTCCGAACTGGCTGTCTGTTCGCATGATGTCACGAATATCGAAACGTACAGAGTCGACATCCATTTCATTGAGAATTTGGGTAAACAGATGGGTGGATAGTAATTCACCGTGAGAAACCAGTTGGTCAGTCAGCTGCACGCTTGGTTGCGAGGCTGCTTGTTCTGCTAGCGTAGACACTGAATCAACTAAGCTATCAATTTCTGAAACCACGCTCTCTGGCGATTGCAGTTCGCTGAGCACGTTGTGATGTATTTGGCCTAGTCGGGTCAATAGTTGCTGGCGACGGTCAGGTTCAGTCACTCCATTGGCCAGCTCGACAAGCAGGTTGGTTACACCAGAGCATGCACTGATTAACACGATACGGGCGGCTGGGTTATGTTTGATGATGGCGGCGCTACGGCTCATCGCCGTAAAATCGGCAACGCTGGTTCCACCAAACTTTGCGACAGTCAGGGCTGTGGCATGATTATCTACAGGGCTCAAAGCAAGTCTCCCAATAACAGTAAAATTATAACGAAAAATAGGGAATTTACTCGGGAGGATATTTCCCGACGTCCAATTGTCAGGAGAGCAGATAGGCGAGACGTATTGATAGCGCTACAACCAGAAGCTCCCCACCTTTCACTCGAGAAAGGTGACAGCCAGAAGGATTCAACCTTCGTGGCCGATACTGCAGGCCCCCTGTCCGGCAGTATCTCGGCGTTACTCCCCCTCTCTTATGCTGCCTTGGGGTGGGGCCCCGCAACATAGATACCTGGGTAACGCTCCTCTTCTGTTTTTACCTGATGGTATTCCTGCCATCAGGATGAACAAAAAACGATCTCCATTGAAGCGAATTTGTTGCTCGTTTGTCAATGCTTGTGTGGGAAATTATGCAAATAAATTGCAATAATCCTGTCGGGCAATTTTTATGCTTTCGCCGCATGACTTGCTTCGAAATGAAATTCCTTTAATACTGGTTATCTGCGCTAAGGCCAACTGATACGACATCAGTGAGCGAGTGACTGAGTCTTTCGCTGGCATAGCATTGCACCCTACACAGCTCTTCAGGGAATCACCGAACTCTTATATAAGGGAGATACAATAATGACAATCGGTAGTTTTTATCCGCCACAAAGAACATTAATGGGCCCCGGCCCATCTGATATTTACCCGCAGGTACTACAGGCGTTGAGTCGTCCTACGATCGGCCACCTGGACCCTCTGTTTATCGGCATGATGGATGAGCTGAAGCAGTTGTTGCAGTATGCCTTCCAGACTCAGAATACTTTTACAATTGCCGTTTCTGCTCCGGGTAGTGCCGGGATGGAAGCTTGTTTCGTTAACCTGGTTGAGCCTGGCGACAAAGTGATTGTCTGCCGTAACGGTGTGTTTGGTGAGCGGATGCGCGAGAATGTCGAGCGCTGTGGCGGCGTCGCGGTTATGGTGGACAATACTTGGGGCGAGCCGGTAGATCCGAGCTTGGTTGAGCAGGCACTGGCGGCTAATCCGGATGCCAAAATTGTTGCCTTCGTCCATGCCGAAACATCTACCGGAGCCCTGACTGATGCCGAGGCGATTGCCAAGCTTGCCAGGCAGCATGATTGCTTAACGATTGTCGATGCGGTGACTTCTCTGGGTGGGGTGCCTCTGCTGGTGGATGAGTGGCAGCTTGATGCGGTTTATTCTGGCAGCCAGAAGTGCCTGTCATGTGTGCCGGGTTTGTCGCCGCTGACCTTTTCGCAGAGTGCTGTCGATAAGATCCAAAGCCGTAAGACACCGGTACAAAGCTGGTTCCTGGATCAAAGCCTGGTACTAGGATACTGGAGTGGAGAGGGTAAGCGCAGCTATCACCATACCGCGCCGGTCAATAGCCTGTATGCGCTGCATGAGGCGCTTGTTCTGTTACAGAATGAAGGACTGAAAAATGCCTGGCAGCGCCATAAGGATGTTCATCTGGAGCTTCGCGAGGGACTGGAAAAGCTAGGTATCGAGTTTGTGGTTGATGAAGCCAGTCGTCTGCCGCAACTGAATGCGGTGCATATTCCGGATGGGGTGGATGATGCCCTAGTACGCAAGACCTTGCTTGAGCGTTATAACCTGGAAATTGGTGCAGGCCTTGGCGCGTTGGCCGGTAAAGCTTGGCGTATAGGCTTGATGGGGTATGCCGCCCGTAGTGAAAATGTGGCTTTGTGTCTGAAAGCCCTGGAAACGACACTGAAGTAATCCCTTTCGCGATTGCGCAATTTAGCAAAACGGCTACTACGGTAGCCGTTTTGATTTGAGGAGAAGCTGGGTTATTTCGTCGCTGCAGGCTAGTGTGTTTACTTATCTGTATCCGGAGCAGTATGGCTCAGAATTGGCGTTGCCTCACTCGAGGTAAAGTCCATATTAGGAAACAGATATTGCGCCTCTTGCCGAATTTGTTCTGCCTGACTGGTATTGCCAAGCAGATGATAGGCGGCGATGAGGTTTTGATACAGAGCCGGACGAGGCCAGTTGACCGCTTTCTGTGTTGCCCATTGGATGTATTCATTGATCAGAGTCGGGTTGTTCGAACTCGCCCCAAGCTGAAGCTGGGTAACATGCAAATCCCATTCAAATCGATGTTTCCACGCCCAGGGGTTATTAACCTTGAGCAGGTAGTCAACATTGACCGGGCGGGTCGTTTCGTATTTTGTCAGTAGGTAGCCCGAGTACAGCGTCGTAACCATATAGCTGGTCGTGGCGATAGGTAGCAGCAAGACCAGTACACGAATCGTCAGTACATAGCTTGCCTTGAAGCGATAATACTTGGCTGTCAGGTTATCTACCCAATAGATCAGAATAATGAAGATCACCCAGTGTGCCAGTGAATGGTAAAACGGGTATTCGAGCTGGGTATGTAGCGTTATCGGAAAAAAAAGACCAACCAGCGCAAGTTGAGTTCCTTCACGGGCTTTCTTGATTTTGGCAAAAACAGCCGCAGCCGCCAGAAGTAGCGCTAAGAGCGGGACGACTCCTCCCTCAGAAGCCCAGTAAAGCAATTCATTGTGCGGATGATCGAGTGCAGCCATACCAAAGTGCTGCTCGGGATCGGCATGATGCCACTGGGCCGTCTGGGTAATGAATGACGTTTCAAATGTACCGTAGCCATAGCCTGTCAGCGGCTGTTTCAAAAACATATTGAAGGCTTGCGGAATATGAATGGAGCGCGGGCTCTCCAGGCTTACCTTCTTCTCAACGGGTGTCCAGCCCGTGCTGCTCGCTAGGTTCCAGGTTGCACTCAGGCCTAGCGCTATCATCAACAGCCACATCCGGTACGGTGCCTTGGCAGCAAAGCGACGCAGGTAGGGGATCATCAATCCAGTACCAATAATCGCTCCCAGCCAGCCAGTGCGGGAGCTAAGTACAACCAGCATGGGAATGGTGATAACAGGCGTTAGCAGCAAAAATAGCTGTTGCCATGACCACTTGCCACGGTACATCGGGATACGAGCCAGTAAGTAAGCGGATAGTATCAAACCAGTCGCCAGGAAGCTGGCCATGACATTGGGTTGCTGGAAAATACCGTAAGGACGGTTGCCAATGGTGTCGTAGCCCATCCAGTTATCGGGCTCTAGCCATATAAACTGGTACCAGCCGAGAGAGGCCTGGATCCAGACCGCAATCAGAACCATCCATAGCATGCGTTGGCGTTGACTATGGGTGAACGAAAATTGCTGCAGGCAGATGAAAAATATCAGCCCGGCCCAAAGGGCCAATAAGCGGTTAATCACTTCGGAACCGACTGCGTTGGGGTAAAAGGCTGGTACTGTCAGCAGAGTACAGCAGGCAATCAGGATCAGGGTCAGGCGGGAATAGCGCCAGGTCTTCTGGCGGCATATTTCGAACAGACCAAAAGCAACAGCGAAGCTGAAGGGGATCCAGCTGGCGGCATTGAATGAGAGCTCTAGACCAGAGCCACCCGGGTTGTGCTGGAAGTAATGCATAGCCAGCAAAAAGAGGAAACCGATAGAGGCCAGAAAGGGACGCACCATAGGTTTGCTTATCTTTTGTTCTGCCAGTCTGGTGCCTTGTACATGTAACACTGTCATGGTGATTCTGAGCCTGTTGAGCTGATGTCTGATTCTAAACAGGCTGATTGATACCAGCCTGAGTGTTATTTGTCATGCCTTATTTTGCTTTATTGCGTTAGACTTGGCAGCAATGGCTTGAGGAAGCGTGCCGTATGGGAGCCATCAACCAGCGCGACTTGCTCCGGTGTGCCTGTTGCAACAATTTCACCGCCTCCGTTGCCGCCTTCCGGGCCGAGATCGATGATCCAGTCGGCTGTTTTGATCACGTCGAGGTTATGCTCGATAACAACAATTGTGTTGCCGTGATTTCGCAGGCGGTGCAGTACTGACAGAAGTTGCTGAATATCATGGAAATGTAAGCCGGTTGTCGGCTCATCCAGAATGTACAGGGTTTTCCCGGTATCGCGCTTGGACAGCTCGCGGGCTAATTTAACGCGCTGAGCCTCACCGCCGGACAGGGTTGTCGCGGCCTGTCCCAGCCGGATATACGATAAGCCGACATCGATTAATGTCTGCAACTTTCTTGCGATTGCTGGAACCGGATCAAAGTATTCTCTGGCATCTTCCACCGTGAGCTCCAGGACTTCATCAATACTCTTGCCTTTGTAGCGGATCTCCAGCGTTTCGCGGTTATAACGCTTACCTTTACAGGAATCGCAAGGTACGTAGACATCCGGTAGGAAGTGCATCTCTACCTTGATCACTCCGTCACCCTGGCACGCTTCGCAGCGTCCGCCTTTTACATTAAAGCTGAAGCGGCCCGGCTTATAGCCTCGGGCGCGGGCCTCCTGCGTACCGGCAAACAGTTCCCTGATAGGGGTGAAAATCCCGGTATAGGTGGCAGGATTGGAGCGTGGTGTTCGGCCAATCGGGCTTTGGTCGATATCGATAACTTTGTCGCAGTGCTCCAGATCATGGATCTCGCGGTACGGAGCAGCATCGCCGGATGTAGCGCCATTTAACTGGTGATGGGCAATGCGGAAGAAGGTATCGTTGATAAGGGTCGATTTGCCTGAGCCTGATACCCCGGTGATACAGGTGAACAGACCGACCGGAATTTCAACGTCGACATTTTTCAGGTTATTTCCGGTTGCGCCCAGTAGCTTGACGGTTTTCTCCGGATTGAACTCGATACGCTGCTCGGGTACCACAATCGACTTGGCACCGCTGAGGTATTGTCCGGTCAATGAGGTTTCGGCATCAAGAATATCGTTCAGGCCGCCTTCGGCAATCACCTGGCCACCGTGGACACCGGCTCCCGGGCCGATATCGATAACATGGTCGGCGGTGCGGATGGCGTCTTCATCGTGTTCGACTACGATAACGGTGTTGCCGAGATCGCGCAGGTGGGTCAGGGTTTTGAGCAGGCGCTCATTATCACGCTGGTGGAGACCGATTGATGGCTCGTCGAGGACATACATTACCCCCACCAGGCCGGCACCAATCTGGCTGGCAAGACGGATACGCTGTGCTTCTCCCCCCGACAGTGTTTCGGCACTACGAGAGAGATTGAGGTAGTTCAGGCCGACGTTGACCAGGAAGTTCAGTCGGTCACAGATCTCCTTGAGCACTTTTTCTGCGATCTGGGCCTTTTGGCCGACCAGCGATAGCTGCTCGAAAAACGCCAGTGCCTCAATGATGCTCAGCTCACTGATTTGCGGCAGGGTGGTATCGGCAATGAAGACATTACGGGCCTCAAGGCGCAGACGTGAGCCGTTACAGCCGCTACATGGCTTGGTCGAGACAAACTTGATCAGATCTTCGCGTACGGAGTTGGATTCTGTCTCGCGGTAGCGGCGCTCCATGTTGTTGAGGATCCCCTCGAACGGATGGCGTCGTACCGTGATGTCGCCACGGTCGTTGATGTATTTGAACTCAATTTCTTTCTTACCTGAACCGCTTAGAATGAGGTTCTGGATTTTCTTCGGCAGCTCGTTAAACGGTGTTTCGATATCAAACTCAAAATGCTCGGCCATGGATTTGAGCATCTGGAAGTAATAGAAATTACGTTTGTCCCAGCCGCGGATAGCGCCGCCTGAGAGGCTAAGCTCGCTGTTCTGTACCACGCGTTCAGGATCAAAGTACTGCTGAACACCCAGACCATCACACGTGCCGCAGGCGCCAGCCGGGTTGTTGAACGAAAATAAACGCGGCTCAAGTTCCTGCATGCTGTAGCCACAATGCGGACAGGCAAAGTTGGCTGAAAAAACAATCTCATCGATCTCGCCTGCCGTCATCGGGCTGATCACCACAGTACCGCCGGATAGCTCCAGTGCGGTTTCAAACGATTCGGCCAGGCGTTGCTGGAGATCATCGCGGACCTTGAAGCGATCGACAACAACCTCGATGGTGTGTTTTTTATGGAGCTCCAGGGTCGGTGGATCGGAAAGATCACAGACCTCACCATCGATCCGGGCCCGGATATACCCCTGGGCTGCCAGGTTTGCCAGTGTCTTGACATGCTCCCCTTTGCGCTCTTTGACGATAGGTGCGAGCAACATCATCTTACTGCCTTCTGGAAGCTCGAGCACCTTGTCAACCATCTGGCTGACGGTCTGGGCTGCCAGCTCTACGTTATGTGTCGGACAGCGCGGCTCACCGACTCGGGCATAAAGCAGACGAAGGTAATCGTATACCTCGGTGATAGTACCGACGGTTGAGCGCGGGTTGTGGGACGTTGACTTTTGCTCGATAGAAATAGCCGGCGACAGTCCTTCTATATGATCGACATCCGGCTTTTCCATTAAGGACAAGAACTGACGGGCATAGGCCGACAGAGACTCAACGTAACGACGTTGGCCCTCGGCATACAGGGTGTCAAAGGCCAGTGAGGACTTCCCTGAGCCTGACAGGCCGGTGATCACAATCAGTTTGTCTCTGGGAATAGAAAGACTGATGTTTTTAAGGTTGTGGGTCCGGGCACCCCTGACTTCGATCTTATCCATGGTATGCGAGCTTTTTGGCTGACTAATAATTGGACCGGCATTATCGCATAGCAAGGAAAAGCTTGAAAGCAAAAGCTGTATAAAGATACAGTATAATGTGTATTTATTGAGCGGTGTTCGACTTAGGGATTGGTGAAATAAATGCGAATGGGAGTTTCCCGTGGCGTATCAGGCACTCATGGGAAATGCGTAAAAATTGCGTCAGATAACACGGTTTCGGCCCTATGCCTGAGCCGTGTCTGCATGATAAACTGCGCGATTAAGTATAAACTTTGACTAGCGGCTATTGGAGTTAGAATAGCACGCGAACAGATTTGGAGTTAAGTATGGCCAGTCGTGGCGTAAATAAGGTTATCTTAGTCGGTAACTTAGGTAATGACCCAGAAATCCGTTATATGCCAAGTGGTGGTGCAGTAGCAAATATTACCATTGCTACCTCTGAATCATGGCGTGATAAAGCTACTGGTGAGCAGCGTGAAAAGACGGAATGGCACCGTGTAGCGCTATTTGGCAAGTTGGCAGAAGTAGCCGGTGAATATCTGCGCAAAGGCTCACAAGTATACATCGAAGGTCAACTGCAGACGCGTAAATGGCAGGATCAAAACGGCCAGGATCGTTACACAACAGAAGTTGTGGTTCAGGGCTTCAACGGTGTAATGCAAATGCTTGGCGGTCGTCAGGGCGGCGGTCAGGGTATGGGCGCACCTATGGGGGGCGGTCAGCAGCAACAAGGTGGTTGGGGACAGCCTCAGCAACCAGCTGCAGCACCTCAGCAGAATTTTGCGCCTCAGCAGCAACAGTCGGCACCGCAGCAGCAAGCTCCTCAGCAGCCACAGCAGCAGTACAATGAGCCGCCAATGGATTTCGATGATGACATTCCGTTTTAATTAAACTGAGATGTCAGAGAAAAGCAGCGCCTGTCGCTGCTTTTTTATTGCCAGAATTTAGGCTGGCTGCTTGTTGCCCCCGCTACACTGAGTTTGATTTTTCTTTAATAAAGTCAATGAACAGTTTGGTCTTCACATGGTTGTAGTCTAGCTTCGGGTAGTAGGCATAGGCCGAGCTGACGGGCTGCTTTAGCTCAGGCAGAACCGGTACCAGCAACCCCTTGCTGAGCTCTCTTCTTACCATTTTCTCGCCGGTCAGGATAATGCCCATTCCGGCAACGGCTGCGGCCACCAGGGCTTCCGGATTCTGAGTGGTGAAGTTACCGCGAAGTCGTAGACGAAGGTTGTTTTCAAACACATGTTCTTGTTCATGGCCGTGAGTCCCGAACAGCAGGCAGTTGTGCTGAGTCAGCTGTTCTGGCGTTTCTATCTGTGATTTGTCTTCCAGATAGCCGGGAGAGGCATAAAAACTGGGTTGGAAGTTAAATAAACGCGTCGCAATATAGCTGGAGGAGTTGAAATCGGTCAGCTCCCGGCTGATGAATACATCCAGGTTCAGATCAGGCAGCTGGCCCGGTGTTATTGTGTGCAGCTCGACCTGAATATTGGGGTAGGTCTCGATAAACTCGGCCAGGTAATGAACCAGCAAACGGCTGCCGGTTGCCAGCGGGGCACCGATCCGGAGGATGCCGCTGACCTCGCCGTAGGTTGAGGTCGTTTCGGCAAGCATCTGGTGCCAGTCTTCAAGTAGCCGGGCGCTACGCTGGTAGAAGAGCTTGCCGGCTTCTGTCATTGTCAGGCTACGGGTGGTTCGCTTAAGTAACTGAACGCCTAGCTGTTTTTCCAACCAAGACAGGCGCTTGGACAGAGCTGAACTTGAGGTGTTGAGCTTGGTCGCCGCCAGGGCCAGAGAGCCTTGGTCGACAACCGTGACAAAGCTGGTGGTACACGTTATCCAATCCATATATTGATAGTATCCGTAGACTGTTACCCAAACCGGTAAGGTGATGATAACAAACGGGGCGATGATCTGAACCATTAGCAGTCAATCCATTTTTGAAGATTGAACGGTTTGGCCTGGGTTAACAATTTTTTAAATTGTCGACCTGAACGCTAACACTGTGGCTGCGGGAGTGATATTTTGCTCATTAGACCTGTACGAGTTTGCATGGACTGACTTTGTGATAAGTCATTTGAACATCATTAATATAGCTAGAATTGGATTCTTATGAGAAAAGCCTCCGGCATGAAGCTAACCAACCGTCTGGTTGCCTTCGTTACGCTCATCGTTATTTGTGCCATCTTTGTGATTTTTATCGGCGGTGCCGTTAGTTTTCGAAAACTGGGGCAGGACTACCTGACTCATTACATCGATGGCATTGTTGAGGTGATCGATCAGGAGCTTGCTGATCCGCAGGGGGCACAGTCTCTGTCGCGCTGGCTGCCCAAGTTGTTGAAGGCCAGCAATGTCGTCGAGTTGGAGGTGGGGAGTTCGTCAGGGGTAATTTATGCCTTTAAAGGGCTTCAGACCGTCAATGATCCGACGATATTGCAGCAGAGCCATTACACGCTTAACCACAACCCCGGCTTTTATATTAACTTAAAGTCGATCCCTCCCTATACGGAGTTTACGTACTCCATCGGCGCCATGTCATCCA
This sequence comes from Photobacterium kasasachensis, assembly GCF_050336885.1. Lineage (NCBI taxonomy): Bacteria > Pseudomonadati > Pseudomonadota > Gammaproteobacteria > Vibrionales > Vibrionaceae > Photobacterium > Photobacterium kasasachensis. The sequence continues at coordinate 17,803 of NZ_JAKJSH010000027.1, forward strand.
TTAGCCTGGCCATCGCAATTATTATCATGGGGCTAGTGTGGGGAGTGAACTGGCTGCGTCAGCAGCTCTATGGCTCGGAGTTGCTGGAACATCGCGGCCGGATGATCCTGGCCGGAAAGGTTGATGACAATGCGGTCGGGGATGAGCAAGAGTGGCCGGCGACGGCCAGCCTCGCCCTGGATCAGATGATTGCCGAGCTTAAGGACGCCCGCCAGGAGCGGAGCCGGTTTGATACCTTTATTCGAACTCACACTTTCCTGGATCAGTTGACCGGGGCGGCAAACCGGGTGCTTTTCGATAGCCGCCTGCAATCTATGGTGCAGGATCAGGAGACGCACGGTGCGGTGATCCTGATCCGGCTCTCTGACTGGGATGAGCTATTGGCCGAGAAAGGAAAAGATGTTGCCGATGAGCTGGTCCAGGATGTCGGTATGATCCTGTCAAACCAGATCCAGCGTTATCCCGATACGGTGTTATCACGGTACTTTGACGCCGAGTTTGCGATCCTGCTCTCCCAGCAGTCGGCAAAAGAGGTCAAGCAGTTTACCAATCAGCTACTCAAAGCCCTGGAAAGATTGACCCCGGTTGCGCCCTTGCAACCGGATAACTGGTGTCATATCGGCGTGACATTCTGCTCGAGTGGCGAGCGTCGTGGCCGGGTGATGGATGAAGCCGATATGGCGTTGCGCAGCGCCCAGCTTCAGGGCACCAATAACTGGTATGCGTTCCAGAAAGATCAGCAGTATGAAGATGCCCGTGGCAGCGTGCGCTGGCGTACTTTGCTGGATGCCGTGTTTAACAGCGGCGGCCCAATATTGTACCAGCAGCCTGCTTTGGCGCTGGATGGAGAAACGATTGTCCACCGAGAGCTGCTGGCCCGGATCCAGGATGAAAATGGCGTCCTGATTAAAGCGTCACGTTTTTTGACAGCGGTCGAGCAAGTTGGGTTCAGCGCCCGGATGGACAAGCAGGTTATAGGCCAGGCTATCGAGTTATTGAAAAACAGCCCGGTCAATGACTCTTTATCAGTGAATGTGAGTGTCGAGGCCTTGCTGGAAAAAGAGTTTGTTCGCTGGCTTCGCGATGAGTTGCTGCAAACACCCCGCACGGTGCTCAACCGGCTGTCGATTGAAATTGCAGAAAGCGGCTTGGTCAAACACCTTGACGCCATGCGTCCTGTGGTCAGGATGATCGTGGGGCTGGGGTGTAAATTGGTTGTGGATCAGGCTGGCCGAACCATTGTCAGCACCCACTATATCAAGGACATCAAGGCAGATTATATCAAGCTGCACCGAGGGTTGGTCCGTGAGATCGACCAGCGGCAGGAAAACCAGCTATTTGTCAGAAGTATGCTGGGAGCCTGTGCAAACTCAAATGCCCAGGTAATTGCCGTCGGGGTGGAAAACGAGAAGGAATGGCGGGTGCTCAAGCAGTTAGGCGTACAAGGAGGTCAGGGACGTTTCTTTGCGGCAGAGCTTTCTGTTAGACAGACGCCAAAAGGAAACAGCCAGTCAGGTAAAACTATGTTTGGGCGGTAACAACTGGCACAAAAAAAACTATGTAATCAATAAAAGCTCGTTATAATGGTCAAATTATTGACAGCCGCTAGTTGTTAGTGCTTTTCAGTAGCAAAATCGGTGTATTTTGTGAGCAGTGTTGGAGTTTCATGAAATCTAAATCTTTGCTTAGTCGGTATTTAAAAAAGAAAAGCCGTAACAAACAGGCTTGTTTGGCCATCTTTGCTGATTCCATCACAGTAGTTTATGAATCTGAGTCGGAATGGATAACAGAAACCCAGGTTGTTTCTAATGCCGGAGACTGGGAGTCGATCATAATATCGTTGCTTGCCAAGCACCAGCTGGGGGGCAGTAGCTTACGTTTGGTACTAGGCCATGGCCTCTATCAGAGCATGCTCATTGAGAAGCCGGAGCTGCCGCGCGAGGAGTACTCGACGGCACTGCCTTTTCTGGTCAAAGATTTGGTCAATGAGTCCCCGCTGGAACTGGTGGCCGATGGCTTTCAGGCGCCGCTAAAAGATCGTTTGCAGGTTGTTGTCACGAATCGTAATCAGGTCGAGCAGCTGATCCGGATCTGTAACGAGGCTGGTTGTGACGTGTTTTCTATATCCGCAGAGGAAGTGGTATGGGGACAATTAACTGCCCCGTCCCTGAGTCAGCTGGTATTGCACCGTCGCCGCCATGCCAGCCTGCAGTTAACGGCTTTTAAACAGCAGGAAATGTGCTTTCAGCGTCAGCTGCGTGGTTTTCCGTCCCCTTTGCTGGATAGCGAGACGCCGGGAGAGATGAACCATGCTCTGCAGCTAGACAGCCTGGCGCTTGAGCTGCAGCGTTCCCTTGATTTTCTGAGTGCTCAGCTGCGCGATACGCCGATCACTCAGCTGTTAATCTCCTGTGATGATGACGATGACAGTGCGTTGGCTGCTGAACTGAGTCAGCGACTGAGTGTGTCTGTTGCCGCTGTCACGCCGCCACATCCGGTATTGATGACGAATGCTGCCCGTGTTGCCTTTGCTGCGCTGATAGAGCCCGAAGGGGCAAACAGCATTAATTTATATAGCGATGCTCTCAAGCCGCACACTCAGCTTATGACGCTGCAGAATGTAGTGCTTAGCTGGGCGCTGGCTGTGGTCGTGATGGTCTCAATGGCTGGCTGGTATAGCTGGCAGAACTACCAGCAGCAGCAACAGCTGGCTGCCGAAAGAAGCCGCCTGGACAGTAAGCAGTCAGAGCTTAACAGGGCCAAAGCAGCGCTTGCCGAGCATATTCCCAGCCCATTAAAAGTCGAGTTAGCCGGAGAGTTGGAGCAACATTTGGCGGCCAAGCAGGCCACTTTGAAGGCCATTGAAATGCACGACAAAAGTTTGCAGGTCGGTTATGCCGGATTGTTGCGTCAATTATCGGACGCGGCAAGCGGGAATATCTCTGTCAATCGTATTCGGGTAACCGGAAGGCATCTGGACCTGGAAGGGTTGGCCAGGACACCGGAGTCGGTCCCAACCTGGGTGAAGGCATTCAAAGGCTACCCTGATCTGTCCGACCGGCGTTTTCAACTGATGTCACTCGGACGCAATGAACAAAATGTGGTGACGTTTAAATTACTGGCTGAGCGTGGATCGGCAATAGCGAAAAAACCTGTATTACCCGCGAGCGAGGTTGCCCGATGAATGGTTGGCAGAAATTAAGCGATCGGTTTGAGTTACTGACTCGCCGCGAACAATGGCTGATTTTGCTATCAGGCTGGATTGCCTTGTTATTTGTCGGTTTCGTGATGTTTATCGAGCCGCAAGTCAAGGCGCTGACCTCGGCCCGGCAACAGGTTGTCTCAGTGGCCAATGAGATCACCAACAACGCCAACCAGCTCATTATGATTGAGCGCAAACTCAGGAGTGATCCGAACCAGGATGTCGAGCGCAATATCGACAGGCTGGAGCGAGAGAACTCGACCCTTGACGATCAGTTGCAGGGCCGCGTAGCCAGCTTGGTAACGCCAATCCAGATGTCGGGGTTGATGGAACAGGTTCTTCAGCGTTCGGAACGCTTAAAGTTGGTGTCGCTGGAGTCGCTGCCTTCTGTGCAGCTAATCAGTGGCGAAGACGAGGGGTATTATATTCACCCGGTTCGCCTTAATCTGCGTGGTCGCTATTTTGATGTTGTGAACTACCTGGCCCAGCTTGAAGCGCTGCCGGTTAAATATTACTGGCGGAGCTTGAACTATCAGGTGGATAAGTACCCTTGGGCCGATATCCAGCTGGACGTTTATACCTTGGGCGAGAGTAAGGATTTTATCGGTGGTTAAAGCTGAGATGGTTAGATTAGGGCTGGGCAAATTAAGCTTGGTTATTAAGCATGGAGCTATCGCTGTTGCTCTGTGTGGCTTGCTTGCTGGCTATGTACAGGCAAGCCAGGATCCGACGGCACCGTTAGGTTGGCAAACTCCGACGAAGAAGCCCACCGTAACCAAAGCCAGGCTCCCCCAACTGCAGGGGATTGTATGTGGTGAATTGAGTGCCTGTACGGTGATTTTGAATAATGTGCCCGTTGAACTTGGCGGAAGAGTCAGCGGCTACACCTTGACTGGCATTCAGGACGATTATGTCACGGTAACACGCGGCGGTAAAAAATGGCGTCTGGAGCTATTTGCCGACATTGTGAAAGCAAATTAAAACAATAAAGTGGTTAACATGCGTGGATTAGTAGTTGGGATCGTGATGGCGTCTCTGGTCGGTTGTTCGGCCAAGATGGGACATCGTGATCCCGTAGAAGTCAAAGGTGCGCTGAACGAAGCGGTAAATGAAGCCAACAGTCGTCCGCTGGTGGAGCTGCCTTCGGCTGTCAGTGCGGATCTGATGCCGACACTGGACGGCGGTGATTATGTCTCTAGTACGGCGTTGGAAAAGCGTTTTCGTGTTAATGCCCGAAATGTCGATGCCCGTGCTTTTTTTGGCAGCCTGGTTAAAGGCACGCCTTTCAATATGGTGCTTCACCCAGAGGTTAAAGGGCGAATATCCCTGACATTAAAGGATGTTACGCTGGATGAGGTGCTGGAGGTCGTCTCGGACATCTATGGCTATAACACCACCCGCAAGGGCAATATCATTCAGATTTTCCCGGCAACGCTTCGTACCGAGGTGATCCCGGTTGACTACCTGCAGCTTAAACGCCGTGGTGTGTCGCTGACCTCCCTGACAACCGGCTCGATCACTAACAGTGACTCGAATTCATCGTCTTCCAGCGGTACAACGGGTAATAGTAGCTCGAGTGGCAACAGTAGCAACGGAAACAGCAATAGTAATAACAATTCAAGTACTGCCACTGGTGGCACGACGATCGAAACCACTTCTGAAAGTGATTTTTGGCAGCAACTGGAGAAAGCCGTTCAGGCAATGATCGGCAGCGGGCAGGGAAGAAGTATCGTCGTCTCTCCGCAGGCAAGCCTGATTTCGGTGCGCGCATTTCCTAACGAATTGCGTGAAGTGAAGGAGTTTCTTGGGGTGTCCCAGCAGCGTCTGAAACGTCAGGTGGTGCTGGAAGCGAAAATTATGGAAGTTACCCTGAGTGATGGTTATCAGCAGGGCATTAACTGGAGCAATATCACCAAGACGATTGGCGGTACGGAAATTATCTTTGGTCGCCCGACGACTAATCCGATTCCGTCACTGCCCGGCGATGCAATTTCCAACCTGCTTGGCGGACAGACCAATGTCACTATCCAGGATGGTAACTTTGAAGCGGTATTGAGCTTCCTCGACACCCAGGGTGATCTGAACGTATTGTCCAGCCCTCGCGTAACGGCTGCCAATAACCAGAAGGCGGTGATCAAAGTGGGGGGGGATCAGTACTTTGTGACTGATATTTCAGGAGGCGAAGTCAACAGTGATGGTGGTACGGCGTCGCCGGATATTGAGCTGACTCCGTTTTTCTCCGGTATTTCGTTGGATGTGACACCACAAATCGACGATGACGGCGGCGTGCTGCTGCATGTTCACCCGACAGTCGTCGACGTGGAAACGGAAATTCAGAGTATAGAGCTGGGTCAAACGTTTGGTACCTATAAACTACCATTGGCCAAAAGCTCGGTGCGCGAATCCGACTCGGTGATCCACGCCCGTACCGGGGATGTGGTGGTTATCGGTGGCCTGATGAAATCGGCTACCAATGATCAGGTCTCCAAAGTGCCTTTGCTGGGTGATATCCCGATGCTTGGTCACCTATTCCGGAATGTGAGTAAGCTCCAGACCAAAACGGAGCTGGTGATTTTGCTTAAACCGACGGTTGTCGGTGAGCAGACCTGGCAGGAGGAAATCGAACGCTCCCGGGCGCTGATCACTGAATGGTTCCCTGAAGAGGGGTAAGCCATGTACCAGTCGCACTTTGGCCTTGAGGAATTACCCTTCTCGCTGACCCCGAATACCGCGTTGTTTTATGCATTGCCTCCCCACCTGGAGGCGATCCAGACGACGCTGGCCGCCTTGGAAATGGGGGAAGGCATTATTCAGATTTCCGGTGAGGTCGGTACGGGAAAAACCCTGGTTTGCCGAATGCTGATAAAACAGCTGCCGGAGCTGTTTGAATTGGCGTACCTGCCCACACCCGCGGCCAGCGGCCATGAGCTTCGTCTGGCATTGGCGCGAGAGTTGGCCATTTCGGTCGAGGGCGATAATACCGCCGTGACAGAGCAGCTTCAGCAAGCACTGATTGAACGTAAAGCTGCCGGAAAATCTGTGGTGGTGTTGCTCGATGAGGCGCAGGCACTGCCTGATGATGCGCTGGAAACACTTCGCCTGCTCGGAAACCTGGAAACAGAACAAGAGAAGTTGCTGCATATCGTTTTGCTGGGTCAGCCAGAGCTGGATCAGCGGCTCGACCAGCATCATATGCGCCAGCTCCGGCAGCGTATTACATTCAGAGCCTGCCTGCGCCCGTTGGATCTGGCCGAGACTATTGCCTATATCGAGTTTCGCCTGAGTAGTGCAGGCTGCCAGCGGGAGTTGTTCGAGCTGGCGCAATATCGTGAGCTTTGGAAAGCCAGTCAGGGGATCCCTCGGCTTATCAATCAGCTTTGTCATAAAGCATTAATCGCAGCAAGCAGCAGCAATGCGCAGTCAGTAGGTCGGAAAGAAGTCTTGATGGCAGTAAAAGATACATTAGGGGCACGTCAGCCTAAATGGACGTACCCGGTGCTGTGGGGATGGCACTGAATATGAGCGAGATAAATAAAAAGCTTAATGCGCTGAATCAGCAAAAGAAGCCATCCTCAGTCGCCGCGCAACCCTTGCAGGCCGCGGTCGTTAAACCAGTTCCGAAAAATCATGGGCCGAAATGGGCGGTGCTTAGTGTATGTGCGGCGTTGATAGCGGGAGGCGCTGGCTGGTGGCTCGGTGCGAACAGCCAGGCCGACAGCCAGTCATCAGCGAATGTCGATGCGGTGCCTGTTCCTTCGAACCTTGTCCCTTCGGAGCATGCCCCTTTGCTACCGGAGCCGCAACGTCAACATGTGACTTCCGACGCTGAGCAAGAAGCGAAGCAGGCAGTGGTGCCGCCCCCGGTTACTATCAGCAGTGTCAAAAAGAGTGGCGCCACGCCCGTGAGTCCGCTGGTTTCATCTGCGAAACCTGTGAAGAATGCTGAAAAGCAACCGGTGCCTGAGACCAAAACAGCGCCAAAGGGTGTGCGAGAGGAGAAGGCCAGAATTAAAAAAGTGGCCATACAAACACCTGAACCAGTGGATAAGCCAAGTACAGGACAAGTAACTAATCCAAGGCAAGCGCTTAAGCCGCAGCAAGACGCCATTCGAGTAATAGAGCGGGAAAGCTCAGCTACCCGGCCTGTTGAGGTTGATGATGAAACGTCAGCAGAAGGGTTAATGATTGAAACGGTTGAGCTCGATGCCGGACAGCTTGCCAACGTGGAGTATAAAAAAGCGCAGAAAGCCCTGAAGGCTGGTGATAGCCGCAAAGCCATTGGTTTTCTGAAGCAGACGTTGAAATATCAGCCGGAATGGATCAGGGCCCGGCAAAAACTCGCGGCCCTGTATTACGGGCGGGGAGATACTCGCAAGGCGATTGCCACGCTCCAAGACGGACTGGTGCTTGATGGCGATCAGCCAGATTTGCGCCTGACGATGGCAAAGCTGCTGGTTAACGAATCTCAGCAGCAGGCTGCTCTGAATGTATTGAGCCGAATGCCCAAAAAGAACCACAGTGGCTATCTCGCCATGCGCGGCGCCCTGGCCCAGCAGTTGAATAACAACGAGCTGGCGATGAGTAGCTATCAATTGCTGGTTACAGAAGAGCCTTATGATGGCCGCTGGTGGCTGGGTTTGGGGATTGCCCTGGAGCGCAGCAAAGAGGCTGAGAAAGCACTGGATGCCTATAAACAGGCCTTGTTGATGGGGCGAATTTCATCGCAGTCACAACAGTTTATCCAACAGCGCCTGGCGCTGCTTGAGGCTCGGGAGGGCTAAGCGCAATGCAAATTAGATTAAGAAAGCGCCTTGGCGACCTGTTGGTAGAAGAAGGTATTGTAACCCAGGATCAGCTAGAGCAGGCGCTGGGCAAACAGCAGACGACCGGCCGCAAGCTGGGGGATACTCTGATCAGCATGGGCTTTCTGAGTGAGCAGCAGATGCTTTCTTTCCTGTCTCGTCAGCTGGATATTCCCTTGGTCGATCTTACCCGGGTATCGGTTGATGCCGATTCGGTGTCATTGCTCTCCGAAGTGCACGCCCGTCGCCTGCGGGCATTGGTTATTGGCGTACGGGGCGATACCGTTCGGGTGGCGATGAGCGATCCGGCAGATCTGGCTGCGCAGGAGGCTGTTTACGATCAACTGGCACAATACCGGGTTGAGCTGGTTATTGCGCCCGAGCGTCAGTTGATTTCCGCTTTTGACCGCTATTACCGCCGGACCCAGGAAATCGTCTCGTTTGCCGAGCAGTTGCAGGCCGAGCATCAAAGCGAAACGGATTATAGTTTTGGTTTTGATGATTCTGACAATGACGAAGTGACCGTTGTTAAGCTGATTAACTCCTTGTTTGAGGATGCGATCCAGGTTGGTGCGTCAGATATCCATATCGAGCCCGATGCCGATGTGCTGCGTATTCGCCAGCGTATCGATGGGGTATTGCATGAAACCTTGCTTAATGAGGCCAGTGTGTCGGCGGCTTTGGTGCTGCGCCTGAAGCTGATGAGCGGACTGGATATCTCGGAAAAGCGTCTGCCGCAAGATGGCCGGTTTAACGTCAAGGTTCGCGGCCACTCGGTGGATGTGCGTGTGTCTACGATGCCGGTTCAGCACGGTGAGTCCGTGGTGATGCGTTTGCTTGATCAGTCAGCCGGTATCCTGAGCCTGGAAGAGATCGGTATGCCCGCTGACTTGCTGCCGCGTTTTCGTCGCCAGCTCAAGCGGCCGCATGGGATGATCCTGGTGACCGGCCCGACAGGGTCCGGTAAAACCACCACTCTCTACGGTGCCCTCAGTGAGCTGAACAAGCCGGGCAAGAAGCTGATCACGGCAGAAGATCCGGTGGAATATCGCCTGCCCCGGGTTAATCAGGTTCAGGTAAACAGTAAGATTGGCTTGACGTTTTCATCAATCCTGCGAACGTTTCTTCGTCAGGATCCCGATATTATTCTGGTCGGTGAGATGCGCGATCAGGAAACGGTCGAAATCGGCCTGCGATCGGCGCTGACGGGTCACCTGGTATTGTCGACCCTGCACACCAACGATGCAATTGACAGTGCGCTGCGAATGATGGACATGGAGGCGCCGGGTTATCTGGTAGCCAGTGCTGTTCGTGCCGTGTTGGCTCAGCGCCTGGTGCGTAGGGTGTGTAAAGACTGCACCGAACGCGAAGAGCTGGACGGGGCCAAGCAGCAATGGCTCAAGGCTCGTTTCCCGCTGCATCTTCACCGTGAGTTCCACCGGGGAAGAGGTTGCCAAAGCTGCAACTTTACCGGTTATAAAGGGCGTATCGGGGTCTTTGAACTGCTTGAGCTGGATCAGCCGATGATGGATGCACTGCGTGCCAATGATGCGGTGTTGTTTAGCCAGATAGCCCGTAACGCCTCAGGCTACAAACCACTGATTGAGTCAGCAATGGATTTGGCGCTTGAAGGGCGCACAAGCCTGGAAGAAGTGTTGATGCTGGGTGAAGGCGACTTGAATACCACTGATTTTATTGCCGCTGACCTCAATGACGGCCACGTGCTGTGATTGCGCGATAGGAGCTAGTATATGCCGGTATTTAACTATCGCGGACGGGATAACCAAGGTGGCTTGAAGCGTGGCCAAATTGAAGCGGCCAGCCAGGATGCAGCGGCTGATCTGCTGATGCGACAGGGCATCATCCCGTTGGAGATCCGTCAGGGGAAAGCCGAGGGACAAGGTTGGGATCTCCAGTCTATGTTTCAAAGCCGGGTGCCGCTGGAGATACTGGTGATATTTAGTCGCCAGCTCTATAGCCTCACCAAGGCTGGCGTGCCTTTGCTGCGGGCCATTAAAGGGTTGAGTCAGAGTTCGTCACATCCGCTAATGAAGGAAGCATTAGATGCGGTTACTGATGAACTGACCAATGGTCGCTCACTGTCGGTCTCGATGAAGCAGCATCCACGGGTGTTTTCGGAGCTGTATGTGTCGATGATCCATGTCGGCGAAAATACGGGGCGACTGGATGAGTCGCTGCTGCAACTGGCGAATTATTTCGAGCAGGAAATGGAGACCCGGCGCCGGATCAAATCGGCGATGCGTTATCCGACCTTTGTGATCTCGGCAATTATGCTGGCGATGGTCGTGCTGAACGTTAAGGTGATCCCGCAGTTTACCTCTATGTTCAGCCGGTTCGGGGTGGATCTCCCTCTGCCGACCCGAATATTGATCGCCAGTTCGAACTTTTTTGTCAACTATTGGCCACTGTTGCTAGGCGGACTGGTGGCGAGCTGGATCGGGATCAGAATGTGGCGCCAGACACCGGCTGGTAATGAAAAGTGGGACCGGTGGCGTCTGAAAGTGCCGATTGTCGGTGATATCGTCAACCGGGCACAGCTATCGCGTTTTTCGCGCACCTTCTCCCTGATGATCCGTGCCGGTGTGCCTTTGAATCAGGCGATTCAGATGGCCGCAGAAGCTCTGGGTAACCGTTTTCTCGAAAATCGCCTGATCGAAATGAAAAACGGTATTGAGGGCGGTAATACCATTGCCAGTACAGCCAGCCAGTCAGGGGTGTTTACGCCACTGGTATTGCAGATGATTGCCGTGGGCGAAGAAACCGGTCAGGTTGATGACTTGTTGCTCGAAGTCTCCGACTTTTATGATCGCGAGGTTGATTATGACCTGAAGACGCTGACCGCACGGATAGAGCCGCTTCTGTTGCTGATTGTGGCAATTATGGTTCTGTTGCTGGCGTTGGGGATTTTCTTACCGATGTGGAGTCTGCTTGATGTGGCTAGAGGCGTTTAACCGGCGACAGAAAAGACGTCTTCAGCATTTCATCTGGTTTTGCGGTAGTGGCCTTATTGTCGCAGCGATGCTGACAAAAGGTATTGAAATAAAACAAGAGGCAGAGCACGCCAGGCTGAGTGTACTCAAGCAGACCTTTTACAAAAGTGCTTCTGCCCTGCGCCAGCAGTGGGAGCTTGAAGGCAAGCCTGCTCGGTTAGAGATAGCGACAATCGATGTCGAGTTTACCCCTCGCGGCTGGCCGGTTGTTATCACTGATGGCCAAATGGATTGTCCGAAAATGTGGGATCTGCTGGCCTCCAGAGGGGGCTCTGTATCGTTTATTCAGTTTAGGTCAAAAAAAGAACTGAGATCAGGTCGATATAATTCGTGTTATTACCAAATAAGTGACGGTAATTGGCTGGAATTATATTTTAAAAATGAGAGAATACGCATTAACGGCTTTTTGACGGATTAAGCGTCGTTTTTATGACGAATAGAGAAGTATCAAAATGAACAAACAACGCGGATTTTCCCTTGTAGAGCTCGTTATTGTGATTATCGTTGTCGGCCTGCTGGCGGCAACGGCACTACCTCGATTTCTGCAGGTCACCGATGAGGCCAAGAAAGCCTCGATTGAAGGTGTTGCCGGAGGTTTCGCGACGGCTGTCCTGTCTGCCCGTGCTCAATGGGAAGCCTATGGACGTCCTGCCAACAGCAGTGGCCAGTATCTGGTTGACTATGACGGTACCGACTTTTTGTTGACCAAGGCAACAGCCGATAAGAGTGTGCGTGATGGTTATCCGTATGCATTGACGACCGGCAGTTCTAATGTTGGTGCCATCAATGCCACAGACTGTAAGGCATTACTGGATAATTTGTTACAAAACCCGCCGCTGGCAACAACTAACAGCAGTGATGCCGCGAGCGGAAACTATGTGTTTTACGTTAAAGCTGGTACTGATAATTCAGCAAAGCTTTGTCGTTATTACCAGCTGGCTTCGGCCGGAACGAATGGGTCGGGCTCAACCGATGTCGAGGCCGGGCATTCATTTACATATAAACCGGCTTTGGGCCGTGTCGAAGTCAATTTGAAATAAACAGGAGTAAGTTATGAAACGTCAGGGCGGTTTTACGCTAATTGAATTGGTGGTTGTGATTGTAATTTTGGGTATTCTAGCGGTAACCGCTGCGCCTAAGTTTATGAACTTCCAGGATGACGCACGTATTGCATCGCTACAAGGCCTGAAAGGCGGTATCGATGGCGGTGCAAGTATTGTATATGGTAAAGCAGCACTAACAGGAAAAGAGTCAGGGAAAAAAGACGATACTCCAGCTGCTGAGGTAGAAGGAATTAAAACCCATTATGGTTATCCGACTGCTGCTGAGACAGGAATTAAACTTGCTGTAACAGGCCTTGATTCTGAAGATTGGGTGATGGCTTTTGGCACAGACGGAACTGGCCCGTCGGCAACAAACCATGGTGCGTTTACACTTACAGGTAAGAAACCTGATAGTGTAACTTATGCCAACATTCTTTTGACCAAATGCTATGTCAAATACAGTGAAGCAACGGGTTCTTCTGCTGATAAAGCAGCCAAAACAACGATTGAAACAAGCGGTTGTAATTAATCTTATAGGGCTCTTATGAGCCCTATTTTCCGAGCCGTTTTTTATCAAAACGGCTCGGAAAATAGTCGCCGCGAATGTAGATGGAGGTTCAATGAATAATCGCCAGCAGGGTTTTACATTGGTTGAGCTGGTGGTTGTCATTATTCTTATTGGCATACTTGGGGCCACTGCAACCTCGAAAATGATCGGCCCCAGCAGCTTCGATGCACACCTGAACCGTGATCAGGCGGTTGCTATTGCCAGACAAGTCCAAATTTTGTCTATGAACCAGTCGATTTCATCGGCTACTGACCCTAATGCTTCCTGTTATACCTTGCAAATTACATCGGATTATTTTGGTAGCCCTCGTTGTGAGAGTGTCCTTCCGAGTATGCCGCCGGCACTGACGGCTGCTGACAACAACCTGAGCCTGTCCGCCGAAGGTCTAACTGTCACCAATCTGTATTTTGATATGCTGGGACAGCCTTTTTACTTTACCGGCTCTGGTGCCAATGAGGCGCGAGTCTATGCCTGCCGAAGCAACTCGGGCTGCAAGCTCACATTCCGCTCAGGGGCCAATGAGGCAACCACCATGTGTATCAATCAGGAAGGGTATATCTATGCCGGTTGCTAGTGGTCCGTGTTCAAGGCTAACAGTCAGGCAGGCAGGTTTTACCCTGATAGAAGGGATTATCAGCATCGTGATCCTGGGCATTGCCATGATCACGCTCACCAGCTTTCTGTTTCCTCAGGCTGAACGTTCGGCAACGCCGTATTATCAGGCCCGTGCTTCTGCCATCGGCAATGCCTTTCTTAATGAAGTACTGTCGCGCAAGTTTGACGAATATAGCGATCCATTCGGAGACAGTGCGGTGCGCTGCGGTGAAGCCGGGGCTCAGCCCTGTACAATACCGGAAAACTCAGGTAGCTGGCCGCGGGATGATGTCCAGCAGGACGGGACCAGCAAAGAGTATTTTGCCTACGTTGATCCGATCAGCGGTGATCGATTGGGCTGGGGACTGATGGTCTCAGCGGCGGACGATGTCGATGACTTTCACGGTTGCTGGGGGGATTTTTCTCTGTGTGGCAAGCGTTATAGCAGCAACCAATTTCCCTGGCGCGGATTTATTGAGAACCTGCTGGCAGACGATCAGGGGAAAAATGAGCGTTACCTGAACATGACGGTAAAAATTGCGGTCAGCTACGATACCTCCCTTAATACCAGCTATCCAAATAACGCTTTTCCCCATCAGCACAAGCGGATTGATGTCGAGGTCGATACCGGCCGTTATGGCACCTATGACTTTGTTGCCTATAGGAGTAATTACTGATGAGGTGGCAAAGAGGCTTTACCCTGGTTGAAATGGTGATGGCCTTGGTGATCCTTGGCATTATTTCACTGGCTATCGGTAGTTACCTGCAGTTGGGGACGCAGGGATATGTCGACACGGTAAACCGTGACCGGGCCCAGTCGATTGCGCGCTTTGCCTTGGAAAAAATCACCCGGGAGGTGCGTCATGCTGCGCCCAACAGTATCTCGACATCCAATTCAGGGGCCTGTTTATCGTTCTATCCGGTCAGGTACTCTGGCTTTTATCAGGGAAATCCCGATAGCGCAGCAATGAGCCTTGTCCCGGCAATAGGCTCGGCCACCGAATGGAAAGCGATTAATGCGCAGGCTGGCTTGGCCCTGGCGATTGGCTTGCCGTCGGCCACGGAATATGAGGCTAAACGAGATCAAAATAAGATTAATTCTGTCGCCGATGGGACCGAGCAAGGTGAGCTGACCGTTAACCTTGCTGCCTCGCCCGTATATTCTTCACCGGCAAAGCGAGCCTATGTCTATGGCGATAAAGTCGAATATTGCCTGGCGGGAAACTTGTTGACCCGGCAAGGGAATCGGATTGCCGAGGACGTGAAGTCTGTCGAATTCGTTGTTGAAGGGGCAGGATTGCAAAATAACGGTATGGTGCATATTTCATTGGTGATTGAGAAAGCCAATACTGGTGAAGCTTTTTCCTATAACCACACAGTGCAGGTGATTAATGTCCTATAGCAAACAACGTGGCAGCGCCCTGATTGTCTCGGTGTTTATTATCACTGTGATGGCGGGCTTTGCCGCCGCAATGATCCGGATCGACTGGTCTGGTCAGGAGACGACCTCGCGGGAAGTGTTTGCGACCCGGGCGTGGTTTGCGGCGCACTCGGGCAATGAGTATGTCCTGAGCAAGTTGTTTCCGCTGGGCCAGAAGGACTCTGAGCCTGGTGCCTGCTCTCAAGGGGGAAACACTGATACCAAAACCTATTCGATGAATGCCAGCCTGTTTCAATGCAAGAGCGTGACCGTGGTTTGTACCCGTTTTAAATACGGCCCGGACTCACAAGCCTCCTATAAATATCAGTTGGAAAGCAGTGCAACCTGCGGCAGTGGCAAGTTTGCGACCACTCGCATTCAGGAAACCTGGGCAAAGGATCTCCCATGAGAAAGTGCATGAGAACTAACAGACTCGTTTTTTTCTATTGGCTGTTTGCCTTGCTCGTTAGCCTAACAAGCCCGTCGACCCAGGCGGCGCAGTGCTTTAGTAACGGAGCCTCCGTCAACGCTAAAAACGACTTTTGTATTACTGCGAACCTGATATCTGATGGTAGCAACCGGATAAGAATTGAAGGGAACTATTACTACCATCCTATCTGGACGGATGATAGAAGATACTTTGGCTATGGGCAGGGAATCAATGAAACGGGCTACCTTAATGATGGCAAAGAGCATCAGTTCCAGATCAAGTTTGTTAATACATCTGCATATAACTCCAGAAATATAGAGGGTTGGCTAGAGTACAGTGTCGATGGCACCTATATCTCATCGACATACCTAGACATTCGAGATCGGGTTGATGCTGATAAGTTTGACCCTTATATCAATGTCAGGGTACTTGGCAACAATGTGTCTGGTACCTGTCTGAGCGAAGGGAACTGCGGTAGTTTGCCCTTGCCTGAGCCTGACAAGGAGTACAGCACGGATGCCCGGTATGAATTTGGGGTTCAGTCCTGTTCTTCAAGTAGCTGTACGATTTCTTTAGATAATAATTATACGATCACGCCGCTGGTCTTTTTAATGCCGACCATTGACCCGTCAGGTCCTGACGCTGACGAACCAGCCACTTTGGTGGTTACCGGGGTTGATAAGGATGCCAAGACGGTCACCTTTGCGCAGAAAAATCCTGAAAACGGCTGGGATTCAACCCAAATGACTCAGATCAGCTATCTGGTCATGGAACCCGGCATAGCCGACTTTAATGGCAAGAAAGTGATCGCAGGTTATACCGATACCCAGTCGTATCAGGCGCAGGGCGTATCGGGTAGCTGGCAGACGAATATTCGGTTTTCGGACTGGGGTGGGAGCTTTAATGCAACCCCGGTGGTGTTGACCCAATTGCAGGCCTTAAATCAAAACTCTCTTTTTGCTACCTCAGCGATAAGCGGGATCACCTCAGAGAAAGTCGACTTGGCTTTGGAGCTGGGCAGGGGAAGTTATGCGCCGAGTAATGACAGAAGAATCGCTTTTCTTGCCAGCTTGCCGGGAACCGGTGAAACGGTGGTCAATAACCAGCAGGCTAAGTTCGAGTTTGGATTCGAAGCCAGTTTGAATCAGGAAGGCTCGCTGGCCGATTCATGTCAGAATTTGGAGCTTTATTTTACCCGTGCATTTACCGCTCAGCCGGGGGTGATCACGAAAAAGCAAACTCGCGTCGGCGGCGATGGTGGGTGGTTGCGGCGTTGTAACTTATCCAAGCAGAAATTCAGCTTTGTATTTGATGAAGATACATTGGACAGCCGTCGACATGGCCAGTTCGAGAACATCGGATTCTTTGCCTTTGAGGTGCCCGAGCCAAAATCTATTGATATTTGTGAATATGTCCCTGATGTTGTTCAGTCAAATAAATATTATCAGGGGGATGTCTACGGGAATTTATCGATTGCCGGGGTGGCCTATGTTTCTACGATTGATCCGCGCCATGGGTACTCTTTCTTGCCTCAAGTACAAGATATTGCCGGATGTAAATATAACTCAAATGGTGGTTCGGGCAGTAAGGAGAAGTGTGCGTCTGTCGACAAAAAGGCCGATCTTTTCCCGGACTTGGCAAGTTTTAAAAATAGCGAAAATGAATTTAAGTGTGAGAACAGGAGCTCGTGTGCTATTTCGCCGGGCGTATATAAGGAAGTTATCGTAAAGGATAGAAAGACACTGACGTTTGCTCCGGGAGAGTATTGGATTAAAGAACTTAAAGTCGAAAGTCGTTCAAAAATTGCGGTCAGTAAAACTCATCAGACGGTAATTCACTTTAAAAAAGCCAAACTGGAAGAAAGAGCTTCCGTCAATGAACAGGGAAACAGTGAAAACCTATTGCTCATTGGTCACTATGACAGTGGCAATAGTGATGACGAGCTGGAAATGGAGAAGCGGGCAAAGTTATATGGCTATGTTTATCTGGACCCTCGAGCGGGTTCTTTAGATCTGGAAAAAGATAGGGCCTATATTTTTGGTGGCGTAACGGCTCCGGTTATTGAGCTTTCGGCGGGCGCCATTATTGGTACGCGCAGCAAGTGCGGAAGCACTACCAGCAAACGTTATTTGGTTATGGCGCCAACAAAAAAATATGCGCTGACCTGTGATAATAACAAGCCGTCTTATACCGCCACCATGATGCTCGATACTACGGGAGACGGGAGCCCCGATATGGTTGATACCGCCTTTAATGGCCCGGTGATTATTGAAAAGCCATCAGGACAGTCGGTATGCCTGCAGCGTAAAGGGAGCAATACTTGCCTGACGTTTGATAGTAACAACCAGGTTCAAGAAAATGCCACCAAAGGTGTACTGGAGCTGAACCTTAAGTCTACCGGGATCGGCAAACTGGTATTGAAGGCCTCCACCTCTGAATCCGTGGAAAATACGTTACCGATTGAGTCAGCCTTTACGTTTATGCCTTATCGGTTCGAAGTGCTTCCCAAATCCTCCTCCGGAAAAAGTGACGAGCTGATTGCCGGTAAACCGGAAGATATGTTAGTAGGGGTACTGGCCTGTACCACACCGGAAGGCGGTACGGCAGAGTACATTACGGACTACCAACCTTCATCGTCAAAGCCGATAGAGGTAACGACCAAGTATGAGGCACCGTTAACGGGTCAGTCTGCGGTTGTTATCGGTAAACCATTTAAGTTTACTGATGGTAAAGCCGAGCTGGATAAGGCCCTGTCCTACAATGATGCAGGCAAGGTTACCTTTACACTGAAAGATCCTGCCTTCGGCAAGGCAGAGTACTGCAAGGGTAACAGTGAATGCGAAGGCTTGTTCCCGTCGGGCAGCTCTGGTCTGGAAGGCAGCGCAACGATTTATGTGAGGCCTTATACCTTTGCGCTTTGTGACATTAAGAACCCGGATGACTCTACGCCACGGAACAGCGCCAAGGATATAACCGATCACTCTGGCACCAGTCAAAGCGGCCCGGGCTTTGCCAAAGCCGGAGAGCCGTTTGAGGCAAGGCTGAAACCTGTGATCTGGTTGGCGGGTGATTCTGTCTCTGGCGACTCCAGTGGTGATAGTAAGACTGACATTCAAGCTTATGGAAGCGGTTGGTGCACCAATAGAAAGGTAACCGAAAACTACTACAGTCCGACCGGCTCGAGTGTTGCCATCAAAGCGCCGGTCTCTTTGACCATTCCTTCTATACCAGCCTCACCGGCAACAACCGCAAGCGTGAAGCCGGAAGGCGGTGTGCTTGGGGGAACCGTGAACTATAGTTTTACCGGCAAAGTATCCGATAGCGGTTGGCTGACAACGAACTTGAACTGGAGCGAAGTCGGAAGTCTCTGGCTTCAGGCGGATGGCGGTTACCAGCTCGATGGACGGTCACTACCGTTAAATCAAAGTACTGTGCAGGTTGGCCGCTTCTACCCGGATCATTTTGCCGTTGTGGTTAAGCCGGGTGGCAGTGAAGGGATCCTTCCGGCAAATGGAATCTTCTCTTATATGGAGCAGCCATTTACCGGCAAGTTTACGGTCAAGGCCATGAACAGCTCGGTGCCGGTTGGCAACTACCATCTTTTTGCTTCGTCGCTACAGGCTGATTTTGGTTTGTGGCTGGGGAGCCTGGTTAACGGTCAGTATGAGGCCTTTGATTTGGCAAGGCTTCATATTTGCAATACTCAACAATGCAAAGCGGACTTGGCTTGGCAAGGCTGGGGCAATGTTGCCCAGGGCACAGAGTCACCGCAAAGCGGGCGAGTTTTTGATGCAACGGGTTCTGACAAGCCGAGAATGACGATCACCCGTCTCACTGATACCAGTTTTACCTGTCCGCTGGATGACCCAAATAGTTGTACCAAGGCAACTAAAGCAGATGGCCCTTATCAGGCCCTCGATTTCAGGGTGAAAGTGAGTAAGTTTGTCGATGGCGTTGATTTTGTCCTGACTACAGCTGAGAAAAATCAGCATGCTGTCGGGGCCAAGGTCGACGGGACGGATATCCGTTACGGGCGTATGGTATTGGAGGATGTCGGCGGACGGGCCGACAACAAGATAGCGATTCCGCTACGGGTCGAATACTGGGACGGCAAGGGTTTTGTTACCAATACGGATGACAGCTTATCGACATTTGACGGGGATAATTACTGTAAGCAGATCATTGCCCAATCCGATTCCACGGTGACAGACAGCACGTCTAAGACATCGGGAGAAGGAAGTGTTACTGCCGGAGAGATAAGTTCCGGTGAGTTTGTGGCACTGCCGCACACTAAAACGAATTACCGAGAGCAAGTTGAGTTCTGGCAGCGGCTGACATCAACCATTCCCGCTAAACTCAAGGCGGGTGATTGTTCCGGCAACCACTCTAATCAGCCCTGGTTGCAGTACAACTGGCGTCAATTTGGTGATGAAAGCCCATCCGCTGTTGTGACCTTCGGTGTTTACCGAGGCAACGATCGCATCATTTATCGTGGAGAAAAGGGGATGAATCAGCTGCTCAATTAAATAAAATGCGGATCTGTGGCAGGTTTGACAAAGCTTACCTTGTCTCGATCCGTGCCCCTTGATACATTTAGCGCAATTTAACGAATTTTGTAAGCTTGCAGGAATTAGCCGAAGACTATGTTTAAAAAACTTCGTGGCATGTTTTCTAATGACCTGTCTATTGACCTGGGTACTGCCAACACCCTTATTTATGTCAAAGGACAGGGCATCGTACTCGATGAACCATCAGTAGTAGCTATTCGTCAGGACCGAGCTGGCGCAACCAAAAGTGTTGCAGCCGTAGGTCACGACGCCAAACAAATGCTTGGTCGTACACCTGGCAATATCGCTGCTATCCGTCCAATGAAAGACGGCGTAATTGCCGATTTCTACGTGACCGAGAAAATGCTTCAGCATTTTATCAAGCAGGTCCACGACAACAGCATTCTACGCCCTAGCCCACGCGTACTGGTTGCTGTTCCTTGTGGTTCTACTCAGGTTGAGCGTCGAGCTATCCGTGAATCTGCACAAGGTGCGGGTGCCCGCGAAGTGTATCTGATTGACGAGCCGATGGCGGCAGCAATCGGTGCCGGTATGCCGGTATCGGAAGCGACCGGTTCGATGGTGATCGATATCGGTGGTGGTACTACCGAAGTTGCCGTTATCTCTCTAAACGGCGTGGTTTACTCCTCGTCTGTACGTATCGGCGGTGACCGCTTTGATGAGGCGGTTATCAACTACGTTCGCCGTAACTACGGCAGCCTGATTGGTGAAGCGACGGCCGAGCGTATCAAGCATGAAATCGGTTCGGCATACCCGGGCGATGAAGTACGCGAAATTGAAGTGCGTGGTCGTAACCTGGCTGAAGGTGTACCTCGCAGTTTTACCCTTAACTCCAACGAAATTCTAGAAGCCCTGCAGGAGCCTCTGACCGGTATCGTGTCGGCGGTGATGGTTGCGCTTGAACAGTGTCCGCCAGAGCTGGCATCAGATATCTCTGAGCGCGGCATGGTGCTAACCGGTGGCGGTGCGCTATTGCGCGATCTTGATCGCCTGCTGACCGAAGAAACCGGGATCCCAGTTGTTGTTGCCGAAGATCCGCTAACCTGTGTTGCACGTGGCGGTGGTAAGGCACTGGAAATGATCGACATGCACGGCGGCGATCTCTTCAGCGAAGAATAATGCCATCTTCGGCAATAGACAGAACAGGTTATAGCGTTAGATGAAACCTATATTTGGCAGAGGGCCTTCTCTGCAGTTACGCCTGTTTCTTGCCATATTACTGTCGGTTGGCCTGATGCTGGCCGACAGCCGCCTAGATGCCTTCGCCAATGTACGTTATTTGCTGAACTCAGCGATTTCACCACTCCAGTATGCAGCTAACTTACCTCGTGATTTGTTAGATGGTATGTCAGGTCAGTTGAGCTCCCATCAGCGTTTGTTGGCAGAGAATAAAGCACTTAAGCGTGATTTACTGGTTAAGCAGAGCGATGTGCTGCTGCTGGATCAGTTAAAGCAGGAAAACCAGCGTTTACGCGAGCTGTTGGGCTCACCTTTTGTTCGCGACGAGAAGAAACTGATCGCGGAGGTGATGGCGGTGGACTCCGATCCCTACAGTCACCAGGTGATGATTGACAAGGGGCGGGTTGACGGTGTCTATGAAGGCCAGCCGGTGATCAATGAAAAAGGGATCGTCGGTCAGGTGTCCTATGTCGGCGCCCACAACAGCCGGGTGCTGTTGTTGATCGATCCGACCCATGCGATCCCGATCCAGGTTGTGCGTAACGACATCCGGGTAATTGCCTCGGGCAGCGGTCAGATCGACCAAGTCCAGCTTGAGCACGTGCCGAGCAGTACCGATATCGAAGTCGGGGACTTGCTGGTGACATCCGGCCTGGGCGGTCGGTACCCGGAAGGTTATCCGGTTGGACATGTCACCGAGTTTTCGTTTGATAACAAGCGCCCGTTTGCCCAGATAAAGGCAAAACCGACGGTGCAGTTCGACCGCCTGCGTTATTTGTTGCTGGTATGGCCGACCCCGCGGGAAACGCTGATGGTAGGAGATCTCAATAGTGGCGAATAGTCGACCAAGTGGCCGCTTGCTGATTTGGCTATCTTTTATCGTGGCACTGATCCTACAGGCCGCGCCATGGCCCGGCGAGCTGGAGCTGTTCAGGCCTTCATGGGTGCTGCTGGTGGCCTTTTACTGGGTACTGGCACTGCCGCACCGGGTCAATGTCGGTACGGCATTGCTGTTGGGGCTGCTGTGGGACTTGATGCTGGGCTCGACGCTCGGGGTGCGGGGCCTGATGATGTCGGTACTGTGCTATGTCGTTGCCCTGAATTTCCAGGTACTGCGCAACCTCTCTTTGTGGCAGCAGGCCATTCTGGTTGCCTTGCTGACACTGGCCGGCAAACTGGTCGAGTTCTGGGCCGAATATCTGGTCTCGGTGATCACCTTCGAGCCGGAACGGCTCTGGGCCGTGCTGCTGAACTTCCTGCTATGGCCATGGCTGTTTTTGCTGCTGCGGCGAATGCGTCGTAAGTTCTCAATTCGTTAAATTACTTTCCCAACTAGGTCTGTTCGGTGTTAGGTTGTAAAGCATGACATCGAATGGATCTTTTTGATATTTATATAAATGGTATCGTCATGTCTGCACTGCAACTGTATCTGGCTTCGGGATCTCCCCGGCGAAAAGAACTACTGGCTCAGCTGGGTTATACCTTTGAACGGGTTGTCTTAGACGTTGAGGAATGTCACCAGCCGGGCGAGGTACCGGCTGATTATGTCCGGCGCCTATCACAGGAGAAGGCACAGGCCGGGGTGATAGAAACCGATGGCCAGACGCCGGTGCTGGGTTCAGATACTATTGTTGTAGTAGATGATGAAATTCTGGAAAAACCGGAAGACTTTGCCGATGCCAGGCGCATGCTGACTCTGCTGTCCGGCAGGCAGCACCAGGTGATGACGGCCGTTACCCTGGCCACGGCAACACGTAGCAAAACCTGCCTTGTGACCACGAACGTTTGGTTCAAGACTTTGTCAGAACAAGAAATAGAAGCATATTGGCAAAGCGGCGAGCCGCAAGACAAAGCAGGCAGCTATGGCATTCAGGGGATCGGCGGCAAGTTTATTGAGCGCATCGATGGCAGTTATTACGCTGTGGTGGGGTTACCGTTAATGGAAACCGACATCATGGTTCAGGACTTTTTAAGTTTATCAATTTAGAGGCAACCATGAGCACAGAGCTGCTGATTAACGTGACGCCAAGTGAGACGCGCGTTGCAATGATTGAAGGAGGGACCCTTCAGGAAGTACATATAGAACGAGAGTCAAAACGCGGAATTGTCGGCAACATTTACAAAGGCCGCGTAAGCCGGGTATTGCCGGGTATGCAGGCGGCATTTGTCGATATCGGACTGGAGAAGGCTGCTTTTTTGCATGCCTCCGACATTGTGCCTCACACTGAATGTGTGGCCGAGAACGAAAAGCAGCAGTTCCAGGTTCGGGATATCTCCGAGCTGGTCCGTCAGGGGCAGGATCTGGTGGTTCAGGTGGTCAAGGATCCTCTGGGAACCAAGGGGGCTCGCCTCACAACAGACGTGACGCTGCCGTCGCGTTATCTGGTCTTCATGCCGGGCGCTGGTCATGTCGGTGTCTCTCAGCGTATCGAAAGCGAAAGTGAGCGAGAGCGCCTGAAGAAGGTCGTCAACAAGCATTGTGACGAGCTGGGTGGCTTTATTATCCGTACCGCTGCCGAAGGGGCAACGGCGGAAGAGCTTGCCCAGGATGCCGCCTTCCTCAAGCATTTGTGGCGAAAAGTGCTGGAGCGCCGGGCCAAGCACAAGCCCAAGTCGATGCTGTATGGCGAACTTGGGTTGGCACAGCGGATCCTGCGTGACTTCGTCGGCACCGAACTGGATTGCATCAAGGTTGACTCACGCCTCGGTTATGAAAAGCTGAAAGAATTTACCGATGAATTCGTGCCGGAGCTGAGCGATAAGCTTGAATATTACGCTGGCGAGCAGCCTATATTTGATCTATATGATACGGAAAGTGAAATTCAGCGCTCGTTGGATCGGAAGGTTGAGCTGAAGTCGGGCGGCTACCTGATTATTGATCAGACGGAAGCGATGACGACGGTCGATATCAATACCGGGGCCTTTGTCGGTCGCCGTAACTTGGAAGAAACCATCTTCAATACCAATATTGAGGCCACCAAGGCGATCGCCCGTCAGCTTAGGTTACGCAATCTGGGCGGGATCATTATTATCGATTTCATTGATATGGCACTGGAAGATCACCAGCGTCGTGTCTTGCTGGCGCTGGAGCAGGCGCTTTCCTACGACCGGGTAAAAACCAATATCAACGGCTTTACCCAGCTGGGCCTGGTCGAGATGACCCGTAAGCGGACCCGTGAAAGTATCGAGCATGTGCTGTGCGGCACCTGCCCGACCTGTGAAGGTCGAGGTACGGTTAAAACCGTTGAAAGTGTCTGCTACGAGATCCTGCGTGAAATTACCCGGGTCAACCGAGCTTATGACGCAGACCGTTTTGTGGTTTATGTCTCGCCTGCGGTTGCCGAAGTCTTGGCAGGGGATGAATACCATGCTCTGGCTGAGCTGGAAGTGTTTATTGGCAAGCAGGTGAAAATCAAAGCTGAGCCATTATATATCCAGGAACAATTTGACGTTGTAATGATGTAATTACGAATGCGAGGCTATTGAGTGACAACAGTTCCAGTTCGTCTGGCACGTGGATTAATGTGGCTGGTACTGACAGTGTTGGTACTGGCCGCTATTGCGATTAGTGGTCTGCGTTTTTTTCTTCCCCAGCTAAACGAATATCGCGAACCTATCCGCCAGTGGGCATCTGAGCAGGCGGAAATGCGCCTGGAGGTGGCCCATGTAGAAGGGCGGTGGCAAAACCTGGGCCCTTCTCTGGTGCTGAAGGGGGTGAGTGTTGACGCAAGTGATGACCCGGGCTCCATTGTTCGGGTCGGTGATGTTGAAATGGAGTTTGATATGCTCCGTTCGGCGTTCGAGATGCGGCCTGTGTTTAAAAATGTGCGTATTGATCAGCTCAGCCTGGATCTGACACGTTTTTCCAGTTCTATGTTTGGCCGGGACACCTCGTCACAGCTCGCTGCCGACACGACCGATCAAGCCGCAACGATCAAACAGCTTGAAGAGCTGTTTTTTGTCCAGCTGGGCAAGTTTTCGCTGCGCAATGCCGATATCACTTTGCTCTCTCCTGCCGGGGATACTAAGCGTATTGATATCAGCGAGCTGAAGTGGGACGGTACCGGCGGCCAGCATTTGGCTGAAGGGGTGATCAGTATTGCCGATACCCACTTTAGCCAAATGCGAGTGATTGCTAACTTATCTGCCAGGCGTTCCCTGCCAGAGCTGTCGGGCAGTATTTATGTCCAGTCCCAGAACCTGTCCATCACGCCGTGGCTCAACAAGCGTATGTTGGGTGGCGCTGATATTACCGGCAGTAATATCAATGCCGAGTTGTGGCTGAATTTGCAAGACGGCAAGGTACTGAACAGTCTGGCAAGGCTGGATAACAGCTACCTGCGCTGGCGCGAGGGCGATGAAAACCATGAGTTTAGGATTTCCAAGGGCCGGGTAGGATTATCCCCGGTTGCTCTGGCCGAGGGAAAAACCGGCTGGCGGGTTGATAGCGATCAGATGCTTCTGCAAACCGACCAGCGACTGTGGCCAGCCTTTGATATCGCGGCGCAGTGGGAGCCTGAGCGCTGGCAAGTTGCATTGACCAGCCTGCCTCTTGACCAGTTGCTGCCGTTTGTCAGCTTCCTGCCGGAAGACAATACGGCTGCTGAGATACTCGCCAAGCTACAGCCGTCCGGTCAGTTGGATGATATCCGAGTCGCCGCTGACGGCGATCAGCCTCCGCGCTTTTCGGCCGATCTTAAAGCGTTTGGTATGAAGCAGTGGGAACTGCTGCCAGGCATGAACAAGCTTGATGCCCGGCTATCAGGCAGCCTGGCCGGCGGAAAAGCCGTGCTGGCGCTAAATGATGATGTACTTCCCTATGGAGAAGTGTTTCAGGCCCCGTTAAATATTACCACAAGTGAAGTGACCGCTTACTGGCAGGTCGGCGATGACGGCTGGCGCTTGTGGAGTGATGCCCTGTCCGTATCGACGCCGCATTTAACTGCCGATGGCCAGTTCCGCCTGGACTTTCCTGCTGAGGCACCGGCCTGGTTGTCATTTTACGGTGAAGCGACGGCCCATGATGCTGGTGAAACGTGGCGGTATTTGCCGACGCTGGCATTGGGGCAGGAACTGACAGATTACCTGTCGACGGCTATTCGTGGCGGTAAGGCAGAGCGTGCCCAGCTGCTATGGTACGGTGAGCTCAATGACTTCCCCTACAGCAAAGGCGAGGGGGTTTTTCAGGCCAAGGTAGCTTTGCGTAAAGGCCGCTTTAGTTTTGATACAGCATGGCCTGAGTTGACTGATCTGAAGCTGGATTTGCTGTTTGAAAATGATTTTATGTACCTCGATGCCAGCCATGCGAAAACCATGGGAGCGACGGCGTCCAAGGTCACCGGTGAAGCCGAGCTGAGCGAAGATGGCCATCTCAAGTTGGCTATTGGTGTGGATGCCGATGGCCAGCAGGTGCGTGATTATATGCTGGCGACACCGCTGGTTGACTCGGTTGGGGCGGCGCTGACGACGGTCCAGGTCAGTGGTCCGGTAAGCTCGCAGTTTAAACTGGATATACCTTTTGACGGCAGTGATGTACGGGCATGGGGCTCGGCGAGTCTGAAAGATAACCAGGTTGCCATGGACGCTCCGCCACTTCAGTTGGATAAGGTCAGTGGCAGCCTGAGTTTTGATAATGATGTCATCAAGGCCGATGATATCCAGGGCATGTTACTCGAGCAGCCTGTTGTTTTCGGTTTTGATGGCAAGAGCGTGGACACGGGT
The DNA here is from genome assembly GCF_050336885.1 of Photobacterium kasasachensis. Lineage (NCBI taxonomy): Bacteria > Pseudomonadati > Pseudomonadota > Gammaproteobacteria > Vibrionales > Vibrionaceae > Photobacterium > Photobacterium kasasachensis. Next base: position 44,341 of record NZ_JAKJSH010000027.1, read on the forward strand.
TATCAGGTGGGTGTTAAGCTGGATGGGGACTGGGATGTCTCTACGCTGCAACAGCAGGTTGATGATCCTTTGCTGGCCCGCGTGAGCGGCCATAGCCGTTGGAATGCCAAGGTCGGCGTTAATCTGCACGATACGGGTTTTGACTACAATGTTGACTTGCTGGCCGGACTGGTTGGCGTTAACAGCAAGCTGCCGTATCCGCTGCAGGTGTCGCCGGGGACCAAACAGCAGGCAAAACTAGCTGTACACGGTAATGCAGAATCGTTGACCGGTAATATCGTTGTGCCTGATGCTACTTACCAGGCGACAATCAATTTAGTGCCTGAGCGCTTGAAGATAGAGGCCAGCGAGCTGTTAGTCGGGAAAGGGAAATTACGTTCTCTCGCGCGGGGGAGCCACTCGCTTCGGATCCGTAGTGACTACCTGGACGGTGACCGTTGGGTCGAGCTTATTGGAGAGATTGATGATAAGACGGCACAAATGGCCCAGGCCGGGCAGCCAACCGTCATGCCGGAGATCCCTAACCCAACCCGGGTAAATGCGCGCGTTAAGAAGCTGAAACTGGCGACGTTAAACTGGAATGAGGTTGACCTTGCGATGCGCAGACAGCCTGCGCAGTGGCATATTATTCTGGGTAGCCGGGAAATGACCGGCGAGGCGTTCTGGCCTGATGGTGCGCCTTTAAGGGTGACGCTGGAGAAAATGCACCTGAACCTGCCGGGGCTGGATGATGTCGAGGAGATGCCGCGTAGCAAGTACAAGCCGCAGCAGGATATCCCGCCGGCGACCGATTTTGACCGCTCTATGATGGCGAATATGCCGGAGATCGATCTCACGCTGCAGGATGCCTGGCTACAGGGCTACCGGCTTGGCAAGGTCACCGGGAAGTTGCGCCGGGAAGGCACTATGCTGGAGTTACAGAACCTGCTGATTGATTCGGGCACGACCTCGCTGAGCCTGGATGGGCACTGGATGCTGGACCATGATCAGAACGAAACCCATATCGCTTTCGACATCGAAGGTGACAATAGCTCAGATCTGATGGGGCGTTTTGGGGTGTCCGGCGGGATCCAGGGGGCGAAATTCAGTAGCTATGCCTCTATTCAGTGGCAGGGCGCACCATGGGCGATGCACCGTGAAACCTTGACCGGAGAAATGAAATCAGAAACCGGTAAGGGAGTGATCAGTGATGTCGGCGGTGCCGGGCGCTTGCTTGGCCTGTTCAGCTTAGATTCGATCGTGAGAAAAATGCAGCTCGATTTCTCGGGGGTGTTTGACGACGGGTTGGCCTTTAACTATATCAGGGGCTCTGGCAGGATTGAAAATGGCCAGTTCGAAAGTGACGATATAAAAATGCAGGCACTGGCGGGTGACATGTATATTACCGGAAGTGCTAACCTTGTTAATGAAACGGTCGATGCGAAAGTGAAGTTCCTTCCTGACTTTACGTCTGGAATACCGGTGCTGACGGCGTTTGCGGTGGCGCCGCAAACCGCTATTTTTGTGTTTGCCATTTCAACCGCGTTATCGCCGGTGCTGGATGTCTTTACCCAGATTAACTATGCGGTTACAGGGCCGATTGATTCACCGACGGTCACCGAGAAGTCTCGTTTTACCGGGGAGTACACCGTGCCGGAAAAATTGAAGGAACAACAGAACCAGTCAAAATAATAATGGAATAGTAGTCTTTGTCGGAAAAGGAAGTAAATGATGGCAAAAGTGGGCGTTGTACAAATGAATTCAGGCGCGGATCCTGAAGCCAATTTGCGGCAGCTGAAGAAAAAGCTTAAAGGGTTGCAGCTACAAGGGGCAAAGTTGGTCGTCACCCCGGAGAACTGTCTGGTCTTTGGGTCTCGTGAGGACTATCAACGCCATGCCGAGCTTCTGGGCGAGGGGCCCTTACAGGAAGCCCTGTCGGCGCTGACCCGGCAGCTCGGGATCTGGTTGCTGATAGGCTCAATGCCGATCCGGCAAACTGACGGGGCCATCACCACCACCGCGTTGCTGTTTGATGACGAGGGGCAGTGTCAGGCATCTTACGATAAGTTGCACATGTTTGATGTCGAGGTTGCAGATCAACATCATAGCTACCGCGAGTCTGATACGTTCCAGCCGGGACGAGAAATCAAAGTCGTGCCGACGCCTTTTGGAAATATTGGATTATCAATCTGTTATGATATTCGCTTTCCGCAGCTATATACCGCTTTGAGAGAGCAGGGGGCCGATATCATTGTGGTCCCTGCCGCGTTTACCAAGGTGACCGGCAAGGCGCATTGGGATGTACTATTACGTGCTCGAGCTGTGGAGACGCAGTGCTGGATTGTCGCAGCAGCCCAGTGGGGCGAGCACAATGAAGGCCGGGAAACCTGGGGTCATTCGATGATTATTGATCCGTGGGGGCAGGTAGTCGCCTGTCAACAACAGGGAACCGGTGTATTGACAGCCGATCTGGATTTAAATTTAAGCCAGACCATCAGAACAAATATGCCAGTGCTGAAGCATGCTCGTCTGGGCGTGCATCAGCGGTAGGTATCTTAGAAGAGCAAAGTAAATGACTCTGGAAACAGTAGAAAATACCATGCTGACTCAGTCAGGCCTGGGACGTGATGAATTAAGCCAAACGCTGGGGCTGATTGCAGCCCGGGACGTGGACTATGCTGACATTTACTTTCAGTCCTGTTGGCATGAATCGCTTGTGCTGGAAGACAGCATTATCAAAGATGGCTCATTCAACATTGACCGTGGTGTAGGGGTTCGAGCCGTTGCTGGCGAGAAGACCGGCTTTGCCTATTCTGATCAGATCAACCAGCTGGCACTGAACCAGAGTGCCAAAGCTGCCCGGGGCATTGTCCGCGCGGGCGGGAATGGCAAAACTCAGGCCTTTAGCCCTGTTACCGCCTCCGGAATATATGCGCCGGTTAATCCGTTGGGTAGTTTTGACAAGCACCAGAAGATTGCCTTGCTTGAAGAGATTGACCGATATATTCGAACCAAAGAGCCTTTGGTCAAGGAAGTGTCCGTCAGTATCAATGGCGTCTACGAGCAGGTCTTGGTCGCTGCCTTGGACGGTACCTATGCGGCGGATATTCGTCCGCTGGTTCGTTTATCCATTAGCATCCTGATTGAGAAGGGTGACAAGCGTGAGCACGGCAGTGCCGGGGGCGGTGGCCGCTATGGTTATGAATACTTCCTCAGTGAAGAAAATGGTAAATCCATTGCACTGAATTATGCCGATGAGGCGATTCGCCAGGCGCTGGTCAACATCGATGCTGACGCCGCACCTGCAGGCACCATGCCGGTAGTACTTGGTGCAGGCTGGCCTGGCGTACTGCTGCATGAAGCGGTGGGCCATGGTCTGGAAGGTGACTTTAACCGTAAGGGCTCGTCCATGTTTGCCGGCCATATGGGCGAGCAGGTGACCTCGCCGCTGTGTACCATCGTCGATGACGGTACGCTGGTGGATCGCCGGGGTTCGATTAACATCGATGATGAAGGCACACCGGGCCAGTATAATGTACTGGTAGAAAACGGCAAGCTCAAAGGCTATATGCAGGACAAGCTCAATGCGCGCCTGATGGGCGTTGCACCGACGGGGAACGGTCGCCGCGAGTCCTATGCCCATCTGCCGATGCCTCGTATGACCAATACCTATATGCTGCCGGGTCAGCATACGCCGGAAGAGATCATTGCCAGCGTCAAGCAGGGGATCTATGCCCCTAACTTTGGCGGCGGCCAGGTAGATATTACCTCGGGCAAGTTTGTCTTCTCGGCCTCGGAAGCCTACCTGATAGAAAACGGTAAGGTGACACGCCCAATTAAGGGAGCGACCCTGATTGGCAGCGGTATTGAAGCCATGCAGCAGGTCTCTATGGTCGGTAATGATCTGGATATCGACCGCGGTGTCGGCGTTTGCGGCAAAGCGGGCCAGAGTGTGCCGGTCGGTGTCGGTCAGCCGACGCTGAAGGTAGACTCCATGACTGTCGGTGGTACGCAGTAGCGCTACAGCGGGAAAGGGAAATATAAAAATGCCAGCACGGAAGTGCTGGCATTTTTTATGGTACCGGTTTGAACAGTTTCTAGTCTTCCAGGTACAGCGCTTTGAGGTACTGGAAGATTTCACGGTATGCCTTGGCCGGCTTGTTTTGCGCTTTTTCTTTGTTCGCCTGACGAACAAGCTGGCGCAGATGCTGGCGATCGGCGTCAGGATGGTCAACCATGATGGCATTGATCATGCTGTCACCGTTCTCGATCAGCTTGTCGCGTTTTTGCTCCAGCTTTTTCAGGGCAACCGTTGCCTGCGAGTGCTTGTTGCGCAGCATGTCCAATGCAGCCTGGATAGGCTCGACATCGACCTGACGCATCAGCTTGCCAATTCGCTGTAACTGACGGCGGCGGGCTTCGTTCTTGAAGCGCTGCGCATCTTTGACAGCTTCCAGAAGATCTTCGTCCAGCGGAATTTTCGCCAGCGCATTGGGTTTAAGCTCGACAAGCTCCTCCCCGACTTTTTGCAGGGCTTCCATGTCGCGTTTCATCTCGGACTTGCTGACCCAGATGATTTCTTCTTCCTCTTCCCACGGGGCTTTTTGGTTTTTACGGCTCATAATAGGCTCACTAAAGAAGGTAATGGCTCTATTTTATCAGTTTAAACATGATTTGGGGCGCAAATTCCTTACAGGCGGTGTTATCCTATATGTAATACTAAATAGGGCACTTATCAGCGTTTGCTGTTGTGCTGCTGATTATTTTCATGATCTTCATTTCATTAAGCCACGTTAGCGTGCTTAAAGTAACGCCATGAAATGGTTGTCATTCTCTGAGTAAGTAAAGATATGGACGTAAGAGAACAGGTTGCGCAGCAGCGTGTAGAACTTGAAGCGGCGGTTGCCAAAGCGTTGGAGCTGGCAGGCAAGCAGGCTGATGCTGCCGAGGTTGCTATTAACAAAACGACGGGTATCAGTGTGTCGACACGCATGTGTGACGTCGAAAATGTGGAGTTTAATAGTGACGGGGCATTGGGGATCACTGTTTATCGCGGTCAGCGTAAGGGCAGTGCCTCAACCTCGGATCTCAGCGAGAGTGCGATAGCCCAAACTGTCGCAGCAGCGCTAGATATCGCTCGTTACACGTCTGAAGACCCCTTTGCGGGACCGGGCCCGAAAGAGCTGATGGCCAAGGATATTCCCGATCTTGACCTGTTCCATCCTGACGAGCCGGAGCCCGATCATGCTGCGGCGATAGCTATTCAGGCCGAGCAGGCGGCGCTTGATTATGATCCCCGTATCAAACAGAGTGACGGTGCAAGCTATGACAGCCATTACGGTGTTCGTGTCTATGGCAATAGCCACGGTATGCTGGCCAGCTATGCCTCAAGCCGTCACAGCACCAGCTGCTGTGTGATTGCCGAGGGCAAGAATGGCGAGATGGAGCGAGATTACAGTTATACCACGGCCCGTCGAGCCTCCGACTTGTGGCTGCCTGAGCGGGTTGGTCAACATGCCGCAGAACGTACGGTAGGACGGATCGATCCGCAGAAGTTGTCGACGCGCGAGGCGCCGGTGATGTTTGCGGCCGATATCGCTACCGGGCTATTTGGCCATCTGGTAATGGCGATCAGCGGTTCGAACCTGTATCGCAAGTCTTCTTTCCTGCTGGATAAGCTGGGTGAGCAGATCTTCCCTGAATGGATGAACATCAGCGAGCGGCCACATATCCTGAGAGGAATGGCAAGTACGCCTTTCGACAGCGAAGGTCTGGCGACACATGATCGCGAAATCATTCAGGACGGGATCTTACAGACCTACCTGATGACCAGTTACGCCGCGCGTAAACTGGGCCGACAACCAACCGGGCACGCCGGAGGTATCCATAACTGGCAGGTTAAGTCCACGGGTGAAGACTATAGCCAGATGCTGAAGAAAATGGATCGCGGCTTGCTGGTGACAGAACTGATGGGTCAGGGCGTTAATATAGTCACTGGTGACTATTCGCGCGGTGCGGCTGGTTTCTGGGTAGAAAACGGTGAGATTCAGTTCCCGGTCAGTGAAGTGACTATTGCCGGTAACCTGAAGGATATGATGCAGAATATCGTCGCCATTGGTACCGATACCGAAACCCGAAGCCAGATCCAGACCGGCTCGATGTTGCTGGATACGATGAAAATCGCAGGCGAATAGTCGCTTTTGTTGAAGGTTTGAGTTCCCTCCCCTTGTTAAGGGGAGGGTTGTAGGGGTTGGTAGTAATCAACCCCCTCCCAGCCTCCCCCTTAAATAAGGGGGGGAGGAGCGGTTTTATCTCGTCACTCGCGACTTAACACCTTTAGACAAGGAATACTGTCGCCAGCCCCAAAAAGACCGACAGGCCGATAATATCGGTGATAGTGGTCAGAGCCATCCCGCCAGCCAGTGCCGGGTCGATATTGAGTTTTTTCAGCAAAATAGGTACACACACTCCGGCAATGCCCGCAACCAGCAGGTTGGTCATCATCGCGCCTGCAATGATGAGCCCGAGTATCAGGTTGCCTTTCCACAACACCACCACACCGCCAATGATGGCAGCCCAGAGCACACCGTTAATCAGGCCGACACGGGCTTCCTTGCTGAGCAGCCAGCGGGTGTTGGTTTCACCGATATGGCCGACGGCCAGGCCCCGGATCACCAGGGCGACGGTCTGGTTACCGGCGACACCACCCATTGACGGGACGATTGTCATCAGGATCGCGATGGCTGCCATTTTATCCAGCGTGTCTTCGAACATATTGGACACGGAAGCCGCGGCCAGTGCTGCCAGTACGTTGACGCCCAGCCAGATACTACGGCGTCGGGCGGATTTCATAACGGGAGCAAAGGTGTCTTCGTCATCTTCCATACCCGCCATACTCATCATGGTATGTTCGGCATCTTCACGGATGATATCGACGACGTCATCAATGGTGATACGACCGACGAGGTGGTTGTCTGTATCGATGACCGGGGCCGACAGCCAGTTACGACGTTCAAAGAGATTGGCCACTTCGCTGTCATCCATCTCGACTGAGATGGCCTCGTCGGCATCATCCATGACTTCCTGAATTTCGATATCCGACTGGGTCGTGATCAGCGTTGATAGCGACAGGCTACCGATGAGTTGTTCATTTTGATCAACAACATACAGGGCATCGGTGGCTTCAGGGAGTTCTCCCTTCATACGCAGGTAACGCAAGACGACATCGGCGGTAACATCGCCGCGGATGGTGATAAAGTCGGTGCTCATCATACCGCCGGCCGTTTCTTCCGGGTAGGCCAGCGCCTTTTCTACCCGGTGACGGTCGGTGGCATCCATTTGCGCCAGTACTTCCTGATACTTGTCATCAGGCAGGCTACGCAGGACATAGGCAACGTCATCGGTTTCCATCCCCTCGGTGACGGCCGCCAGTTTTTCTGGTTCCATCTGTGCGACGATGCCGTCTTTTACATCTTCCGACAGTTCATCGAGGATTTCACCCTGCTCTTCGGGATCGGTCAGCTGCCATAAGACCTGGCGTTCTTTGGGCGGAGAGGCTTCCAGCAGGTGAGCGATATCCTCCGGCTCCATATCCTGGAGCATTCGGCGGACATGGACAAACATGCCGTTTTCAAGCGCTTGATTAACTTCTTGCAGCGTCTGATGCGTCTGATCTTGTTCTAATACATCCGCCATTGGTCGTGGTACCCCAAATTACTCTGATGCCGGCCGCCATACCCTGAACTGGTGATTGAGGTGAACAGAGAATGCCAAGAAGGCATTGCTGACTGTTTAGCTTGGTCTGCTTAGTTTGGTCTGACGGCGCAATAAGCTGAATTTTAACGTAATAGTGTAGTGGTTGTCTCACCAGATCTGAGAGGAAATAAAGATTTAATCTGCAAGAGGAATTGCAGGGATTGGCAGGAAAAGAATGATTATGGTTTAGTTCGGATTAAATGCACTCACAATCATTCTTGTTCACAGCCCAATTGGCGAAGTTAACTTCACCGGGGCAACTAGTTTTCTTCGTCAAAGCCAGCTTCTATCAGCTCGGACACCGCCGATAATGCGGCTTCGGCATCACTGCCGTCGGCGCTGACGCAGATCTGCTGGCCCTGGGCCGATTCGAGCATCAACAGTCCCATTACGCTATCGGCTGTCGCACTTTTTTCGTCATTGCTGATAGTGACAGTGGACTCGAAGCTTTGTGCCAGCTCAACCAGTTTGATAGCGGCCCGGGCATGCAGGCCCAGACGGTTTTTGATAAATAACTGCCGGCTCAGGATGGTCATGACTTTGCTTCCAGCGTGCGGTGGCGAACCTGGATCTGGTGGCCTTCATAGCGAAAATGCTCAGCCAACTGCTGGGCGATATAGACAGAACGGTGCTGACCGCCGGTACAACCAATGGCAACCGTCAGGTAGCTACGGTTGTTCTTTTCCAGCATCGGTAGCCAGGTCTCGATAAAGTTACGGATCTGGTAAGTCAGCTGAGTCACTTCCGGGTGCCCGGAGAGATACTCTTTTACGCCCTGATCCAGGCCGGTCAAAGGCTTGAGCTCGGGAACCCAGTGGGGATTGGGCAAAAAGCGCACATCAAAGACGTAGTCGGCATCCGTCGGTATACCGTGCTTGAAGCCGAACGACTCAAATACCATGATCAGCTCACGCGCATCGCGGCCCAGGACACGGGAGCGAACGGTTTCGCTGAGATCGTGAATGGACTGGTTGGTGGTATCTATGACCAGGTCGGCATGTGCCTTGAGCTCTGCCAGACGCTCACTCTCCGATTGAATGGCCTGCTCCAGGCTCATGTTGTCCCGGGACAACGGGTGCAGGCGGCGGGTTTCGCTGTAGCGCTTAACCAGCTCTTTATCATCGGCATCCAGGTAGATCACATTGACGTCCAGCTCGTCACCGAGAGAATCCAGTGTTTTACGGATCTCTTCAGGCTCGTCGGGCATATTGCGAACATCGATGCTCACTGCGATATCCTGCTGGTCGCTATTTACCGTGCTGACAAGCTGGGGCAGCAGGTTGACCGGTAGGTTATCAACGCAGTAATAGCCCAGATCTTCCAATACCCGCAGGGCTATTGATTTTCCTGAGCCGGAACGTCCGCTTACGACCATTAACTTCATGGCTGGCATACCTTAAATAACGGGAGTGAAGTGGTGATCATTATGAATCACAGGTGAGGATTTGATAAAGCTCTTCATCGCTTTTTGCGGTGCGTAGCTGTTTACAGACTTGTTTGTTACTTAGCTTTTCAGCCATGCTAGACAGGGTTTTCAGGTGCTCTTTGCATTGGGCATCCGGAACGAGAAGGGCAAAGAGCAAATCGACCGGCTGGTTGTCTATGGCATCGAACTGGATGGGATCCTGACACTGGATCAGGACGGCAATGGCCTGATCACTGTTGTTGATCCGTCCATGGGGAATCGCGATACCGTTGCCGATGCCCGTACTCCCCATCTTTTCGCGGTTGAGCATACACTCAAACAGCGGCTGGGGATTCTGGTCTAGATGCTCGGCGGCGATTTCGCTGATGATTTCCAGAGCGCGTTTTTTGCTGGAGCAGTGAACTGCACTCTTGGTGCAGTCCAGGCTCAATACAGTACTCAGTTGCATGATCAGTGGCTATTGAGTTTATCTTTGTGTTTATTTAATTGACGGACCAGTTTATCAGTTAATGCGTCAATAGCGGCATACATATTTTCTGAATCCGCTTTCGCGTGGATTTCCCCTGCGTTAATGTGCAAGGTCGCTTCTGCGACCTGCTGCAATTTTTCAACATTCAGAATCACATGGACATTATTAATCTTATCAAAAAAGCGTTCCAGCTTATCGAATTTGGTATTTACGTAATCACGTAAAGACGGGGTAATTTCGACATGGTGCCCTGTGAGATTAATTTGCATAGACATCTTCCTTCTGTTGGCGTCTGACTAGAGCAGACGTTTTCGCTGATTAGACGGCGGAATACCTAGCGATTCACGGTATTTGGCGATAGTTCGCCGTGCTACCATGATGCCTTGTTCCGCCAGCAATGTCGCAATTTTACTGTCACTTAGTGGCTTCGCCTGATTTTCAGCGGCAACCAGTTTCTTCACCAGTGCCCGAATAGCGGTCGAAGAGCACTCTCCGCCATTATCCGTACTAACGTGACTTGAGAAGAAATACTTCAATTCAAAGATCCCGCGTGGGGTGTGCATATATTTTTGCGTCGTCACACGGGAGATCGTCGATTCATGCATGTCCACTGCCAGTGCAATATCATTGAGCACCATCGGCTTCATGGCTTCCTCGCCATATTCAAAGAAGTCCTGCTGGTGTTCAACAATGCAGCGGGCGACTTTCAGCAGCGTTTCGTTGCGGCTTTCAAGACTTTTGATTAGCCATTTGGCATCCTGCAGATGCGTTCGGATGAACTGGCTGTCAGCACTGTTGCGGGTGTTTTTGCTTAAGGCCGCATATTGTTGGTTAACACGGATACGCGGGACGCTATCGGGGTTGATGGTCACGATCCATTTGCCGTGATCCTTGAAGACGGAAACGTCCGGCACCACATATTCGGTTTCGGAGGCAACAACCCGGTTGCCCGGACGAGGGTCCAGATCATGGATCAGCTGCATGACCGCTTTAAGCTCGGCTTCTTTGAGCTTGGTCTCGCGCATCAGCTGGCGATAGTCTCGGTTTGCCAGCAAATCGATATGCTGGTTGAGAAGGATTTTGGCTTCATTCAACCAGGGAGTGTCTTCCGGGAAGGTGGCGAGCTGCAGCAACAAGCACTCCTGCAGGTTGCGCGAGGCAACCCCGAGCGGGTCAAACTGCTGTACCCGTTTTAGGACGGCTTCGACCTCGTCAAGCTCAACCTCTTCATTGCCCAGACTTTCGAGGATCTCGTCGGCGGAGCAGGTGAGATAGCCCTTGTCATCAACCGCATCAATAATTGCCGTGGCGATAGTCAAGTCGGTCTCGGTGAAAGGTGTCAGCTGTACCTGCCACATAAGGTAGTCTTGCAGGCTCTCGGTCGTTTCACCCTGGTAGACGGGCATATCATCATCGATGGCGATGCCGGTACTGCCGGTGCCGGCACTGTAGACATCATCCCAGGTGGTATCGACAGGAAGATCTTCCGGCATTTCGCGCTGCTCAATAACTTCCGAGGTATCAAAAGGCTCCGGATCGCTGCCTGATTCCCCTTCCTGAGCTGAGATTTCACCGCTGTCCTGTCCGTCCGCCTTGTTTTCCTCGGTGGTCGGCGTGGCTTCATTGCTATTCTCATCCAGCTCCAACAGCGGGTTTGCGTCCAGCGCTTCCTGGATCTCCTGCTGGAGATCCAAGGTGGATAATTGCAACAGGCGAATGGCTTGTTGCAACTGTGGCGTCATTGCCAGTTGTTGACCTAGTTTGAGCTGGAGCGAGGTTTTCATATATGCGTATGTACCTTGTTGTTATCTTTTGTTGTGGTGCCAACGACGGCTTTAACATCAGCAGTCATCAAGCCTTTACCCATTGGCCCCTGGTACGTCCTTATAAATAACTATAGACGGAACTGGTCGCCCAGATAGACTCGTTTTACGTGCTCATCGTTAAGAACATCACTCGGCGAACCGTGGGCGATAAGCTGCCCCTGGCTCACGATGTAAGCATGTTCACAGACATCAAGTGTCTCTCTGACATTATGATCGGTGATCAGTACACCTAGCCCGCGATCACGTAAATGTTCGATGATCTTTTTGATATCGATCACAGATATCGGATCGACCCCGGCAAAAGGTTCATCAAGCAAAATGAACTTAGGGTTGGCGGCCAGAGCCCGGGCGATTTCAACCCGACGACGCTCACCTCCTGATAATGCCATGCCTAGGCTATTACGAATGTGCTGGATGTGGAATTCATCCAACAATTCTTCTAATTTATCTTGGCGCTCGCTCTTGCTGAGCTCCTTGCGCGTCTGCAGGACCGCCATCAGGTTATCGTGAACCGTCAGCTTACGGAAAATGGAGGCTTCCTGCGGCAGGTAGCCAATCCCCATTCTTGAGCGGTTGTGCATTGGTTGCAGGCTGATATCTTTCCCGTCAATGGTAATGGTGCCCTCGTCCCGTGCAACCAGACCGACAATCATATAAAAAGACGTAGTTTTACCTGCACCGTTGGGGCCCAGCAAGCCGACTATCTTGCCTGAATGCACTTCCAGGCTGACGTCTGAAACGACTTTACGGCCGTTATAGCTTTTAGCTAAATGTTCTGCTTTTAACGTTGCCATAATTGTCGCTTATTTCTTATTACTGTTCAGCTGGTTAGGCTGCAAAATGGTGGTAACGCGCTTCTTCTTGCCACTTTCTGCAACGAGCTTCTGCTCGTCAATCTTGTAGCTGATGACCTTGCCCTGAATTTCGCTGCCTTCCTGGATCAAGATAGCCTCGTCAGTCATCTTGAGGAATTCGGTCGCCGTTTCATAGCGCATTTTACGGGCGGCACCGTCAATCGGTTTGCCGTCATCCATCACCTGGTGGAAAGTCGCAGGGTTGCCATAGGCATCGATGGTCTCTTTGCCTTCGGTGCCTGCCGGACGTGTTACCACGACCTTGTCGGCTCGGATATCAATACTGCCCTGACGTAACACCACATTGCCGGTGAAGGTAACGATATTTTTCTGAATATCGAGCTGTTGGTTGTCAGAATTAATATAAATCGGCTGCTCTGTATCGTTACTTAATGCCCAGCTTGATGCACTGATACAAAGGCAGAGCAGGGTACTAATTTTGTAAAGCTTCATATCTACCTTTTACATTTTTTAATAAGGTCGCCACACTGCGCTCAATGTTTCCCTTCATCCCCGTGCCTTGGTTCTGGAATGCCGTACCGGTAATGAGTACTGGGTCGGGAGTGTCGAAATCTTTGCTGATCAGGTCAAGCCGCAGGCTTTCCGTCTGGATCGTTTTGACGGCAGATTCTGGCAACAGGTTAAAAATACGGACATTGCCCGTCATTTGCAGTACCTGGTTCTTGTCCAGCCTGGCGGTGTTTGAGCTGATACGCCATTCGGTTTCGGTACCATCGCGATACACCCACAGCACGGGTTCGACAAAGTCGGTATCGCCACTTTTGCTAAAATGTTCCAAATACTCAGAATCTATCTGATAGCTGCGCAGACCAGACTCGTTAAACGAGGTGTTGACGACGGTATTGCCGGTGAACAGCGGCTTTTCTGCGTCGGGCTCCACCTGAACATCATCCCGCCATTGCTTTTCCAGCAGGTAGTAGCCAGTCCATGCACATAAGAGCAATAGCAATGCATAGAATAGCCTTTTCAAGGTCATATACTTAAGCCTTTATGTTTATCTAATTCGCCTTTTGCTTCAAGGATCAAGTCACAGACCTCGCGCACGGCGCCAAATCCGCCCTGGATCCGGGTGACAAAGTCAGCACGGCGAGCGAGCAGCGGATGTCCGTCTGCCACGCACACAGACAATCCGACTTTTTCCATGACCGGCCAGTCTATCAGATCATCGCCGATATAGGCGGTATGGGCCGGGTCGATACCCAGGTTTTTCTCGATATCGGCATAGGCGGCCAGCTTGTTGTCCTGCCCTTGGTATACATGCTTGATACCCAGTGCCGACATACGGTTTTCGACAATGGCTGACTTGCGGCCGGTAATAATGGCAATTTCGACCCCGGCGGCCATTAGCGACTTGATACCGTATCCGTCACGGGTATGGAACGTTTTCAATTCTTCGCCGTCATTGCCCATGTAAATCCGGCCATCGGAAAAAACACCGTCAACATCGCAGATCAGTAACTGGATAGTTTTTGCCTGCTGATAGACGGTTTGACAGACCGGACCATAAATAGTTTCGATTTGCATCACATGACTCCGGCTTTTAGCAGATCGTGCATATTAAAGGCGCCAACAAGGCGCTCGTCTTCAGTGACCAGCAGACCGCTGATTTTACGGTCTTCCATGAGCTTCAACCCTTCCGCGGCCAGGACTTGGGGCGAGATTGTTGCCGGCTTGCGGGTCATGACCTCGCCGATGGTGGTATTGTGGATGTCGACTCGGTTATCCAGCAGGCGACGCAAATCACCATCGGTAAATACGCCACTGAGCTTGTGCTTGCTGTCGATAATCGCCGTCATTCCCAGCCCCTTGCGGGAGACTTCCAGCAAGGCGTCTTTAATCGTAGCCTGCTCGGTGACAATCGGCAGCATCTCACCGGTGTGCATCACATCGGCAATTCGCAGCAGCAATTTACGGCCCAGTGCACCGCCTGGATGGGATAGCGCGAAGTCATCGGCGGTAAAACCACGGGCTTTCATCAGGGCAATTGCCAGGGCATCCCCCATGGCCAATGTCGCGGTTGTACTGGACGTCGGTGCCAGGTTCAGCGGGCAGGCTTCCTGTTCAACGGTGATTTGCAGGTGGGTTTGCGCCAGCTTGGCCATGCTGGATTCAGGTTTGCCCGTCATACTGATTAGCGGGATCCCCAAACGTTTGATAACTGGCAGCAGGGTCAGGATCTCTGATGCTTCGCCCGAGTTGGAAATCGCGAGCACGACATCGCCTTTTTTGATCATCCCCAAATCACCGTGACTGGCCTCACCCGGGTGAACAAAAAATGACGGGGTTCCGGTGCTGGCCAGCGTGGCGGCAATTTTGTTGCCGATGTGGCCAGACTTGCCCATTCCCATCACAATGACCTTCCCGGTACAGCTGGCAATGAGATGGCAAGCCTCACTGAAGCTGCCGTTGATATACTGGGCCAGGTTCTGTAAGGCTTTGGTTTCGATGTCGATAACTTTGCGGCCAAAATCGCAATAATCAAACGTATCAGGCATAGCTCGGGTCTCCGTTAAGCCGCTAGATTATAAAACAGATAAACTTGATAGGCGACAAAGCAGCAAACCAGCACAGCGCCTTCCACTCGGTTGATTCTGCGACGTTTTCCTAATGCCATCAACACCAGAAGTACCGATACGCCAAGCATGACGTAAAAATCGCGCCCCATCGCCAGCGGGCTGAGCACCGAAGGGTTGAGAAGGCCCGGGATCCCCATGACGGCAAGAATATTGAATACGTTGGAGCCGATGATATTGCCGACGGCCATATCGTCCTCGCCTTTATAGATGCTGGCGATAGAAGCGGCAAGTTCCGGCAGGCTGGTGCCGATAGCAATGATGGTCAGACCGATGACCAGATCGCTCATGCCGAAGTACTTGGCAATCGTGACGGCAGAGTCGACCAGCATGCTCGCCGCGTAAGGGAGCAGGACCAGGCCGATCAGAACCCAAACCAAGGCGGCTTTGTTGCTGACGCCTTCAGGGATTTCCGACTCTTGCTCATCGGCAAGCGGATCGCCGGCGTCCTTGGCGTTTCGGCTTATTTTTAGCATTACCAGCAGAAAGATGACGAACAGCACCACGAGCAGTACACCTTCGATGAAGCCGAGGTGGCTGTCCCAGAGCAACGCGCCAGCGAGAAGAGTGACTACCATCATCAGGGGAAGCTCGCGGCGGATGATACCGGAGCTGATCGCCAGTGGTTTAATCAGGGCTGTCAGGCCAAGGATAAGCGCGATATTGGCAATGTTAGAGCCCAGGACATTACCCACGGCGGTGTCGGTTTTGCCCTCAAGCGCCGCTGTTGCCGAAACCATCATTTCAGGTGCCGAAGAGCCCATGGCAAGAATGGTCATTCCTATGACTAATGGTGCTACACCGAGATTTTTTGCCAACGCAGCGGCGCCAAAAACGAGTCGGTCTGCACTCCATACCAGTAGAGTCAAACCGATACAGAGCAACACAATGGCTTCGAGCATTCTTATCCCTTTTTCGTCAATCTTTATTTTATATAGAGGTTAGGGGGGCAATTTTGACGGTTCGCTGACTAAAAAGAAAGGAAAAGCCGCGACAAATTGAGCCGAGCAAGAAGTTCTTGTCGTACCTTGTCCCATTCTTTACCCAAAATAGCCGGGTAACTGAATGTCGCGATTTGTCTTATATTGTTGCCAGCAATAGCAAAAAACAATATGTTGGGCGCCACATTATGAACTTAGGGCGAGACAATGAAATTGCACAGATCTTACAGTTCTCGTCTTGAGTTGGTTGCGTAATGTACCTATGATCGATGCCTGGCGTATAAATCATTAATTATATTAACCATATCGCCCCAAAATTAGAGGGCGCGGAATGCGAACTAAAGGCCGGATAGGCTGACAGGATGGCTATGGAACCGACTGAAGCACTTGTTTCAATCAAAAATATGACGTTTTCGCGTGGTGAGCGCAAAATTTTTGATGATGTGTCTCTGGATGTGCCCAAGGGAAAAGTAACGGCCATTATGGGGCCGTCCGGAATAGGAAAAACCACCTTGCTGCGGCTCATCGGCGGACAAATCCAGCCAGATAGCGGCGAGGTATGGTTTGAGAACTGGAATATACCGGCGCTGAGCCGTAGCGAGCTGTATCAGGCACGTAATAAGATGAGCATGCTCTTTCAGTCCGGGGCACTGTTCACGGATATGACTGTTTTTGACAATGTTGCCTTTCCGCTAAGGGAGCATACCGATCTGCCGGAAGATTTATTGCGTACATTGGTATTGCTAAAGCTCGAGTCTGTTGGCCTGCGGGGCGCGGCGCAATTGATGCCGAATGAGCTGTCGGGCGGGATGGCCCGCCGGGCGGCACTGGCCCGGGCGATAGCTCTGGATCCTGACTTGATCATGTACGATGAGCCTTTTGTCGGCCAGGACCCGATCACTATGGGAGTGCTGGTGACTCTGATCCGCAGTATGAACCAGGCGCTGGGGATCACCTCGGTGATTGTGTCCCATGATGTTCCGGAAGTCATGAGCATTGCCGATCATGTCTATCTGCTATCGGGAGGCAAAGTTATCGGCCAGGGCACCCCTGACGAGCTGCGGGCAAACCCTGATCCGCAGATCCGACAATTTCTGGATGGCGATGCAGACGGGCCGGTGCCATTCAAATACCCGGCTCAGGCGCTGAGCGAAGACCTGTTTGGCATGGCGGAATAATTGCGTGATGTGCGTGGGCACGTCAGGAATAACATAACGAATAAGGTAATTATCAAGAATGATAGCGGATTTTGTTGCACGGCAGGGACGGCGGGGCATCGATAAATGTCAGGCTGTCGGGCGTGCGAGTTTGTTGCTGTACGGGGCCTTGGTCAGCAAGCCACAACCGAGGAAAATGCTGCCGCTGCTGATTAAGCAGCTGTATTCTGTCGGGGTACTGTCGGTTGCCATTATTTTGGTGTCCGGCCTGTTTATCGGCATGGTGCTGAGCCTCCAGGGTTATATTGTGCTGATTGACTTCGGTGCCGAAACGAGCCTGGGACAAATGGTCGCTCTGTCGCTGTTGCGCGAGCTGGGGCCTGTGGTAACGGCACTGTTGTTCGCCGGTCGGGCCGGTTCGGCACTGACGGCTGAAATTGGTTTGATGAAGGCAACCGAGCAGTTATCAAGCATGGAAATGATGGCGGTGGATCCGTTGCGCCGGGTGATTGCCCCTCGCTTCTGGGCCGGTGTGATTTCGATGCCGCTGCTGTCGCTGCTATTTTGTGCCGTGGGTATCTGGGGCGGGCAGCTGGTTGGTGTTGACTGGAAAGGTATCGACTATGGCAGCTTCTGGTCGGTGATGCAGTCGTCGGTCGAGCTGGGCTATGACATTGGCAACAGTATCATCAAGTCAGTCGTGTTTGCGATCACCGTGACCTGGATTGCGGTGTTCAATGGTTATGATGCGATACCGACATCGGAAGGGATCAGCCGGGCGACTACACGCACGGTAGTGAACTCGTCACTGGCGGTATTGGGATTGGATTTTGTGCTGACAGCATTGATGTTTGGCAATTAAGCAAGCGATCAGCGGAACGTTGGGAATAAACGGATGCAACAGATAAAAAAATTAGAATTGTGGGTTGGTAGCTTTGTACTGGCCGGATTTGCAGCCTTGTTGGTATTGGTATTCAAAGTAGCGGATGTGCAGAACATCGGTGGCAATGAGTCTTATACCCTGCAAGCGCATTTCCATAATATTGGCGGCCTGAAAGTGCGCTCGCCGATTAAAGTCGGTGGCGTGACCGTCGGCAAGATCACTGATATTTCGCTCGATACGGAAAGCTATGTTCCGGTCGTCACGCTGTCTATCGAGAAAAAGTATGGTTACTTTCCAGAAACCAGTTCGGCTGCCATCCTTACATCAGGGCTGCTGGGCGAGCAATATTTGGGTATCGAGCCTGGGTTTATTGACGAAGATATCGACATGCTCGGCGACGGTGACTTGATCGAGGACACCAAGTCGGCACTGGTTCTGGAAGACATGATTGGCCAGGTGCTGTACAGCATCGGCGGTGACAGTAAGTAATAGGGGATATGATGAAACTCTTTCGATATATATTGGTGATGCTGCTATCGCTTCCACTGGTTGCCCAGGCTGATACGGTAAATCGAACGGATCCTTACCTGATGATGCAGACGGTCTCCCAGAATACGTTTGATCGTCTGAAAGCGGAAAAGAATCAGATCCAGCGCAACCCGGAATTGCTGCGCAGCATTGTCCGGCAGGAACTGCTGCCGTATATCAACACCCGCTATGCGGCTTATAAAGTGCTGGGGCCACAGTTGAAAAAGACGACAGCAGAGCAACGAAACAACTTTGTCAGCGCGTTTACCAATTATCTGGTTGCGTCCTACGCCCAGGT
This sequence comes from Photobacterium kasasachensis, assembly GCF_050336885.1. Taxonomy (NCBI): domain Bacteria; kingdom Pseudomonadati; phylum Pseudomonadota; class Gammaproteobacteria; order Vibrionales; family Vibrionaceae; genus Photobacterium; species Photobacterium kasasachensis. The sequence continues at coordinate 63,051 of NZ_JAKJSH010000027.1, forward strand.
GCTGACTCAGTATACCGATCAGGATATCAAGATAGAGTCACCGAAGTCGGTGCCGGCCAGTCGCAAAATCGTATCGGTTCGGGTCGACATTCTTGATACCAAGCGCCCGCCGATCCGCCTGGACTTCAAGCTGCGCAAGAACAAGAAGACCAACGAGTGGCAGGGCTACGATATGGTGGCCGAAGGCGTCAGCATGATCTCGACCAAACAGAGTGAATGGAGCGGTCAGCTACGCACCGAAGGGATTGATGCAGTAACAGCGAACTTGAAAGAACTTGCGGCGAAACCAATACGCCGTGAGGACAAAAACAATGAGTAAGCCTAAGATTGAGTGGCGAGCTCAGGAAAATGGGTATTATTGCTTGTCAGGGGCACTGGAACGTGACACAGTTCCTGCCTTTTGGCAGCAAAGACATGAATGGATGCCACAGGATGCCAGGGTAAAGCTCGATCTTGCTGCTTTATCGCGGGTAGACTCGGCGGGCATGGTGATGTTGCTTCATGTATATCAACAGCTCAGCAGTAATGGCAGTGAACTGACGTTATTGAACGTGCCGGAACAGCTGGTTACCTTGCTTCGCCTGAGCCATGTCGAATCAATGTTAGCTGCTTGTATTGACTAAGTGGCAGAGAGGATAGCTTGTGGAAATCTCCGAAATTAAACAAATTCTTGAAAATGCCTTAGAACTTGATGAAATCATTGTTAAAGGCGAGGGCAGCCACTACGAAGTGATTGCCATTGGTGCCATGTTTGAAGGCATGAACCGCGTTAAGAAACAGCAGGCTATCTATGGCCCGCTGATGGGACAGATTGCGGCGAATGATATTCACGCCCTGAGCATCAAGACATTCACGCCGGAAGAGTGGGCGCGTGATAAAAAGCTGATGTCGCTGTCCTAAGAGGTTAATGATGCAAAAGTTTCGAATCCAGGGCGGTGGCCCATTAAGTGGCGAAGTCTCCATTTCTGGTGCTAAGAATGCAGCATTACCGATTTTGTTTGCTTCTTTGCTGGCTGAAGAGCCTGTTGAAGTCGCCAATGTACCCAAGCTCCGTGATATCGATACCACGATGGAGCTGCTCAGCCGTCTGGGCGCCAAGGTAAGCCGAAACGGTTCGGTGCACGTTGACGCCAGTGGTGTGAATGAGCTCTGTGCCCCGTACGAGCTGGTAAAAACCATGCGTGCGTCTATCTGGGCGCTGGGGCCATTGGTGGCGCGTTTTGGTGAGGGGCAGGTTTCTCTGCCTGGTGGTTGTGCGATTGGTGCCCGCCCGGTTGACCTGCACATTCATGGCCTTGAGCAACTGGGTGCCCAGATTGTACTGGAAGAAGGCTATGTCAAAGCATCGGTAGACGGTCGTCTGAAAGGCGCGCATATCGTGATGGACAAGGTCAGTGTCGGCGCGACGGTGACCATTATGTCTGCCGCAACGCTGGCGGACGGTAAAACCGTCATTGAAAATGCTGCCCGCGAGCCAGAGATTGTTGATACCGCCGATTTCTTGAATACGCTAGGTGCCAAGATCACCGGAGCCGGTACCGATACAATTACCATTGAAGGTGTCGAGCGACTGGGCGGCGGTTACCACGAAGTGGTTGCCGATCGCATTGAAACCGGCACATTCCTGGTGGCCGCGGCTGTCTCCGGCGGCAAGATCATGTGTCGTCATACCAGGCCGTCTCTGTTGGAAGCCGCGCTGGCCAAGCTGGAAGAGGCGGGTGCACTCGTCGAAACCGGCGAAGACTGGATCAGCCTGGATATGACAGACCGAGAGCTGAAAGCGGTAAACATCCGCACGGCTCCGCATCCGGGTTTCCCGACTGATATGCAGGCGCAGTTCTCGTTGCTGAACCTTATTGCCAAGGGAACGGGTATTATCACCGAGACGATTTTTGAAAACCGCTTTATGCATATCCCTGAGCTGATCCGTATGGGCGCTCATGCCGAAATCGAAGGCAATACGGTTATTTGCGGTGATACTGATGGTCTGAGTGGTGCCCAGGTAATGGCAACCGACTTGCGTGCCTCTGCCAGCCTGGTGATTGCCGGTAGTATTGCCGAAGGCGAAACGATTGTTGACCGAATTTATCACATTGATCGCGGCTACGAGCACATTGAAGACAAGTTCAGTGCGCTGGGTATGAAGATTGAGCGTTTCAGCGAATAGAGTTTGCTAGCGTTTAATTGCTGGGAAAAAAGCCTCGCATTGCGAGGCTTTTTTGTTGTCCGTAATTCGTTGTGAGAAAAACTAGTACCGATTGGGCTCATCGGCAATCATGACAGACAGCGTTATCGGCGCGCCGTTACGCAGTACTTTCATCTCGACGGCATTGCCGGGGCGAAGCTCGGTCACAATATCCAGAACATTGCGTCGGTCAGTCACCTTCTTGCCGTCAATCTCGATCAAAATATCCTGCACTTTAAACCCGGCCTTGGCTGCCGGACCGTTCGGATCCATGCCCATTACAATGATCCCGCTGATCTGATCGGCATCGTACAGGCGAGCCATTACCGGGTTGATATCCCTGGCTTCAATGCCGATATAGCCGCGGATCACCCGGCCGTCGGCGATTAGCTTGTTCATGATCTTCTGGGTCAGCTCGTAAGGGATCGCAAAGGAGATGCCGTAGGTTTCGATATCCGTTGCCTGCTGGAAAGAGGCGGTATTGATGCCGACCAGCTCGCCACGGGTGTTGACCAGTGCTCCGCCGGAGTTGCCCTCATTGATCGCAGCATCGGTCTGGAGAAAATCCTGGCGGCCGTAGAAACTCATGCCGGAGCGTCCGGTAGCTGAAATGATGCCGTAGGTCGTCGTCTGGCCCAGGTTATACGGGTTACCGATGGCCAGCACGACATCCCCGACCGCAGGCTTGTAATCCGGGCTCAGCGGAATAACCGGCAGGTTTTCGGCCTGGATTTTCAGAACCGCCAGATCGGTTCGCTGATCTTTACCGATGAGCTGGGCGGTAAAAATACGGCCGTCCTGTAAGGCGGCAATAACCTGATCGGCTTCGGCCACGACATGGTAGTTGGTTACTATGTACCCCTTGTCGCTCATGATCACGCCTGATCCCAGCCCCTGGGTACTTAGCTTGAGTCGGTCTTCGGCATTGTAGCGGCGGTTATAGATATTGACGACGGCAGGGGAGGCCCGGCGAACCGCAAAGTTATAGGATAGCTGGAGTTGATCGGTCGGGGCGGGAGTCAGTGAAACAGGCGGTTGGATCATTTGGGTGCGAAGTTCTGGAAAAACAACGAGCAAGGCAATAGCTGTCACGACGCCAAGTAAAATGGACCGACGAATAAAAGCCAGCATGCTTGCTCCCCTGAAATGAAAATAGTGCCTGTGCACGAAGCGTGCATTCTATGAATTATTCGCACGAGGATATCACTACAACGACTAGATACCAAACCCTACCAGGCACTTAGACGGCGGTACTGGCGATGTTGTACTGTGATGGTATTTCTTTTCAAGGGGAAGTGGCGTGGTGAATAGATGTTTCTTACAGACGATATATTGTAATGCGGCAGGGTGGAAAATCGGGCCATTGCTGGCCCGATATGCGGTGTTAGCGGATGATCAGGTACAGGATGTTATTGTCACGCTTCACCTCGAGCGCCAAGACATTCGGTTCCTGTTCAAGTGCCTTGCGCAGCTCGCCAAGATTGCGGATTGGCTGGCGGTTGAGACCAAGGATGATGTCATCTTTTTGTAGACCGTAACGTGCTGCCAGGGATTTCTCGTCAATGCCGGTGACTTTCACCCCTTTGACACCGTCATTGGCTGTTGTATTGGCAAACTCGGCGCCGGCTAGGCCGGAGTGGAGGTTTTCTGCTTTGACCTTGCTCTGGCTGGCTTCCTGCAGAACCACCGAGACGGTTTGTTCCTTGCCGTCACGTACGATACCCAAGGTGGTTTTCTTACCCGCACCCAGTGTGGCGATTTTAGCGCGTAGCTCACCGAAGGTACGGATTTGCTTGCCGTTAACCGAGACAATGATGTCTCCGGCTTTCAGTCCGGCCTTTTCTGCCGCAGAGTCAGGCATAACCTGGTTGATGAAGGCGCCGTGGTTGGTTTCATAACCAAACGCTTCTGCCAGCTCGGATGTCAGCTCGCCGCCCTGAACACCCAGAATACCGCGTTTGACCTCACCGAACTCGATGATTTGCTCGGTTAGGTTTTTCACCATATTGACCGGAATAGCAAAGCCGATGCCGACATTACCGCCGTTAGGACCCAGAATGGCGGTATTGATACCGACGAGTTCACCGTTGAGGTTAACCAGTGCGCCACCCGAGTTGCCGCTGTTGATTGCCGCATCGGTCTGAATAAAGTTCTCGAAGTTTTCGATATTGAGTCCGCTACGGCCAAGGGCGGAAATAATGCCCGAAGTGACGGTTTGGCCCAACCCGAATGGGTTGCCGATGGCAACGGCGAAGTCACCTACACGTAGGCTGTCGGAGTCAGCCAGGTTAATGGCAGTTAGGTTCTTGGTCTTGTCGAGTTTTAACAGCGCGATATCTGACATCTCGTCGCTGCCGATCAGCTCGGCAGACAGTTCTCTGCCATCATGGAGCTGAACCATTATCTTGTCGGCACCGTTGATGACATGGTGGTTGGTAACAATGTAGCCCTTGTCCGCATCGACGATCACACCGGAACCCAGCCCGCGGAACGGACGTTCGCGTAATTGCTCTTCGGGAAATTCAGGGCCAAAGAAGAATCGGAAGGTCTCTGGAAGACGTTGCCTGGACACTTGCTTGCCCTCGACGGCAATGCTGACAACTGCCGGTGTGACTTGTTCTAGCATCGGCGCGAGGCTAGGTAGTTGTTGGCTATTCGTTGAAAGAGGTAATGCAGCAGTTGCCGTGATAGGGGTAATAACAGAACTGATGCCGAGTGCCAGTGCACTGAATACAAGCAAAGGTTTTTTCATTATTACTAAACTCCGGTTTACAAGTAGTAGTACCATTCCATTGCAGTTATAAATATCTAAGAATCAATAACCAATGTTGGAAAGCGGTACTAGCTCTGACTTGAAAACCGGCGTTTAGTTCCAGAAAAAAGAATTAGCTCGCTTTGGGTTCTTCGACTTTCTCTGGTTCGTCTTTCAGCAATCCTGTTGCGCCGTTGGCGTAATCGCGTGGCTGATCCTGGATGTCGCCAGTATCTGCGACGGCTTCCAGCGTACTGATCCTACGTGCAAACGGGTTGTCCTGATCCGGAAGATTAGGCATTAGCTCGCTGGACGTTTTTGCCATGTGCTCATAGAGCTTGCTGTAATCTTTGGCAATGTTATCCAATAGCTCCGAGCTGCAGGCAAAATGGTCAACGAGTTCCTGACGGTACTGTTCCAGCTCGTATTTTGACTTATCCAGGTCTTTCTTTAGCTCTTTTTGTTGTTTGAGGCTCTTATTGCCCAGGCGGGCGGCAAAAGCCCCGACAATTGCACCTGCGGCAAAAATGAGTAGCGCATAAATCCAAGCCATGAAAAACTCCTTGTGACTTTATGAATACCAAGTTGTTTATGTCGGTCAAAGACAATGTGGCGGCACGCCAGTTTACTGGGGCATGCCTGGTCCTACGGGTCTGTCCTTTGTATACCAGATTGTTTAATTGGCGCTGAATGCCAGCCAACTAATTTGTTTCGTATAGTTACTATACATGCACAAACGTTGCCATGGTACTATCTGATGCCAAAGATGGGATGAATTGGGTAACAGTAAAGGATGACTCCACAACAACAATATCAACGTGATCTCCAGCAGGCTGACTTTATTGCCGACCCGGCGCAGGCCATGGCGGTCTCATACCTCGAAGCACTCTATCACCGTATGCTGGCTCCCAGAGCGCAGGCCAAGCCCTCCCTGGTGCAACGGCTGTTCAAGCGGGACAAAGAAACCAGTGTTACACCGGTGAAGGGGATCTACTTCTGGGGTGGAGTCGGACGGGGCAAGACCTATTTGGTTGATACCTTTTATGAGTGTTTGCCGACTGATCGCAAAATGCGGGTCCATTTCCATCGTTTTATGCATCGGGTACACCAGGAGATGCAGCAACTGTCGGCACAGTCAGATCCGCTGGAAACCGTGGCTGATCGCTTCAAGGCCGAGACCGATATTATTTGCTTCGATGAGTTTTTTGTTTCTGACATTACTGATGCCATGATTCTGGGCACCCTGTTCGAGGCATTGTTCCGTCGCGGCATCACGCTGGTGGCGACGTCGAATATCCCGCCGGATCAGCTCTACCGCAATGGTCTGCAGCGGGCGCGTTTTTTGCCGGCGATAGCATTAATCGAGCAGCATTGCGATATCGTCAATGTCGACTCCGGCGTGGATTACCGCCTGAGAACGCTTGAGCAGGCCGAAATCTACCATTATCCGCTCGATGCCCAGGCGGAAAAGAACATCGCGCAGTATTTCACCCAGCTGAGTGTCGAACCAAGAAGCCAGGGGAAAGAGATAGAGATCAACAACCGGATGCTGCCGACCCGCCACGAGGCTGACGGGGTTGTGCACTTTACCTTCCGGACCTTGTGCCAGACAGCCAGAAGTCAGAATGACTACATGGAAATCGCCCAAATTTATCACACTGTACTGGTCTCGGAAGTGATCCGGATGGGGGAGAAGGAAGATGATGCCGCCCGGCGCTTTATCGCTATGGTCGATGAGTTTTACGAGCGAAATGTAAAGCTTATTATGTCGGCAGAGGTGGATTTGATGCAGCTTTACCAGAATGGCCGCCTGGAGTTCGAGTTTAAGCGCTGCTGCTCCCGCCTGATAGAAATGCAGAGCCATGAGTACCTGGCCAAACCGCACCTGGCCTAGCGCCAGCCCTGTATGGGCAGAGCTTGAGCCGCGATAGACGAAACCTGCCGGGCTTGCTATTGCTATGAGGCTGAGGTGAGTTTGCTGGATGAAATCTGGTGAAAAGTCGGTAGTTTAAGCGCTAAAAACTGACCGTTAGCTGTCGAGAATAGCCGCGGGAGAAAAAAACGCATTTTTTTTTGAAAAAAAGGTGATTTTTTCTCCACCCTTCCCTATAATCTTGCGACCCACCGTACCTGTGATGGCGAAAGCCAGGAGCACCAACCGCTCGAAGGGGTGATGACTGGGCTCTTAACAGACGGAACGCAAGTTCCATAAGTGAATCAATTTTTAATTTTGGGTAAGAATTAGCATGAAAACTTTCGTTGCTAAACCAGAAACTGTAAAACGTGACTGGTACGTTGTTGACGCTGAAGGTAAAACTCTTGGCCGTCTAGCAACTGAAATCGCATCTCGTCTACGTGGTAAGCATAAGCCGGAGTACACTCCGCACGTTGACACTGGTGACTACATCGTAGTTATCAACGCAGAAAAAGTTGCTGTAACTGGCGCTAAGAAGACTGACAAAATGTACCACCACCACACTGGTTACATCGGTGGTCTGAAGTCAATCAGCTTCGAGAAGCTTATCGATAAGAAGCCAGAAATGGTTATCGAAACTGCTGTTAAAGGCATGCTTCCTAAAGGTCCTCTAGGCCGTGCTATGTACCGTAAACTAAAAGTTTATGCAGGTACAGAGCACAACCACGCTGCACAGCAGCCTAAAGTACTAGACATCTAATTGGGGAAGATGACAATGGCAGAGAATCAATACTACGGCACTGGTCGCCGCAAAAGCTCAGCTGCTCGCGTTTTCATTAAACCGGGTTCTGGCAACATCGTAATCAACAAGCGTAGCCTTGATGAGTACTTCGGTCGTGAAACTGCTCGCATGGTTGTTCGTCAGCCACTTGAGCTAGTTGAAATGACTGAAAAACTTGACCTATACATCACTGTTAAAGGTGGTGGTATCACTGGTCAGTCAGGTGCTATCCGTCACGGTATCACTCGTGCTCTTATGGAGTACGATGAGACTCTACGTCCTACTCTACGCGCAGCGGGTTACGTTACTCGTGACGCACGTAAAGTTGAGCGTAAGAAAGTTGGTCTACGTAAAGCACGTCGTCGTCCACAGTTCTCTAAGCGTTAATTTTACGCTTCAGAATTTATATTCTGTTTACTGTGTACGAAAAGCTCAACCTTCGGGTTGGGCTTTTTTTTGTTCGTAAAAAACCACCATTTTCCCCGCTTGAGCCCTTGAATTCCCTCGCTTCTACGTAAATTTGAAACAAAAAGAACATACCTCTCACATTTGTTGCGAAAAGGTAGCTTTATCTTGTCAAAAAGTGGGGTTTTCTTTATCATTTGGCGCGATAAACAACAGCTTGATAATGTAACAAACTATCTGTTGTTTCATTCCGTTGAAAGTTAGCCGTAAGCTCCAGGGACGCCAAAGGACATAATAATAATCCAGAGCGGGAGCACATGGGAGAATGTTGGATGAGCAATGCGCCAGTAAGTAACGGCCGCCGCCGCTTCCTGACTGCGACAACTTCGGTTGTTGGAGGCTTAGGTGCAGTCGCTGTAGCTGTGCCTTTTATCAAATCTTGGAACCCGAGCGCGAAAGCTAAAGCCGCCGGTGCGCCAGTTGAAGTTGATATCAGTAAGTTGGAAGATGGCCAAATGGTACGCGTCGAGTGGCGCGGTAAACCGGTTTGGGTCGTGCGTCGTAGTGATGCAATTTTAGAAGAGTTGGGTGGCCATGATGGTGATCTTCGTGATCCGTCATCAGATGAGCCGCAGCAACCTGAGTATGCCCAGAATAAATTTCGTTCAGTTAAACCTGAAATCTTTTTAGCCGTAGGTATCTGTACGCACCTCGGCTGTTCCCCTACCTATCTGCCTGATAGCTTTAGCGAGCAGGTGAGTGGTGTCACAGCAGGTTTCTTCTGCCCGTGTCATGGCTCTAAGTTTGATATGGCCGGCAGGGTATTTGCGGGGGTACCAGCACCGCTCAACTTGGTGGTACCGCCTCATACATTCCTGGATGACAATACCATTCTGGTCGGTGTAGACGAGGAGACAGCCTAATGGAAGCACTACTCGGTTGGATTGAAAAACGCTTACCTATGATGGATGCGTACAAAAAGCATCTGTCTGAATACCCGATGCCGAAGAACTTTAACTTCTGGTATCTGTTCGGTTCGCTGGCCATGCTGGTACTGGTTAACCAGATTATTACCGGTATCTGGCTGACAATGAACTATGTCCCTTCTGGTGAGGGAGCATTTGCCTCCGTCGAGTACATCATGCGTGATGTCGAATACGGCTGGCTACTTCGTTATATGCACTCGACAGGCGCCTCGGCGTTTTTCGTCGTTATCTACCTGCACATGTTCCGCGGCTTGATCTATGGTTCCTACCAGAAGCCTCGTGAGCTGCTGTGGCTGTTCGGTATGCTGATCTTCCTGGTACTGATGGCAGAAGCCTTTATGGGCTACCTGTTGCCTTGGGGACAGATGTCATACTGGGGTGCGCAGGTAATCATTTCACTGTTTGGTGCCATTCCTGTTATCGGTGACGACCTGACCCTGTGGATCCGTGGTGACTACGTGATCTCGGGCGCGACACTGAACCGCTTCTTTGCACTGCATGTTATTGCCTTGCCTATCGTTCTTCTGCTGCTGGTTGTGCTGCACATTCTGGCTCTGCACGAAGTGGGCTCGAACAACCCTGACGGTATTGAGACCAAGCTACCGAAAGGCAGCAAAGGGGAAGGCTATAAAACCCAGTTCCCGTTCCACAAGCAGTACAGCGGCAAGTACGATATTATCGACTCGATTCCGTTCCACCCGTACGGTACGGTTAAGGACATGGTCGGTATCGCGGTATTCCTGTTCTTCTTCTGCTACGTGTTGTTCTTTAATCCGGAGATGGGCGGTTACTTCCTTGAGCCACCTAACTTTGAGGCGGCCAACCCGCTGAAGACACCTGAGCACATTGCACCTGTATGGTACTTCACACCGTTCTACGCCATCTTGCGTGCGGTACCGGACAAGCTACTGGGTGTGGTTGCGATGGGTGCGTCGATTGTGGTGTTGTTCCTGTTGCCATGGCTGGATCGCTGCAAGGTTCGCTCTTACCGTTACCGCAGCAAGTTCCACCTGATCAATATTGCGCAGTTTACCGTGAGCTTCATTGCGCTGGGTATTCTGGGGGCACTGCCGGCGACGCCGACGTATACCCTGCTGGCGCAGATTTTCAGCCTGGGTTACTTCATGTTCTTCGTATTGCTGTATTTCTACAGTAAGAACGAGGCGACCAAACCGCTACCAGAGAGGGTGACATTCAAATGAAGAAGTTGATTGTAATGCTGCTAGCTCTGCTGCCTGCAATGGCGATGGCGGCTGGTGGTAACGTGCATTTAGATGATGCGAACAATGATCTGTCGGACAAGGCCTCGCTTCAGCGCGGTGCCAAGACCTTCATGAATTACTGTTTTGGCTGCCATGCCACACAGTATCAGCGTTATGAGCGTGTGGCGACGGACATCGGTATCCCGCTGGATCTGATGAAGGAGCACATGGTCTTCGACAAGGACGCCAAAATTGGCGACCTGATGACCAATGCGATTCCGGAAGAATACGCCGCAGTCTCGTTTGGTGCGCCTGCACCGGACCTGACGCTGGTTGCCCGTGTTCGTGGTACCGACTGGCTCTACACCTATCTGCGTTCTTTCTATGCTGACCCGAGCCGTCCGTTTGGTGTCAATAATGTGGTCTTCCCGAGCGTGGGTATGCCGCATGTGCTGGAAGAGCTGCAGGGTGTACCGACCAAAGTGTATGAAACTCGCCTGGTTGACGGTGAGGAAGTACAGGAGTATGTCGGTATCGAGTCTGACGGAACCGGTGAGCTGAACGCCGAAGAGTATGACGAGGCGGTTCGTGATCTGGTTAACTTCCTGGAGTATTCTGCTGAACCTGTAAAACTGGAACGTCAAAATCTGGGCTTATGGGTAATGGGCTTTTTGGTCATATTCTTTGTACTAACATTACTGTTGAAGAAAGAATATTGGCGTGATGTCCACTGATCAGGTAATCTAGTGGGTTAAGAATCTCGCAATGGGGGCTCGGGCCCCCGTTGCTTTTTGTGTATATAAGTATACTGGAGGGGTTAATGGCTGTTGCTGCCAATAAACGCTCTGTGATGACTCTGTATTCTGATGCTTCGGATATCTACAGCCATCAGGTGCGTATCGTACTAGCAGAAAAGGGTGTTAGTGTTGAAATTGAGCTGGTTGATCCAAACAACCTGCCTGAAGATCTACTGGACCTAAACCCGTACAACTCTGTTCCAACCCTGGTTGACCGTGAGCTTGCTCTTTACCAGGCCGGCATCATTATGGAGTACCTGGATGAGCGTTTCCCTCACCCACCTCTGATGCCTGTTTATCCTGTTGCTCGTGGTAACAGTCGTCTGATGATGTACCGTGTTGAGCGTAACTGGTACACGCTGGCAGAGAAGATAAACAAAGGTAACGCTGATGAAGCAGACAAAGCACGCAAGCAATTGCGTGAAGAGCTGCTGGCACTGGCACCTGTATTCGCTGAATTCCCATACTTCATGAGTGAAGAGTTTAGCTTGGTTGACTGCTATCTGGCACCGCTACTGTGGCGCTTACCTGAAATGGGTATCGAGCTGACAGGTGCCGGGTCGAAAGAAGTGAAAGCATACATGACCCGCGTTTTCGAGCGTGATTCATTCCTTGCTTCCCTGACTGAAGCTGAGCGCGAAATGCGTCTGGCCGGCCAATAATGGATATGGAAAACATGACGCCGCGTCGCCCTTATTTGCTGCGCGCGTTTTACGACTGGTTAGTTGACAATGATCTGACACCCCATCTGGTGGTGGACGCGACCTTGCAAGGTGTCAAGGTGCCGACGGAATTTGTCAGCGACGGTCAAATTGTACTGAATATCGCACCGCGTGCCGTCGGTAACCTAGAGCTGGGTAATGAGGCAATCAGCTTCAATGCCCGCTTTAGCGGTCGCCCGCATTCTGTGATTGTGCCTATGTATGCAGCATTGGCTATCTATGCCCGTGAAAATGGTGCTGGAACCATGTTTGAGCCGGAACCGGCTTATGCTTCTGATATCACAGATATTGAGCTGGCAGACGAAGCGCAGCAGTATGATGAGATTGTTGAGGAAGAAGAAACTCGCTCTCCTCTGGCTGAGGTAACGGAAGCCAGTGAGGACAGCGGCCCAGATGATGAGCCGCCTCGTCCGCGTGGCCGACCAAGCCTCCGCGTCGTGAAATAAAAAAACGCAGCCTACTGGCTGCGTTTTTCTTTTGTGCTGTTTTCTTTTCTTGCGGCTGTTTTCTGTAGCAAGGTACCGGGTGTTGTTACTAAGCCGCTCTGAAATTAGTTCTGGTATTCAAATACCTTGACGACTTTTTTTACCCCGGAGACATTACGCGCAATTTCGGCAGCAATATTTCCCTGTTCACGGTTCACATAGCCGAGCAGGTAGACGGCCTGGCCTTCGGTGACGACCTTGATTGAGACATCGTTGAGTTTCTTGCTGCCGATGATCTGCGACTTGACCTTGGTTGTCAGCCAGCTGTCCTTGCTGACTTCACCCAGCTCGGGCAGCGGGCGGATCTGGATTTGGTTATAGACCGTATTGACGTTGCTTAGCGAGCGGACCTGCTCCTCCAGCTTTTGCTTGGTGGGCTGGTCGACCGACTGGCCGACGAGCAGTACCTTGCCGTCAATAGCGATCGCATTGATCCGGGCATGCTGGCGATACGGCGGTTTGTTGGCCAGGCCGCCGACTTCCATTTCAATTTGCTGATCAAACCATTGTTGTTGAGTGGTACGGGTATCAGCCTTGGAAAGTGCAGAGCAGCCCTGAAGAACAAATAGCACGGCAATTAGCAGGGCTTGGTATATCTTCATTGCTTATCCTTCGTGATGCGGAAAGAGAACTTTGTCGATGAGATCGCACAGGCAATGGACCGTCAGCAGGTGGCCTTCCTGGATACGGGCGGTTCGCTGAGACGGAATACGGATTTCGACATCCTGAACACCGAGCAGCCCGGCCATTTCACCACCGTCTTTGCCGGTAAGGGCAATGATGGTCATATCGCGGGTCAGCGCGGCCTCCATGGCTTTGATGATATTCTTGCTGTTGCCGCTGGTCGACAGGACAAACAGGATATCTCCGGCTTGGCCGAGGGCGCGTACCTGCTTGGAGAAGACCTCGTCATGGTGATAGTCATTGGCGACAGCCGTCAGCGTCGTGGTATCTGCAGTCAGTGCCAGGGCAGGCAGGCTTGGGCGCTCAGTTTCAAAACGGTTGATCAGACAGGAGGCAAAGTGCTGGGAGTTTGCCGCCGAGCCGCCGTTGCCGCAACACAGTATCTTGTTGCCGTTAAGCAGGCTTTGCACCATCACTTGTGCGGCTTGGGAAATGGCATCCGGCAGGGCTTCTGCTGCTGCTATCTGGGTCTGGATACTTTCTGTAAAACTTTCTTTAATGCTCTCTAGCATGATTAACCTTCAACTAGGGTGTTGGTAAACCACTCAATCTGGTGCTCGGGCCCCTGTATCGCCACGACATCAAACCTAAACTCAGTGTGTTCGACCGAAAAGCCGTTTTTCTGAAGCCAAAACAAAGCTGCTCGTTTTAACTTCTGCTGTTTGCGCCAGTTTACCGCTTCTGCGGCGCTGCCGTAATCTGCATTTTGGCGGAATTTGACCTCGATAAAAACCCAGCAGGCCTTATCGCGCATGATGACATCAATTTCGCCGCTGCGGCACTGGAAATTGCGACAAACCGGCTTGAGCCCGTGGCGGAGCAAAAATTGCTCCGCCATGGCTTCGTAGGCTTGTCCCTGCCGGCGTTTATTGAACGGGGTCAATGCCGTTACCGGAGAAGATAGCCCAGCTGATCTGGCGCTGGATCACGCACTGATCATTTAGGCTTAGCTGGCCAGTCTTGCCCTGGGTGGTGTAATTATCGACCGCGCGCATCTGCGGCAGCTCGGCAATCATTTTGTAGGCGTCCATTCCGAAGGCGTGCAGGCGGATATCGGTGTTTTTGGCATTAGGCCACAGTTCGTTGTAGCGCGCCATAAAGTTATGGTTGGCATCGACCAGCAGCGGGATATCACTAAATTCTATGCCCCTTAGCTCGCTGTTGTCGCCCTTGCTGTCCGGGTAGCTGCGAGAGCTGGCGTACAGTTTTGGCGGTTCGATGTCCGGGTTAATCGCGACTTCGATAAATGGCTTGAGCAGGGTCAGCTCATTTTTGTTGGCAACCAGGTAGACTGCATCGGTATCGCGGCGGCTGCGTGGCTGGGCTTCTAGCTCCAGGCCCAGTACCTGCTGCATTTGGTTGATACGCGCCTGGCTTTCAGTCAAGCCGAAGACGGTCGCAATCTGCTGCTGGATTTGCTTGCGCGAGCTGAAGGAACTAATTGCCGGTGACTTGCCGGTTAGTTGCTGCCATTGTTCGATAAAGGCGTTGCTGACACGCTCGCCAAAGCTGTTACCCGGTGCCAGTACCATCGGGTACTCGTGGCCCTTTGCAAACAGGTGTCGGGCGGCCTGCTCGGCTTCCTGCTCTGGTGATAGCGAGAAGTAACAGGCATTGGACTGGGTCATGCTGAGCTGCTCGGGCTCATTCAGGGCCAGCAAAGTGATATTGGTGTCATTGCTGCGCTGGAAGTCGGTAATCTTCTCTTTACGTAGCGGGCCGATGACCAGCTCAATACCGTCCTGTTCCAGTTTGCTGACAATCGAGCTGACCGGTTCGGCTTCGGTATCATAGATGGCCAGCTCGGTTTCGGCATCACGGCCGGTATCGTCGAGCATCGCGTTGATAAAGCCGTCCCTGACGGCCTTGCCGGAGTTCTCATAGCGGCCTGACAGCGGCAGCAGCAGGGCGACATTGTTCAGTTGGGTAATTTCAAGCTCCATAATCGCCTGCAGTTCAGCGGGCAGATATTGGTTGGCCGGGTGATAGGGGTTTTTGGCCAGCCATTCTTCGACCGTGCTCTTGAGCTTAGCCGGGCGCTGTGAATACGTGTTCTTGAGAATACTCAGCTGGACCCAGCCGCGCAGGACGGTTTCATCCTCGCTCAGCTTGGTTGCCTGTAGCTGGTTATTGTTGTAGTGGGAAAGGTCCCGCCACAGGTTTTGCCAGTTTGCCCCTTTCTGCTCAGCCTTGAGGTACTGATCCAGCGCGGTCCGCTCGCGAGCAGCCTTGAATGACTGGTTGGTCTGGCCAAGCAGTTCGGCACGGAGCATGTGAAAACGCAGGTATTGGCTGTCTGCCAGTGTCCACCATGGCTGGAAGTTCAGGGTATCGAGCGCAGACTGAGACTGGCCTTGCTGATAACGCAGGGTCGCGCGTGCCAGCTGCCATTCGGCCATCTGGAGCGGGCTCATCGACAGCCGTCCCAGGCGGTTGGCCTGCTGTTCGGCCTGCGACCAGCTGCCTTCTTTTATCAGGGCCTTGAGGGCCAAAATGTGCCAGTCGATGCTTTCTGTTCCTTCGCTCGACTCGGCTTTGATCAGATAATTGGCTGACGTATCGGTGACGGCAGCGGTAATATCGGCGGTCACGGCCTGTTGTTGAGTTGGCGTCGAGCAGCCGGCCAAGATCACGGCGAGGGCTACAGGCGCTAATAGTCGTGATACACTTTTACGCTTATGGGTAAAATTGAGCATTGAATTCATTCAACTGTGACAAATTACTCTCTATATTAATTGCAGATGAGATCTTAGACAAATGAGTGAGACCAATTCATGCACGGTAGATGTCGCAACTTTGTACATCGTACCTACACCAATCGGTAATTTAGCGGACATCACGCAGCGTGCATTGGATGTATTAGCAAATGTGGATTTAATTGCCGCAGAAGATACACGCCATACATCGCGCTTGTTGACACATTTCTCTATCTCAACCCGCACCTTTGCACTTCATGATCACAATGAGCAGCAAAAAGCCGATTATTTGATCGAGAAGCTACAGGCAGGCACGAGCATCGCCCTGGTGTCGGATGCCGGTACTCCCCTGATTAGCGATCCAGGATACCATCTGGTCAACCGTTGTCGTCAGGCGGGTGTCAAAGTTGTTCCTCTGCCGGGCCCGTGTGCCGTGGTAACGGCACTGAGCGGGGCGGGCCTGCCGTCTGATCGCTTTAGCTTCGAAGGTTTTTTGCCGCCGAAAAGCAAAGGGCGCCGGGA
This sequence comes from Photobacterium kasasachensis, assembly GCF_050336885.1. Classification (NCBI taxonomy): domain Bacteria; kingdom Pseudomonadati; phylum Pseudomonadota; class Gammaproteobacteria; order Vibrionales; family Vibrionaceae; genus Photobacterium; species Photobacterium kasasachensis. Next base: position 79,183 of record NZ_JAKJSH010000027.1, read on the forward strand.
TCGTTTCCAGGAGCTGGCCGATGACGAGCGGACGATGATTTTTTATGAATCACCGCACCGGATTACGGATTCGCTGGCAGATATGCTGGCCGTACTGGGGCCGGATCGTCAGGTGGTGCTGGCCCGCGAGTTGACCAAAACCTATGAAACTATCCATGGCGCACCGCTGGGTGAGCTGGTGGAATGGCTGGGCGAGGACAGCAACCGTACCCGCGGCGAGATGGTTCTGCTGGTGGCGGGCCACCGGGCGCAGAAAGACGACCTGCCGGCAGATGCGCTGCGAACCGTGACTTTGCTGACCAAGGAACTGCCGCTGAAGAAAGCGGCGGCGCTGGCTGCTGAGATCCATGGCGTGAAGAAGAATGCGCTGTATAAGTGGGGACTGGAGAACCTCGATTAACTGTTTAGGATCGAGGTTTTAGTTCCCTCCCCTTGTGAAGGGAGGGTTAGGG
>NZ_JAKJSH010000028.1:0-74968 GCF_050336885.1 Photobacterium kasasachensis
GACAGTTTTCTGGCTTTAAAAGCCGATAATTTAGCAACACCCCGTGGAGGGGTTCCCGAGTGGCCAAAGGGATCAGACTGTAAATCTGACGGCTCCGCCTTCGATGGTTCGAATCCATCTCCCTCCACCATCATTTTGAAAATTGTTTAGCTCACTAGAGTGGCCGACAGTTTTCAGGCTTTAAAAGCCAACAACTAGCAACACCCCGTGGAGGGGTTCCCGAGTGGCCAAAGGGATCAGACTGTAAATCTGACGGCTCCGCCTTCGATGGTTCGAATCCATCTCCCTCCACCATCATTTTGAAAATTGTTTAACTCACTAGAGTGGCCGACAGTTTTCTGGCTTTAAAAGCCGACAATTTAGCAACACCCCGTGGAGGGGTTCCCGAGTGGCCAAAGGGATCAGACTGTAAATCTGACGGCTCCGCCTTCGATGGTTCGAATCCATCTCCCTCCACCATCATTTATAAGCCAGTTGCGCAAGCAGCTGGCTTTTTTTGTGCTGTTTTTTTGTTCTTACTAACTCAAAAAAAGACTACCATTTAAGAAGAATCTCTTTTTTGAGACAAAGCCGATCCTGCAAATCACGCTAGAGTAAAACCAAATGCATATTTGATGCTAACGCAGGGGTATGTTATGGCCCAGTTCCAGAGCAGCAACTCTCAATCAATTGATATTGATTTCAGTAAGTTAAGAGTACTGATTATTGATGATCAGCGTACAGCTGCGGCCATGTTAAAAAGCCTGCTGAACAACCTTGGGCTTCGCAATATCGACGTCTCACTCACCCATCAACATGCTATCGAAAGCTGTAAAAAGCATCATTACGATCTGCTGCTAACCGACTACCACCTTGATGCCACCCTCAACGGCTTTGAACTACTTTGTCTGCTGAGAAAACGTAAATATATCTCGGCTGATTGCGGCATCATCATGATCTCCGGCGATGCTTCTACCGAGGTGATTCTGACCTCGATGGCTGTCGAGCCTGACAGTTTTATGACCAAGCCTGTTACTCTGTCAGGGCTCAAGAGGAAATTAACTGAAGTGCGTATAGCATGTGTCGAGCGCAAACCGATTTACGAGGCGCTGGAGGTACATGGGATCACTATGGCTATCGAGCTGTGCAAAAAGCAGCTGAGAGAGCAAGGGCATAACCATCGAACTGAAGCTTTATTGCTGGATTTGCTTATTGAATCCGGGAAATGGGAACAGGCCGAGCAGATTACCACTATTTTAAAACGAAAAAATCCCACCCATCAGATTAGTCTGATTGAAGCTCGCCTTCTGCACCATAAGGGCATGCTGGCCGATGCCATTGCGGTACTTGAGCAGCTTATCAAACGCTCGCCGCTTATTATGGATGCCTACGACTGCCTGTCTCATTACCAGGAAGAGAGCCAGCATTATTACGAAGCGCTCACAACAGCCGAAACCGCCTTGAGCTTCACTCCGAGCATCAGCCACCGGGCACTGAGAGTTGCCCAACTGGCCGCAGATCTTAATAACACAGAGAACCTTGTTAGCGCAGGAAAAACACTTGCCTCGCGACTGCCCATTATTGATATCGGCTGGATCATTCGCTTTGCCGAATTTACCGCGATTTTTGAACAGCTGTACTTTGCTCAATCAACAAATAAAAGCCGCAGGGTTCTTCGACAGGAACTGAAAGCGATCCACCATCGTGCCCACTCAAGGTTGCTGCCTATTCAGCAACCCTTCCTGGATTGCTTTGGACATGTTACGCTTGCCAGACTCTATCTGGCTCAAGAACAGCCCCTTAAGGCCAAGCGGCGGCTCATGCTCGGTTTGTCGACCTACTTCGACTCTATAACCAAGCTGCCCTCGGTGATTCTGGCCGATGTACTGCCCGCCTTGATTCACCTTGGCGAAACAAAGCTGATTGGCGAGATAAACCGAGCCCTGAAACTGCGCGATCAGTTTGACGGCCATAGCCAAAACCGCCTTGACGCACTAAGAAGCAATGAGGCACTGATACAGTCAGTGAGAAATCTCGAAAGCACCCTCGCCCATTGCTATCAGCTATTTGATATTCATCAGGCAGACCAGGCCCTGATTCTCTACGAGCAAATTCTCATTGATTACCCCTACTGCAGTGAAGCACACATAGGACGGTTGCAGTGTCTATATCTTCTGAAGCAATTTGACGAGGACAAGATTCGGCAGAGCCTGCAAGCAGTTTCTGCCATGCCATTACCGGATGATCTGGCACAATGGCGCGATAATGTGCTGAGTCTGATGAGTGAACCGCAACATCCCCCTCACCAGATACGGCTGGCAGTGGCCTACAGAAAGAGAGCCAGCCACTACCTACCCGCCAGTATCCAAACGCCACTAGCCAGCTAGTCCGGCACGAGAGTACGAAGGAATTACAGTCGATCGCGGCCGTGAGGAGACAACAAGTCCAACTCCGGTCCTAGCGGAACAACGCCAGTCGGATTGATCATGGTATGACTGAAATAGTAATGACGCTTGATGTGGTGAAAATCGACCGTTTTCGCCACTTCTGAATATTGATATAGCTCTTTGAGATAACCTTGAATGTTCGGGTAATCAGCAATCCGCTTAAGGTTACATTTAAAGTGGCCAACATAGACGGCATCAAACCTGACCAAGGTAGTGAAGAGGCGCCAGTCCGCTTCTGTCAATGTATCACCGGCAAGGTAGCGACTCTCAGCCAGGTGATTTTCAACCTTATCTAATGCTGCGAACAACTCTTCGAACGCAACATCATAAGCTTCTTGCGTAGTCGCAAAGCCGCAGCGATACACACCGTTGTTGATGGTTGGGTAGATATAATCATTCCACTTGTCGATGTCAGCACGCAGCACCTGCGGGTAATAATCGTCAGTGTTGCCGGTGATATGGTTGAATGCCGAGTTAAACATCCGGATGATTTCTGACGACTCATTGCTGACAATGGTCTGGGTTTGTTTGTCCCATAATACGGGAACTGTTACCCGGCCAGTATAATCCGACTTAGCTTTGCTATAGAGCTGGTGCATATGTTGAAAACCATACAACGGCTCGGGCTCACGGAATACCCAGCCCTGCTCCCCCATATCCGGGCTCACCACCGTCACATCGATATGTGGCTCCAATCCTTTAAGATGACGGAAAATCAACGTTCGGTGCGCCCAGGGACATGCTAGCGAAACATAAAGGTGATAGCGCCCGGATTCAGCCTTGAAGCCCTGCTGCCCTTCTGGTCCGTTGCTGCCATCGGCCGTTAGCCAATGGCGAAAGCCTGCATCTTCGCGCACAAACTCACCGTCACTTGATTTGGTGTCATACCAGACATCCTGCCATACACCATTTACTAACTTACCCATCTCAACCCCCAGAATTCAGTAAAAAGTCTTTCGTTCTGGCTATAGAGTATAAGTGCTTCCTGACTTAAGGTCGGTATCAAGGGATTGATGATGTTGTTCGAAGTTTCTGAATAGGCAGATATCGCAAGCTATACCTTGAGACCAGCTACCTGATAATGGCTAACACCAGTATTGCTTGGAAACAGCCTTTGAAGCCATGCATTGCAGTACACCATGGTATGAAAGATGAAAATGCAGGGGCTCACCAATTTGATAGCTGGTATTGGCATCAGTGATATCAAGAATCAACACCTTATCCGTCGCCCCGATAATCATAATGCCATCATCGGCAGGCGTTAGCTGCCGAACATCAACATCTCGCTTCCCGATAGCACACAGGGCTCTTAACCTGAGACCGCGATCGTTGAACTGCAGCTCGTGATTGGGCTGTTCTGCATGAATGGAGTACATATAAACAGAAGACTTTTCTTTTATCTCAACGATTTCTGCCTCAAGGCTGATTGCGGACTGGGGCATATCAGGGATTAAAGTCGTATTTAAACCGAGCCCCATGATTAAAGCACTCCCCATACGTAACTGGATCAGGCTGGGCAGGCTATTTTTTTCAGCCATCCTGAGTACAACGCCTGCAATGTCGGCCCCCGACAAGCTCTCGACACTATGGCTGCCTGCAAAGTCAGTAGAACAAATCGAATAAGCTGAATAGTCAGTTGCGTCACCCGTTCCCACCGAGCCCTTTTCATAGTCTTCATAGCACGCCAACTGGCTGCAGATTCCGCCAAACGTCAGGCCCGGTAGCCTTAACACTTGCTCGACCAGTATTTCCGTACCGAAGCCATTAGCCGGAGTATCAGGCAAACTGTCAAAGTTATGAATAAGAATCACCTCATGACTCTTGCTGGCCGCGACCGCCGCTCTCGACAATGCTTCAAGTACTACGCCGTTGGTGTGAAGAGAAATATCAGCATACTCAACAACATCCTCAACATCCGACAACAACACTCTTCGTAGCAGCATTTTCCGTAAAGGAAGATCGGCGATCTTCATCAGGTTTTGTAGCTGTGTATCCCCAATAGTTTGAATACCACCTAATATCATCGCTCGAGCAATCGACTCCGTACCTGCAATCAGCTTGGAAATTCCCACGGGAATAACTCCTTTATCGCCGCAAAGATGTCCCAATATCCGGGCATTGTCTTCAATTACACGAAGGTCAAACGATAAAGAAGGGTGTTGCATAGGTGGAGCCTCAAAATAACCACATCGAAGAGGGCGTAGTTATATCTATTTAGCTCCAACATTAAATAGCTATTTTATTATATTCACTTGGCTTTTTAATAAAGTAAGGGAAAGAGGCCAAAAATAAGACATTACTATTATATATACCTTATTAAAAGTACAACCAGTTTAATATTATCACCACAAAATATTAAGCCAACAATAACACTTGTTACTGCTAATGTTAATTAACTGTCGGTATTAACACCATGAGCCTCTTTAATAGCAGAAACCAAGGCTTTCGCTGCACAGGACAAATCTTGCTGCTCATTTATCGTCAAATAAAAATTCGGCTTATATTCCAATTCGGCAGTTATCGGTATTTTTACCATTTTCTGACGTTCTAACCATATTTGAGCATAATGCTCTGGAAGATAACCAATGAAATGACCAGAGAGAATCATATGTGCAGTTGCTTCCATGTTCGTCGTTTTCGATTTATACGCCTGCTCTTTAATATGATTCAACGGTGTTACCGGGTGGGCCAAGCCACGGTCGACAACAGGATGAGCCAGGATATCATCAGCCGTCACTGTCCGCCCCAAACTCAGGATAGGATGCGAAGGGGTACAATATAAATACTGTTGCTCATTAAAAATATAAATATACTTTAGGCCACTTTTAAACACTTCTGGTGATGTAATCCCAGCGTCAAACTTACTGTCTAACAAGTTTGATTCGATCATTGCCGTATCAAATATATGGGTATTGATATTTACTTTTGAATATCTGTTACAAAACTCACTGATCGCAGTCTGAATGTGGCAATGGTTATTTGTGGCCAGGTTATCGGTTAAACCTATCTGGATGTTTCCACTTGATATATTGCGTATATCATTAATTTCACATTGAAAATCATTGATATGTTCAAACAGTTTCCTACTGGCTTCATAAACTTTTAAGCCATCTGTCGTTAAATTAAACCCCCCTCTTCCGCGTTGGCATAGTGTCATTCCCAGTCGCGTTTCCAAATCACTCATTTTTTTACTTATGCTAGATTGGTGCATATTTAATTGATATTGAGCTGCAGAAAAACCACCACTATCGGCAATTGCCAAAAACAGCTTTAGCAACCGAATATCGATATCATCTATTGGTTTCATTATTGTTAGGCTTGATAAATAGATGGATGAAAATTATCACACCTGTAAATATATTAAAAGTAAGATCTTACTTGTCTCAAAACATTTAGTTTCATCTATTTCCCTAATATTAAACCCGTAACCAACAAGAGTTCTTTCACCGCCTCCCCGGTTGTATGATAAAATCCAACGAATGCCAGTTAACAGCCTGATAACCTTTGGGAATAATTAAAATGAAAGTCATCTCATTCAACATCAACGGCCTCCGGGCTCGCCTTCACCAGCTTCAGGCTCTGATCGACAAACATCAGCCTGACGTGATCGGCCTTCAGGAAATCAAAGTTCACGACGAAGCCTTCCCGCTCGAAGATGTCGAGGCGATGGGCTACAAAGTCTACCACCACGGCCAAAAGGCGCACTACGGTGTTGCTATGCTTTGCAAACAAGAGCCTGTCGAGGTGAAAAAAGGCTTCCCGACCGATGACGAAGATGCGCAGCGCCGTATGATTATGGCAACCTTCGAGCAGGCCGACGGCAAGAAAGTCACCGTCCTCAATGGCTATTTCCCGCAAGGCGATAACATCAGCCACGAGACCAAGTTTCCGGCGAAAGAAAAATTCTATGCCGATCTGATGGGTTACCTGAACGATCACCACAACAATGAAGAAGAAGTGATTGTTATGGGTGATATCAATATCAGCCCTATCGACCTGGATATCGGTATCGGGCCAGCCAACGCCAAACGCTGGCTGAAGACTGGCAAATGTTCTTTCCAGCCGATTGAACGCGAATGGTTGAAAACATTAATGGACTGGGGTTTTGTCGATACCTTCCGCCAGCTTCACCCTGAGGTTGACGACAAGTTCTCGTGGTTTGACTACCGCTCCAAAGGGTTTGTCGATAACCGTGGCCTGCGTATTGATGTGGTACTGGCAACCCCGTCACTGGCAGAGCGCTGTATCGAGGCAGGGATCGACTACGAACTGCGCGGGATCGAAAAGCCGTCTGATCATGCGCCGATTTGGTCGACATTCAAGTAACTGCAAGTCCCGAGCAATGCAAAAAGCCCAGAGAAATCTGGGCTTTCTTTTCTTGCCAGCAAGGCTGGCTCTATTCTCTGTCGGCGCGGTCTCCATCAAGTCAGCGGGCGCAGATGCTTCATCCAGTGACCTTCCAGCTTTCTGAAGCCCCAGATAATGATAAATGTCAGCACCATATAGCACAGACCTGCGAACAAGAAAGACTCAAACGGCGCATAGTAGCGCGAGTTGACAATTCGGGCGGCCCCGGTCAAATCAACGATGGTTACAATACCGGCGACAGCCGAGCCATGGACCATAAAGATCACTTCGTTACTGTAGGCTGGCAGCGCACGTCGCAAAGAACTGGGAAGTATCACCCTACGAAACGCTTGTGGCGTGCTCATGCCATATGCCTTCGCCGCTTCTATCTCACCTTTTGGCATACTATTGATCGCGCCTCGAATGATTTCAGCGGTGTAGGCAGCCGTATTCAGAACAAAAGCCACCAGCGCACAAAACCAGGCATCCTGCCACAGGGTACCCTGAACCACAATCAACTGACTTAATCCGTAATAGATCAGATACAGCTGGATCAACAACGGTGTACCGCGAAAAAAGTAAATAAACGCCCATGCTGGTCCGGACACGACAGGCAGTTTGCTATTTCTGGCAATCCCAATCGGAATCGCAATAATAAGCCCGACAATCAGGGCAACAAACACCATCCATACCGTGGTATAGAAGCCTTCGAGGTAGAGTGGCCAGCTCTCGATAAGAATACTAAAGTCCATCACTTACCTCGCATGAATACTGAATTTACGCTCTACCCACTTAAGTGCCGTGGTGGAAAAAGAGGTAAAGATAAGAAAAATAACAGCAACCGTCATATAGAAGGTAAATGGCATCTGAGTCGTTCCGGCAGCCAGTGCCCCCTTACGGACCATGTCGTCGAGGCCAATAATTGATACCAGAGCGGTTGTTTTGAGCAATACCAGCCAGTTATTACCAAATCCCGGCAAGGCATGGCGGATCATCTGCGGCAACAAAATACGTCGAAAAGAAAGGAAACCACTCATGCCATAGGCTTTTCCGGCTTCAAGCTCACCTTTATCGACCGATAAAATGGCCCCGCGGAAGGTTTCGGCCATATAGGCGCCGAAGATAAAACCAATTGTTAGAATACCGGCGACAAACGGACTGATTTCAACATAGTCCGGCAGATACTCCGTCCACTCATGATTCGGATCCGATGAGGAGAAGTAATTGTTGAGCCATTCATTCATGCTATACAGGCTGTCATTCAACAGCATCTGCCCGCCGAAAAAAATCAGCATCATCAGCACCAGATCAGGGATCCCGCGGATCACCGTGGTATATAGTGTGGCTACCGCCCTCGCCCAGCGATACGGAGAAAGCTTCGCCAACGCACCCAGCATACCTAAGATCATGGCCAGCACTAGCGATAGCAAGGCTACCTGCAGGGTAATCCATGCCCCTTCAACCAGTGACCATTCATATCCTTTTAAATCTAACAAAAGGTTGCTCCTTTATACTGCAAAGGGAGAAGTAACCAGGGACGAGTATCGAGCATCTCGGCTCGATACTCGCCTCTAGAGACTCATACCTACAACGCTTTACTGACCGTAGACATCGTAAGCGAAATATTTCGCTGCAATTTCCTGGTAGATGCCTTTTTCACGCAAAGACTTGATAGCCTGATCCAGCTGCTTGGTGAGGTCTTTGTCTTGCTTACGAACAGCGATACCGAAGCCATCGCCAAACCACTTAGGGTCGGTCAGTGACGGGCCAATAAACTCATAACCATCACCACCGCTCTTATTCAGCAGACCTTCTTCAAGCGCTGAGGCATCACCAAGGATAGTGGCAATTCGGCCTGCCTTAAGATCCAGGTAGGCATCATCAAAGGAGCCGTAACGTACAATAGAAACAGAACCACCATAGTTGTCTGTCAGGTATTTATCGTGAGTTGTTGCACGCTGAACCCCCACCTTCACGCCTTTGAGCCCCTCTTTGGTGAACTCAATATCCGTTCCCTTCCTGGCAACAAACTTGTTTGGAATAAGGGCGTATTTGCCAGTGAAGTCAACTTTCTTCTTGCGCTCTTCGGTAATCGACATCGCCGCAATAATGGCGTCGTATTTACGGGCTAGCAGCGAAGGAATGATGCCGTCCCAATCCTGGGCAACAATCTTACATTTTGCCTGCAGCTCCTTACACAGCGCGTTGGCCATATCAACATCAAAGCCTTTCAGCTCACCGCTTGGCTCTGTCCAGCTAAATGGAGGGTAGGCACCTTCGATACCAAAACGAACAACCTTCCAGTCTTTTGCCTGCACCGATGTTGCACCAAGTGCTGATACCATGGCAGCTGCCAAAATCCATTTTTTCATCTTCTACTCCTGTTGTGTTTGCACCTGAACCGGCCTGTCCCCAAACAAGCCGACGCAGTGATAAAAAAACCGAATACTCAGTTTAGTAAATCGAAGAAATAAACTGCTGTAACCTTTCTGATTCAGGGTTGGTAAATAATTTGTCGGGATGCCCCTGTTCTTCTACCAATCCCTGATGCAAGAACATCACCTGGTTGGACACATCGCGGGCAAACGCCATCTCATGGGTGACCACCAGCATTGTTCTGCCCTCTTGTGCCAAATCCTGCATGACACCCAACACTTCGCCCACCAGCTCCGGATCCAGAGCAGATGTCGGCTCATCAAATAGCATGACTTCCGGATCGACTGCCAGCGCCCTTGCTATTGCAGCCCGTTGCTGCTGACCGCCAGATAAATGGCCCGGGTAATAGTTACGTCGTTCGTACAGACCCACTTTCTTCAGCAACTCCTCGGCCTTTTCGATAGCTTCGGCCTTGGGAACCCCCAATACATGAATAGGCGCCTCGATAACATTACCCAGCACTGTCATATGCGACCACAGATTGAAGCCCTGAAAAACCATCGCAAGCCGCGAGCGAATTCGCTGAACCTGCTTTTCGTCCACCGGTAAAAACTCTCCCCGGCGATTATTTTTCATTTTTATCAGTTCGCCATTCACCCAGATTTCACCCTGAGTCGGGGTTTCCAATAAATTGATGCAGCGAAGAAATGTACTCTTCCCTGAACCGGAAGAACCAATAATTGAAATAACATCGCCACGGTGAGCCGTCAGCGAAATTCCTTTTAGGACTTCATTCTGACCAAAAGACTTATGCAGTTCCTTTACATCAAGCGCCACTACATCTGCCATGCGCGCTAACTCCTGTTGCTCCGTGAATCGGGAAATTACGCTCTTTAATGACTCTCATCTGACCGTTTTTTAGCCTTCTGGCACATAAATTCAGTTATAGAGATATAGTCTGTTTTCCGAGCACTTCATCGAAGGTATCACCACGAACCACAATTAGCAACATTTTGTTAACCTAAAAACCTCAAGAATCAACAGTTAAATAGTGTGCATAATTAGTCATTTATCAGCCCGATCAGGAGATTTGATAATAGCCCCAACTTAAGGTAGGTTATTGCGATAAAATCGTCATAGCGTAAGTCGGGCCGGGTTGGTATATGTATAGAGCCTATTTTAATCAAGTAACTCACTATAGCATTAGGCTGTTACTCATTGGTTTGATAGTGCTTTCCTGTCAAGCAGGAGTATTGGCCCAAGAGCAAGAAAACCGCAGTGTTCTTACTGTAGTCCCGGCCTACGTCGATCAGATTACTGCCAATTTTAACCCTTTCTCCAAGGCAAGCATGCCTACGACGCATGAGTTTATCTTTGAGCCTCTCATTGTTTTCAATACCCTGCAAAACAATAAGCCGGAATACCGACTTGCTACGGGTTACCAGCTGGACCCTGATCTGAAAGGGATCACTTTTACCCTCAGAGAAAAAATATCCTGGTCAGATGGAAAATCATTCACCGCTGATGATGTTGTTTTTTCATTTTCTCTAGCACAAAAATATCCAGAACTTGATTCACATGGCATAAATCAATGGGTAGAAAGTGTAAAAAAACTTGGCCCGCACGAAGTCTATTTCAAGCTTAATAACCCCAATGCCCTCGTCGCCTATAATCTGGTGCTATTGCCAATTGTTCCCAAGCATCAGTGGGAGAAGGTTGCCGATCCCGTTACCTATGCCAATACCACACCTGTAGGTACCGGCCCCTATACCCAGATAGAATCACTTAGCGAAGCAGGTTATCTGCAATGCGGCAACCCGTTCTACTGGCAAGCAAAAGCGCGTCACATCGACTGCCTCCGTTATCCCAAGATCACCAATAACGATGACTTTATCGCGCGGATATCAAAGGGGGAGTTCGACTGGGCTGGATCGTTTATTCCTGATATCGAACGTCAGTATGCCTCCTACTCGCCGGACTTTAAGTACTGGCTACCGCCATCCAGCCCTATCAGCCTCCTATTTAACTTCAAGGCCTCGGAGCCGGAAATAAGATCCGTCTTTGAGGAAGTCGATTTCCGCCGGGCGGTATCTATGTCGGTACAACGTCAGCAACTGATCAATATCGCCGCCTTTGGCCAGGGGGTACCCTCAAGATTCGCCTCGGGGATGAGTCAGCGCTTTGAACATTGGGCCGATCCGATTGCGACAGAGAAATACCTGCCCTATATGACATACAACCCGGAACTGGCAAAAGAGCAGCTGTCGTTGTTAGGCATCGAGGATAAGGATGATGACGGCTGGCGGGAGCTGCCATCCGGCAGCGCGCTGGAGCTAACGCTTCTGACGCCAAGAGGCTGGTCTGATTTTAATACCACCGCCCTGCTGCTGGCGGAAATGCTGGAACAAGTTGGATTGAAAATTCGATTGGTCGAGGCCGATTTTAACCACTTCGTCGACAGCCTGACAGATGGCGACTATACCTTGGCCCTGACCAACTTTCCGCAAGGTCCGACCCCGTTCAAGTACTTCGATACGGCGTTCAATAGCCGTTACCAGGCTCCGCAGTACCCGCGCTATGCCATGCATTTCTATAAAAATGCCCGGGTCGATAGCTTGCTGGCACAGTTTCCGACCGTCTCTACCGCCCACCAGCGGCTGGCCATTATTCGCGAACTCAACGAGATTATTGCCGGCCAACAAGTAACGGTGCCGCTCTACAATACCGTGCAGTTTTATCAGTACAATACACAGCGCTTCACCGGCTGGTTCAACGAAAACAACCCGGTTGCCAGCCCGCTTATCTGGCCACAAACCCCGGAAAGGTTGCTGCATGTTCTCGCCCTGCGGCCAAAATCGTAACGCGATTGGACGTTTATTCCTTTTCTTCACCCGGTGGCTGGCTACTGCAACACTCATCTTGCAAAAAGCCCACCACCCCATCGAGCATGTCGTACTGGGGGATGCAGTAAAGGGTTCTGCCGTCACGTTGTTGCTCTATCAGCCCAGCCGACACCAGCCCTGAAATATGGTGTGATAATGTCGAGCCCGGAATATCCAGCTCTTCTTGCAACTTACCGACAGGCAAACCGTTATAGCCTGATTTCACCAAATGCTTATATACCCGCAAACGCGTCGGATGGCCTAGCTCTTTCAAGGCCTTGGCAACAATTTCTAATTCCATGAGTAAATCCGTCAACTTATATATTTCGATATTATCAGAAATAATTAGCCAGCCCCAAGCGCTTGACCGGTCATATCACCAAAAAAAAGACGGGGACGACTTATCATCGTCCCCGTCTTCGTCCTTTTCGGCCCAATACCTCAGAACCAGGCCCTAACTAAGCATGATTACGCCATTGCGGCACCGGCAAATAGCGTTACTACCGTCACCGCCAGCACCATAATCACAAACGGCATTACCCATTTAAGGAAACGCTCGTACGGGATCTTGGCCAGAGCCAAACCGGCAACCAGGTGTCCCGCCGTTGGCGCGAAGATATTGATCCAGCCACTGGCAGACTGGTAAGCCGTAATGATCAAGTCACGACCGATACCCGAGAAATCAGCCAGCGGTGCCATCAATGGCATTGAAACCGTCGCCAGACCGGAGGTTGAAGGAATGAAGAAGCTCAGCACGATGTGAACAAAGTATGTCACGACCACAAACACGCCCGAGGACAAACCGGTTACCACACCTTCTGCCCAGTTAAGGATGGTGTCGATGATCACGCCGTTATCCATCACCACATAAATACCACGAGCGACCGCAACCACCAGTGCTACGCCAATCAGGTCTTTGGCACCTTCAAGGAACGTCTTGATAAAGTCGCCTTCAGACATGCGGTTAATAATTGCGATCAAAATGGCAGAGGCGAGGAAGAGCGTCGACAGTTCATCGAACCACCACCACAGGGTCGGAATTGCGGTAATGCCCATGTCTTCCCAAGGGATCACACCGTAAATCATGACCAGGAAGGCGCCGAAGAACACGCCCATTGTCAGCTTCTGCTTGGTGGTAAACTCGCCAGTATCTTCTTTTACGTGGGAGAACTCATCGTTAAATTCAATATCAGCCAGCACTGAATGGGATTTGTCTGCCTTGACCTTGGAGGCGTAGCGCATAACAAACCATGATGCCAGAACAATCAGGATGATCAGCTGGATCACTCGTAAGCCAATACCCTCACCAATTGGCAGGCCGGCAAACCCTGAAGCAATACCGGTAGCAAACGGGTTAACCGTCGAGGCCAGTACGCCCACCCCCGAGCCAAGCAGAATGATCCCTGCCGCAACCATGCGGTCGTAGCCGGCCGCCGCCATTACCGGCAAGATCACCGCCCAGAAAGCCACGGTCTCTTCCGCCATACCGTAGGTCGATCCACCGAGTGCGAACAAGCTGATCAATACCGGGATCATCATCTGCTCGCGACCATGGAACTTACGTACAATCGCCGCCACACCGGAGTCCATGGCACCGGTTCGCATAGTAACGGCCAGGAAGCCACCAATTACCAATACAAACAGTGCGACGTCTACGGCTTTGTGGAAGCCCTTGATCGGCGCCATCAGCACGTCAATAAAGCCCTGTGGCGAAGATTCCAGTTCCTGGTAGGAGCCCGGGATCGGCAGCAGTCTTTCGCCACCGTCATAGTCGAGCACTTCCGCCGCCGGGATCACCTGATCAGTGCCGTTGACGATATAGTCATACTTACCTGCCGGCATGATCCATGTCAGCAATGCCACAAGAGCAATAATAATAAAGAGAATGGTGTAAACCGTTGGCATCTTGAAGGATTTCTTCGCTTTGCCAGCCTCTGTTGCTGTTGTCATAGCTCTACTCCCTGCAATTGATAAATCGCATTTGCATACACGTTCATCGCTTTAAGCATGTCATCAATAATGAGGTACTCGTTGGGCATGTGCTCAACTTTGTCGCGACCGGGAAAAATCGCCCCAAAGGCCACACAGTTAGGGATAGCACGCGCATAGGTTGCTCCCCCAGAGGTCATAGGCTGGCTTTCCAGATCACCGCTTACTTCCTGATAGGCTGCCATCAAGGTCTGGATAACCGGGCTTTCAGCCGGCATATACAACGATGGCAACACATCAAACTCTTCATATTGAAGATCATACTGCTCGCTGACAGCCGTCATGTCGCTGTCAAAATTCTCTTTGCTAAACGTCACCGGTACCCGGATATCAATACCGAGCTTGCTATGTTGTGAATCAATACATAGCTGAGCCACATTAAAGGTCAACCGACCGCTCACATCTTCAACCGGTCCAAAAATCTCTTTGGCATTGGCATCCTGGCCAACCAGCTCGGCCACGAACCGTATCGCAGGATGTGTCACACCAAGCTCACTCAGTGCCATACACAAACGGGCAATGGCATTAACCCCTTTGATATCAGCTGCCGCAGAGTGCGCGGCTTTACCAAATACGGTTACCTCGGCATCTTCGGCCGTAAAATCAAAGCCAAGATCATCAAGCTTACTTGCCAATTCTTCCCAAAGCGGCCCTTCATATTTCGCCAGTTCAGGAACGGCATTCAGGGCACCACCACAATCAAGTTGTAATAATTCATCACCCGGGCCATGCAACCAAGACTGGATCAGCATTTTTTCCGCATGAATTAACGGGAATGCAGAATCAGGAGTAAAGCCGCACTGCGGCACTTCTTCTTTTTCCAGATAACGGTCGATACAGCGCCACAAGGTTTCTTCATCGGTACCAAAAATAAACCGAATCCGTTTATTTAATTTAACACCGCTATCAATCAGTGCCTTAACGGCAAAAATGGCAGCCAGGGTTGGACCTTTATCGTCCTGAGTCCCGCGGCCATAAAGTCTGCCATCACGAATTTCCGGTTCAAACGGGGCTGAATCCCAGGCTGATAATTCACCGGTAGGCACAACATCCAGGTGCCCCAGCACACCAATCATTTGCTCACCGTCGCCTATTTCAGCGTAACCGTAATAGCCTTTATGGTCTTTATAAATGGCGAACCCCAGCTCATGACAAAGGTTCAGGGTTTCCGTCAGGCAATCATCGATAGGCTGACCAAACGGCGTACCGCTATCGTCATCCTGGTAAACACTGGGAATGGCAACTAAACGCTTCACTGCGGCAATATAGTCATCACGCATCGCGTTTATAGTTGATGCTATTGTTGCTTTCATCGTATCCCTCATTTTCTCATCTATTTTAGTCTGAATACTTTTGAAATATTGGACTAAAGTAATGAATAATTATTAGTTACCAGAGAAAGTATTTGAGATCACCCCCTCTGGCCAATTCATTCTGCTACAGAGAGCAAGAGATAACTGTGATTACTTTCACTTGGTGCTGTTTCAATATGGGACGACGGTCAAAAAGTCAGCATTAACTTACAACACTGATGAGTTTTCTCTCAAAAAGAGCAAAATAGTGCCTGCACGGCATCTATATATGCCAAGCCGGAACACATGTAACAGACTTGCAAAACCATAGGGAATAACACGTAATCAAAAGAGCTGGGCTGATATACCGAGATGATCAGCAGGCTAATTCTTATATTTCGTAATGAACTTAATTAGTTATTTAAATTTGACTTTTATTATTTAACGAAAATAAGAAGTTATATGTGAGAATATTAAATATTATTTCAAATAATGACGATTCGATATTTTATTATTCATGACGACCTATTTACAGATAAACATAATAAACCTATTAAGTTAACCTCACTGGATATATAATAAAGGGCAACTCGATTGCTTTCTCCGATCTTATATCAATATGCAACGATAATTCTAATTACTATCACTGGTTTCATGTTCATATGAAGCCACTTTTCGACGTTGATTAAACATGCTAAATACAATTAAAAACCTTCCTTTGCGGATACTGCTTTCGTTATCGTCAGCCTTTGCCGTTCTATGTTTTATTATTACTATCATTATTAGTCAAAATCTATTATCAGAAGTTGAGGCAAACACAAATAAAGTCAACGACTTTATTGCTTTTAACAGCACGATGAAAGAATTTCAGGACTTGCAAGATGTCAGCCGCATGAAGTCAATTTATGCGCTAGGGTTTTATGACCGCCTTGATGAAATGGTTCAAGTCAACAATGGCAACCTGACCAAGGTACAGCGCAGCTTCAACACCCTGATGCAATCTGACAACCGCGCCCTCACCCCCCAGGCGAAACAGTCGTTGGATAACTTTGTCAGCAACTACAAATTATATGTCCAGGCGTCCGAACAACTCAGAGCCCAGCGCCAGAACATCATCAAGCTATATGATGCGACCAGTTGGATCACCACGGATATTACCGCCGCGGATACACTGATCGCCAAAAATAGAAGTATGGAAGACGTTGATCGCTGGACCATGAACCTCTCCGATATCTCGGATACTGCCGGCTTGATGCTTTACCATGTTGCTGTCGGGGTAAAAGGACAAAGTCAGCAAGATACTCAGACAACATTAGAATATACAAAAAAACTCAATGCATACCTGGATGAATTTAAGCACTGGCCTGAAGCACAAACAGTCATTAAAAATGCCCAGCTTTGGGAACACCAGTTATTGGAAATTATCCAGTTGCAGAAAGACAAGAAGGCAACGACCCATCGTATGATTGAGCTGGGTAATAACAACACCCAGATCATTACCGGCCTGGCCACGGCCTCGCTGCAAAAAACTGAAGAATTATCGGACAAGACCTCTAAGCTATTAGCCTCGGTGACAACCAGCCAGTTAACGGCAACAGCGATTGCAACCGTGCTAGCCCTGGCGATCAGTATCATCCTATCCAACGCGATTAGCAGCGTAATGGGATCACTGTATCTTGCCGTCAAGGCACTGGCTGAAGGCAACCTCAACGTCCAGACAAACATCAAGGGAAAAAATGAAATTGGCCTGCTAGGTGCCAGCCTTGATGATGCCATTTCTCAGCTTGCTGCTACCATTCGCTCGCTGCGCGGTGTCAGTGACGAAGTTGCGACCTCCTCGACAGAGCTGGCTGCAGTTATGACCCAAAGTGAGGTCAACGGCCGGGAGCAGCAACAACAGGTGGAGCAAATTGCTGCTGCGGTTACCGAGCTATCTGCTGCCGCCACCCAGGTAGACGGTTATGCCAAGACCGCCGACGAAAGTGCCCAGCAGGCACTGGCGATGGGCGCCGAAAGTACCGAAATTGCCCAGCACTCCCGTCAGCTGACTGAGGATTTAGCCTCGCAACTTGATGAAACATCAACCCAGGTTATCGATCTCAATGAGCAGAGTATCAAGATCAGCGAAGTCATCACTGTTATCGATTCAATTTCGGAGCAAACCAATCTACTGGCACTTAACGCAGCAATCGAAGCCGCCCGTGCTGGCGAAAGCGGTCGCGGGTTTGCCGTGGTTGCCGACGAAGTCAGAGTGCTTGCCGCCAAGACACAGGACTCAACCCAGCAGATCCAAACTATCATCGAACAGCTGCAGCACAAATCCTCAGCCGTTGTCGATGCCGTCAACAACAGCTTGAGCAAGGTCAGAACCAATAGCGAAATCGCAGAACAAACCAGCAACCAGATTGAATCCATTACCCAGGCGCTTGAGCATATCAGTCAGGTCAACGGCGATGTTACCGCATCAGTTGACGAGCAAAGCCGGGCGATTGACGATATTACCCGCAATATCACCACGATTAATGACATCATCAGCCAGAACGTGGCCGGTATTAGCCAGACGGCCGAGGCCAGCAGCCACCTGTCACAGCTGGCTGAGAATCAGAAAAACCAACTGGGTGAGTTCCAAATCATCCAGCGGTAAAGGGTTGCCAGTGGCATAGCACAACACCGCTAGTCACTAAAAAAGCAAATAATCAGTAATTTTATTACAAAGTTGCAACTTTGACGCCAAAAAAGCCAGCAACTCAGTTGCTGGCTTTTTTTATGACTATTTTTACAGCCCAATCACCCTGGTCATAAAATGCACGCATTACTGCCTCTTTTGGTGTAGACTCCCCTGTAGAACACAGATTATGGGCCGCTGCAAATCAAGTCATTAAAAATCAACAACTTAAACCCAAATCAGCTATTTGCGACCCCGTTCACAGTTTTACTTTAGTTATATAATCTCTTTCATTTTTCATAACAAATGCACTTCTCGCTCAATTTTTTTTGGTTTTTTTCCTACATTTTTTTAAGCGTAGTGATCGAGATCAATTCCCTTTATCGGACCAAGCGGTACACTTCAGTAAAATTTGGTGAAATATAATTACACATAGAACAGCTTGCACCTGAGGGGTTATTTCCAGGTTGCGCTCAAAGTTAGATACACTAAATACAAAAATTATTTAAACGTAGAACGAGGCACTTATGTCATCTGAAGAAAGAAGTTATCAGGAGCTGCACCGCCCTGCCTCTGACTTCTCAAGTCGCTCTGACTATCTTGATCATGAGCTGAAAATCATGAAGCCACGCCGCTTCGGCCTGAACCTGCCGGGTCGTGACTTCCGTTTTGAGCTAGAAGATTTAGTCCCAGCCCTGGCCGGTACTATCGGTATTATCGCAATGTACTCTGCGGTAATGATGTCTTGGGCCGACGGCCTGACTCAAGCCTGGGATCACATCAATCTGGGTAAAGAGTTCGCTATCGAAGTTGCTCGTGTAGAGATGCTGCTTCCTGCGCTTCTTTTCTGTGTCTTAGCATCCGGATTTATCAACCCCCGCGCCAACCTGGCCGGTAACCACGGTCCGATGATCCCACTTATCGGTGCTATCGCCCTGGCCGGTGCCCACCCTCTTGCTCTTGCTATCCTTCTTGGTGTATTCGGTCTTCTGCTTAGTTACTTCAAAGGCGGTTCCAAACTGGTGAACCTGACCTCGGAAGGTACCGCCGGTGGCCTGCTGATATTCCTTGGCTTTACCGGTACCATGAGCCAGATCGGCTCAATCCAGACCTGGGCGACCGGCCTGCAGTCAGCTGATATCGCAGCGGGCAGCATGGGCTATGTCGGTCTGATTGTACTGGCTGTCAACATTGTTCTTTATGCTTACCTGGCCCGCATCAACAAGCGTTGGCTGGCTATTCCTGCCTGTGCTGTTACAGGCCTGCTTGTTGCCCTGGTTCTGGGTGCCGGCTTCGATCTTAAGTTTGAAACTGAAATGGGTCTGCCTAACCTGAACCCTGTGTACTGGTGGGGCAGCACAGAAGAAGGCTGGATGCTAGGTCTGCCAACTATGCAGCACTTCATTGCATCACTGCCGTTTGCCATCCTGGCTGTTGCTATGTGGTCACCAGACTTCCTTGGCCACCGTATTTTCCAGGAACTTAACTACCCACGCGGTACTGACAAAGTACTGATGGATGTTGATGACACTATGACTATGTGTTCTATCCGCCAGATGGTCGGTACAGCACTTGGTGGTGGTAACATCACATCGTCTTGGGGTACCTACATGATCCCGGCTGCTATCGCCAAGCGTCCTATTCCTGGCGGTGCGATTATCCTAGGCCTTCTGGTTATGTTCATCGCCATCCTGGGCTTCCCAATGGATGTAGCTGTATGGCCGCCAGTAATGCGTGTAGCACTACTTGTTGGTGTATTCCTGCCACTGCTGGAAGCCGGTGTGCAGATGGTAAAAGAAACAAAAGATTCACAATCTGCTGGTATCTGTATCTTTGCAGCTGCAGTTGTTAACCCGGTTCTGGCATGGGCACTGACTATGCTACTGGACAACAACGGCCTTATCGGTGACAAAGAGCGTGCATCGAAGCTATCTTTCGCAGACAAAATCATCATCCCTGGCGGTGTATTGGTTGTCTGTCTGATTGCGATGCTGGCAGTAGGTATGCTTGAAGGCAAATACGGCATTCCAGCATTACTATAATGAAAATTGGGGCAGTATGTTATGCTGCCCCAGCTTGATTTAGGCATTGATAACTAGCGTTAATACGAATAATGAAATCATCACGATACACCAATCGATTTGATTATCCGTATTATTGTTAATAAAAGTGTACTGTGCACCATCAACCGGTGGTGATGAGCTCAACGGCGATTAAACCAGTACGTGTTTTTTCTACTAAAAAGGTAGGTATGTCATGGCAGAGCAATTTGCTAAAGCTTGGGAAGGGTTCGCTGCAGGCGAATGGCAGAACGAAGTAAACGTTCGCGACTTCATCCAGAAAAACTACGCACCGTATGAAGGTGATGAGTCTTTCCTAGTATCTGAAGGTACTGAAGCGACTAACAAGCTTTGGGATCAGGTTATGGAAGGTATCAAACAGGAAAACAGCACTCACGCTCCTGTTGACTTCGATACTTCTGTTATCTCTACCATCACTGCTCACGACGCAGGTTACATCAACAAAGATCTAGAGACTATCGTAGGTCTTCAGACTGACGCTCCACTTAAGCGCGCTATCATCCCTAACGGTGGTATCCGTATGGTTGAGGGTTCGTGCAAGGTATACGGTCGTGAACTAGATCCAATGGTATCTAAGATTTACTCTGAGTACCGTAAGACGCACAACCAGGGCGTTTTCGATATCTACACGCCGGATATCATGAAATGTCGTAAGTCTGGTGTTCTGACTGGTCTTCCAGATGCATACGGCCGTGGTCGTATCATCGGTGACTACCGTCGCGTAGCACTATACGGTATCGACTTCCTAATGAAGGACAAGTTCGCTCAGTTCTCTTCTCTGCAAGAGAAGTTCGAGAACGGCGAAGACCTACAGATGACTATGCAGCTTCGCGAAGAAATCGCTGAGCAGCACCGTGCGCTGGGCCAGATCAAAGAAATGGCAGCGAAATACGGCTACGACATCTCTGCACCTGCAACAACTGCACAAGAAGCAATCCAGTGGACATACTTCGGCTACCTAGCTGCTGTTAAGTCACAGAACGGTGCTGCTATGTCTCTGGGTCGTACTTCTACGTTCCTGGATATCTTCATCGAGCGTGATATCGCTGCTGGCAAGATCACTGAAGAACAAGCTCAGGAAATGATCGACCACTTCGTAATGAAGCTACGTATGGTTCGTTTCCTACGTACGCCTGAATACGATGAGCTATTCTCTGGCGACCCAATCTGGGCAACAGAGTCAATGGGTGGTATGAGCCTTGACGGACGTACGCTGGTAACACGTACTAACTTCCGTTTCCTAAACAGCCTATACACCATGGGTCCTTCTCCAGAGCCAAACATCACTGTACTTTGGTCTGAGCAGCTACCTGACGGCTTTAAGCGTTTCTGTGCGAAAGTATCTATCGATACTTCTTCTATCCAGTACGAAAACGACGACCTGATGCGTCCTGACATGAACTCTGATGACTACGCGATCGCTTGTTGTGTATCGCCAATGGTTGTTGGTAAGCAAATGCAGTTCTTCGGCGCGCGTGCTAACCTGGCGAAAACTATGCTTTACACCATCAACGGTGGTGTGGATGAGAAGCTGAAGATCCAGGTTGGTCCTAAGATGGACAAGATCACTGATGAAGTGCTGAGCTATGACGATCTAATGGAGCGCATGGATCACTTCATGGACTGGCTGGCTAAGCAGTACGTGACTGCACTAAACAGCATCCACTTCATGCACGACAAGTACAGCTACGAAGCATCACTAATGGCTCTTCATGACCGTGATGTTATTCGTACAATGGCTTGTGGTATTGCTGGTCTGTCTGTTGCTGCTGACTCACTGTCTGCAATCAAGTACGCAACAGTTAAACCTGTACGTGACGAAGACGGTATCGCGATCGATTTCGAAATCGAAGGCGACTATCCTAAGTTCGGTAACAACGACGCACGCGTTGATGACATCGCTTGTGAACTTGTTACAACGTTCATGAACAAGATCCGTAAGCTAAACACTTACCGTAACGCAATCCCAACTCAGTCTATCCTGACTATCACATCTAACGTGGTATACGGTAAGAAGACTGGTACTACACCTGACGGCCGTAAAGCTGGTGCTCCTTTCGCACCGGGTGCTAACCCAATGCACGGTCGTGACGAAAAAGGTGCGGTAGCATCTCTGACTTCTGTTGGTAAACTGCCGTTTGCTGATGCGAAAGATGGTATCTCTTACACTTTCTCTATCGTTCCTAACGCGCTAGGTAAAGAAGCTGATACTCAGAAAGCTAACCTTGCAGGCCTGATGGATGGTTACTTCCACCATGAAGCTGGCATCGAAGGCGGTCAGCACCTGAACGTTAACGTTCTTAACCGCGAAACGCTTGAAGATGCAGTTAAGCACCCAGAGAAGTACCCACAGCTAACTATCCGTGTATCGGGCTACGCTGTGCGTTTCAACTCTCTGACTGCTGAACAGCAGAAAGACGTTATCGCGCGTACTTTCACTGAATCTCTATAATTGAGAGACAGTAAAGCTCATCTGCTGGTTCGCTAGCAGGTAAGTAATAAAAACCGACCTTAGGGTCGGTTTTTTTATATCTGCGAAAAATTACACTCCAATAACCGAGCTACACCTTAAAATGCTGTAGCTGGTGAGCAAGCTCTTCCGAGGCTTCTGCCAGCGCCTGGCTCTGGCTCGCCAGATGCTGGGCAGCCGCATTCACTTCATTCGCAGATAAATGAATACTGCTGACATTACCGTTGATGTCTTCCGACACCGTACCCTGCTGATCTGCCGCTGCCGCAATCTGGGCTACCCGATCCGTGGACTGATACAATGCATTAAGCATATGTTTCAGCTCGCGCTGACTGTTCTGAGCATTCTCGACACTGTTCCGGCTGCTATTATGGCTCGCCTTCATCGCCGTCGCCGCCTCCAGCGCTCCGCGCGTCAGCCCGTCAACCGTCACCTGGATTTCCTCAGTCGATTTCTGTGTACGCTGAGCAAGGTTACGCACTTCGTCAGCCACGACGGCAAATCCCCGCCCCTGCTCACCGGCACGAGCCGCTTCAATCGCCGCATTCAGGGCCAGAAGGTTAGTCTGTTCAGAAATTCCCTTGATCACCTCGGCCACCTCGCTGATCTGCAGGACGCCCTGCTTAAGCTCCTCCACCCGCTTGTCGGCCTCAGCGATTTGGCTGGCGACCTGCTGGATATTCTGGGTAGTATCCTCCAGCCGTTCACTGCTGGCTGTTGCCTTATGGGACATGTCCTTGGTCATGGTGGCCGTTTGCTCTGCATTTTGCGCTACATCGGCAACCGTTGCCGTCATTTCATTCATGGCCGTGGCAAGCTGCTCTAACTGCATATGTTGCGACTGGATACTCTGAGCACTCTCTTCGCTGGCAGAAGCAATAGCACTGGCCATATCTGTTGACTGATGGGCGGAGGCGGCCGCAACCTCGAGGGCATTGCGAATAGCACTTATCGAGGTATCCATACGACGCGCCAGCTTGCCAATTTCATCACGACGTTCAGAGTGGCAATCAACCCTAAGATCACCGTCAGCAATGGCATCAAACTTACCCACCAGCGCCTCAAGCGGATCGGAGATGTTGTGGCTGATAAAATAACCAACCGCAAGCAGTACCAGCATCGCAGCCGCAGCCATCATGCCCGTTTTCATCGAAGTCAGCATAAACTCATCTTCGATATCTTTGACATGGACGCCAGTGCCTACAATCCAGTTCCATTGAGGAAAACGTTGTACAAACGAGAGCTTAGGTTTGATTTCGCCCTCGGGAGAGCGCCAGCGATAATCGAGATAGCCGGCACCGCTTTTCTCACTGGTCGTTACCATCTCTTGCCAGTGAAACTTACCGTCGGCATCGGTAAGCTGGCGGGCATTGGTTCCGTTGAGCTTGGGTTTGAGCGGGTGGGTAATAATTTCAAGATCAGGAGTCGTCACCCAAAAATAATTCCCTTTGCCATAGCGCTGGGCATTTATCATCGTAATGGCTTGCTGCTGCGCTTTCGCGGCCCCCAATACCTCCTGCTGCGATGCATAAAATTCAAGCGTGCTGATAGCCAGCTCGATCTGGCTTTGCAACGACGTCTTTCGTTCTTGATACGCGGCCTGACGTTGTTCCAGCGTATTATAAACGCTGACACACAAGAGCAGGCCAATAGCAGTAGCGACAAAGGCGATTAACTTCTTCCTGACGGTCAAGTTGCTTAAACTGAACATAAATCTCCTTGTTTATTATTATCTTGCCTGACTGCAGCCTCTTTCTGCCTCCGCCTTCCCACCCCGAATACCTTGGTTGGGTCCCCTTCAGCAACAATCAATTGTTAAGCAAAATGAAACGAGCTCATTAAGCAAAGAGCGCATAGGCACTTTGGAGCGTATAGTGCTGGGATTTTCGCCGCACTTCAAGCGACAGATGTAACAATTTCGTGGTTGGTATGCATATTTTTCGCATTAATATGGTTATCACTGTGAAACAAAACAACAGTGACGCTGACATCAGTGGCTAAGCCATAACAGCAAGGTAAGGAATGAACAAGTGGAGGAAGAAGGGAATGTATTACCCTTACATGTATAACGCTTTTTTCGCTATTTTAGCCTGTCATTTTGTAATAAAATGACAGGTAAACACGCACCATGCGGAGAAATAAAGCAATGTCAGTAAAAGGCCGAATTCACTCTTTTGAATCCTGCGGTACCGTGGATGGACCCGGCATCCGTTTTATCGTATTTATGCAAGGCTGCTTAATGCGTTGCCAGTATTGCCACAACCGTGATACGTGGGATCTCCACGACGGGCGTGAAATCACTGTTGACGAGATCATGAAAGACGCCCTTTCGTACCGTCACTTCATGAAAGCCTCTGGAGGCGGTATCACTGCATCTGGTGGTGAAGCCATGCTGCAACCTGAGTTTGTCCGTGATTTCTTCCGCGCCGCTCAGGCTGAAGGGATTCATACTTGCCTTGATACCAACGGCTATATTCGCAAGCATACCGATGTCGTTGATGAAGTACTTGATAGTACTGATCTGGTGATGTTGGATCTCAAGCAGCTTGATGACAGCATCCACCAGAATTTGGTCGGCGTACCGAACAAGCGTGTGCTGGATTTTGCCCGCTATCTTCATCAGCGCGGCCAGAAAACCTGGATCCGCTACGTTATCGTACCGGGCTTCACCGATGACGAACGCTCAGCGCATCTGCTTGGTGAGTTTATTCAGGGGATGGACAACATTGAGAAGGT
This sequence comes from Photobacterium kasasachensis, assembly GCF_050336885.1. NCBI lineage: Bacteria > Pseudomonadati > Pseudomonadota > Gammaproteobacteria > Vibrionales > Vibrionaceae > Photobacterium > Photobacterium kasasachensis. The sequence continues at coordinate 25,265 of NZ_JAKJSH010000028.1, forward strand.
CGAGCTGCTGCCTTACCACCAGTTGGGCGAGCATAAATGGGAAGCCCTCGGTTTTGAGTATCAGCTAGCTGATGTTAAGCCGCCCTCGAAAGAGGTCATGGAAAAGGTCAAAAGCATTATCGCCAGCTACGGCCATAATGTGATGTACTGATCCGCAGCGACCTACCTTGTCAAATGGCAGGAGCAAAATGCCCTACTTTGCTCCTGCATTAAAATCAATATCTTGCAACGATATCCCCCTATTATTGATTACACGAGTCACAGGCTAACTGGCAGCTTGGTCGTTATCGGTTGTCTTGCTCGTGATAGCCTCGCCAGTTGTCTGGCAAAGCTGTGATGCCGCATCACTTGAACATGCCTTCTTCACAACGTCACATTTACCGCCGACACCGCCATCTAAAATCGTACATTGTGCATTGGCCAGGCAGAGATCCTTACGTGTCGCAAGCTTAGGTACTGAAGCAATAAGCGTTTCATCTGTAATACAAGTTTCGATTTCGCTTTTTACATTAGCGCCAAACGCATTTAGCTGCCGCTTAAATGCCATTTCTGCGTCAGGCTCGAAGCGCCCAAGAGTGGCTACCGAAAGAATATCGTCAAACTTCTCGACATTTAACGGCTTACAGGCAACATCCCACTTATTTTTGAAGCGGTTGCGGCTCAGCTCAACCGGCTTTTTGGTTCCGTTAAATTGATGGTAGTTAGCTCTGTCATCCTTGAAATACCCATGAACGCTATATCTCTGGTTTAAAAAGTCGTAAACCAGGTCAATGATGAATGGCTCTCGCTCACGGGCAAGGCCCATGGCATTTTTGGCCGCATAATAGCCGCATGTCGTTAAATTAAGGACGTTGTCTTTATTCTTTACTGTCACCGGGCTAAACATCCAGTTTTCACTGCTGGCCAGACTATAAAACTCAACCGAGTTAGGAAAATTAAACTTGTTGGCAAAGCGTACCAGCGCGGCCTCTCTCAGCTCGACCACCTCGTCTTCGAAAGTTGTGGCTTTCTCTTCGATCGGTGCTTTATCAGCCAGCGCTGTTTCTGCTACAGCAGGCTCTGCCGCCTCTGCCACAACCGAGGCTTTGCTACCTGGCCCCATCGCCGTCGTTAGCTTTTGAAGCGACAGGGCCGAATTGGAAAGAGTATCTGTAAGTGAATGTAAATTAACTAAAAAAAGCAGAAGCAGCAGACAGCCTAATCCGCGAAACAAGGTATTAAGCTTAAGGGACATATCCCTTACCGGCTTTCCTTTGATGATCATTTTATCGTCCCTAGCAATATCAACTAAGGCCGGATTGTAAAGATAATCACCACCTTGTCCAGAGATCGATCGCTCAAGAATTAACCAGTTATTGATGCGCTAAATGAAATCAAATAGATGTATCTCACTTTTTTTCCGGCTTTGGGAGCAACCTCTTTTTACAGCCGTACCAAGAAGGCGGTTTGGCTTGCTCTGTCTCAAATTGCCATTGTTCAAGTGAGTATGCCTGTCATCAGAAAGACTAATGACAAGCCTTATGAGAGAGTGAATATGATAAAGCCACGAGGAACTCATGCAATATCTAGCCTGATCTTGTCACCCCCCATTGAGAGTCAATTGAGAAACATCTCTGGGATATCAATTTTTTGCTTATAGATCATAAGGATGAAAACAAATGCAATAGAACTCTTTTTCTTCAATATCAACATAAGCGCCAAATAGCATATAACAAATACTGCCCACAAGAATCATAAATATTGATATGAAAACTAACAAGATCCTTAACCGCGAATGCTGATGTTGAGGCATCACAACGGCGAAACTGTAGTAATTAGCCGAAAAGATCAGCAATAATGCCAAATTAAAACCAATAATCGCACTAGCTTTAATCAATCAGAAAAATGATATGCGCACAAACACCTATAACTTTAACTTCTCAGCCCCATCAAATTTACTTATATAATCTACATCTCCATTTTTCGGTCTTTTATCATCCGGATGGCTTCACGGCGAATACAGTCTCGAAGCGGGTTCTCTATCGCATCGGCACGCCAGATAAAAGATAGCGTTCGCTTCATATTCAGCTCAGGAACATTCAAGGCCACCAGCTCACCACGATCGATATACTTCACCACGTCCAGATAGGGTAAACAGCTAAGGTAAGGACCGTTGGTAACCAGTGCACGAAGAACGGGGATCTGTTCATACTCCCGCCAGACATCCAAATCTTCAATCACCCCGTGCAACGCGCTTTCAAAACTTTGCCGAGTACCGGCCCCCTGTTCGCGAAGGACCCACTTTGCCTGCTCTAGCTGAGCAAAGCTCACCGTATCAAGCTTGGCGTAAGGGTGATGTTTGGAAGCAATAATCACCAGGTGGTCGTGGCACCATACTTCCTGATCCAGCCGGCTGTCATCACAACGTCCCTCGATGATCCCCAGCTCACACTCATAGTTTCTCACTCTATCAATGACTTTCTGGGCATTCTTCACGACAAGCTGGATGCGTAACTCTGGAAAATCTTTATCAATAATACTGATAAGCTCTGGCAAAAGGTGTTCAGCCGCCGTCTGACTGGCTGCCAGGCTGATTTCGCCACTGACAAGGTGCTGATCATAAAATCCCAGTTCTATCTGCTGGGCATCAAACAATAGCTGCTTTGCCCTAGGACGAAGCCATGCCCCCCAGTAGGTCAATGCCATTTGCTTCCCCTGCCGCTCAAACAACGGCCGCCCCAGTAACTTCTCGAGCTGGGACAACGCCATGCTCGCTGCAGACTGCGTCAAAGCCAGGTTTTCCGCGGCTTTGCTGACACTGCGCGTGCTCGCCACCTCCTCAAACACCGAAAGTTGCTTCAGTGAATAACGCATTAAAACTCTCCCCGATAAATACAATTGGTTTTCCGTCGCCAAGAATATCAACTTTAGTGATTATGGTTAAAAAAATTATCAATTTTACTCAACTATTTTTCCAACCGTATGCTGAATACCAGTTACCAGTCACGACAGGAGGAAATGTGACGTTATCCACCCCCTATGTAATCACAACAACCGGCCAGCATACCGGACTACACGCAGGAGACGCTTGAAATGGCCACGGCAATGGCATCCAACAACAGTAACTTCACTCCCAAAGAGATGATGAAGCAAGCAGAAAAATACGCGGTCGGCAAGGCATCCAAGCCAACCCGTACCACCATCGCACTGGCAATTACGGCGGGCGTATTTATCGGGCTGGCGTTTGTCTTTTACATCACCGTCACCACTGGTGGCAGCAATATGAGCTGGGGGATCAACCGCTTATTTGGTGGCCTGGCGTTTAGCCTCGGACTGATCCTCGTCGTGATTTGCGGTGGTGAACTCTTTACCAGTACCGTGCTGTCCTCTATCGCCCGAGCCAACAAACACATCACCTCAGGCAAGATGCTCACTACTTGGCTGAAAGTTTACTTCGGCAACTTCCTCGGCGCGATGATGCTGCTGGCACTGGTGTCGATGGCAAGCCTGTATCAGCTTGACGGCGGCCAGTGGGGACTCAATGCCCTCAACATCGCCCAGCACAAGCTGCACCATCAGCCGATGGAAGCCTTTGCTCTGGGGATTCTATGTAACTTACTGGTTTGTTTGGCAATTTGGATGACATTTTGTTCAAACAACATGATGACCAAGATGGCGATGATGGTACTGCCCGTGGCTATGTTCGTCAGTACCGGCTTTGAGCACAGTGTCGCCAACATGTTTATGGTACCGCTGGGTATCACCATCCAGAACATCGCACCGGAATCGTTCTGGGTTGGTCTGGGTGTATCACCAGAGCAGTATGCCGATCTGAACATCCATAACTTTATTTTTGCCAATCTTATTCCCGTCACGCTGGGCAATATCGTTGGCGGCGGGGTACTGGTCGGCCTGAGCTACTGGGCAATCTTCAGTTCGCCGAAAGAGCACCATGCCACAGCAACCATTATTAAACCCGACTTCTCAAATACGACCGCTTTAACTAAGGACAACACCATGCTTCAGGAAAACCTACTTGTAAACGACCATATGCGTCCGGCTACCACGACCCTTCTACCAGGCATGCCTGTCGCAGAAGCACTCGATATCCTGATCAAAGAGGGCCTGTCCGGTGCACCGGTGCTTTCCAGCGATCAACGCCTGGTTGGCTTCTTTTCTACTCACGACACCTTGGTTGATCTATGGTGCAATGACTACATGCCGGAAGCCGAAGACAAAGTTCAGGACCTGATGCGCCACGAGATCCAGACTGTCAGCCCTGACAACTCAATTCTGGAAGTGGCTGAGTACATGTGTATCGACAAAAATATCCTATACCCAGTCAGCAGCGGCGGCATTGCTACCCAGCTAACCACCTTGTCTCTAAATGAACGTGCCCGCACAATGGTCGTTAACCGTCCACACAGCTACCCGGTCGTCAAGGACGATCAGCTTGTCGGTATCATCAGCCGAAACGACATTATCAAGGCCGTTCGTCCGGTCTACGGCAACCTGGTTTCTGTTGCTGGAATCAAGGATGACCAGAAGAAAGCCGAAATAGCATAATCCAATAATAACCTGCCGACATGGTCGGCAGGTTATTATTACCAGCAAACATAACCAGCCACCTCACATTCGCCCAAGCCATTATTGCACCTCTGATCTACAGCAAATTAACCACACTTATATCGGATTTTTTCTACATACACGTGATAAAATTATGATATAAACCAAACGCAAACGATTGCGCGACCTGCGAATGCAGCTCTATGCAGTATATCTTTATTGCTACCGATGCGAGGTTATGGCCCCAATGAAAAGTGATATTCAAATTTGCCGTGAAACAACACTCACTCCAATTGATCACATCGCTCAACACGCTGGCATTTTGCCGGATGATCTAACCCCACAGGGTACGCTAAAAGCAAAAGTAAAACCCTCGATCCTTAAACGCCTGAACAACAACAAAGAAGGCAAACTTGTACTGGTTACCGCCATCACCCCGACCCCGCTGGGCGAAGGCAAGACCGTCACCACCATCGGCCTGGCACAGGGTCTGGCCAAAATAAACCAGCGCGTTATGGCCTGTATTCGCCAACCCTCGATGGGACCGGTATTTGGCGTCAAGGGCGGCGCTGCCGGCGGCGGCTACAGTCAGGTGGCCCCGATGGAAAAACTCAACCTGCACCTCACCGGTGACATCCACGCCGTTACAGCCGCCCATAACCTGGCTGCCGCCGCACTGGACGCCCGTCTATACCACGAAGAGCGCCACGGCTACGAAGCATTTGCCGAAAAGACCGGCCTGACACCGCTTAGAATCGATATCGATCGCATCTGCTGGAAGCGGGTGATGGACCATAACGATCGTGCCCTGCGGATGATCACTGTCGGCAACAACGAGCCGGGCAAAACTATCAACGGGATCGCCCGTAACGACGGCTTCGATATTTCTGCTGCTTCCGAGCTGATGGCCATTTTGGCCCTGTCCAAAGATCTTGCCGATATGCGCCAGCGTCTTGGTCGACTGGTATTGGCCTACAACATCGACGGCCAGCCGGTAACGGCCGAAGATCTCCAGGTTGCAGGCGCAATGGCCGTGACCATGTGCGAGGCTATCGAACCGACCCTGATGCAGACATTGGAAGGTGTTCCCACGCTAATCCATGCCGGGCCGTTTGCCAACATCGCCCACGGCAACTCGTCGATCATTGCCGATCGCATTGCGTTAAAACTCAGTGATTACACCATCACCGAAGGTGGCTTCGGCTCGGATATGGGCTTTGAGAAAGCCTGTAACATCAAAGCTCAGCAAGCAGAACGCGGTCCTGACTGTGCGGTTGTCGTCGCCACCTTACGAGGCCTGAAAGCCAACTCCGGCTGTTACGATTTACGACCGGGCCAAGCCCTGCCAGAGGCGATTTTCGCCCCGGATGAAAAAGCCCTGCTGGGGGGCTTCGATAACCTGAAATGGCATATTCGCAATGCAGCGAAATACGGCATTCCGGTGGTGGTGGCAATTAACCGCTTCCCGCAGGACACCGATGCCGAGCTTAACTTGCTCAAGACCTGGATCCGCGAGGAAGACTTTGGTTGCTATGTCGATGTCGCGATCAGCGAAGCCTTTGGCAAAGGTGGAGAAGGCGCCACCGAGCTGGCACAAGCTGTTGTCAGCGCCTGCCAGACGCCGGCACAGTTCAAACCGCTGTATTCGCTGGATCAAACCCTGGAAGAAAAGCTAATGACCGTTGCCGAGGTCGGCTATGGCGGCCGTGGTGTCGAACTGTCACCGCTGGCCAAACAGCAGCTGGCCGAACTGAAGCGGCAAGGACACGACAACCTCGCGGTCTGTATGGCCAAAACGCCGCTCTCGATCACCCATGACCCGAGCCAGAAAGGCGCACCATCAGATTTCATTGTTCCGATCCGCGAACTGCGCTTATGTGCCGGAGCCGGTTTTGTCTATGCACTGTGCGGCAATGTAATGACGATGCCGGGGCTGCCTGAAAAACCAGCCTACATGGCATTGGACATTGATGAAGACGGGAATATCGTCGGATTGAGCTAAGCCGCTCACCGGTTATCAAACTAAACGGTTAAATGTAAAAAGAACGCCAGCACATCGTCTGGCGTTTTTTATTCCATACAACTTATTTATCTTTCTTATTGGAGGGGTAAATATAGTCACGATCAGCAAAGGTTCTCACCCATTCCGGCTTGTAGACAACCAATAGGGTAATAGCCATACCGTTTATCAAAGCTTCGGGGAACAGCAGCAACGGAAGCAGCACCAAATAATTATCGACGATATAGTCCCACGAATAACCATAATCGAAATACATCCAGCCGCTGGTCAACAGTAAATGAGCAACCATGGTCAATGCACCATTGAAGAAGGCAGCAACAAAGATATAAATAAACATATGCCTTGCCATATAGCGGTAGCTAAATAGAAAGACACCGTAACTGAATATGGCAGGCAGCAACACTCCGGTTAACGCATATAAGCCGGCAACGGGCCACTCCACCACTCCCACGGCGACCAGCAATATAGTCACAACAGAACCTATCAGTCCGGCAATTTGCCAACCATGCGACAATACCAATACCGTTAAAGCGAGAAAGTGCACTTGCAGCCCTTCAGCTATCCCAGCCCTCAAACTCCATAGCAAGAACAGGATCACAATCGTTGCCAGCACCAGGTGCTGATAATCTTTCTCCGCTCGAAACTTAGGCCAGAATTCCCGAGGAAAACTCACCACCAAAATCAGCAGCCAAACCAGATAGCCAATCCACTGTAGCATCGTCATCCTTGCACTACCTTCTATGCCAAATAAGCTAAAGTTATATCAACAGGATAGCCCATCTATAACCTTGTAAAAAACAGGGATAAAAAATTGTTAAATATCGACCTCAAGCCTGATTGCACAAGCTTTAGCCAGTCAATTTTATTTAACAAAAAATCATTGGCAAGACGGAGTCAGATCAATTTTTTTTGCCTTCAACCTGATAATCTCAATGCCAGCTCAATACAATATTAAAGGCCAACCATTATGGAAATGACCAACGCACAACGTCTTATTCTATCTAACCAGTATTACCTGATGTCGAAAATGAACCCGGAGAACGCGGCAAAGTACCGTCGCCTGCAAACGATCGTCGAGCGCGGCTATGGTCTGCAGATGCGTGAGCTGGATAAAGACTTCGGCTGCCTGGAAGAAGAAGACTGCCGTAACGTAATTGACTTTATGGAAATGTATCACGCGATGCAGGAATCATTCAAAATGCTCAGCGAGGACAACCAGAACCAGGTTGATCAACGCCGCCTGCAATTCCTGGGCTTTGATGCAGCAACAGAATCTCAACTTGTCCATTACGTTCGTTTCCTGACCGACGAAGAAGGCCTGTACCCACAATTTGACAAGTCTGAGCACATGTTCAACAGCCAGGTGCCGATGCTGGAAAAATACCACCGCATGCTTCAGACATGGCGTAACTGCCCACGCCAATACCACCTGTCGGCGACAGAAATCCAACAGATTCAAAATGCCTAATCGCTAACGTTAGGGATGACTAAGCCGGGGAACACTCCGGCTTTTTTATATCCCAAGCCGGATTCAATTTAATTTTAACCATAACTATTACCTAACTCCGACTTTCTATTCATCAGCCAGCAACGTTCACTCTGTACTCACACTAACACCGCTTGTCCTCTTGCCATAACAGCAATAAAATGTGACATCCAACAAATCCTGACATCAAGATGAGTCACTATCGACCGAAAGTTAACCTATATAACTATAAAATCGATAGCATCTTAGAAAATCATTCATCGCCTCGTTTAATTCACTACAATCCTGCGAAGTAACCTTGTATACAGGGGCTCTCAATACAAGGTAAATAGTAAAGATCATGATTCGACTTATTATATTAATGCTATCTTTTTCATCAGCCTGTATTGCTGCCCCTACGAAACAATTGATTATTCTGACGACTTTTACCGAATCATCGATCACCCCAATCACCCAGCAGTTTCAGCAACAGTATCCGGATGCAGTCATAAAAGTCCTTCACCGACGGGAAGAATCAGGCCTCCGTCTACTGAGCAAGAATGATCATGATATCGACATTGTGATTTCATCGTCTCCAACGCTGTTCATGCCGCTCATAGAGAACAACCGGCTGCTACCCCTGGACTCGCTTAGCCAGAACCTAGATAACGACAGGCAACCCTTCCTGTCGGATTCGGCCTCCTCTATCGCGGTTTTCGGCTATTCAGGTTACGGGCTAATGTGGAATAAGGATTACCTGATCAAGCACCGGCTCGATATTCCCCAGACCTGGGAGAGCCTGGCCGAACCACAATATTTCCGGCACCTGATTATGAGCAGCCCCGGCCGATCCGGCACTACGCATCTAATGGTCGAAAACATCTTGCAACAGTACGGCTGGACAGACGGCTGGAAATTGCTACTCCAAATTGGCGGCAACCTTGCTTCCGTCTCGGCACGCAGTTTTGGCGTCAGCGATGCCATATCTCGCGGACTAACCGGCGTAGGCCCTGTTATTGACAGCTTTGCCTTTGAAGATCAAAAACAGTTCCCGTTTATCGGGTTTCACTACCAGGAACAAAGCCCACGACTACCTAGCTATATCGCGGCGGTCAAAAACCGCCACCAGGCCAGCCACAGTTTGGATTTCATCAGTTTCCTGCTATCTGACAACGTGCAGCAAAGTCTGTCGACCAGCTCTCTGAACAAGTATGGCCTGCACCAAAAGCCCAGCCAGCCTTTTACCGTGCTGCAGATTGATTATGAGCAGATGCAGCGTCGTACCATCTTAATCAAGCTGTTGTTTGACCAAATCATCAACCATCAGCTGGATTTGCTCAACCAGGCATGGCGCCACATTCACCAGCTAGCCCGGCAACCATCGCTAACCGGTGCGCAGCAACAGCAATATCAGCACGCCATCGCGCTGGCATCAACGCCACCCGTTACCCAGGCGCAGGCCAACAGCACCGTCTATAACCAAGCCCTGATCCATTCTCAGACAGATGTGCATACCGCCAAGAGCGTCAAGCGCTGGCGTCGGGTGATGAGCAAACAGTTGGAGGAATCGATTCTCATCTCCGAGCAGCTCCTCGCTGCTATCAAAGAGGTGCAGTGATGTTGCTCAGAAATACCATTGGCAATCGCCTGGTCGCCTCCATCGGCTTTATGGCCCTGCTGACCATCAGTGTCAGCCTGATTGCCGTTGTTAACTGGGAAAACCTGAATACCCAGGTTAATACCATCATCGAGAAAAACATGCCGACCCTGCGTGTCAGTTACCAGCTGGAAAGAAATACGGCTGGGCTTCAGGCTGCTCTCAATATGCTCAGCAATAATACCGATCCGATTTTACATGCCGAGCTCAAGCAAAATATCACCACCAAGCTAGAACAGATATCGGCCGCTATCAAAGAAGCGGCGAACTTGAAATTCTACCCGGCAATCAAGGCCGAGCATGAAACCCTACTGACGGATATTTCGGCCTATGTCGGATTGCTATACCGGCGCAATACGCACATGTACTCGCTGGCCCAGACAGAAAATGCCATCAAATGGCTCCATCAGGATCTGGTTGATGAGCTTACACCGCTTCGCCAGGAGGTCGAGTGGCAGGTTACCCGAATGCTGCCCAATGCGATCAATACCGAGGCGATCACCGACGTGATGGCGGAGTTTTCGTTTATCCAGTCAATCACTATCAAAGAAAATGAACTGCACCAGCTGGTGCAGGAGATCATCCAGCAGCGCAAGAACCGGGATCTCGGCAACGCCTTTTACTTTATCGGCTACAAAACCGAAGAAATCAGCAAAATGAGCCAGAACCTGAGCCATTACCCGTCAACTATCTCATACCGACAACTGCTGCAGGAGCTGATCACCCTCGTCGAACCGAAAGGCGTACTGGAAGAACAGTTAAGGCTTGATGTCGAACTGCACAATGCCATCAGGCTGTATGAAGGCCAGATCCAGACGCGGTTGGAATATCAGGAAGAGCTTATCCAGGCCATGGTTGAACAGGAGAATGCCTCCCTCAAAGAGCTCAACGAACAGACAAACCACTCGATCAAGATCAGCAACATCGTGCTGTTCGGTGTCGTACTGCTGTCTATATTCCTGACAGTGACCCTCTCTATCTACCTTGTCGGCCGCGGTATCGTCAAACGACTCAACCTGCTGTCGCAAGATTTGTACTCTGTCGCCAACAACCGACTCAACGCCAATATCCAGGTCACCGGCAATGATGAAATCGGCATGCTGGGCGATAACCTGCGCTACTTCTGCCGCCAGATGCAGGAAATGCAGCAGAGCAATGCGCTGAACCTGATCAACAATACCCAGGCCAGTATTATCACCTGTAACCTGGACGGCGTAGTCGAATCCGTCAACCCCAGCGCGCAAGCCTTATTCAACTACGATGCATCACCGGTCAAACAGACAATCTGGACCCTGTTTAGCAATAACATGCAGCAGCGGCTTCAGGCCCTGTTTGCCAATACCAGCCCGCTGCTCAGCAACCGGGCCTGTAACCTGACCCTGATGCACAGCCACAGCGGCGATAACAAGCTCTATCTGCGGCTGGATTTTCGCCTGTTCAAACAGGGGAACAACGACAAGGTCATTGTCACGATGACCGATATCACCGAACAGGAAAACGCTGCCCGCTGGCTGGAAAACATGGTCCGGGAAAAAACCCAGTCCCTCACCAACCGTAACCGCCAGTTGAAAGCCGAAGTCGAAGATAGGAAACGGGTCGAGGCGGATCTGCGGGCGACCCAGGATGATTTGATTCAGGCCGCCAAAATGGCCGTCGTCGGCCAGACAATGACCTCGCTGGCCCATGAGCTCAACCAACCTCTATCTGCCATCTCGACCCATGTCTTTGCAACCAAAATGGCAATCAACAAGGAAAACTACACCCAGCTGCCAGCCAGTCTGGAAAAAATCGACAACCTGACTTCTCGCATGGGGCGGATCATCTCGACTCTGCGCAGCTTTTCGAAGAAACAGTCGGCCAACAGCTCGCTGACAGCGGTTGATATTCAAGCCTCTTTCCTCCAGGCCATGCTGATTGTCGAAAGTCGGGCCAAGGTGCAAAAGACCACCATCTCCAGCCAGCTTAACAGCCCGCTCAATGCCCTAGCCGATCAGGTGCAGCTCGAGCAGGTGCTGGTCAACCTGCTCGTTAACAGCTGTGATGCTGTCGCAGGAAGCGAGCGACGCGAAATAACTATTTGCGATCTGAACAGCAAAGACAACCTTATCCGTATCGCTGTCAGTGACAGCGGAGGTGGATTTGCAGCCGGTATTATCGAAAAACTATTTACACCTTTTACCACAACAAAGGACGTCGGGCTTGGCCTCGGGCTAAGTATCTGCCGTTCAATTATGACCCGCTTTGATGGTGATATCTTTCTCGCCTCGAACCTTCAAGGTGGTGCAATGGTCGTATTGGAGCTAAACCGCTATGATAATGAATAATGATATCGAAGTTGTCATCATTGATGATGACCAAGATGTACTTGATGCCTATCAACATTTGCTTGAAGTATCTGGCTATAAGGCGCACGCCCTAACCGATCCTACTGCTGCAATCTCTATGCTGCACAAAAACTGGCCTGGCGTTGTCGTGACCGATATGTACATGCCGGGGCTCAGTGGCATGGAGCTGCTGGATAAAGTCAAAGACCTGGATCCCGAGTTACCGGTTATCATGATCACCGGCCACGGGGATATTCCAATGGCCGTAGACGCGGTCAAGAAGGGCGCGCTGGACTTCTTGCAAAAGCCTCTCCAGCCCGCCGAACTCATCACGCTGCTGGAAAAACACTTACCAATAAGAAAACAGAAAATCGAGCAGCGCACCAATGTTAGCTACTCGGCATCGGAGGTATTGCTGGGTGAAAGTCCGCTGATCATTAAAATCCGCGAACAGATCGCCCAAACCGCCCTCACCACCAAAGACGTTCTCATTGAGGGCGAGAACGGAACAGGGCGCCACACCATTGCCAAGCTACTACACCAGGAAAGTGAACTACGCGATCAACCTTATGCCAATGCTATCGGCCAGGCGATCAGCTGTACTGCAGATCTGCAGCGCAGCATGATCTCGGCCCGCGGCGGCAGTCTGTGCCTGAGCAACCCGCAAGATATGCCAATAGAAACCCAGCAATGGCTATGTCGCTTCCTGCTTGAACAAGAGCGCCAGGGTAAAAAAGAAGTCCGCGTGCTGGCAGTGCTTGAAGGGGCACCGGAGGCGAAGGTTGAGCAGGACAAGCTGCTGCCTGAGCTGTTCTACTTCCTCAGCCAGGTCCGCTTCAGCCTGCCGCCACTGAAGCAGCGCAACTGTGATATCACCCCACTGTTCCGCCATTTCCTGAAGCGAAGCTGTCAAAAGCTCAACAAAACCGTCCCGGCCGTGGACAAGGCGTACATCAACACGCTCAATCGCCACGAATGGCCAGGCAATGTGCTCGAGCTGAAAAATGTCGCCGAGCTCTACGCCATCGGCATTGTCAAACTTACCGGCCAGGAGCGGACCAAACCGCTCGAGCAGATGAGCAGTCCGCTCGATGATCTGGTCGACAGCTACGAAAAGCAGGTTATCGAGGATGCCCTTTACCTGTTTGCCGGCCGGATCAACGAAGTCTCGAGCTACCTGCAGATCCCGCGCAAAAAACTGTATCTGAGAATGAAGAAACACTCTCTGGACAAGGCAGAATACAAGGTAAGAACACCCCACTAACCACAAACAAGGCAGGTGGCCGTTTCACCTGCTTTCCCTCAAGCTGCGGGAAATGAAAGCAATAAAAAACCGCTCACAAGTTATGAGCGGTTTTATCTATTTGCAACTACCGGAGGGAGATGTTATTTAACCAGTATCGGTTCTGCCGGAGTTGCGTCCTCGATATCCGTTACCTTCTTCGCATTCCACACTGTCAAAGCCAGAAATAACGAGACCACCGCAGCCCCGAGCCAGAAGTACTGCGCCGTTCCGAAATCGTACACTTTAACCATCTCACCAGCTTCGTTAGCCACTTCTGTTACCTTGATCAGATGTGCCGAAATCAGTTCCTGAGCCGACGCCGCCATATAGGAAAACAGACCAATAAAACCTTTCACGGCCCCTACCGCATTCTTCGGCATCAGGTCACAGGCTGTCAGACCAGCGAGGAAAACCACCAGGCCACCAATCGCATAGCCAACCAAACCTAGGGCAATAGCATCCATCATTCGGCTTTGCGGGCCGAAGAACAACAGGCACATACCGGCGATATTGGCAATACCATATAGTAAGGTCGGAATATGGCGATTCGAGTTAAAAATCTTATCAGAGATAATGCCAGACAATATAGCCCCGGCCAGACCGGCTATTGGGTAGGCTGACATCGCAAAACCCGCATCAATCAGGCTGTAGCCTTTTGACTCCTGCAGGTATAGCACGGCCCAGGACGACATTGCATAGCGCGAGGTATACATGGCGGCACATGCAAGGGCGATCAACCATACTGCCGGCTGCTTAAGAATGAATAACTGCGCACGACGGGTCTCTTTCGGATCATTAGCCTTCTTGATCTCAGGCTCTTCACCAAAAGCCGTTGCCGAATCAGGCAACCCGTAGGTTTGCGGACGATCACGCAGAATAAAGAACATGCACAAGGAGGCGATCACAGCAGCAATACCAGCACCGATAAAGCCAGCGCGCCAACCGAAGTAGCTCACCATCGACGCTGTCAAAATCCAGGTAATGCCCTCACCGATATTCCGCGAGCCCCCCCAGATAGAGTAACGGCTGCCGCGTTGCTTTGGCGAAAACCACTGGAACAAAGACACACAAGAAGGTGCTGAACCCACCGACTGGAACCAGCCATTCAGGCCCCATAGCAGCACAAAGAAGAAGGCTGCCGAATTCATTCCCATTGCGACGGCAGTCAGCCCCGACAAACATAGCGAGAACGACATGAAACGGCCGATATTGGCATAATCGGACAAGCAGCCATTAGAGAACTTACCGATAGCATAGGTGAAGAAAAATGCCGAGCCCATGATACCCAGCTCGGCCTTGGTGACGATTTCTGCATCGAGCATCGGTTTTTTCACCACGCCTAAGCTCATCCGAACCACGTAAAACACTGCGTAGCCAAATACTAGGCCCCAAAAGACAGACCTTTGATGGCGCTTGAAGATCGCCTGTACCTTCTCGGCGCTCCCTTCCATAACCGGCTTGTCCGGCCGGGTTTTAAAAAAATCGAACATATTACCCTCTATACGAAATAACTTTTCTAAAAATGAAATCGTTAAGCTGTAGTGCTTGGCGGTGGATAATATGGCGTTCGAATTCAACAGCAAGTGACGCGATTTGGGATCATTTTTTCCCAAATTTACTTTTCGTCTGGGACAACAAGAGGACATTTGAACTAGAGAGTCATCAATCTATCAGGGATAATCATTCCGAAAAGAAACAGAAATGTTCCCGGAGAGGAGCATCGTATTTTTAAATTATTTTTTATCTTTTATGTGAATTTTGATTGGGCGCACAAAACACGTCATTTCTGGCGTTTTTCAGGCGCGGTGACCAAACAGAAAAACGACACACTTCCGTTGCGACGAAAATGAAAAAGACCATTACTTATACGCTATTTTTTATGCTTATCTTGCTTTCAGCCAATATACAGGCCGCCGAAAGCAAACCGATTGTGATACTCACCACCTTTTCCAAGCACTCTATTTCACATCTGGTAGAGCAGTATCAGCAACAGTTCCCGAATACCGAGGTTCGTGTCATCTTCCGGCGAACCCGCTCGGCACTGCGCCTGCTGGCAAAAGCCGATGCCCAGAGTATCGACATCGTCATTTCCTCGTCGCCGGTGCTGCTCAGCAGCCTCTCCTCCAATCAGCAACTGCATGCCATCAGCCCGCCACACCAGTTGCCAACCTGGCTCACCCCGCACCTCCTCGACATTTCAGGTGAGGTAACTGCTTTTGGCTACTCCGGTTTTGGTCTGATGTATAACCACCAATACCTCGACAGCCATAACTTACCGATCCCGGCATCCTGGGAAGACCTGACCAAGGCAATCTATTTCCATCACATCACCATGAGCACGCCGTCACGATCGGGCACGACCAACCTGATGGTCGAAAATATCCTTCAGCATTACGGTTGGGAAGATGGATGGCGCTTGCTCATGCAGATTGGCGGTAATATTGCCTTTATTTCAGCACGCAGCTTCGGGGTCAGCGAGGCAATATCAAAAGGCTTTATCGGTGCCGCACCGGTTATCGACAGCTATGCCATCAATAGCCGGAAAGTCTTCCCTTATATCGGTTTTGACTATTTGCCCAACTCTATCCTGATGCCGGCCTATATTGGTATCGCCCGAAAGAGTCACTCTATCGACAATGCCAACACGTTCATCAGCTTCCTGCTCTCTCAATCGGGCCAGCAACTGCTTGAAAATACCTCGATGGCCAAGTATTCCCTTAACCAACCACAGCTAGCCAAGAGTGTTACCTTCATCTTGGATAAGCAGTTGGTACACAGCCGGGACCCGCTGATCTCTCACCTCTTTGATCAGGCCATTACCGAGCAACTCCATCAGCTCAATAGTACCTGGCAGTCAATCCATGAGCTTGAAGCACAACCCAACCTGTCCCCTCAGGCAAAGGAAAAAATTCAGCTAGCCAAAGACTATGCCACCAAGGTACCGGTGACAGCCGAGCAGGCTAGTTCACCTGACTATCTGGCACGGTTTCATAGCGACTGGGCCAAGCGCGGCAGAGATCCGGATATTGCCGCCGAAATTCAGGAATGGAAACAAACACTGAAACTTAATTTGCTGA
The DNA here is from genome assembly GCF_050336885.1 of Photobacterium kasasachensis. Taxonomy (NCBI): domain Bacteria; kingdom Pseudomonadati; phylum Pseudomonadota; class Gammaproteobacteria; order Vibrionales; family Vibrionaceae; genus Photobacterium; species Photobacterium kasasachensis. The sequence continues at coordinate 41,638 of NZ_JAKJSH010000028.1, forward strand.
ATGCCAATACGCTGCTCAGTCAGATTAACCAAGAGTAGTAACTATGTTGTTCAAATTTAAGACCATAGGTTCGCGGCTTGTCGCGGCATTTACCTGCGTACTACTCATGGTAGGGCTCGTTAGCAGCGTAGCATTTATCACCTGGAAAAGGCTCGACTACCGGGTTGATCTCATGCTGGACGATAACGTACCGGCCCTGAAAGCCAGCTATGAACTGGAGCGGAACAGTGCCGAACTCCAGGCCTGCCTCAACGAGATATACACCACCGGCAACCTAACCCGGCTTAACCAGCTTAAGGCCAGGATGGCAACTGAGATGTCAGAACTCAACCAGGCGACTGTCAGGCTGACCGAGTTGCCGCTGGTTAACAACCTCAGGCAGGAATATGCGCTTCTCAATGCAGATATCCAGCTCGTTACCCGCCTGCTGGAGCGCAGAATCGAGCTCAGTCAGGCGCTCGACAAGACATCAGAAACAATCTTGTGGCTCCACCAGGACATCATCGACGAACTTACTCCCCTCAACCAGGAGCTGGAGTGGCAGATCACCAACTCACAAACCTCTAGCCTAAGCCCGAAAAAACTGGCGCTGCTCAGCAATGACTTCTCCACCTTGCAGCAGCTGACATTCAACGAAAACGAGCTGGTATCATTAGTACAGGAGGTAATACGCCAACACCAGCAGCGCAACCTCGACAGTGCCTTTCAATTTATCGGCTACAAGACACAAGAGACCAGTAGCCTGAGTGATGCCCTGCAGCACAATGCTGCCAGTATTACCCAGCATCAGTTACTTCTCGAACTGATCACCCTTGTTCAACCAAACGGGAAACTCCACCAGCTACTTCAGGAGATCATTGCGAACAACGAACAAACTGAGCAGCAGAAGGCAATTATCAAGTCCCGCCTCAGTTTTCAGCAACACCAAATCACTCAGCTCGTGATCCATACCAGCCAGGCTCTGGCGGGGATCAAGCATGATGCAAAAACAGCAGTCAAAACCGGCAACCAACTATTGTTTGCCGTACTGATCAGCGCATTGCTCTGTAGCGCGTTTATCTGTACCTATTTCGTCCGTAAGCGCATCGTTGCCCGGCTGCACGATCTCAGCCTGGCCCTCAATGCCGTCGTGACCGGTGAGGTCGAGCTGCCTGTATCGGTCAACGGACGAGACGAGATCGGCAAGCTCGGTAATGATCTACGCAACTTCTGCCTTCAGCGACAGGAAATCGAGAAGACCAATGCCCTGAACCTAATCAACAACACCCAGGCCAGTATTATTACCTGCACCACACAGGGCATCATTGAATCAATGAATGTCCAGGCCAAGGAGCTATTTCCGCTGCTGACGGCCTCGTTTATCAAATCAGAAGCCATCTGGGATCTATTCGAGCCGCAAAAACATCAACAGCTCAAATCCATCTTCACCCAGAACAGTACGTTACTCCGCGAGGGGGCGTTTTGCCTGACAGTTGCCATGCACGATACCCAACATCAAATCCGCTATTTTCGCCTGGATCTCCGCCTTTTCCAGCAAAACTCGGTGCCCAAGGTGATCATTACCCTGACAGATATCACCGAGCAGGAGAACATAGCCCGCTGGCTCGAGCAGAAAGTCGAGGAAAAGACCCAGAACCTGTCTGCCGCCAATAGCGCACTGCAGGACGAAATTGAGGAAAGAAAGCGGGCCGAGGCTGACCTTGTGACAACCCAGGATGAACTTATCCAGGCCGCTAAGATGGCCGTTGTAGGCCAGGCTATGACAACATTAGCCCATGAACTGAACCAGCCGCTCTCAGCACTATCGACCTATATCTATACCGTTCAGATGAGCTACGATGAAACGACCTATCCGGAGCTCAACGATACCATGGATAAAATGGACGAAGTCTGCGAACGGATGGATCATATTATTGCTAACCTTCGTAGTTTCTCGAAAAAGACTTCGACAGCCAAGCCCGTCGACAGGGTCAACATGTTTGATGCCACCCGACATGCAATCGACATCGTGTCATGTCGGGCCAAACAACATAATATCCAACTGATCAACCTGATCCCCACCAACAGCCATGCACTTGGTGAGACCATCCAAATCGAACAGGTACTGGTGAATTTACTACTCAACAGCTGTGATGCTCTCGCTCCGCTGATCCATATCCAGGGCCGCGTGGATATCATTGAAATAAGCCGTACCGATAAACGGCTCACCCTTGCCTGCTGCGATAACGGGCAAGGCTTCGACAACGAAATTATAGCGAAACTGTTTACCCCGTTTACCACCACCAAAGAGGTGGGACTGGGTCTTGGATTAAGCATCTGCCGTTCGATCATGAGGCGTATGAACGGTGCAATCCGGTTGGCGTCGACGCCAGCCGGCGGTGCAATGATTATTTTGGAGTTCCCGACACATGACGCTCAGTAACGACACTCAAGTATTACTTATCGACGACGATCAGCACGTACTTAACTCGTGCCAGCACTTATTGCAGCTTGCCGGCTACAAGACGCGGGCCTGCCTTGATCCCTACGATGCCCTGAAGGAGCTGCATGCAGACTGGTCAGGTGTGATCCTCACTGACATCTATATGCCGACGATGAACGGTATGGAGCTTATCGACAGGGTCAAAATGATCAGCCCTCACCTGCCCATTATTACTATCACCGGCCACGGTGATATCGAAATGGCCGTCGAAGCCATGCAAAAAGGTGCCATTGACTATCTGGAAAAGCCTCTCAAGCCCAAAAAGCTACTGGCACTGCTGGAAAAAGTGATCAACGAGCGAAAAAAGCGTGTAGAACAATGGCAAATTATCGAGAACAAACTCCCCGAGCAACTGCTGGGTAATAGTCCTGAAATTGAAGAGCTCAGAAGCCATATCAAACTACTGGCAACGGCCGACAGAGACGCCCTGATCCAGGGTGAAAGCGGTACAGGCCGGTATACCACGGCAACCCTGCTGCATCAGTACAGCCCGCGAGGCAAACACCCTCTTGTTATCAAAAACGGCGACTCGATGCCTTCCATCCAAGAACTTGAAGCAACCCTGGAGGAAGCGAAACAGGGCAGCCTGATAATACAGAACCCGGCATCGATGCCAATAGAGGTACAACGCTTTCTCAGCCACTTTTTGCTTAACCAGGAGCGCTCGGGCAAACGTGGCGTCAAGCTGATTGCTATTTTCGGTGAATGCCCGGAAACCGAGCTTAAAGAGCACCGCCTGTTACCGGAGCTGTTTTACTTCCTGAGCCAGGTGAGGTTTACGATCCCGCCGCTGCGCTTTCACAAGGAAGACATCATTCCGCTGTTTCACCATTTTTTACGCAACAGTTGCGCGCTGCTGGGCAAGCCTAAGCCGAAAATTGACAAGGCTTACCTCGATACGCTCAAGCGCCACCAATGGCCCGGTAATATCCGCGAGCTAAAAAGTGTCGCTGAACTCTATGCCATCGGGATCGTCAAGCTTTCCGGCGCTGATCGCATACAGCCCATAGAACAAATGACCAGCCCGCTGGACGACCTGGTCGAGCAATACGAAAAACAATTGATCGAAGATGCGCTTTATTTGTATGCCGGGCGTATCAACGAAGTCTCTGACTACTTGAAAATACAGCGTAAGAAACTCTACCTGAGAATGAAGAAATACAATCTGGATAAAGATAACTACAAGGTGAGATAAAGATAACTATAAAGAGAGATAAAACGTCAGGATTTACCATTATGAGCGATTGCAGACAGGGAGGACCAGCCTCCCTGTCGCCCCGGCTTGCAGCTGTATAAGGGGATGTTTACAATACCCGCTGTCTTATATCATCCGGTTTTCACCATGTCCTACCAATGTCCACTTTGTCATTCGCCGCTCAGTCTTCAGGCTAACTCGTGGCGCTGCGAAAACAACCACCAGTTTGATCAGGCCAAAGAAGGCTATGTCAACCTGATGCCGGCCCATCACAAAAGCTCGAAAAATCCGGGTGACAATAAAGAGATGATGCAGGCTCGCCGTCTGTTTCTCAATACGGACCACTACCAGCCGTTACGTGAAATGGTGGTCGAACAACTGGATCAATATCTGCCGGCTGATTCACGGCACCTGCTCGATATCGGCTGCGGTGAAGGTTACTACACCTCCGAGTTTGTTCACCTGAAACAGGCCCACCCGGCGCTTTGCATCCACGGACTGGATATCTCCAAAGTCGCTGTCCGTTATGCGGCCAAACGTTATCAAGCATGTCACTTCTGTGTCGCCTCCAGCCACCGGTTGCCGTTCTCCGACGGTATGCTCGATGGCGTGGTGCGGATCTATGCCCCTTGCAAGGACGAAGAGCTTTACCGTGCCATCAAGGCCGGCGGTATTTTGGTAACGGTCACACCTGCGGCCCGTCACCTGTACCAGCTAAAAGACCTCATCTACGATGACGTACGCCTGCATGAGATGACAGCAGAAAGCATCGAAGGCTTCGAGTTGGTTGCCGACCAGCAGCTGCATTACGACATGAGCCTCTCCGGTGAAGAAGCGACAGCATTGATGCAGATGACGCCGTTTGCCTGGAAAACCTCTGAGGCAGTGTGGGAGCAGCTCCGTTCGGCCAACGAATTTAGCTGCGAAGCAGACTTTTCAGTTCGGGTGTATCGCAGACAATAGATCCAGCGCATGACAGCACCTGTCCGGTCTCGGCCTCTGGCTTGGACCGGGTTGAGCGCTTAGTAAACAGAAAGCTCAACGCCAATTGAAATTAATTCTTATTTTCATTGCTAGCTAATTTCATCTCTCTTATCATTTCGCACCGTCTACAGTTATATCAAGTGATTATCTCAAGCAGCTATCAGCAATTGCTTCTGTGGCTAACACATCATGCTTGGTATTTTCGAAGATAAATACGGTTTTAACCTGTAATTTCTCAGAGCACAGTGGTGAATGAATGAAAAATTGGCTCTCCCTCGGGTTGGTCAGCCTGCTAATGGGATGCGCGACCCAGCCTGCCACAACACAATCAGACTCGGATACAGATCCACTTCCGACAACTTTTTATGACTACACAATCACCTCTCCGCAAGGCCAGGCCTTAAGCATAAGTGAGCTAGCCCAGGCTTTGCAGAGTGCCGATATTGTTCTGGTCGGCGAGTGGCACGGACACCCCGGTACCCATCTGATGCAGGCACAACTGTTTGCCCAGCTCTATCGCCTGAACCCGGATATGGCCCTGTCAATGGAGCAGTTTACCCGGGAGAAGCAAAATGTTGTGAACCAGTATCTTGCCGGGGAGATTGGTGAGAAGACATTAATCAAGGAAGGTCATGCCTGGCCAAACTACGCCAGTGACTACCGCCCGTTGGTCGAGTTTGCCAAACAAGAGCAGCTCGATGTCATTGCGGCCAACGCGCCCAGACCCATTGTCCGCTGCATTGGTAAAAACGGGGCTGAGTACCTAGGCAAACTACCGGCCACTGAGCGCAACTGGGTAGCCGAATCGCTGACTTTGGACAACGACGCCTACCAGCAAAAGTTTATTGCCTCGATGCATCACGGCGATGAAGCAAGAACCCAGCGCCAGTTTGCCGCCCAGACAACCTGGGACGATACGATGGCTGAAAGTATGGTGAATTATCTTGCTCTGCACCCCAACAGGCAGATCATCCACGTTGCCGGTCGCTTTCATGTGGCAGAAGGACTCGGCACCGCGTCGCGCATTCGTGCCCGAAACCCGGAACTGAATGTCATGATGGTTACCCCGGTGACTGCCAGCTCGACGCTGGCCGAATCAGCTCCTGATTATCGTGTAGAGGTGATGGCACTGCCGCAAAGCTACATCGACAATGACAAGATGATGGCAGCCATGAGCAAAATACACGGAAGGAACAAGACGTTGAAGTGTTACCCGTAGGGCATTTGAACAGAACCCCACCGGCGGCCAAGCTTGTGGGGTTCTTTGGGAGAGATACAGCTAATATCTCCTAGAGGACATCATATTGCCTGATAGCTGTCTGATGGCTGAACACATGCCGTTATGAAACTAACGTTCAGAGTGCGTTATCGGTTTGTCGCCAATGAATGCCAATTAAGAATATAACTCTAGCAACTAACTACCCGCTCGAAATTTAACCCACCATTACCCATCCATTTAGCCCAACCATCCATGTCACAACCAAAAACCAGCATATCCAACCTGTAAGTTGTTTCGCTTTTGTTAAAATATAGATGTTCTTTCTTTCTCTGTTGCGATAAAACATTATTCCAGAGGGTAAACAATAGCCGACTTGTCACCCTCGTACTGACCATCACTATTGGCAAGGAGCTTGTGACATGGAATTCAAGAAAATCAAAAACAATAAACTGCTTACCGCAGCCTGCGTTGCTGCCTCTCTCGCGCTCTCATCCCCTTCCGTATTGGCTGATGTTGCCAAAGTTGCCGTCTCGCAAATTGTAGAGCACCCGGCCCTTGATGCGGCCCGCCAGGGATTATTGGATGGCCTGAAAGAAAAAGGGTATGTCGAAGGGGAAAACCTCGAATTTACTTACCAGACTGCTCAGGGCAATCCGGCTATTGCGGTTCAGATAGCTAAGCAATTTGTCGGTGAACGCCCTGATGTCCTTGTCGGCATTGCCACTCCTACTGCCCAGGCTCTGGCTGCGTCGACACGCTCGATTCCGGTCGTATTCACTGCGGTAACCGATCCTATCGGTGCCAAGCTGGTTAAAAACATGGACAAACCTGGCCGCAATGTCACCGGCCTTTCTGACCTGTCTCCTGTCGCCCAGCATGTTGAGCTCATGCAAGAGCTACTGCCGAACGTGAAAAATATCGGGGTCGTGTTCAACCCCGGTGAAGCCAATGCCGTAGCCTTGGTTGAACTACTGCGCGAAGCGGCCAACGCCAGAGGCCTGAATGTTGTTGAAGGCACTGCACTGAAAAGCGCTGATGTACAAGCTGCCGCCCAAATTGTCGCCTCTAAGGCCGATGTAATTTATGCTCCGACGGATAACACAGTCGCCAGTGCCATTGACGGCCTAGTCAATGCAGCCAACCAGGCCAACAAACCAATTGTCGGCGCCTCGACTACATATATCGAAAACGGTGCCCTGGCGGCATTGGGCTTTGATTACTATCAGGTCGGTGTTCAGACTGCTGACTATGTTGATGCACTGCTAAAAGGCAAGAAAGTGGCCGATCTACCGGTGAAAGTTGCCAAAGGCTCTGATTTGGCCCTGAACCAGAAAGCCGCCGCCAAGCTGGGGATCACCTTCCCTGCATCCGTGCTTGATCGCGCCACGTCAGTCACCGAATAAGCATCAGACAAGGTCTGGCCTTGAGGGACGAGAAAAGCTTTTCAGCAGCTCGTCTCTCAGGTTACACCTCTGATTAATACCAAAGACAAGGAGTGTTTTAGATGTCTTTCTTTGCCTTTCTGGGCACACTGGAAATCGGTTTGGTTTACGGCCTGGTTGCCCTCGGTGTTTACCTGACTTTCCGTGTTCTGGACTTTCCTGATCTTACCGTCGACGGCAGTTTCCCGATGGGTGCAGCTGTTGCCGCCACCGCCATTGTAGCAGGTGTTAACCCGTGGATTGCCACCCTGCTGGCAATCTTTGCCGGTGGCCTTTGCGGGCTGGTAACGGCTTTTCTGGCGATCCGCTGCGGTATTCTCCACCTGCTCGCCAGTATCCTGACCATGATTGCCGCCTTCTCGATCAACATTCGGATCATGGGACGGCCAAACCTGGCCTTGCTGGGCGAAGATACCATCCTGACTCCGTTTGAGCTGCTGGCAATGGATCTCGGCATAGATTCGGGGATCATGCGCCTCGGCGTTGTCCTGCTGCTTGTTATCTTCAGTGCCTGGTTCATCACCCGTCTGCTCGCCAGTGACTTCGGGCTCGGACTTCGAGCGACCGGTGTCAACAGCCGAATGGTCAGTGCCCAGGGCGGTAATACTGCGTTGTACACCTATTTTGGATTGGCACTTTCAAACGGCCTGGTCGGTTTTTCCGGTGCCTTGTTTGCCCAGACCAATAGCTTTGCCGATGTCACCTCTGGGGTCGGGACCATTGTCGTCGGACTGGCAGCCGTGATCCTCGGCCAGACCCTGATCCCGGGACGCAAAATCTGGGTGGCCGTAGTTGCTGTTATCCTTGGCTCGGTTCTGTACCGCCTGGCTGTTGCCTTTGCATTAAGCAGCGGTATGTTTGGCCTGCAAGCCTCGGATCTTAACCTGATCACCGCATTGCTGGTTGCCGTCGCACTCATTGCGCCAAAAATGAAAACCACCATTCAACGCAAGAAGAAACAAGCCAGCACGGCAAAAAAGCTGGCTTGAGCCGTTCAGAGGGTAAAAATAGATGATTGAATTAAATGACATCCGCGTTACCTTCAATGAAGGCACTATATTAGAAAACCAGGCCCTTCGCGGTGTTTCGCTTGCAGTGCCGGAAAAGCAGTTTGTCACCGTGATCGGATCCAACGGCGCAGGCAAGTCAACGCTGCTGGGCGCCGTTAGCGGGGAGACCCCAATGGTGGGCGGCCAGGTGCTTATTGACGACATCGATGTGACCCATAAAACGGTCCATGAGCGCGCGCAGTATGCCGCCCGTGTTTTTCAGGATCCGCTGGCGGGCACCTGTGCCTCGCTGACAATCGAAGAAAACATGGCACTCGCCTACAAGCGTGGCAGCAAACGAAGCTGGAAACTGGCCCTGTCGTCACAGCGCCGCAAACTCTTTCAGGAACGTATCAGTATTCTTGGCCTCGGCCTCGAAGACCGCCTGGGCGATCACATCGGCCTCCTTTCCGGTGGTCAGCGCCAGGCCGTCAGTCTGGTCATGGCCTCATTGGCCGACAGCAAGCTTTTGTTGCTCGACGAGCACACCGCTGCTCTGGATCCGCGCATGGCTGCTTTCGTTCTGGCTCTGACCAAAAAAGTGGTTGAGGAGTTTGACCTGACCGTCATGATGGTTACCCACTCAATGAAGGATGCTCTTGCCTACGGCGACCGTACTGTGATGCTGCACCAGGGCGAAATCGTGCTGGATGTCCAGGGACAAGAAAGAGAGAACATGGACGTGAAGCAGTTGCTCGAAATGTTCAGCAAAGTACGCGGTGAAGAGCTGGCGGATGATAGCCTGCTGCTAGGCTAATACATGACTTGAAACACCGACAAAAAAGCGCCATGGTGAGCTTCTATGTAAGACGGGGAAGCTCCGGCGCTTTTTAATTGGACATTAGGTTGATATAACAGTGAATGCCCCTCCGCCTATTCAAGGCAGAGGTTCAATGGAGAGGCTGGGAGGGGATGAGTGTAACCAATCCCCCCTACCTCTCTTCTTAATAAGGTTATGGAATAAATTAAAACCACCGCTCCAGCGATGTCTTATCCAACTGCTTGAACGCCCGGTTCAGCACCTGCGCCAGTTCAAGATAACGCGGTCGAGGCTTTATCGGCTGCAGCGCATACCCTTCGCTGGTGATCTTGTCATGGATCTCGCGATACCAGGTCGCCAGCGAAGGCGGCAAATCCGTCCGACTGCGTTTACCCAACCACCAGAGCCCCTGCAACGGCATGCTCAGTGCAAAGAATGCAACGGCAATTGCCTGTGGCAAAGCATCATAGTTGTTAAACGCCATCTGACTCAGTACGCTCATCACTGCCACAGCAGGCATCACTCGGGTCGCAAACTTCGTCGCCTTGATGTAACGAGGCTCCGGGAACATCATTGCCAGCTCTTTCCTCATCGGCCAGGTAGCCATGTACTGCTGACCATTTTTGAAAGACTGCCAGATCGATTTGTTTTGACTCATAAAGCACCAAACTTCAAAAAAAACAGTAAAAATTCAAATTCAGGAATAATAAACTTGATTCAAATTAAATTTTTCTAAAAATCTTTTTGTTATATTGCTTAACAATCGCTATCCTAGACGCGCCTAAAGTAATTGTTGCCTGTAATCATCGTTCTGGCAACCTAAGGCAGCCTCCAGGGATGGCCCAGGATTGTGGGTTTCTCAATTCTCTATTATACGGACATAACACGAATTTGACCCAGATTGGATCGGCAGAATCAAAAGTCGTCTATCCTATGGGTAATTTTTCATCAGTTGAATATCAACTTTCAGACAGATTATAGGTAGTCACTCTCATGTCTAAGCTGGTTTTAGTTCTTAACTGCGGTAGTTCTTCTCTTAAGTTCGCTGTTGTTGACGCGGTATCAGGTGAAGAGCACCTGACAGGTCTTGCAGAATGTCTGCACCTTCCAGAAGCACGTATCAAGTGGAAACTTGACGGTAAGCACGAAGCACAACTAGGTAACGGCGCTGCTCACGAAGAAGCGCTTGCGTTCATGGTTGACACTATTCTTGCTTCTAAGCCGGAACTAGCTGAAAACCTAGCGGCTATCGGTCACCGTGTTGTTCACGGCGGCGAGCAGTTCACTAAGTCTGCACTAATCGACGAAGCTGTTCTTAAAGGTATCGAAGACGCTGCAACTTTCGCACCGCTTCATAACCCAGCTCATATCATCGGTATCAAAGCTGCTCAGAAATCTTTCCCAGCTCTGAAAAACGTTGCTGTGTTCGATACTGCATTCCACACAACAATGCCAGAAGAAGCGTACCTATACGCTCTACCATACAACCTATACAAAGATCACGGTATCCGTCGCTACGGCGCACACGGTACTTCTCACCTGTTCATCACTCGTGAGACAGCTGAGCGTCTAGGTAAGCCTGAAAACGAACTAAACATCATCAACTGCCACCTAGGTAACGGTGCTTCTGTTTGTGCTATCAAGAACGGCCAGTCTGTAGATACTTCTATGGGTCTGACTCCTCTTGAAGGCCTGGTAATGGGTACTCGTTGTGGTGATCTTGACCCAGCTGTTATGTTCCACCTACATGACAAGCTAGGCATGAGCGTTGATGAAATCAACACTATGTTCACTAAAGAGTCTGGCCTACTAGGTCTGACTGGCGTAACTTCTGACTGCCGTTTCGTTGAAGACAACTACGGTGAGAAAGAAGAAGCAACACGTGCAATGGACGTGTTCTGCCACCGCCTGGCTAAGTACGTTGCCGGCTACACTGCAACACTAGAAGGCCGCCTGGACGCTATCGTATTCACTGGTGGTATCGGTGAAAACTCTGCACCAATCCGTGAGATGGTTCTTAACCGTCTAGCTATCCTGGGTGTTGAAATTGACGGTGAAGCTAACCTTAAAGCACGCTTCGGCGGCGAAGGTGTGATCACCACTGAAAACAGCCGTGTACCTGCAATGGTTGTTTCAACTAACGAAGAACTAGTAATCGCAGAAGATACAGCGCGTCTGACTGAAATCTAATCTGCCGATACTTTGCTGTGCACCAGACGCGGCAAATAATGGCTGGCTTTGGCCGGCCATTTTTTCATGGCTTTATCGTCGAAGGCGAAAGTTGTGACCTTTTTTTTGTGGTGCTGCTCAATAACGGTTAACAAATCATTATTGAACAGCACTGTATTGTTCAATAGTTGAGGAATCCATAGTGTCCCGTACTATTATGCTTATTCCGGTTGGTGCCGGAGTTGGTCTTACGAGCGTTAGCCTTGGTGTGCTACGCGCAATGGAACGCAAAGGTGTTCGCGTTTCTTTCTTCAAGCCTATCGCCCAGCCACGTCACGGCGGCGGCCAGCCTGATCTGACAACCAACATCATCACTGCTAACAGTGACATGAAAGTTGCAGAACCTTTCTCAATGGCTTGTGCCGAAGAGCTTATCCGTAATGATAAGAGCGATGTACTGCTTGAAGATATTGTTGCCCGTTTCAAAGAAGCGACAGCTGATGCTGAAGTGGCGCTAATCGAAGGTCTGGTACCAACTCGCAAGCACCCGTTTGCAAACCAAATCAACTATGAGATCGCAAAAACACTGGATGCGGAAATCGTATTCGTTGTTGCACCGGGTACAGACAACCCAGCTCAGCTTAAAGAACGTATCGAAGTAGCATGTTCTAACTTCGGCGGTATCAAAAACGAGCAAATCTCTGGCGTTGTCGTTAACAAACTAAACGCACCGGTTGATGCTGAAGGTCGTACTCGTCCGGACCTATCTGAAATCTTTGACGATGCAGAAGCAACAGTTCCTTCTCACGTTGAAGTGATGCAGGTATTCAACTCAAGCCCAATCCGTGTACTAGGCTGTGCACCTTGGAGCTCAGAGCTGATCGCGACTCGTTCACGCGATATCGCCAAGCACCTAAACGCTGAAATCATCAACGAAGGTGACATCGATACTCGTCGTATCAAGAGCATCACATTCTGTGCACGTTCTATCCCGCACATGGTTGAGCACTTCCGTCCGGGCTCTCTGCTTGTAACTTCTGCCGACCGCCCTGACGTTATTGTTGCAGCATGTCTGGCAGCAATGAACGGCGTTGAAATCGGTGCCCTGCTGCTGACAGGCGGCTACGAGCTACCTAAGCCAGTAATGGATCTGTGTGAGCGCGCATTTGAAACAGGCCTGCCTGTAATGACTGCACAAGGTAACACCTGGCAGACGTCTCTGAACCTTCAGAGCTTCAGCCTGGAAGTGCCAGCAGACGATAAAGAGCGTGTTGAGCTAGTTAACGAATACATGGCCAGCCATGTTGACGGCCAGTGGATTGAATCACTGACTGAAGGTTCAAGCAAAGAGCGTCGCCTGAGCCCACCGGCATTCCGTTACGAGCTAACAGAACTTGCCCGTAAGGCAGCTAAGCGTATCGTACTTCCTGAAGGTGATGAGCCACGTACCGTTAAAGCGGCAGCTATCTGTGCTGAGCGCGGCATCGCGGAGTGTGTGCTTCTTGGTAACCCAGAAGAAATCAAGCGTGTTGCAGAACAGCAAGGCGTTAACCTAGGTTCTGGCGTCACTATCATCAACTCTGAAGAAGTTCGTGAGAACTACGTTGCTCGCCTGGTTGAGCTTCGTGGCGCGAAAGGTATGACTGACGTTGTTGCTCGTGAGAAGCTACAAGACTCTGTTTTCCTAGGCACAATGATGCTTGAAAACAACGAGGTAGACGGCCTGGTTTCTGGTGCTGTTCACACAACGGCGAACACTATCGTTCCTCCGTTCCAGATCATCAAGACTGCACCTGATGCGTCAATCGTATCATCTGTATTCTTCATGCTACTGCCTGATCAGGTACTGGTATACGGTGACTGTGCAATCAACCCAGATCCAAATGCCGAGCAGCTAGCGGAAATCGCTATCCAGTCTGCAGACTCTGCAAAAGCATTCGGTATTGAACCACGCGTTGCAATGATCTCTTACTCTACCGGTACGTCTGGTAAGGGTGCAGACGTAGATAAAGTACGTGAAGCAACTCGCATTGCTCAAGAGAAGCGCCCAGATCTAGTGATCGATGGTCCTCTTCAGTACGATGCTGCGATCATGGAAAACGTTGCTGCTTCTAAAGCGCCTAACTCGCCAGTAGCGGGTAAAGCGACTGTATTCGTATTCCCAGACCTAAACACTGGTAACACGACATACAAAGCGGTACAGCGTTCTGCAGACCTAGTCTCTATCGGTCCTATGCTTCAGGGCATGCGCAAGCCAGTTAACGACCTTTCTCGTGGCGCACTGGTAGACGATATCGTATACACAGTGGCACTGACTGCGATTCAGGCCAAACAAGCCGAAGAAGCTAGCGCTTAATCGTTATTAACGACTAAGAAATAGTGTGAACGCCTCTGCCATGCGGGGGCGTTTTTTTTATGGATAAAATCCTCAGCTTTCACTTATCTGAACTGAATTCTTCCCAAATAAAAATTTAAGTTTCCCCCGAAAATGGTCGCAATATTTAGATTATTGATTTATCTATACTTTTCGAGCATTTGTGTATGAACAAGTTCCTATGTCTTATTGTTGCGGTTGTTTTAAGTGGTTGCACGGGAGCAAACATAAGCTCACACATCCGTGAGTCTAGCGGTGAAAATAATATGATGACTCGGTGCACTCAATTTGAGTCCATAACCGACGGTAATATGAATGAAGATTTAGAGATGTATGATGGTTGGAAAATGATTTATGTCTCTGAATATACAACCACAAATAAAGTGAATACATCTATTGTTATGTGTTTTGAAAAGGAGCAGATGTCCCAAAAACTACCTCCTCGTTTAACCAGTATTTATCGTTAAACACAAACACTCTGTAGGCATACATTAATACCCCCAACGACCTCAAGGTGCTCGTTTCAGTGAGAATGACTAGTTGGGTAGATCGGGCCACGTAGGCAAGGCGCTGATCTGAAGTGATATATCCAATAAAGATGACAAAAAAGGCCATAGCAATTTACTATGGCCAACATCAGACTCGAATATCTAACAAGAAATATAACTAACAAAATAAGTTAGCAAACGTAGAACAGTTAACTCTTACATACGACTAAGTTACTTACCGCGCAGGTAAATAATCCAGTATCCCATCCCGACGAATACGCCACCACCGATAATATTACCAATTGTCACCGGAATAAGGTTATTCAGGATGAAATTAACCATGGTCAGATCGGCGAAGTCAGCCGGATTCATTCCGCTCATCTGCCAAAATTCCGGGGAGGCCAGGTTTTTGATACCGATGGCCATCGGGACCTGGAACATATTGGCAATACAGTGCTCGAAACCCGCCGAGACAAACATTGCAACAGGCAATACCATCACGATGATTTTATCCGTCAGGGTACGACCGCTAAATGTCATCCAAACCGCGACACACACCAAGACGTTACACATGATCCCCAGCGCAACAGCTTGGAAGAAACCATGATGCAGCTTGTGCTGGGCAATTTGCATAGTATTGATCCCCAAAGCGCCATCTGCTGACAGATACTGCTTGCTGACCAGCATAATCCCCACCAGCAGCAAGGCGCCGATCAGATTACCGATATAGACAACGCCCCAGTTCAAGCACAGGCTTTTCCAACTGATTTTACCGCTGGCACGGGCGACCAAAGTAAGCACCGAACTGGTAAACAGCTCACCACCGGTGATCACCACCAAGATCAATCCCAGGCTAAATGCCAGCCCGCCGACAAAACGCGCCATTCCCCACGCCATGTCACCCGTACCAGTGGTCACCGTGGTATAAAAAACAAATGCAATCCCGATGTGCATCCCAGCAGTAATGGCCAGCAACAGCGACTTCACCGGATCTTTTGTTGCTTTGCCTACCCCGACCTCAGCGGCCTTCTCGGCCATCTGCGGCGGTAAAAGAGAATCAAACTGCCCCTGACTCATAATCTTGTACCTGTACCAACTGAAACACATAAAAATGGATGCCGGATAGTGAACCTAAATCAGGGGAAATACAAGACTCGACAACAACAAAAACTCGATAAAAACGAGATTATACTTCGAATATT
This sequence comes from Photobacterium kasasachensis, assembly GCF_050336885.1. Classification (NCBI taxonomy): domain Bacteria; kingdom Pseudomonadati; phylum Pseudomonadota; class Gammaproteobacteria; order Vibrionales; family Vibrionaceae; genus Photobacterium; species Photobacterium kasasachensis. The sequence goes on from NZ_JAKJSH010000028.1 coordinate 57,002, forward strand.
CCGAATCAACATATTTAGTAAACATCACTCAACATTTCAGTAATCCAATCGTTCAATTCAATCAAAGTCGTCCTCACATTCGACGCATAAGAGCGTACGGTTATGCCTGATGCAGAGCCTCTGGGAAGTTGATAAGATGCAGGCACTTGCAGATAAAGGGAATTATCTACACATCATGGATCTATTTAACACTCTCGGCCTGTTTCTTGGCTCACTGCTGTCCAACACCCTGGCCTCTCTGTCCGGAGGCGGTGCTGGCCTGATCCAGTTTCCGTTACTTATCTTTCTTGGCCTGCCCTTTGCCGTTGCGCTGGCCACCCATAAAGTCGCCAGTGTCGCCCTCGGACTGGGGGCTGCTATCAAGCATATAAGAGCCGGCAGCCTCAACTGGCCGCTGACCGTCTATGTGATTGTGGCTGGCATGCTGGGCGTGATATTGGGTGCCAATGTGATCTTGTTCGTACCGGGCAGAACAGCGGAAGCCATGCTGGGAGCATTGATTCTGGGACTGGGCATCTACTCGCTGACCAAAAAAGAGCTTGGCCAGTACGACCAGCCTCGCAACCGCCACTGGCAGGGGATGGTGATTGGCGGTCTCGGGCTGGCCCTGATAGGAATATTAAACGGCTCGCTCACTGCCGGGACTGGGTTGTTCGTGACCTTGTTTTTGATCCGCTGGTTCGGCTTCGACTACAAGCAGGCTGTTGCCCTCACCCTGGTCAGTGTCGGCCTGTTCTGGAACGGTATAGGCGCTGCGACCATGTATGTAGCCGGCGCCAATATCTACTGGCCCTGGATCCCGGTCTTGCTGCTCGGCTCGTTTCTTGGCGGCTACCTTGGTGCCCACCTAGCCTCCCAGAAAAGCAATAGCCTGATTAAGCGCAGCTTCGAGATACTGACCTTTATCATCGGCTTCAAGCTGCTTATCGGCTTTTAGCGACGTTCTGGCATTATTCGGTCAGATAGAACTCGATACGAGTCACGACACGTACATCTTTTTCTATCTTGTGCCGATCACCATACTCCTCGCCAGCATCCGTGATCGAGAAGTTCCCCTGCCTGGCCGAGCGGATCCCCCCCACGGCGACACCCGCGTTGGCAGCAAACTCATTGGCGGCAATACGCGCATTGGTCGTGGCGGCTTTGAGCATCTCAGGCTTGATGTCATTTAGCTGGGTAAAACGGTAGGTCGGTGCATAGTTGGTAATGTTGTAGCCCTTGGCAACCAGCTTGTTCACTTCACCTCGTACGGTAGCAACATCACGAACTTTCGTCGTTTCCAGGCTTATCATTCCTTCAAGCTCATGATCTTGATCGACGACCGTCTGGCTATCGTTGCGGTATTCATAATATTTATACTCTATCAACCCTATCTCGATTTCATCATCGGTAAATCCATTGGCCTTGAGAATCGCCATGATTTCCTGCTGCTGGGCTTCAGCCTGCTGATAGAGTGCCGGAATATCTTGTTTGTTTTTGGAACTTATGGAAAAGCGTAACTGCCAGTTGGCGATGTCAGACTCAACCCGCTGCTCCGCCAGGCCCTTCACCTCGGCAATATTCATCGCCACTTTGGCGTTATACATAGTCTGGCCGATAAAGTAGCCACAGCTTCCTAACCCAAGGGCAACCAGTACCCCGCCGAGCACAATGCCCAATACCTGTTTATTCATCCTTAACACCTTATTTTTATTCCGATATTTATCTGTATTTAGTGTGGCAGGCGGGTAACTGAAGTACTAGTGGGAAAGTGTCAGTATTTTGTCAGAACAACAAAAGGTTAGCGGTTATAGCAAGAAATACCAGTAGGAATAAAAGAGCGCGCAAGTTGCGCGCTCTGCCAAGTATCTATGCATCGACAATCAGGAGCTAGCTCAGCTCAACCGAACAGATCGTCGCCCCAGCTAAACTCACCACTTTCAGCGTATTGTCTTCCAGCAGACCGTAGCTAGCCTGGTGCTCGCCACGCGGAATAGTGACAGAGCCCGGATTAAACAAATACAGTTCTTCTTTCGGCTCGGCAACCGGCAGATGGGTATGACCGGAGACAATCACATCCCCAGCACGCAGGCGTGGATGCTTGTCGCCGTTATACAAGTGCCCATGAGTCAGGAACAGGCGGCGGCCGTCGGCAAGCAGTACCAGGTTGTAGTCAGCCATCATCGGAAACTCGAGTAGCATCTGATCAACCTCGCTATCACAGTTACCCCGGACAGCAGTAATACGGTCGGCATACGGATTCAGCAGCTCGGCAACCTCAATCGGCGCATAACCTGCAGGCAGGGCATTTCTCGGGCCATGGTTAAGCACGTCACCCAGTAGGATCAAATGGTCGGCATCGCTTTGCTCAAACGCAGCCAGCATGGTTTTGGTGCTCTCGGCGCAGCCATGGATATCAGAGGCAAAAAATAGTTTCATCAGGAAATCACTTACCAAAACTTACTAGAACAGAATGCCGAGATACTACACCGAACGATTCAACATTTCTAATAGCAGTTGGCCACCGGCAGCTCCCCTTTCTAGAGCCGTTAATCATCCCGCAACATACCGTTAAGCACGATATTGTTATAGCTCACCATGCCGAGTACCTGTCCGTTCTCAATCACCGGCGCCCGGCTGATACCGAAACGCTCAAACAGGCGGGCACAATAACGAACGTCCATGGTCGCACTCACTGACAGTGCTGGCTTGGTCATGATTTCGTAGACATTGGTTCGCTGCGGCGAGCGGTTAATGGCTAACACTTTCTTGGCGATGTCATTCATCAGCACAATGCCGTACTCGTCATCGTCATGCCGCTTGTTGACAATCAGCGCCTTGACCTGACGCTGCTTGGCTATTTCTACCGCCTCGGCGACCGTGATCAGCCCCTCGACGATAGCATAGGTATTCATCATCACATCTCTCACTTTGACCACCTTTTCAGTGCTCATAGCTTATCCTCCACAACCTTGGTCAACGTCTCTACCTGGTGAGCCACGCCTATTGCATCCTCAATATCAAGCTGTACGGCGATCCCCAGCCCGGGACCGGAGTCAAATTCACCGACTTGCTCTATAGTCTCAAGGATCGAGCGAGCCAAATGCTCCTCCACAACCAGCAACAGCACATCACGCTGGACTTCTAGGCTCAGCCCCAAAAAGGTTTTCTTCTTGTGCAGCCCTTCTCCGCGAGCATTGTTGATAACGGTTGCCCCGGTGGCACCGGCCTCGCGAGCCGCATCCAGAACAGCATCCGTTTTTGTATCTTCAACAAAAGCCACTAATAACTTAAATCGCATTAGTCTAACTCCTTACGGCCTTTCCACACCGACAACTGGGCATAGCCCATTACCGTGATCATCGGAAATAAACTGGCAAATGCTATCAATCCAAACCCATCGAGCATCGGATTACGCCCCGGAACCGTAGATGCCAATCCGAGCCCCAGCGCCGCCACTATCGGCACTGTCACCGTTGACGTGGTTACCCCGCCCGAATCGTAGGCAAGCGGAACAATCATCTTGGGGGCAAAATAGGTTTGTACAACCACTACGACATAACCTACCAAAATGTAGTAATGCAGCGGATCCCCGACAACAATTCGGTAGCTACCCAGAGCAATACCGAACGCTACCCCCAGCGCAACTGAAATCCGCAGTCCGTTAACCTTAATCGTACCACCCGATACCTGATTAGCCTTAATCGCCACCGCAATCAGAGACGGTTCGGCCACAGTAGTACTGAATCCGATAGCGGCAGAAAACAAGTACACCCAGTAGTATTCCTCCCAGGGAACCTGCTCCGGTATGGCTTCACCGCTATCAAACAGAAAACCCAGGGCTGTCAGCTGGGCAGCCATCGACTCCCCAAGTGGAAATAGCGCCAGTTCCAGTCCCATTAAAAAAAATGAAAGCCCGAGCACCACATAGACAAAACCCAATACGACCCGGCTCCAGTTGGCGACCGGCCGTCTGAGTACCGCCAACTGAAAACCAAAAATGATGATCACAATCGGCAGCACATCCCGCACTGTTGAACTCAGTGTATCGAAAAAATGAGATAAAACGGACGATAGCTCGATCATGCAACCTTCACTTAATGCACCAGCATGCCGTAACCCATAACAAAAATCATCGGGGTCAGGGAGGCAAAGGCAATCAGCCCAAAACCGTCGACCATCGGGTTTCGACCTTTGATCGACGAAGCGAGACCTACCCCCAGAGCCGTGACCAGAGGGACAGTAATTGTCGATGTTGTCACCCCTCCGGAATCATAGGCAATACCGACAATAGTCTGAGGGGCGAACCAGGTCATAACCATTACCAGCACATAACCACTGATTATCATCCAATGGATTGACCAGCCTTTGAGAATACGGATCACCCCCAGCATAATGGCAATCCCGACAGACAGTGCCACCGTAAGCCGCAGCCCGTTGGCATAGTCATCCATCATTTCGTCATCTTGCGCTATCAGGCCCCCTTCGGCAGCCACTTCAGCTGCCTCGGCGGCAACCGCTGTCAGCGCCGGCTCGGCAACAGTTGTGCCGAAGCCAAGACAGAATGCAAAGATCAGCAACCAGACTACACTGCCTTTACTGGCAAACGACCTGGCCATCGACTCCCCGATAGGAAACAGCCCCATTTCCAATCCGAAGATGAATAAAGTCAGCCCTATGACTACCAGCACCAGACCAAGTAAAATTGCCCCCCAGTCCGGTAAAGGCTGCTGAAGTACCACCAGCTGAAAAAAGCCAATCACCACAATGATCGGCAGCAAATCACGCAGGCTAGACAGCAGTGCCTTAAACATTGCCAGAATCGATGCCATGCTGCCTCCTGTACCACTTTCCCTGTTACTTATACATTACTGGTCATTTACATTTGGAAACAAACTTTATTCCGTAAGTCGAGAAGCTAGGCACATTATTGAATATTCATCATAAAAAACCTTGCATTTATCATGGGCGGAGCAAGATCCGGACAATGGGACACTTCTCTTTTCCCCATTCTGCCAGCTGCTCTCAAGCTGTTGATTGAAGTACTATTCCCTAAATCGTTTATACTTGTAGTGAGTTGAATTCTTTCAGCTAGGTCGTGTTTTGCTCTGATTTTTCGGTAATAGGACAATGGATGGAATGAAGATATTAGTTACTGGTGGTACTGGATTTATCGGAAAAGCACTCCTTCCGCACTTTAACCATGAACATTTAGTGGTACTCAGTCGAAATCCCAACCGTGCCTACCAGCAACTCGGACACCACATCAAAGTCATTACCTGCCTGGACGAATTGCCAGACTTTAATGATATTGATGTTGTTATCAACTTAGCGGGCGAGCCAATTGTCAACAAACGCTGGAGTGACAGGCAAAAAGAGGTGATCTGCCAGAGCCGCTGGGATATCACCCGTAAGCTGGTCGAAAAAATCAAGGCCAGCACTAACCCGCCCCACACCTTTATCAGCGGATCAGCCGTCGGGATCTACGGCGATCAGAAATCAGCAAGTTTTGATGAAAGCCTGGAGGTAAACAACGCCGATTTTGCCCACCTGGTTTGCCGGAAGTGGGAAGAAGAGGCACTTGCTGCCCAGTCGGAAAAGACCCGTGTCTGTCTGCTCCGAACGGGAATCGTTCTGGCCAAGCAAGGTGGTGCGCTGGCGCGTATGCTGCCCGCCTATCAACTAGGCTTAGGCGGACCTATCGGCTCCGGCGAGCAGTATTTTCCCTGGATCCATATGCAAGATATGGTCAAGGGGATCTTGTTTCTGCTCAAGCATCCCGAAGCCAGCGGAGCCTACAATTTTACCGCCCCCAACCCGGTCACCAATAAAGAGTTTAGCCAGACTCTGGCACGTGTACTACATCGCCCCCACATTCTCAAGACGCCGGCATGGTTGCTTAAAATGGGGCTGGGCGAGTCCTCGACGCTGCTACTCGACAGTCAGCGGGCGTTACCGGTTCGCCTACAAGAGCAAGGGTTTCATTTTAGCTTTCCCAAGCTCGAGCACGCGTTAGAAGAGACACTGAGTTAACACCTCAGTCGATGAAACTGATAGAGCCTAGGTTATCAACCCAGGCTCTTGTTTTAGGACGTGTTAACCTAGCCTTTCAGCGGCATTAGCAGACGCTTGATCATTGAGCGGATAATGATCACCACCAGCCCCAGCGATAACAGAGGCAGCATCACCCATAACCACGGATGCCCAACAACCGGCAGCTCAAAGCCCCATTTTAGCAAGGCCGCAACCACAGATTCTGCCCCTGCAGCAGCCATTACCCCGGCAATCAATGCCATGAGACCGTACTCGCCCCACACTGTCGCCGAGATCCGTTTCCGGCTCGCACCCAGTGTCCTGTAGAGCTTAATTTCCTGTTCGCGCTGTGACAGGCTGAGCCTTAGCAAGGTCAGCACCAACAATAAACCGCTACTAACCCCGAGTACCGCCAACACGGAAAGTGACAGAGAGACCTGCTGCAAGATAGCTTGGATACGAGTAGCCATAGTTCTCAGATCAAGCAGGGTCACAGTCGGGTAGTCTCGCCCCAACTGGTTGATCAACGCGTTCTGATCAGCTTCAATCCTGTAGCTAACCAACCAGGTCGCAGGCAGATCCGCCATAACATCCGGGGTAAAGATAAAATAGAAGTTCGGCCGCATATTACGCCACTCAACCTGACGAATACTGGTCACCACAGCGCTAAACGGCTGGCTGCTGACATTGAAGGTCAGCTCATCCCCCAAACGGATCCCCAACCGATCTGCAATCCCTGATTCTACGGACACCCCACGGCTATCAGTCCATTCCCCTTCAAGCAACGTATTATGTACTGGTAAGGTGTCACGCCAGGTAAAGTTAAGCTCTCGCCGGAGCGATTCATCCCGCTCTTCCCCCTGACTAGTCACCGCCAGCAGGTCTTGCTGATTAATCTCGATCAGGCGACCGCGGATCACCGGGTAACTCTCAGAGCGCTCCACCTGATTACGGTCCAGCTCATCCAGGTACGCTTGTTGCTGCTCAGGGCTAATATTCAATGCGAAGACGTTGGGTGCATCTGCCGGCAAGGTTTGTTGCCAGTCTGCCAGCAAGTCGCTTCTCAGCAGCCAAATCACCGCCAGCAACATCAGCGAGCTGGTCAAGGCCGCCAGCTGCGCCCCGGTTGCCAGCGGGCTTCGGCTGATCCGGCTCAGTGCCAGCTTAATCGCCGCGCCCCATTTTCCGCGCCGGAGCAAAGCAACCACCAATAATCCCAGCAGCGCCAGGATCCCCAGCAAGGCTGCCAGTCCGGCCAGTGTCAGCCACATAAACTTGTTGCTACCAAACCATATCAGGGCCGCAACCACAGGCAACAGCACCAGGGCATAGCCCTGACGTTTAAACGGCCAGTCGACCTGCTGTTGGATCACCGAAATAGCCGGCGCATCTACCAGCCGCAACAAAGAAATCCCCAGGCCGGGAATCGCGACCAGCAACGCAACGGCCAGGCTGACAAACACCGGAGTAAAACCAATCTCCGGCAGCGGATCGGGCAGCACATCCGACAGCGGAAGCCGCAACAAAAACTCGAGCAGCCAGCCGATGGAAAGCCCGGCAACGGCGGCAATCGCAAACAGCAGACTTAACTGCCGTGCCAGCCACTGCCACAGCCATCGCTTGCTCGCCCCGAGGCTTTTCATCATCGCAACCGCCTCAATGCGGGTTGAGGTGTAATGCCAGCAAGTCAGCACCAACGTCGCTGTAGCCATCAAAATCACCAGGATCAGTGTCAGGGACAAATACTGCCTGGCTCGCTCGATCATATCTCCGGTTCGTCCCTGCGTGGTCTCGCTGATCCAGCGCTGACCGGGCTGCAGCTCGACAGCCTGCTGCAACTGCCTAAGCTTATCGTCCGGACCGTTAAAATAAGCGCGAAACTGTACTCGGCTTCCCGGCTGTACTGCCCCGGTTTTGGCCAGATCGCTGTTATGAATTAAAACCGCTGGCATCTGGCTGAACGGATTGAAAGAAAGCTCCGGCTCCTGGGTGATCTTCCCGGCTACCGTCAGCTCGGCATCCCCGATGGTAATCGAATCGCCGCGCTGTACCGCCAGCAAGGAGAACAACCGCTCTGCCAACCACAGCTCCCCGGGCTGCACCTGATGACGAACACCTGCGCCTTCCAGCACCAGCTCACCGCGGAGCGGAAAGTCACTGCCGACAGATTTCACGCTAACCAGCTGCATTTCCTGCTCACTAAAGGCCATGGTGCCAAAGCGAGTTTGTTGTGACATCGTCAGCCCCAATGCCTTTGCCTGCTCAAGCAACGGTGGCTCCAGCGGATTGGCCGAGCGAAAGACCAGATCGGCAGCAATCATGGTTCGCCCCTGATCTACCATAATTTTCTCAACCCGCACCACCAGCGCCGACAGCGCAAAGACACAGGCAATAATCAAAGTTAATGCCACCGCAACCGGCCACAGTTGTCCATGCCACAGCTCACGCCAACTCCATTTCAGCAACAAAGGTTGTTTGCGTGGCCTCGCCACCTGATTCGCCTCACTCAGTTCACTCATGCTGCCTCCAAACTTCCGCCCTGGATCCGTAAGGTACGATCACAGCGTTGCGCCAGTTGCGGATCATGGGTCACCAGCACCAGGGTGGTGCCATGATCACGATTGAGAGCAAACAGCAGGTCAATCACCGTGGCGGCAGTATGCTGATCGAGGTTGCCGGTCGGCTCATCGGCGAACAAGACCTGAGGACGAGTCATAAATGCCCTCGCCAGTGCCACCCGCTGCTGCTCACCGCCCGAGAGCTGTGACGGCAGGTGACTCTCCCGCCCTTCAAGCCCTACCTGAGACAGCAATTCTGCCGCGCGAAGCTCATCCCCGTCCTGTCCTTTGATGATTGCCGGTAGCATCACATTCTCCAGCGCGCTGAGCGACGGAATAAGCAAAAAACTCTGAAATACAAAACCTATCGAATCACTACGCAGTGCAGCTCTGGCTTCGTCGTCAAGTCGGGACAAAGGCCTGCCGAGTAATTCGATTTCCCCCGCCGTCGGCACATCCAGTCCCGCCAGTAACGTCATCAGGGTAGACTTGCCGGCACCGGAGACGCCAACTAACGCAATTGCCTCTCCTTGCTCGACCTCAAGGGAAACATCCTGCAAAATGGTGAGCGACGATGATGCCGTCGTCACCTGTTTGGATACAGATACAGCCTTAATCACGGAAGTTGACATGATGCGATTCCTTTCAGTTTTATTGTTCGTTGTTTTCTCGCTAAACGCCTACAGCAACACTTTGCTGGTAGTCGGTGACAGTCTAAGTGCCGGGTACCAAATGCGTGCTGAACAGAGCTGGCCGGTTCTGATGGAGCCGGTACTGGCGCAACAGGGACACTCGATAAACGTTGTAAATGCCAGCATTTCTGGCGATACCACAGGCAATGGCCTGGCGCGGCTGCCTAAATTATTACAACAACATAACCCAGATTACGTCATTATCGAGCTCGGTGCGAATGATGGCCTGCGCGGTTTCTCTCCCTCTACTATACGCAATAACCTCGGCCAAATGATCACCCAGATCCATGACGGCGGGGCAACAGCGCTGCTAATGCAAATCCACGTACCGCCCAACTACGGCAAACGCTACAGCGAAATCTTCAGTAATATATATCCCCAGTTGAGCAAACAATACAATGCGCCGCTACTGCCTTTTTTCCTCGAAAAAATCATTCTCAAGCAAGATTGGATGATGGAAGACGGCCTGCATCCCAAGCCGGATGCCCAACCATGGATAGCCCAGTTTATGGCATCTGAACTTACTCCGTATCTTCATTAAAAAGTTTGAAATTTTATTGCTGTACATTTTTATTGACTAAGCTTCTTACTGTTTACTAACAAGAAAGTAAGTGAGTGGATATGTTGAAGGGAAATAGCTTAATTTTTGCAGCCATCGCGGTTGCTTTTGGCATCAGTGGTTGTCAAAGCGCCGATCCGGGTACCTACGGACTGTATAAAGACTACCGTTTGCAATCAGACAACAAAGCCTACGCCATTGGCACCAATAAAATCGCCGGTGCGGCCTGGGGAGCCCGAGATATTCAGGAAGCGCAGAAGCTTGCCATCGAGACCTGTGTCAAGCTGGGCGGAAAAAACTGCAATATCGTTGATATCAACGGCTCATCAGTCGCGAACTAAAGCATTCAGCACCCAGCAACTAAGGGGTGAACAATGATCACGCGCTCAAATCCAAAATGAACAGCCAGGTAGCAGCCCCTGGCTGTTCTTTTTTATACAACCCAAATAACCTCAAGATACTTTTTCAGCGAGAATTACTTGATTTCTAGACTAGGCATCGAGGGGATGAACCTTTATTCTCGATACCATATCATCCGGGACAAGCGCAAAAGGAACAAGAATGAAAGAGACCATCCTGATCACCGGTTGCAGCAGCGGCATAGGCCGATTCTGTGCTGAACAGCTCCACAAGGCCGGCTATACCGTTGTTGCCAGTTGCAGGAACCCGGATGATGTTGCAGCCCTTCGGCAGCAGGGATTGAACTGTATCCAACTTGATCTCGACGATACCGAATCCATTCATCAAGGTATCAAAGCTTGCCTGGCGATAACGGGAGGGCGCATCGATGTGTTGTTCAACAATGCCGCCTATGGCCAGCCCGGCGCCCTCGAAGACCTACCGACACAAGCCCTGCGACAACAGTTCGAAACCAACTTATTCGGCTGGCACGAACTTACCCAGGCCGTGATTCCGATCATGCTCGAACAAGGCAGCGGAAAAATCGTTCAGAATAGCTCGGTTCTCGGGCTGGTCGCAATGAAATACCGCGGGGCCTACAATGCCAGCAAGTTTGCCCTCGAGGGTTATACCGACACCCTACGCCTCGAATTACAAGATACGCCACTTTATGTCAGCCTGATCGAGCCAGGTCCTATCGAAAGTCATTTCAGGGAGAATGCCAAACTCAAGTTCGAGCAGCACATTGACATGGCAGCCTCCCGCCACCATGTCAGTTACCAGCAAACCCTCGACAGACTGGGCAAGTCATCACCATCAAGCAAGTTCACCTTGGCACCAGACGCAGTTTTGAGTCCCCTGCAGGCAATCATAGACAGCGAACGCCCCAAGCCTCGTTACTATGTCACCCAGCCAACCCATATTTTTGGATTCCTGCGCCGGATCCTGCCTGTCACCTGGCTGGATCAGCTGCTAAGCAAAAGTAATTAAAGAAAAACCAGTCTATATACCGGCAACGTCGATAAAACGGCTTCGATATGTCGGTATTTGCTCCTTTCCTACTTTGAAATATGAAATAAAACACACCTATCATTGATCAAAAAAGCCACGATTCAGCCACCTCAAATAGCTAAAACATTGCTTAGCGCCCTAAATTGAAGAAATTGGCCAAAAAAAACAACTAACGTAATATTTGTGTCATATTAAATCGTTATCTTAGCCAGGTAAGTTGAAAGAGGCCCTAGCAGAGCCTATTCATCGCCTTGAAATACCAGAATAGATAACCAGGTTCCGTCATGACATTGCGTCAAATTAATATTCTCTGTGTCTGTGTGACACTTGCCCTATTGTTGACATTACAACCCTAAAAAGGAGAGCGCGGCTCTCCTTTTTTATTGCCTGCCTGTCGCGATAAAAATAATACCTCTTGATTTTTCAGCCATTAACCCCATAAATAACTACAGAGGCCACTAAAATAAAGAGCAGCAACATGTATGAAAAACTAGCGATCGAACTTAACGAGCAGAATCTGCAGCAGGTTATCGAACAATCTATGCAGACGCCGGTTGTGATCAGTTTCTGGGCACCATCGATGCCTGAAACCGCAGAAGTTAACAACATCTTAGAAAAAATCGCAGCGCAATATCAGGGGCAGCTTGTCCTTGCGACGTTAGACTGCGAAAGCCAGCAGATGGTTGCAGCTCAATTTGGTGTTCGCGGTTTGCCAACCGTTGCATTGTTCAAAAATGGTCAGCCGGCAGACGGTGCCGCCGGCCCACAGACTGAAGAAAGCCTGCGTACCATGCTGAGCAAACACCTGCCAAGCCAGGAGGAGCTTCAGCTAAAACAAGCACTGGTGCAGGTCGACAGCCAGCAATACGACCAGGCCCTGCCTGTTCTGCGTGAACTGTCAGCCCATTTCGGTCAAAACAGCATTATTTCTCTGGCTATTGCCGAGTGCCTAGTTGAAACCTCGCAATACGACGAGGCAGAAACGCTGTTGGATACCATTCCGATGCAGGATCAGGATGCCAAGTATAAAAGCCTGATCGCCAAACTCGAGTTGCACAGACAAGCCAGTGACTCACCAGAAATCCGCCATCTTGAAGAGCAGCTTGCTGCCGCTCCGGAAAATACCCAGATAGCCTACGAGCTGGCTGTCCAGTACAGCCAGGTAGACCGCTCGCAAGATGCTCTGGAGCTGCTGATTAACATTCTGCGTAAAGACATGAACTTTGCCGACGGCAATGCGAAAAAGAGCATGATGGATATCCTATCGGCGCTGGGTCAGGGTAATGCCATTGCCAGCCAGTACCGCCGCCAGCTTTATTCGCTACTGTACTGATCGCAAAGAAACAACGCTTCACACCACAAAGCCGCGATAATCATCGCGGCTTTGCCATATCTACCCAAGCTACCGTTTATTTAGTGTGCTGGCACAATCCCTCGATGATCGGGCAGCGGGCGCTGTCGTTGCCAGGGCATTGCTTAGTCAACGCCTCAAGGGTGGTTTTCATCTCTATCAGCTCGGCGATTTTATCGTCAATCTCAGTAAGCTTTTGCTCGGCCTTGGCCTTCACATCTGCACTTCGCCGTTGGGGATCCCGCGAAAACTCCAGTAACTCACGACACTCGTCCAAGGTAAACCCGACCAGTCTGGAGCGGCGGATCAGCTGCAATTCATTGATATTATTCTGGCTATAACTGCGATAACCGTTACTTGCCCGTGACGGCACCGTAATGATCCCTTTGTCTTCGTAGAATCGAATCGTTTTGGCGGTCAGCCCGGTCTGTTTGGCAACATCACTAATATTCACATTTCATCCTTACAGTTTCTGGAAGGTTATAGTTCTATTATTCAGCCATTTCTCAGGCAAAATCAAGCTCTGGTACAGTCGCTCAATCAAGGGGCCACATCAAAGTCAAATAGCCTTTGACATTCCACTTGATGGAAGGTTTATTCTCAGGGCATCATGAAATGAAATGACGAAATAGACCGTCTGTGGTTACCGTCTGCTCACCGCTAAGGAAAAACACATGACTGAATTTACCCTCCCGCTAGGCAAGGTTCGTTGCATGAACTGTGCGGGAAAAATCAAGGCATCCTTAACCGCCCTGCCCGGCATTGAATCTGCCGATGTTGATACCCGGCGAGCAATTGTTCGCGGTGACACCGAACTTCTCCCTCTTATCAGTGCGATCACAGCACTGGGTTACGAAGCCGGTTACACGCACTCGCTGCCTTTAGCCGGCCTGTCATGTGGCAAATGCGTAAAAAAAGTCGAATCTGAGTTTGCCGCCAACCCGCAAATTGCAGATTTCACCGTCAGCAAAACAGAGGCAAGAGTTACCGGTGCCATCACCGAGCAGGCCTTAACGACTGTGATCGAGAACCTCGGCTACCAGGTTGTTGAGCGCCAGCATCATACCCTGCAGCTAAGTGGCCTTAGCTGCGGCAAATGTGTGGCTAAAGTGAACAAGGCACTGGACACACACCCGCAGATCACTGCGCACGAGGTAAGCAAAACACAGGCTGAGATCACCACCTATACCGATGCACAGACACTCATTAATATTATTCAGGAACTTGGATTCTCGGCAACACTGGCCCAGGCTGACGATAAATTGAGAACAGAGCCAGGTGAAAAATCAGAGACACCAGCAGATACAACAGTACCTGTTGCCAACAACACACATGCTCCGGCCAATGAGGGTAACACCGCTCAGTTGCTGCTTTCAGGCATGACCTGTGCCAGTTGCGTAGCCTCTGTTGAAAAAGCTATTCTCGCCGTTCCCGGTGTCGACAAGGCCAATGTAAACCTCGCTGAAAGAACGGCGCTTGTTTCGGGGCAGGCACCGTTTGAGAACGTCATTTCAGCAGTGATTATAGCGATCAATGATGCCGGTTATGGTGCAGAGCATAGCGAGGATGAACAAAGCCGCCGTCTGCGGCAACAACAGCAAAACGAACAAACCTTCCGACGACACCTGCGCAATGCCTTTATTGCCCTCGGCGCCGGGATCCCAATGATGGCCTGGGGGGTCTTTGGCGGCAGCATGATGATCACATCCACCACCAGCCAAATCAGCTGGGGGCTCGTCGGCCTGCTGACATTCTTCCTGTTGTTTACCATCGGACGACATTTCTATATCAACAGCTGGAAGGCCTTCAAGCACCACCGCGCCACCATGGACACCCTCGTCGCCCTCGGCACGGGTTCTGCCTGGCTCTATTCAATGCTAGTCGTCATCATGCCGGATATCTTCCCGATGCAGGCCCGGCATGTGTATTTCGAGGCATCTGCAATGATCCTCGGCCTCATCACCCTAGGCCACGCCCTCGAAGCCAGAGCCCGGAGCCGCACCTCGAAAGCCCTTGAGCAACTGATTGATCTGCAGCCTCAGACAGCCATTGTCGTGAGCCAAGAAGGTGAGCAGGAAGTGCCTCTTGCAGAAGTACAAACCGGCATGTTGCTACGCCTGTACCCCGGTGCCAAAGTGCCAGTCGATGGCACCATCGAAAGCGGCCAGAGCTATCTCGACGAATCCATGCTGACCGGCGAACCGCTCCCGGCCAACAAACAACAAGGCGACAAACTTCACGCCGGTACCATTAACCAGGACGGCAGCCTACTGTTTCGTGCCGAGCAAATTGGTAACGACACCATGCTGGCGCGAATTATCAGCCTGGTCCGTCAGGCCCAGAGCAGTAAACCCGCTCTTGCCCGCCTGGCAGATACCATCTCGGCGATTTTTGTCCCCGCAGTGATGATCATCGCCATCTTAACGGCCATGATTTGGTATTACTTTGGTCCGGCTCCATCCTCTATTTATATGCTGGTCACAGCAACTACGGTGCTGATCATTGCCTGCCCGTGTGCATTAGGGCTAGCGACACCAATGTCGGTAACCGTCGGGGTTGGCAGAGCCGCAGAATACGGTGTGCTGATCCGCGATGCCGAAGCGATGCAGGTTGCAGCCGGTATCGATACGGTGGTACTCGATAAAACCGGTACATTGACAGAAGGCAAGCCTCAGGTCATCGACTGTCGCAGCTACGGCACCAGCGAAGATCGCCTGCTTGCCCTGTCAGCCAGTCTTGAGCAGGGCTCCGAACACCCGCTTGCCAAGGCGATCGTCAATGCTGCCACAACTCGTGAGCTACCTCTCTCAGCCCAGTCTGAATTCAAGGCAATGCCCGGCTTTGGCGTTATCGGGATTGTCGAAGGACACCAGCTAGCACTCGGCAACCAAAAGTTGATGACGAAAAACAACGTAGGAATTGGTCAGGCAGATGTTGATGCCGAAGCTATTGCCAGCCAGGGGGCAACCCCTATCTATGTAGCCATCGACAATCAGCTGGCAGGTATTTTGGGCGTCAGCGATCCGCTGAGGGCAGATTCCGTCGCTGCTATCAACCGACTGAGAAAAATGAAACTTGATGTAGTTATGTTGACCGGTGATACGGAAACCACCGCCAGGGCAATTGCTCGCCAAGCAGGTATAGATACGGTGATCGCCGGCGTATTGCCTGACGGCAAGGCGGCGAAAATTGCCGAGCTTCAACAACAAGGCAAACGCGTTGCTATGGTCGGTGACGGGATCAATGATGCCCCGGCGTTGGCGCAAGCCGAAGTCGGTATTGCGATGGGCAGTGGTAGCGACGTGGCCATTGAAAGTGCCCAGTTGACACTGATCCGCCACTCCCTGCACGGAGTCGCCGATGCACTGCAGCTATCAGCTGCAACCTTAAAAAACATGAAGCAGAACCTGTTCGGCGCATTCGTCTACAACACCCTGGGGATCCCTGTTGCCGCAGGCATACTGTTCCCGTTGACAGGCACCTTGCTCAGTCCGGTTATTGCCGGAGCTGCGATGGCATTATCCTCCATCACTGTTGTCAGCAATGCTAACCGGCTACGGCTATTCAAACCCGACCATCAGGAGAACTAATATGATTGCACTTATCGGCTTGGCTGCCATCGCGTTTATTGTCTGGTGGTTCTGGTTGCACCCCGCCACCAAGAGCTAGCGGCTGGATTTTATCGGCCTATCCCGCATCCACTATCTCTACTGTTAGCCATAATTACAGATAACTGATATAACCCAATCAGTTATCTGTCTCATTTCGCTACGGTGATCATGTTTAAATCTATTTTATCCAAGGCGCTGCTCTTACTGCCTTTTATAACGACCAGTGCAATCGCTGAACCCTTGGTCTGGCTGGCCAAGGATTCACAGCGTCAGTTTGTTCTTTTAGGCTCAATTCATGCCGGGGAACAAGATTTCTACCCATTGCCTCAGGCATTTCTCGACTACTGGCCCGAAGCTGACGGCCTGGTTGTCGAGGCAAACATTCTTAAATCCAGTGATGTCACTATCAACAGGGACATTCCGACCTCAGATACCCTGCTCGACAACAACGACAAGGAAATACTGTCAGATATTGCCAAGCAGGCAAAACTCCCCTACCTGTCACTGATTCATAGCCCGCCCTGGCTGGCAGCCATGAACCTGCAAATGGCCATGGTATCTCAGGCAGGCCTGAGCCCGCTCCAAGGTGTTGATGTCGTCCTGCTTCAAAGGGCGCATGAGCAGCAGCTACCCATTCTGGAACTCGAAAGCGTCAGCCAGCAAGTGGCCCTTATGGAGAATTTGCCTGATTATGGCGAAGACCTCCTGCTCAGCACTATTCGTGAATGGAGTGCAATGCAAACGGAGCTCAATTGCCTTGTCTCGGCGTGGAAAGCAGGCGATCTCCAACACCAGTTGTCCTTGATGGAAGAAAGCCAGTATTCAGACGAAACCGAAGAGAAACTGATTTTCGAGCGCAACCGTGACTGGGCAAATCAGCTGACTAACAAGGCAGGTTACCAACAGGGTACTTACCTTGTCGTTGTCGGGGCGATGCACATGCTTGGTAAACAAGGGTTACCAGCGCTATTGGAAAAGCAGGGCTTTACTCTCAAGCGGCTGACAGAGGGTGAAGAGTCCCAATGTGAATTAGGAGGTTAGGCGCTTGGGATGCACTACCAAACTGCGCTATTCACCACCAATAAATAGATGCAAAAAAGCCCGGCTACGCGCCCCGGTCAAATGACGAGGCTTTAGAAGAGTGGTCGGTGAAGAGCCAATTCAAGGTCCCAATCAAGGTCTTAGGGAACCCCCGACCCTCTGGTCCCAAACCAGATGCGCTACCAAACTGCGCTATTCACCACCAATAAACAGATACAAAAAAGCCCGGCTACGCGCCCCGGTCAAATGACGAGGCTTTAGAATAGTGGTCGGTGAAGAGCCAATTCAAGGTCTTAGAGAACCCCCGACCCTCTGGTCCGCTATTCCAAAGAGCTTGGGATGCGCTACCAAACTGCACTATTCACCATCAATAAACAGATACAAAAAAGCCCCGTCAAATGACGAGGCTTTAGAAAAGTGGTCGGTGAAGAGGGATTCGAACCCCCGACCCTCTGGTCCCAAACCAGATGCGCTACCAAGCTGCGCTATTCACCGACTAAATTGGCTTTTGGTGTACCCCGCCGAGGGTCGCCCTCTGGTCCGCTATTCCAAAAAATCAGGATGCTCTTCCAAGGTGCGCTATTCACCGACTGTATATATTTRACATCGTATCCGATGATATCTGCCCGGATATACCCGACAGATTGAAGAGTGGTCGGTGAAGAGGGATTCGAACCCCCGACCCTCTGGTCCCAAACCAGATGCGCTACCAAGCTGCGCTATTCACCGACTA
>NZ_JAKJSH010000029.1:0-63940 GCF_050336885.1 Photobacterium kasasachensis
GCAGTGATGAATCATACAAACCCAGGTCACTACCAAATACCAGCCCAGCCATATCTCGCCCCTTTAAACCTTGTCCCGCAGCTTTTCCTGTGCTGCGGGCAGCAGTAATTAATTGATTTATAGGGTTATCAAACGAAATATTTTTTTGTTAAGCGCAGAACAAACAAAAGCTATAAATTCTGACAAAAGGAGACAATTAAGGAATACAAACCAACCAATCATAGAAAGTGAAGGGCCAAAAGAGTAAAACACCAGAAGTGAAAGCTGAGCCGATGCAATTATATTGCGTATACACCTGAAACCTCAGACAAACGCTAAATGTAGATTCCAAGGATGGAAAGACTCGGAAGACCAAGATTAACCTTGGGGAGTAGTGGCATTCAAAAGTAAGCTAGCAGCGTATTAGATTTTAAGTATTTACATGACTATTGTCTAAAATACCAGCTTTAAGTATGTAGAAAGAAGGATATTATTACCTTTCGAAAAACAGGCAAACGAATGCATTCATTTAAATAAAAGTATTATCATTCGTTTCGGGATGAATAATATATAACATAATGAAAAGTATATATACTCAAAGTCACAACTAGCCTTCTCTTCCGTGAAAAGGCGGCTTTGGTGACTACAAGGTCGTCTTTATATTAACGCTTCTGTACACCATGGAAAGCAAAACGGTTAAATTCATTACCATCTTCAGTGACCGCTTTGTACTTAACAGATCTAGAGCTATTTAAAGAAAGTGGAATAAAGACTCGACCACTCTCATCCGTCTGATATGTGCCTTTAACTTGAGGTTGATTTTCAATTGATACCACAGCGTTTGCAGACGGCTGCCCATTGTTCGTTACTTTCACCCAAGCACCATTTTGTGTATCAGAAATACTGATATCAGCAAATGACATTGAAGAAAATGCAACCAAAACAGCCGATAGCGCAATATTTACCTTTTTCATCTTAATTTCCCCATCTTTATATTATAGTAATCACCAATAGTCTCTTTAAGTAAAACAAATTAAGCTTATAATACTTCAGAAACAATCGGCTTAGACTTAGGTTACTCTCTGAAGCTAAACAGAAGTTGAACGTATAGAAATTTTGAAAAAATTCACATTGTGTATATTTAGACACCGCAATATGATCATCCATCAATTCGGAGATTGAGTTTAATTACGGTATCTATCAATATCTTAAAGAAGTTCTATTAACTAATTCCTAACTTGCTCAAAAGCTTTTTCCATACTGGAATTTGCTTTTGCGGTGCAACATCTTCCTGTCCGATCTTACGGTCAACCACACTTAGGCTATCGAGCTCAGTTTTTGCTTCTGAAATAGCTTTTTCTGCCATTTCAGGCCCCATGGCCAACGCCTCGCCATACACCACCTCAACATCCGTAATGCCGATAAAGCCTAGTACCGTTTTCAGGTATGGGATCATCACATCTGTCGGGCCATCTTTATGCATTCCGCCCCGAGTAGTAACCAAAATGGCTTTCTTGCCTGTGATTAAACCAACCGGCCCGGTTTCTGTATAACTAAAAGTAACACCTGCGCGCGCAACCAAGTCGATCCAGTTCTTTAGCTGAGTAGGAATATGAAAGTTATACATTGGCGCAGCAATGACGATCGTATCGTGGGCTTTCAGCTCATTAATCAATTGATCAGATTGCGCCAATGTTTCCTTCTGACGCTCTGACAAATCATCCCCCCCACGCAAGCCACCAGCGATTTCACCATCCAGTACAGGCAATGGCTGAGCTGCCAAGTCACGCTCTGTGATATCAGAGACATTGCCTTCAAGAGAGCTAACCAGGTGATCGATTAGACCGTTCGACTGAGAGTAATCACCAAGAATGCTTGATTTAAGAACGAGAACTTTAGACATATTGCTATCCTTACTAGATTCGATGCTTGTTGCTGATGGAGTAACTATAGGGACAGCGTAGTGATCAAGATAGCGTAAATTTTAGCTAGAGTTATTCGAATTTTTCGAACGTTTAAGACCCTTATTTATTACCAATAAAAACAAATAGTTAATTTCAATACTGTTCATAAAACTTAACTCATCATCGCTTTTCATAGTGAGTGCAACAAAAAAAACGGCTATATACCCAAGCTACCTCAAGATGCAGGATTCAGAGTGAGACCAGCAGAGCCGAAACCTTTCAACTCTTTTTTATTAATAATATCGACAGAAAAATATGCAAATGCAGTCTTATTCAATTTATATCGTTTTCGATAAAAAAATCGCTTGGTTTTATAAATGTTTACAAGAGTATCCCGTTTTTGACATTTTAAACTTGCGCTGTTGTCAGACAAAAAGTAAAACGTAAAAAATTTCATTAACAACAACCCTTTACCACTAACTAAAAACTAACTGTTAAATTAGTTTCATATTTGCTGTTCCATTAGCAGCAAATATAAAGGCGTAACTTAATCAAAGAATATAAAACCAGTGGCTTATAAACCCAATCGAGAGAGTCTGCTTGTCAATGAGTAATATGAATGAATCACACCTAGACAATGATCTAAATAACCTCCATAAACACAGTCGTTTTCTTCGAAAAATAGCCTGGTTCGTTGAACTAATTGTTGTGTTCATCGGCCTTTGCATATCAATATCGCTGATATTGAATGGCGATAACCTAATCGGTACATTTACCCTCTCAGCACCGTTTGTCATGATCTCACTGGTAGAACTTACCAAAATCCCATTTGTTATCGGGCTATGGCATTCAAGAAAATCGTTTATTATGTATCTGTTCATGCTCTGCTTCTTATGCCTAATCACCTTCGAAACCCTTCTAAACGGCTTTGAAAGAGCATTCTCTTCAATTAATAACCAAATCAATTTGAATGAGATTGAGATCAGTAAAATTGAAAACCAAATCAAGAACAACGACGAAAACATCCTAATTGCTTTACAAGACTATGAAGTCAAAACGCAAGAAATCTCTACTGACAAAGAGGCGGTTGATAAGAACTACAGGCAGCAACATGCTAGCTTAGTGGCACAAAATGCGCGGCTATCTAAAAATGTGCCGGATCTCAGAAGATCTTTAAATACGACACGCAATGAGCTCACTCAGCTGAAGTTGGAAAAATCAGAGTTACTAAGAGAACTCTCTCTTAAGAAAGAAGAAAGATTCAAATCTAGCCTTGAGCGATCACAAAGCTCTGTTGATATGGTACAAAAGGAACGTACCCGCCTACTCGATCAGATAAGCTCACTGACTATAGAGAAACAGCAAGCGCTGGACGACGCGAACTTCTTTACTTCTGATTCAGTCAGGAGAGATTATGATGAAAAGATACGCTATGTCGAAGAGCAGCTCAACAACATAAACGACAAGACTATCACCGGAAAGCAAAACAAGACCGACTTTGAATCTGTCGAGTTCCTCGATGGTTATTACTCTGATTTGCTTTCACTCAAAGATGACATCATCAAGCAGAAAGAAGATGAAATAAGCTCACTTACACGCAGCTATAATCAAGCCGTAAGCGCCAGCAACAAGAACCTTGCCATAAGGGAAGCCCGGCTACTAAAAGAGAAGAAGTCTGCACTTCAGAACTTGGACAACAAGCTTGATGAGATCGACATTGCCTTTTCCAGCGAAAAGCAATACATCAACGAAATCAGGCAAGCCAATAACAAGCTTCGCTACGATATTCGGGTTATCGAGATCGAAACCAACACCCTTGCGCTATCTAATCAGGTGTATCGAATGGCATCGTATGTCGATAATGTCAGCCACTATAAAGACGTTAAGAAGGAAACCCTAACACTTGTCGGTTTGTTCTGGTTTGGTACTCTGGCGCTTATTGGCTCTATTACCGGCATCGCCCTGACACTGTCAGGCTTACATTTGCATAGTCTTGCCACCAAACGCGATAAGAAACAGTCCGTCGAGTTAACGCAAGCTACGGCCTAATATTATAATCTGTTGTAAATCTAAGCCACAAAGAAGAGCCCTAATCAGGTACTGATTAGGGCTCTTGATTTCGAACGACTCATTGTTACAGCACAAGTTTGGCTTATTACAAATTCACCGCCTGATTTATTACTTCCGTACTACAACAACAGTTCCGACCACGACGTTTTGCTTCATACAAGGCATCATCTGCCGCCTCCAGTAATTTTCGTGATGACAATGCCAGATCAGGAACGACGGTAGAAACACCGACACTAATCGTCAGATGCTGGTGTGACAACGAAGAGCTATGCGGAATATTCAGCTCATCGATACTTTCCCTGATCCGCTCTGCCGCCAACATGACACCATCACGGTCAGTTTCTGGAAGTATAATGGCAAACTCTTCACCGCCGATGCGGGCTATTTTATCCATTTCACGCAGTGGGACACTTGCCAGCGTACGGGCGACTTCTCTGAGGCAGTCGTCTCCTGCCTGATGCCCGTAGGTGTCGTTATAGGCCTTGAAATGGTCAATATCTAATATAATAAATGAAAGCGGCTGTTGTGAACGTATGCCCCGCTTCCACTCCTCATTAAGCACTTCGTCAAAACGCCTACGGTTAAACAACCCAGTCAAACCATCAGTGGTAGAAAGCAACAGAAGCTGCTCATTTGTTTCTTCAAGTTGCTGCTGAAGCTCTTCAAGCTCAACAAGCTTGCGGTCAAACTCCTGGGTTTTTTCGCGTAACGCTTCTTTTTGTTCATAAAGTTCGATAAAAACACCAACTTTACTCTGAAACATCACAGGAATAAGGGGCTTAAGCAAATAATCAACAGCACCAGACTCATAACCTCTGAAGATATGCGAAGAGGCCTTCGAGGCTGCAGTTACAAAAATAATCGGGATATGTTTATTTTTTTTATTTCCCCGCATTAGTTCGGCAACTTCATAACCATCCATTCCCGGCATCTGTACATCAAGCAAAATCAATGCAAAGTCATGATCCAAAGTATGCGCCAAGGCTTCTTCGCCTGAGTTGGCTTTTATCAGCTCAACATGAAAAGGGTCAAGCAAGCCTTCCAGAGCCAGCAGGTTTTCTGGTCTATCATCAACAATCAGTATCTTGGGAATAGCCATAATCAGTCAGTGGTACAAAGTGAATTTAAAAAACAGCCTATCTCGTTCAAGGGAAGGATGTTATCAACGTCTGCGGCCTCAATAGCCGCCCTTGGCATAGCTTCAGCCTCTGCGGTCTCAGGAGACTGAACCACAGCCAACCCTCCAAACTGCTTAATTCGTGCCATTCCGGCAGCACCATCTGAGTTTGCGCCGGTTAATATCACCCCAACTAACTCATCTAAATAAGCATCCGCTGCTGTTTCAAACAATACATCAATGGAAGGGCGGGAAAAATTCACCCGTTCCTCTGTCGAAAGCGCTATTGCCTGGTTGTATTCAACCAGCAAATGATAATTTGGGGGTGCGAAGTAAATCACCCCTCCCTCTATCTGCTCTTTATCTTCCGCTTCTTTAACTTCCAGCAAACATCGTTGGCTGAAGTGAATGGGTAGATAATTTTCTGATGTCGGGCTGACATGCTGAACAACCAGGACAGGAAGCGAAAATGAGCGGTCAAGAGCAGGCAGTATTTTATCTAGCGCAGCCAAGCCTCCGGCTGAAACGCCAATGACTACTGCTCGATAATGCCTGCTCGTGCTCATTTCAACATTCCCTAAAATGTGCGTTTTTTCCGGTATATTTTTTCGCGTTCACATACCACTTCAAATTTATCAACGACATCAGAAAACCTGATACTTTCTTTGGAACCCAGACAGAGAAAACCGCCTGTACACAAACTATCACAGAACAACTGTAACACCCTGTTCTGCAACTCCCTATTGAAATAGATCAATACGTTACGACAAAAGATAATGTTCATTTCACCGAACACACCGTCTGTTACTAAGTTGTGAGGCGAAAAGAGAACTTTATCCTTAAGCGAACTGTTTATCGCCACGTTATCATAATCAGCGGTGTAATAATCCGAGAAGGAGCCTGTTCCCCCCGCTTTCTGATAATTGGCGGTATACTCGCGAACAAGATCCATCGGATAAATCCCCTGCTTCGCCTTTTCAAGGATCCGCTCGTTGAAGTCAGTCGCATAGATCTGAACGCGATCCTTAACTCCCTCTTCCTCAAGCAAGATCCCCATTGAATACACCTCTTGCCCCGACGAACAACCTGCATGCCACACTTTGATAAATGGGTAGGTTTTCAGGTGAGGGATCACGGTATCGCGAACTTTTTGGTAGAACCAGGGGTCTCTGAACATCTCAGTGACATTAATAGACAGATCGAGCAGTACCTTGTTAAAAAACGGCTCTTCACGGATCACCCTATGCTGCATTTCAGAGAAACTTCTCAGCCCCTCATGGGCCCGCCTGTTCTCCAGCCGCCGCTTGGTATGTGCGAACGCATAATTGCGGAAATCATAGCCATATTTACGGAATATGGCCTCTAGCAGCAGCTGGATCTCCAGCTGCTCGTCTGAAATTGTTATTGTGTTAGACATTAGTACAACCAAACCCTCAACATAGATAGCAGCTTGTCGGTATCCACCGGCTTAGCAAGGTAATCACTTGCCCCCGCCTCGATACATTTACTGCGGTCCCCCTTCATTGCCTTGGCTGTCAGCGCAATAATCGGCAACTTAGCAAACTCGCGTTGTTTGCGTATTTCTCGCATCGCTTCATAGCCATCCATCTTCGGCATCATAATGTCCATCAATATACCGTCGATATCGTTTTCTTCTTTGAGCTTATCGAGGCATTCTAGTCCGTTTCTGGCGATCAGCACTTCCATACCTTTCTCTTCCAGCACGCTAGATAACGCAAAGACATTACGCATATCATCATCCACCAGCAACATGGTCTTGCCGTTAAGTACTGCTTCCTTGTCATGGATCATCTTCAGCATGTCTCGCTGCTCATCAGGCAGGTTGGCTTCGACACGATGCAAGAACAGCGCCGACTCATCAAGCAAACGTTCTGGTGATTTTACCCCTTTGATGATGATACTCTCGGCGTAGTAGTTGAGCTCTTTTTCCTCATCACGGGTCAAGTCACGGCCGGTATAGATAATAATCGGGACACGGGCTGCCGTTTCGCTTTTACGAATGCACTCTAGCAAATCAAAGCCAGACATATCCCCCAACCCGAGATCCAGCACCATGCAGTCGTACATACCATTTTCCAACTCCTGCAAGGCTTCTGCTCCCGATCCGACAGCAGTGATGCTGACATCTCCGTCGCCAATCAACTCTCTGATACTTTCGCGCTGGACATCGTCATCTTCAACGATAAGCAAACGGCTGACCGGCTTGGAGATAATATCTTCAATTTTCCCGAAAGCTATATCCATCTTGTTGATATCAACAGGCTTGGTCAGATAACCAATAGCACCCATCCGCATCGCATCAAGTGTACTGTCATTAGCCGACATAAAGTGCACCGGAATATGACGCAGCTCGGAGTTGTCCTTCAAACGCTCCATCACTGTCCAGCCATCAATGCCCGGCAGTCCGATATCGAGAATAATAGCGCTAGGTTTGTAGAAATCGGCATAATGAAGGCCAGATTCTCCATCTTCGGCAACAATACATTTAAAACCCCGCTCCCTGCCGAAATCGCGCATCACTTTGGCAAAAGCGCAATCATCTTCGATAATGAGCAAACTCTTCGAATCTGCAGTGATCTCTTTACGGTCGTCATCGACAAACTCACTTTCCAGCGGGTGCAATTGCAGCACCTCTGTACCATGTATTGGTGGAAGAGGTTGTGGCAGTGGTCTGTGTTCAACAACTTGCGGTTCAGCCGTATCTGGTTCCTTGACCAAGTGAATAACCGACGCCATTTCAGTGCTCACTTCCGGTTCCGGGAGCTCATCTATCGGCGTCACTTGCTCGGCCTTGGCAAGTGGCAGCACGATAGAGAAGATACTCCCTTTACCTTCTTCACTTTCCAGATAAATTCTACCACCCAGCAGGTGGGTCAACTCTTTAGTGATAGATAACCCTAGCCCTGTACCGCCGTAATTTCGGCTGGTACTGCCATCGGCCTGCTGGAATGCCTGGAAGATGGCTAGCTGTTTCTCCTTGGCAATACCGATCCCGTCATCTTTGACCGAAAACTGGATCAGAGACTCAGGTGTCGTATTGAGCGGTTTGCAGACTTGCGCTGAAGGCCGTGATATTACCAGCTGTACCGCTCCTTCATGAGTAAACTTGAAGGCATTGGTCAGAAGATTTCGCAAGATCTGCTGCAGGCGCTGAGAATCGGTTCGCAACGATTTAGGTACGTCATCAGCGATATTCAGCTCAAACGCTACGCCCTTTTCATCGGCGATATCTTTGTAGATACGATTAAGATCGTTGATCAGGCCATCAATTCCCACGTCCTCAATAAAGAGGTCGATCTTGCCCGCCTCAATCTTAGACAGATCCAAAATCTCGTTAATCAAAGACAGAAGATCCGAGCCTGATGAATTGATCGCATTGGCTGATTCGATTTGCTTATCGGTCAGGTTACCCTCTTTGTTATTGGCAAAGAGCTGGGAAAGTATGAGGATACTGTTCAGTGGCGTTCTCAGTTCGTGAGACATATTGGCCAGAAACTCTGACTTATATTTACTTGCCACTTCCAGCTCGCGGGCTTTCTCTTTGACTACTTCCTGCGCCTGCACCAACTTTTCGTTCTTGGTGAGCATCTCGCCTTTTTGCTCTTCCAACGCCTTGGTACGCTCTTCCAGTTCCTCGTTGGTCACCCGCAGCTCTTCCTGCTGGGCCTGCAACTCAGCTTCTGACTCTTTGAGTACTTTAGCCTGTTCCTCAAGTTCCTCGTTGCTTACACGCAGTTCTTCCTGCTGGGTTTGCAACACTTCTTCGGACTTCTTGAGCGCATAGGTTTGTTCTTCCAGCTCTTCATTGGTTACCCGCAATTCTTCTTGCTGGCGCTGGGCTTTCTCTAACAGCTCTCGGATCACCTGACGGTTGCTGGCGGCATTGAACATAATGCCGGTATTGAGGATCACCTGCTCGACAAACTGCCGGTGCAGCTGAGTAAATTGCTCTGTGGAGCCAAGTAATACGGCACCCAGTAACTTGTTATCCAGGGTAATAGGGATGGCCATGAAGTTGTTCGGCACCACTTCACCGGCACCGTAATTGATAGCAGGTACGTTATCAGCCACATTGGTGAAAGTAATCACTTCCTTTTCCAGTGCGGCCTGACCGATCATACCTTCACCCAGCTTAATGTGATTGAAGTTACCGCGGCGATCAGTAAATGCGTAGCTGGCCTGCAACTCAAGAAAATCTTCACTAGCCAAATACAAGGCACCGAGCTGGGCACCCATATGCTTACTAAAAAAGGTAATGAACCGAGTCGCAAGGTCCGTTGTTTCCAGATCACCACGCAGCTGATCATCAAGGGACTCTTTGCCTGACTTAAGCCAATGCTGCTCCTGAAGATTACTCGCCATATTATTCAGCGCCTTGGCCAAATCACCCAGTTCATCTTTTTGCGGCAACGTCAGGCTAGTTGTTAACTCGCCTTTAGCAATAGCCTGGGCAAACCGCATTCCTTCAATCAAAGGCTGGGTAACAGCACGGGAGATAAAAAAGGCAGCAATAACGATCACAGCAAGCAACAACCCACCCACGACAAGCATTGTCTGGTAGATCTTATAAGTAGGCTGAGTCACTTCATTCTCGTTCATCTTCGAGATCAGGTACCAATCAACACCCGGTGCATTAACCTTGTTATAGCTCACCAATACAGGTACACCAGCACTGTCAATATAGGTATCAAATCCACCGTTAAAACCGTTTTCCACGGCTTCATGCCAATAATCAAGAGGCGGATCCACCGAATAACCTACGACATGGCGACCGTTGCCCATGGTTTCCATGTTGCTACGAAATTCGTAACTGCCATCTTTCTTGCTGACACCAATCAAATAAGATTCGCCGGTCTGCCCCATTCCGATACGAGAATCAACAATACGAGTGATAAGCTCTGCCGATAGCTGTAGTACAAGTACACCTGTCACTTTCCCGTTTTGATCAGAGAGCGGCTGGGCGATAAAGGAGGTTTCTGTACCGTTAAGCGGTTCGTAAGGCGAAAAGTCAATAAAGGCAACCTTTCCGGTATCAGTCACTTTGCGCCAGGCCTCGGCAAGTCCACTGCGGCGGTAGATGCCATTGCTTAGGTTTGTACCCTGAATTCCGGTATCGGAAAGAGAGAACATGACGTGGCCGTATTCGGCACCAAGAATATAGAGGTCGCTGTAACCGTAAGCTTCAACATAGTCTTCAAAATGGGGGATATAGCTTTCGGTTAGCTGGGCATACTCACGAGTCCGGACATCTAACGAGCCAGTCGACTGGGTATCAACATCTTGCTGATACTGGTTTAACCTTTGTACCAGTTCAGTCACACGTTCAGAATCAGCAAGGACGCTAATATCAGCCAAGCGCTCATTGAAGAAATCATCAATATTGCCTTTTCTAATGGATTGAATAGTGGTCAGTCCATCGAAGGATTTATGAATCAAAGCGTCAGCAGCCAGTTTGCTACTGAAGTAGACCGCTATCACCATAGGGATAACGCCAGTTACTACCAGTAACCCCACCAGCTTGGGGCGAATACGAAAATCAGCAAAGCGAATCATTGTTACTCCATGAGAGCATTAAAAACGATCGGCTATACAATTAGATACAACTTCACTGTCATTCAATCAACGAAGGCAACTTAAGCATAACCAGACATGTCAACTTATTGTCGCTCTATTCTGGTCAAGCATCGTTCATTGAACAAATGTAATATGAATTCCGTAGAAAAGTGATTCAGGCATCCTGTTGCTCCATCAAAATATCAACCAAACATCAGGCTATCTCATTCCCTACATCAATCGCATAACCAAGGCGAATGAATGTACCACAAACCGTACTAAAATTCTAAGCAAGCGACTGTAATTACATATAATTGGGCACCTATTGATAAGGTTTATAGTTTATTTATCTTTCATTGTTATTCTCCATGTGTGACTAAAAAATAGAATCAAGCAACAAGTTTGCTTCTGTCTGAACAATCCCTTCGATGGATCGAATTCGTCCTAGCAAAGCGCCCAACAGCGTCAGATTTTTGGCTTGTATCTCAGCGATAAGATCCCAATGACCGTTAGTATGGTGAAGTGACAAAATCTCTGGAAAATGATGAAGTTGCTCCAGCACTTTATTTTCATCCTTGGCCACCACACTGATACTCATGATCACCTTGACCACACTCTCATCCGCATCGGCTTTCAGCTTCACGGTATAACCTAGAATAATGCCTTCTTTTTCAAGCTTGCTGATCCGATTCTGGACCGTTGCCCGTGAAACCCGAAGCTCCTTGGCAAGGTTAACTATCGGCATACGGGCATTTTTCCTAAGCAGTGACAACAGCTGCCTGTCTGTATCGTCCAATTTACTCATTCATGCCTTCCCTTTTTCCACTTAAGTGACAAATCGCCAGCTTTACCTGCCATTATGTCAATATTGGTTGATATTTTGTACATATAGCTGGCTTTTTGTTGGCTCAATTGAGCAGTAAAATGCACTCGATCAAATCAATATGAATAAAGTTTATTATTGGAGTAAGGGATGACGTTATTTCTAGATGTTGCAACGTTAGGCTCATTGGTAGATGAGCGCGGTACTGAAGGCTTCATGGCCGGACTTCTGGATTATATGAAGAGTGATTTTTGTCGCTGGGAAGAGTTTGACAAGTCATCTCGAACGGCAGCCCATAGCGATATCGGTGTAATTGAATTGATGCCGGTTGCCGATAACATCAACTATGGATTTAAGTTTGTAAACGGCCATCCATCAAATCCCACCGTGGGCATGTCAACGGTAATGGCCTTTGGCGCGCTTGCCGATGTATCTACAGGTTTTCCTCGACTGCTCTCGGAACTAACGTTATCCACGGCGTTACGAACCGCGGTGACTTCAGTAATGGCAGCCCAGGCTCTAGCTAAGCCAGAGGCCCAGTCAATGGGGATGATTGGTTGCGGCGCCCAGAGTGAATTTCAGGCAATTGCATTTCACACTATTCTCGGGATCAAAGAACTACGTATTTTCGATATCGATCCCGAGGCAATGAACAAGGTTGTTGAACACCTGAAAGACTATCCTGAACTAACGGTTATTAAGGCACCTTCCGCCAAGGCCTGTGTTAAAGGGGCTGATATCGTTACTACGGTTACAGCAGACAAAGCGTATGCAACCATCCTGACACCGGATATGATCGAGCCTGGCATGCATATCAACGGCGTCGGTGGTGACTGCCCGGGAAAAACAGAGCTTCATTTAGATGTACTCCTGGCCGGTAAGATTTTTGTCGAGCACGAGCCGCAAACCCGTGTAGAAGGCGATATTCAACAGCTATCTGCAGAGCACAAGGTTAATCCACTATGGAAGGTTATTGCCGGTTTAGAACAAGGACGAGATAGTAAAGAACAGATCACTATCTTTGATTCTGTCGGTTTTGCCCTGGAGGACTTCTCTGCCCTTCGTTATATCTACGACCAGGCGGTAGAGGTCGGCGTTGGTGAGAAAATTGAGCTGATCCCTCAGCTAACTAATCCAAAAGACTTGTTCGGTTTAACTAAAGCTCGGAGAGCAGCTATCAAAGAAGTCGCATAAATCACGACCATGTCCCAAAAAGCACTACATTGTCAGGAGAGGCTTCCCCTCTCCTGCTTTCCAGTCACCTGCTAATATGTGAAGGTAACCTTGTAAGCACAGGTACCGAAAAGTATAATTACTATCAGTAAGTTATGGCGACAGATTTTGTTCAGCAGTATTAAGGTACGCAATGTCAAAACGTATGGATAAAGAGGCAAGAAGAGAGCAGCTTTTATCAATAGCAGTATCTATTATCGAAAGCCGCGGTGCAGATGCATTAACACTCGCCTCGGTTGCGGAAGAGGCCGGAGTCACAAAACCGATTGCCTACAACCACTTTGAAACTAAAGAAAACCTGCTAAAACAAATCTATCAAGACATTGATAACCGCTTAATTGAATCAATACAAACTGCGAAAGAATCAAGCAACCAGTCAATCAGCGATATTGTTGCTATTCTTTGTGAGTCCTACTTTGATTGCATGCAAGTCAACTCAAAGATTTACGGCCTTACCATTGCTGCACTGAAGTGTTACCCAAGCAACGTTGATCTTTCGCAAAATATTCAAAACTTCTTTGTTAGAGCCTACTCGGAACTTTTTCAACTGCCAGTCACAGGTGATAACTATCAAAACCGTTTGAAGTTGATCTCTGTTTACGGACTCATTGAATCAGTAGGTGAAGCTGCAATTGCAGGCCAAATCCCGCAAGAGGCTGCATTAAGCTACTTAAAAGAAGAGGTTCACCACATTCTGACTAAGTAAACAACGACAAACTATTAACGCACGCTCTTGATTGCGCCTTCAAGTTCATCAAGAGCCTACGATAAGTACGTCAGGCTTATACCCACTTTGCCAAACTACGTTATTGAAAAATAAAATTACACTCACTTCTCTTCTCATATAAGCATCATCATGATGTTGATCAAAGATTAATTAATAATCAGCTCAGCAAGCATAACTCAACTAATTCATATCGCCAAAATAGTATACCAATCACATTTTTCACAAGTTACCAGTAGTAACATCACCCGCAAAATTTAAGTTACTATTAGTAATGTGGATATATTCTCTGTCTTAAATCCCTATACGTAGATATTAATCTGCAGATAAGACATTGAAGATTAGCTATCTTTTTAGGCATGAAGAGGTGTTAACAGTATAAAATTTCACGAGTACATTTCGAAAATTAATTCTCATAATTAAAAGATAAGAGTGAAGGTTCAACATGGAACAATCTTCTATATGGTTAAGCATATTGTCGTATCAATCCGCAATTTCATGGTTATTGATCGCTAGCATTGTGGGTGTCGCCCTGCTGATGGGCCTGTTTGTATTCATCAACGGATCATCAAAACTTGAGAGTGGTTTTACTGGCAGGCTAATCCAGCGCTGGTCAATTCGAAGCGTTATAGTCCACTGGTTAGGTGCAATCCCTTGTTTAGTATTGATTTTTACAGGTGTAGTAATTGGCGCTGGAAAAGTCATTTTCGAGCCTGGAAGCACTCACTGGGCAGCCGCTGTCAAACTATCTTCAACATTACATGAGTTAGCTGTTTTCCCTTTTATATTCGGTGCACTCCTCATGTTTATTATGTGGTGGAAGAAGCAGCTATTTAAAAAATATGATATTGACTGGTTTATTAAAGCAGGAGGCTATATAAATTTTGGCAAAAAACAGCATCCTGAGGCAGGCTTTGCTAATGGCGGCGAAAAACTCTGGTTCTGGGTATTTACCATTAATTTTATTATCCTCTCTGCAACAGGATTAATGCTCTTTTTCTCAGAGATAGCCCCCGCTCCTGAAAATGCCCCTATGGTCATTTCACTTCATATTATTTCCGCGATGATTATCGGCGCATTTGCCATTGTTCATATATTCATGGCAACCATTATTTCCGAGGGTGGTTTGAGCAACATGATCACTGGTAAATGTGATGAAAACTGGGCAAAGCAGCATCACAATCGCTGGTACAAAACAATAAATAAAAATAGCAATGAGGTGGAAAAAAATGGATAGACGTAAAGCGATTAAGTTACTCGCTGGCGGTACCACGGTTTCATTGGTTTCAGCCTCCCCCGTCATTGCATCAATAGCCCCAAGCAGCTCTGACAACAATAACAAAAAGCTGGCAATGGTCATCGACCTGCGCCGCTGTAACGGCTGTAAAGCCTGTGTCACAGCCTGTAGCCAAGAAAATGGCACGGAACCTGATGAACACCGGACCCAGGTACATCAAAGCAGCACTCAAATTAACGGCAAAGAATATACCCTCAACCTTCCACTGCTTTGTAATCAGTGTGACAACCCAGTTTGTACCAAGGTATGCCCGACCGGAGCCACGTTCAAGCGCAAAGAAGACGGAATCGTCGTCGTCGACTCCACGGGCTGCATCGACTGCAATTTCTGCGTCTACACCTGCCCATATGACGGTGTTCGCTTTACCAATAGCAAAACAAAAACCGTAGATAAATGTAATTTCTGCATTCAGCGAACTTCAAAGGGCTTTCTTCCCGCCTGTGTTGAAACCTGTACCGGCGGCGCCCGTGTGTTTGGTGACTTGAATAATCCCGACAGTAATGTCTCCAGGTTGCTCAAACAACACGAAGCATTGGTGCTGCAATCAGACAAGAATACCCAGCCTAACGTTTTCTATATTGGCTTAACGGCAGCAGAAAGTGATCACCCGTATAGCTTAAACTCGAATCTAACATGGCAGCGCTAATTATGGACCGAAGACAATTTTTAAAAGCAGGAGCTGCTACAGCTATCACTGGCGGACTGGCAGGCAAAGCAACCGCAGCGACAGGTAGTCACGAGCATGACATCAGCCGCTACGCACCATTAAGCCCCGAGCCTGAATTCACAATAGGGCCTGATAACAAGCTGACCAACAATCCGGA
This sequence comes from Photobacterium kasasachensis, assembly GCF_050336885.1. Lineage (NCBI taxonomy): Bacteria > Pseudomonadati > Pseudomonadota > Gammaproteobacteria > Vibrionales > Vibrionaceae > Photobacterium > Photobacterium kasasachensis. Next base: position 15,546 of record NZ_JAKJSH010000029.1, read on the forward strand.
CCAACGCTTTGCGTTTACCAAATGTTTTGGTTGCTATAACGTCTGCGGTGTTCGCATTCGTATCGACAACAAAACCGATAAGATTCTGCGTGTATGCGGTAACCCTTACGCCTTATCCACTCAGTCGGGCAGCCCCATTGCCATGGAAGTCTCGCCTCAGGATGCGATGCAGAAATTAATTGGCGAAAAGGGTAACGAACACCGAGCCACACTTTGTGGCAGAGGTAATGCGGTTCCTGATGCTATCACCGATCCACGACGCGTGACTCAGTGTTTGAAACGTGTTGGAAAACGAGGCGAAAACCGCTGGCAATCAATTTCCTACGAGCAACTTGTAAAAGAGGTCGTTGAAGGCGGTGATCTCTTTGGTGAAGGCTATGTCGAAGGCCTGGCACAAATCCACGATGATAAAACCGTTGCCAACCCAGAGTATCCGGACTTTGGTCCGAAGAAAAACCAGCTATTGATGACAGGTTGTTCAGAAGACCCAGCCCGGTGGGACTTTTACACACGTTTCTCAGAAGCGTCCTGGGGGACACCAAATATTGGTAACAAAGACTCTTACTGTGGCCACCAGCAAGTCGCCGGATGCGCATTGGGCGTTGAAGACGGAGCCAACAGTGGTGCCCTTCCGACAACCGATTTTGAACATTGCGAGTTCGCAATTTTCATCGGCACCAACCCCGGGCTTAGCGGTATAAGTCTGAACTCAGCCTCCAAGCGATTGGCAGATGCGCGAACACAAAACCCTAACTTCCGTTATGTGGTCGTCGATCCAATCCTTCGCTCACTCACCACATCATCAATGCCAGATAATTGTGAATGGGTACCTATCCGTTCGGGTGGCGATACTGCACTGATGCATGCCATGATGCAGCACATCATCAACAATGAGCGCTACAACAAAGTCTATCTGGCTTCCTGTAGCCAGGAAGGCGCGTACAAAGCTGATGAAATCAACTATACCAACGCCCCCTACCTGGTCGTCACCGACAAGAAACATCCCCTTTACCGTAAATTCCTCACAGCCGAGGCCTGCGGCAAAGGCGATGCTGATACCAAAATGGTGATAGACGCTGCAAGTCAGCAGCTAACTACATCTGACAGTACAAAACCTTGCGACATTAAGTTCAGTGGCAAAATAGCGACAGATGACGGCCAGACCGTTAAAGTAGAAACAGCCTTCTCACTACTGGCAAAACGTGTCAATGAACATTCTATGGCTGAATACGCCAATGAGTGCCAGATCCCAGTAGACAAAATCAAAGAGCTTGCCAACGAGTTCAGCTCACACGGCCGTCGTGTCTCAATCGAGACCAATACCGGCTGTAACGCCAGTGACGGTGGCCAGTTCGGGTTCGCCATGATCATGCTCGCCACGCTTGTCGGGGCCCATAACGCCAAAGGCGGGATGCTGCACACTGGCAGTATGGGGTTTGAAAACACCTCACCGCTCTACGACATGATGGCCTTTGAACACGCACACGTCAGCGGCTTTAATGTTGAGCGCTCAGGCGATTACCGGCAAAGCAATGAGTACAAGGAAAAGGTCAGCAAGGGAGTTAATCCATTCCCATCGGATCACCCCTGGAACGAAACGTTCGTTCAGGATAATGCCGGGGAATTGCTCGTCGCACATGCCAATGCGAATCCATTCCAGTTCAAGGCCTGGATCGCATGGGCCAATAATCCCCTTTATGCCTGCTCTGGCCTGAAGGACCAGGTTGAAGAGTCCATCAAAGATCCTAAACAACTAGGCCTGATCATCGCATCCGACCCGTATATCAATGAAACCAATATCTACGCCGACTACTTTGTTCCGGATCTGGCCCAGTACGAGCAATGGGGCGCTTCTCGCCAATGGGGAAGTGAATTAATGGGTGATGTTGTATCCTTCCCGATTATTACGCCGAGAACACCACTCAATGCTGAAGGCAATCAAGTCTGTATGGAGCAGTTCCTGATTGATGTTGCCAAGCACCTCAATTTACACGGATTTGGTGAGAACGCTTTCAAGGATGTAAAAGGGAACACAAAAGCGATCCACACCCCTGAAGACTACTATATCCCGGTACTCGCCAACCTGGCACACAGTGATGAGGTATTACCGACCCCGACAAAAGATGACATCAAGTTCACCAGTGTCGATCGCATTTTCCCGCTACTCACCGAGCGATTAAGTGCAGAGGAAATCGGGCCAACCATGTTCCTGTTTACCCGGGGGGGCCGTTATTACCCGGTAGGCAACCGATACGAAGGCGAATTCTTTAACGAGATGATGCGATGGGATGCGCAGTTCCAGGTGTATAACGAAGGGCTTGCACATATTACCAACTTCCACTCCGGCGAATACCTTGACGGTTTACCGGTCTGTGACAAGCAAAGATTCTGGGACGGCACCGCCATTCGAGAGCTTTGGAGCGAGAAAGACTACCCGTTCTATTTCTCGACATTCAAACCTCAACTGCGCAGCCCGTACTCTGTCACACTCAAGGGCATTACAGCCTTAGGCGAGTCAAACTTTATTCAGATGAATGAAGCTGATGCGAAAAAACACGGGCTTAAATCCGGTGACAAGGCGAGATTAACATCCCCTAAAGGCACTTTCATTGAGGGCATCGTTCAGGCTGACAATACCGTTGCGAAAGGCTGTATAGCGGTACCGCTTGGATATGGTCATACCGCCTTTGGTGCAAGTGACATTACTATAGACGGCACCTCCCTACCTGGGCTTCCAGAAAGAAAAGGGGGCATGGCCGTTAATGCCTTTAACGCCGTAGACCCTACCCGCCAAGGAGCCAGCCTTTATCGTGATGTAACCTTTGGTTCAACCGCCCGCCACGGGATCCCTGTTGCGATTGATAAATGCTAATGGTCTATTGGTATTAGTTGATTAATATAAAAGCCTATAAGAAACCGCTCGATTGAGTTCGAGCGGTAAATCACATCCTCTATAAAGCAATATAGTTCTCTACTTATAATCCCCAACCACAATCCAATGTGGAATATAATCAGTATCAAAACCTAATTCATACTGTCTATATTCATATGCCAATACAGCCATCGCAGTAAGTGGTATAGATAACCATCCTTTGGAATTAGATGCATCCTTACTCTGCCAAATGTCTTTATGACTTTGACAGGCTTTATACATTGCTTCCTGATACTGCTCTTCAACATCAGTGGTTAAAATATATGAAACAATTTCCAACAACGGAAGTAATAAGGAGTAGGCCCAAGGTTGTCGATGTTCATCTATAAATCTTGACTCGGAAGCAGTAACTGCATCTTGCATCAGTGCCTGCATATTAGAGCCCTTTTTAAACATTCCTTTAATTAAGGCAAACAACGCTCTATCAAACTTGTCGCTTTGAACGTTGGCAGTGTCAAACATTGATTCATCATAAGATAACAACTCATGCATCTTATCCCAATCTCTAAGCATAACTGTCAAGCAAAATGCTTCGAACCAAAATTGAAAATGCAAATAAGAGTGCCCTTGCTTACCCTCTAGGTAGTAGCTTTCACCATCCAAAATGACTTCAAACTCACAACCAGTTGATAATTGCTCACGAATGAAATGCGCAACTGCACAGTCTTTAGCAATACATAAATAGCGAATAACATCACTTCTTTGCTTCCTACCTACTAACGCCACTGAAGCGGCTTCTATTCCATCATCTAAATTTGAAGGTAAGCAGATGCCACCGTTAGTTTTTAGTTTAGAAAAGATATCACTCCAAATACTAGTTTGATCCTCTAATACCTTCTCAATCATAATATTGCTAGCTTTGGCATGTGTCTCTACTTTTCTATCCATATATTTATCTCAACTCTTGGGCCTTCACTACCGCACTACCAAGTGCTGCCACCTGCTTGAGTCATATCTAGACAAAGCTAATTCTCTACAATTATCCCGCATGAAGAATGAACTCTAAAAACAATCATACTTATTACCAAATACTTCTTCATACGTACGTCGTGGAGTGCGAATATCAAGTTCTTTCACCATCCACTCTGGCATGTAAAGCGTGTCTACGGTCGGTTCCAAGCCCCACCGATGATACGCTAAGGCAGCTAGGCCAGTAATCGTTAAAGCAATCCAGTAGACTGATTCATACGCATAATCGAATGGATACTCATTTTGACTGAAAAAGGCTTTATGATCAGCCAAGGCTTCTTGTAATTTCTCGGGGTACGCCGTCTCACGGTTTGGGCTGTACATAGCATGTATCAAGGAAATCAGCGGCAAATACTTATAATTCACAGTTTCCTGTCGCTGTTCATGGCCCACACATTCTGACTGGAAAACCTTCTCTGCTGCGTCTGTTAGTAGCGTATTCATATCGGCATCTGGGTATAGAATGCCCTTAAACAAATTCAGCATAGCCTTGTCAAACGAACGACTGTCGCTACCTGTTGGCCGTATATCCATATCAATGTAGGCTTCATTCATTTCACATAGTTCATAAGCAGCATCGTAATCCTGCAAGATGAGCGTGGTGGCAAACACCAATACCCAATCATCCAGCCCCAGATTACAGTCAGTTGGCCTTCCTTTAGCGGAGTAATCTGATAGATCAATGCTAATCGGCACGCTCTTGCCCGCGTTAAACACCATACGGTAATAAGCTAACCCGGTATCACGAATAGTTTTTGTTACCCAATCGATTTCTAGCTTGGGCGCACCTTTCACAACTAACATACCAAGTACTGATTGAGAGTTTTCTAATACATATATTAAATGACTTTGATATCGATTGGGCTCTACCCCTTCAAGCACTTCAGAATTAATCTCTCTTGCTATAATCGGATCTAGCCAAGTATTAATACGTTCTTGAGTCTTTCCATCATTTTCATATTTGTCCAACACATGATGGATTAACTTCATCTTATTAGTCATTATTTTCTTCCTCTAATGCCTTTATCCATATACTCTTCCTAGGCACTATTTGTTGCAATGAGCGATCACTGTTCAAGCGCAGCATACAAGTGTGATGAAGTATACAATTCCGTACAAAGAACAGAAGCCATCAGCACCAAATGTTAGACATAACTCATTGTTAGTAAGCAGGTAAAAGTGAATTAACAACCTTAGTCCAAGTGTAACGAGCTTCGGCGGATTGTATGGAGGCTTAGTCTCTATCTAAATTGAACAACATAAAACGATAACCTCAATTAACGCACTTCTACGTTACCTTCCCGTTACCCGGCCTTTCTTAACATAGCCTTGTCCATTGGGTACAAACACAAGGAAAGGCTTATGTTCAACTCTCCACGCAAACTTCTCAATATCGCTATTTTGTGTGCTTCGGCCACCTTGGTCGCATGTTCAGCCGACTCAACGACACCCTCATCAAATTCCACTGCGAATTCAACGAAAACGACGAATGTAAGAGTCCCTGCAGAATGGGAGCCGCAAGCTGCCGTTTGGATGCAGTACCCAGATCATTGGGAAGCCAATATGCGCCCGGCGTTTGCACGGATCGTTTCAGTTATTCAGAAATATCAGCCAGTGCATATGCTTACCCGTACACAAGAAGAAAATGACCAAGCCCAGCAGCTAATGACCAGCCTCGGCGTTGCAGAAACAAACCTTGAATGGCATGTCGTTCCCATCGACAATGCCTGGATGCGTGACAATGGACCAATTTATGTCACTGACGGCACTAGCACCTGGATCCAGAACTGGGGATTTAACGCCTGGGGCGGCAACTTTGGCGGCGACGTCGGTTATACCAAAGATAACCTCATTCCCGACTATGTCGCCGAGCAGCTCAATGTCAAATCTGAACAATACCTTGATTACATATTGGAAAAAGGTAATGTCGAGGTTAACGGAAATGGTATTCTGGTGATCAACTGGGACTGTCAGGATAATCGCAACCCAGGTATGACTCAGCAAGAGCATGAAGCTATTCTGAAGGAAAAACTGGGGGTGCATACGATCATCTGGGCTTTCGGCCACTACCCCGGTGAAGGGACCACTGGCCACATTGACGGCACGGCAAGGTTTGTCAATAACAACACCCTTGTAGTAACCGTTCTTGATGACAGCAAGACTGATGACCTGTTGGTTAGCGACGCAGAGGCTGCCGGGCTCAACGTACTGCGCTATGATGGCAACCCTAACTGGTTAGTCGGAAATGGGTTTGTTGCCGCCATGGCCGATGAGCAAACACAGTACAATGCTAGCCTTAAAACCCAGCTTGAATCTTTCTATCCGGGGCGGGATGTTTTCCTCATCGAGACCTCCGATATTGCTAACGCCGGGGGTGGTATTCACTGTGTGACCAACGACCAACCTGTCATCTAATCAAACGGAGCCGCAACAATGCAGATATTACTTGTCGAAGATGATATGGACTTGGCAGAATTGATAATCGAGTATCTTGAAGCTGAAGCCATCGAATGTGATATCGCATATAACGGCTCCATGGCGCTCAACCTCATTGAAGAGAATACTTATCAAGTCATTGTCTCTGATGTAATGATGCCAAAAATGGACGGCTTTACGCTGTTGGAAAAACTGCGCAACAAGAACATTCAGATACCTTGCCTGATGCTTACCGCGCGCAACAAACTCGAAGACAAGCTCACTGGATTTGAAAAAGGGGCCGATGATTATCTCGTCAAACCTTTCGAACTGGCTGAGCTAACTGCGCGCATCAAAGTCTTGGCACAGCGTACTCAACCGCCGGGCCATAAAATAGAAATTGCCGATTTAGTTCTCGATTTGAAGGAACGCCAAGCTTACCGGGCTGGACAACTATTAGCACTAAGCGCTGCCGAATGGCAGCTGCTTGAAATACTTGCTAAACATAACCCGGCCGTTGTATCTAAAGTCGATATTGAGAACCATATCTGGGGTGGCGAGGCGCCTTCCAAAGACGCACTCAAAATGTTGATTTACAGATTACGCAAAGTAGTCGACTTACCTGAGGCCAGCCCGCTAATTACTACCGTTCGGGGACGTGGCGTGATGTTAGCGTCACCAGAGGATCAAGCTCAATGTTAAGCAGTAGTATAAGCCGATATATCTCACTGCAGATTGCCTTGCTAATCTCAGTCATATTGCTCGTGTTTTACTATATGATCACTGTGGTATACGACTGGGGGCTCGATGATTCCGTCCACTACTTCATGACATTAGAGGCAGAAAGCTACATTGAACACGGCAATCCTGCTGCCAACAATGCATCTATCGTGGTATATCCTACATTTGAGTCACTCCCCCAACCTGTCCAACACGTATTTGGAAATCAGGTCTGGGAAGAGGAAGAGCTGTACTTTCAATCTCAAGACGATCAGTTCTTCTATTTAATGCCTTACTACAACTCCAGTGCTGACCAGCTAGTTTTTGTTCTTCATACTAATTATGAATTGTCCAATAACGAAATGGTTGGGCTTTCCGTTGGTGAAATCGCCTCACTATTAGCTTTAACCATAGTCATACTCACCATCGGAGTCATACGCAACTTAGGTTGGTCATTGATAAAACCGATCAATGCATTACACGAATGGAACCGTCAGATCTCGGCAACAAAACAGACCTTCACCAGCGCAGATCCAATGCCCGATTTTCGCTTTAATGAGTTGAATGAAACGGCAGAACAAATACGTCACTCAATAGTAGAAATCAATCAGCGTAACGATAAAGAAAAACAGTTTCTACGGGTTTTAAGCCACGAACTAAGGACCCCTTTAGCAATTACCAAAGCCTCATTAGAGTTAATCAACAAAACCAAACCACAGTTAGATCCAAAGCTCGCCAATAAGCTGAACAAGATTGAACGGGCCAATACCAATATGTGTGCCACCAGTGAAGTCCTGCTGTGGTTATGGTCTGATGATTTAACCCAATTTAACACTCAACAGGTCAATCTGAATGAAATCATCAAACAGGAAATAAAAAACAATCAATATTTGACCGCTAAAAAAAATGTTAATGTCAGCCTGTTTAAACACGAGGCGTTTATTGAAGCAAACCCTGTACTGGTGCAGTTGTTGGTAAGAAATCTGGTAAGAAATGCGCTGCAATACAGTGCTGACGGCAATATCAGCATTGATTTCCAACCGGATTCTGGCTTAACACTCATCAACCCAATCGCCAGCCTAGATAGTTCGATAAATGAACCCGATGATTATGGTTACGGTATCGGACTGTATCTGGTATCAACTCTCTGCGAGAAGATGAACTGGGAATGTGAAATTCAGCAAGATATGGAACAGTTTCAGGTGTATATCAAGAAACTAAGGTAGCTGTCAGATCAGGTCTGAATTAGTACACCTAATCCATTGTGCAGTAAACTCTAAAACTGATTCAAACAGAAAACCCCACGGTTTACGAATCACTCTTATACAGCTTGTTAGTTTTTTGCTTGCTTGGCCATATTAATACCTGTGGCTTTGAAACCAAGCTCCTTATAGAGTTTGAATGCTCGCTCATTATCATACCCGACCAATAGTTCTACTTGCTCGATGCCACTATCGGTCCATGAGTTGTCCAGCGCTTGAAAAATTCGGCGCCCATAACCTTTTCCTTGATACTCAGGTAAGATTTGAAAATCATAAATAAATACTGAGCTATCACCTAAAAGGTACCAGAGATAGCCGATTACATAGGTAACATCACCCATTTCAGCTTCAAGACAAAGAAGAACATTGTTCTCCGTCTGTAACCCAAGAGGTAAGCATTCATCGAGTTCCTTATTCGCTAGCTGTAAGCCCTCCCTATAAGATACTTGCTTTGCGCCAGCTAGCTCTTGACCTCTAAATTCATTTGAATACGACCTATATTCCACAAACTCTGCTTGGGTCATATTTCTGTATGAAACCATTCTTTTTTAACCTTAATTGTAAACTTGTGCCGGGAAACTAACGTTTTGTTAAGCGATTAGCAAACGAAATACCGAAGCCGCTGCTATCACTTTAAACACTAAAACCAGCGCAAACTGAAAATCCCACGCGTTGTGAATCACTCTTAAACAGCTTGTTATGCTACGATCTCACAGACTTTGATGTACTTTGTCTCTGAAGGTAAATCTATAAGTCCAACCTGCAAAAACTCTGGTTTCAACCTTACATCCGACAATTCACTTAAAGGGAACCACTTAAACTCAAGATCTGCGTCTGACTCGATACCACTGAAGACCTCGTTCATTGGAAATTGATGAGGTTCCTCAAGTTGGACGAAAAAGTAATTAGCAATTTCATGAAACTTTTTATTTGAATACTCAAAAAAGTTTTCAACGTACCAGAGGTGACGGGTTACAAAAGCTGTAACACCCAACTCTTCGAACAACTCTCTATTTAATGTGTCATCTGAGTTTTCAAAAAACTCCACCCTTCCACCGGGAAGTGCCCAAAAAGAGTCTCCAACAGTTCTATGGAGCAGTACATGGTTATCATGAATTATTACTGCAGCGCTTCGGAAGATAAAACAAACATTCCCTTGATCAAATTTCAACATATTGACTCCTAGCAGCATACCGCCACATTCTGGTATGGGAACTGATAGACAGCATGCTGACTAACCCAATTCAAACGAAAAACCCAGCTCTTCTGCTGGGTTTTATCTCTTCTTTTGCTCTTAACCTACCTGCTTTCTTACTTTAAATTGCTGCATCAATTCTCTTAGCTCTTCGGCCAACTCAGCTAATTGCTGCCCCGAGTTTGCTGTCTGCTCTGCACCACCAAGCACTTCTCTGCCTGACTGGCTAATACTGACAATGCTCTGGTTAATCTCTTCAGAGGCAACCGACTGCTGCTCACAAATTGTGGCAACTTCAATATTCTTATGATTAATTTCATCAACAGACTGATTGAGCATTTGCAGAGATTCACTGGCAATGACGGCTTTGTCTGAACTCTCTTCTACCATCTGGCGGCTAAGTTCCATCACCTCTACCGCTGATGTGGCCCTATTCTGTAACTGTTCTATCAGTTTGTGGATCTGAGAAGTCGCGTCCTGCGTACGCATAGCCAGGGAACGAACTTCATCTGCAACAACGGCGAATCCTCTTCCCTGCTCTCCAGCCCGAGCGGCCTCAATAGCGGCATTCAGTGCCAAAAGGTTGGTCTGATCCGCTATTTCAGTAATACTGGTAACAAAATCACCAATATTATTACTTTCAAGTTTTAGCTCATCGAGCTTGCCAGATGCATCTAGGACCTGGCTTGCCAGTCCAGTCACAGCCTGTTGATTCTCAGCGACTATCTGGCTTCCTTTATGCACTTCTTCACTGGCTGTCTGTGTCAGCTGAGATGTATTTAACGCATTGTCAGCGACCTGCTGAACAGTTGTTGACATTTCGGTCATTGCTGAAACGACATGTTCAGTGTTTAGTTGTTGGGCATTCATTGCCTGCGTGGTCTGCTCCGTGGCAGCAGCCATATCTGCCGCAGAAGTTGCAATAAGATCAGAAGACTGAAGAATTCGTACAATGGTCATCTCCATTTTTCTGGCCATATTATTCATGGCTTTTAATAGTTGACCGGTTTCATCACTGTGATCTGCATCAATAATGACTCGAAGATCACCATTAGCCATTTTATCTGACGCGTCTACAGCATATTTCAGAGGACGAGTAATCGTGATGGTAAAGCCGTACCCGCATGCGGCACCAAAAAGAATAGCAATCACACCAATAGCTATCATACCAGTGATCGCTGCATGCTCATGTTCTTCAACAATGAGCAACGCATCCTCAGTCATCACTTCTACATCAACAAGAAACAACTCCAGATTATGGTTAAGTTTCTTCTGGGTCGACTCAAGAGCAGCAAGCCGACTTTCAGCCTCGACAAGATTGCCTCGCTCAACCTGCTTAATCAAATCATCAACATACTGCTCGTATTGCAAGTGTTGGGAGCGCAATTGCCGTAAACTAGCGCTCAGCGACTTTTCTTCGTCCTTTAACCGTTCTGATGTGGCGTGTGTCATGGCCTGTGCCAACAGCTTTTCCGCCTCATCTATCTTGTTATTAATCGTAGCGTTCATGGCTGCGAAAGCCTGCCTGAAATATGTCAGGTTACTCTCTGTATCAGCATCTTTTAGTCCCGCATTCCTTAGCGTCCGCTCGACCAACACGGCAGATTCTAACTGCTGAGTTGAAATAATGGTGGCAATATCTGTAAGGGGAATATCCTCAGAAGTAATGCCTTTCAGCTCTTCCCCAATTTGCGACAGCTTTAGATATCCATAGCCCGCTATACACATCATAAGCACAAGTAGGGTGCTGACCAAAATCAGCATTTTGGTCGCAATTTTCAAATTTTTTATAAATTGCATACTAGCCTCAGTGAATAATTATCACTTTTATTATGTTATTCGGGTTCGTATTTAGCGCTTGTAAGCCCCTCATTCGGTTAAAGGTGCTATTTATTGGCTCAACCCATGTCGTATCTGCACAGAAAATCCCTCATTATTTAATGAGGGATAGTGAGTGTGTGTTTTGTCGTCGGTAAACAAAATTGCATGCAATGGGTTAATGCAATTTAAACTTACTAACCAGTGCCCCCAGTTGAGCGTTAGCAGCAGAGAGGCTTTGCGTACTGTCCACGGTTGCTTGTCCGTTCTGAGCCAGTGCCGACACCATCTCCCGGATGTTGTTCATGTTACGGCTAATTTCTTCGGTTACCGAACTTTGCTCTTCAGACGCTGTTGCTATTTGACTACTGAGGTCATTGATTTCAACAATTGAGCCGGTCATCGCATCCAGGCTGTTTGATACCCTTTCCGCGTTTTCAGCAGTACGTTCACAGCTTGATTTCGTCACTTCCATTGCCTCAACCGCACTGGTGGTGTCTTGGCGCAGCTTGGTCAGAAGCTCATTAATTTCAGCCGTGCTGGTTTGGGTTCTTGCAGCAAGCGAGCGGACCTCATCGGCCACCACGGCAAAACCGCGCCCCTGCTCACCAGCCCGTGCAGCTTCGATAGCGGCATTCAGAGCTAACAGGTTAGTCTGATCTGCTATTTCACCAATCACCCCCAATACACTGACAATCTGCTGCGTATTCTCGTTCATTGTATTAATGCTTGACGATGCAGTACCTACTTCTTCAACCAGAACCTTCATACTTCCAGACGCTTCAAACACATCATTTTTTGCCATCACAGCTTCGTCATTGGCCTTCTGGGTATTAACGGCCGTATCCGTGGCGCTCTGAGCGACCGTATCGGCCGTGGCGCTCATTTCAGTAATGGCTGCTACTACTTGCTCCGTCTCAGAGGCGTGTTGAATTAAGGCTTGATTGTTTTGCTCAGACTGAGAATTAAGTTGCTTGATACCGTCAGTAATATGGTCTGTTGCTTGTGATATCTCCAGAAGCATAGATTGCAAGTATATAATGAAATTATTTACCGATTGACCGATGTCTCCCAACTCATCATTGGACGTAATGTCAATCCGAGAGGTTAAGTCTGCTTCTCCGGTAGATAAGGTATCAATGCGCTCTTTAAGCACCACTAGGCTTTTAACTATTGCGTTAAGTGCCAATACACCCACCAGCAAAGAGAGCACGAGCAGTACAGCAACAATCGTTATGCTCATGTACACTTTTTCGGTAAATATCTCTTCTGTCGCGCTCGTCAAGCCTTCTTGAATATTTATTACGTCACTCTCATAAGTGCCGGTGGCAATAGTCCATCCCCACTCAGGGAAAATATTCCTGGCGTAGGCCAGCTTGTTTTCAGTTTTTTGGGTCGTCGGGTTTTCATACTCAATTTTTACAAAAACCTCGGACTTGCTTTTTATACTATTTGCAATCTTGGTTGTGTTAGCAATAGTCTTCCCGACAACAGCCGCCTTAGGGTGAGCCAGAATCTTCCCGTTTCTGTCCTGTATCCAAAAGTAGCCATTCTGGCCATATTTAGAGGAATTGATAGTTTGAAGTGCCGCCTCAATTTCATCTTGCTTGAGAGTACTGATGTACTCACCCGTTGCTATAACGAGATTTAAAGGCTTGAAGTAAACGGATGCCGTCAGCTTTTCTTCGGCTTCATGGGTTACCGGATTCAAGAAGTGATAACTGGTAAAACCAACCGTATCGGCCTTGGCTGCATTGACAATATTTCGAGCGTAAAACTTGCCGTCAGTATCTTTCTCATTGTAAGCACTCGTACCGATAATCGTTACGTTAGCACCATTTGCTTTGTTAATGATCGTATCGGCATCATACGCGAAGATATAACGACCATTATCCCAACGGTATCCGTTAATAAACGCGATAACACTTGTTTCTCCATCAATAGGTGATGCGCTGTTGTTATAAATTCGCTCAATTGCACCTCTAAACGTAGTTATCTCAGCAGCCAGCTCTTTCTTGATGTTTTCTTGTTTCGAATTCTCATAATAATACGCTATCGAACGGGTTACAGTGTCGACCTGTCCGCTTAGGTTATCATTCAATAAGCTTGTAACTTTATGATTAACATTGTCTCTCTCTGTCTCAACCACAGATTTTTCTGTGTTCATAAGATTTACAATGAAAAAACCACTCATTATAAGCACCGGAATGCATATTGCGGCGGTTAGCTTGTTTTTAATTGTAAGTTTAATTTTCCTAACCCTCTGATAATAAAGGCATTTATTCTATCGTTCGTAATGGTTATGCACCACCACTCATTTGCGCACATAATATATTCTTTCTTAGAAATAATTTGAAACAATTTGTTGCTTTTTAAGGCAAAAAAATTGTGAAAACCAATAATTTAAACTCTGATAATTCCCCAGAGACAACTACGCACGACGCATCAGTACAAGGAACAAGAGATAGGAAGAAAAAAGTGAGCTTCGAGGGTACAGTTATCTGAATTTCTGGCAAAAAAACCAGCTCTCGGCTGGTTTCAATGCGATGGTTAAATTAATGGACACACTATTCGATCATTTATTAATCAGCGCTCACCTTACACCGTGAATACCGATTATTTTTCATACCAGAGTACTTTTTTCCAACTGGTTTTAATAACAGATGGCGGATCCCATGATGAACAACCCAGATCAGCATTACAGTCATGGTTACCGAGATAAAGATTGAGCTAAATCGATATAAAATTGAAAAGAAAGCATCTTTCTGTTCCGGTATTACAGCTGTTGTAAGTGGAACTGAAAGTGCCGACATTGCAGAGAAAGCTATTGCTGATTTAATTTGTCCCTTGGTCTGCCAGTGGCAGAATGGCCCCATTGCAATAGTAAATGCTAACCAATAGATGATTCCGTGACCAAACCAATTCCCCAATATTAATTGCACGGCCAACCCAGCAATACACCCCAAGCCAGTACCAATTATTCTCACCTTTGCCACAGCCATCGAACCAGCAAGGGTCATCGGTGCAATAATGATAATGATCGATGCCAGTGCCGATAGCGAATCGTAGAGATCGGCTACCTGAAATACGATGAAAGCGGCCATAGACACAACCCACCCTAAAGCAACTTGTGCGATATAATCGATATCCTGCTTTACTGGCGTACTCATTTCACTTAAACCAACATCTTTCTCATCCGCAGGAAACAACCAAAATGCCAGTGCACATATCGCAATATTTGCCAACGTAATAACCCATAAATTGACATTGAAGTCTTCAATATCGATAAAGTCATAACTTGCAAAATTCAGAACAATTGAGCCGACCAATAACCCCATAAAGCCAAATAGATACGTTTGGGGCTTCATCATCGCAATGCAATAGACAAGCATCATGATGCCAACACCAACTGTCAGAGAAATGGGATATGGCTGAAGTAGCTCGATCAGGAATGTAGCAAGTAATGTTGTCCAAATAGCGGAAGCAACCACCATAAGCAACATGGGTAGATTAAAGCGCTCCAGTTTTCCCAGCACAAATAACGGTAACATGATGGTAAAAAAACCATATGACCAATCAAATATTATGCTGAGAGCCAACCCCAAAGAACAGCCAAACCATATACGTAGTGTCTTCATAGAACCAAACTCAGTATATAAAGTGAAGCCAACTGGCCAGATACACTTGAGTTTTTGCCATCAGTGACCAGAAAGTATTACCTGATGGGTATAGAACTATGGTTGCCCTTGAGCCAACAAACAGTGAATTTGGCAGACGTTCATTATTATCTAGGTTAACCCGAGTACGCTGTGCATCACGCACCCACCGGTTGTTTTTTTCTACTTGCGTTAGCGAACCATTGGGTTGCTGCTGAGCTGCAGCCACACCGTAATCTCGGCTTACGATAGAGAAGCGATACACCTTTCCCGGGTTTGCATCAAAGGTGACTAACGCAGAATAGTTCGCATCAACATCTGCAACGGACTTTTCACGAAAATCAGCTGCGACCCACAAAGAGCCTGTCGGAACAAATGTGAGCAAAGGTGAATTCACCCTCGCCGTCGTTCCCACTTCAAGCTGCAGGTTGGTAACCACACCATCACTTGGTGCTGTTACAACAGTATGCGATAAATCCAACTGCGCTCTATTAACCATATTTTTCGCTAACAATACCGCCGTACTTTGACCTTTCCCATCCCCCAATTGTGCTTCAATCACTTTAAGATTTTGCTTCTGTGCTCGAAGGGTCGCTCTTGCAATATGATCCTGAGCCGCAGCATTGTCGACCTTAGATTGCGAGATCACGTTTTTTTGCGATAGCTTTTCAAGTCTCTGATACTCGCGGTGTGCATTATTATAGCTGGCAAGTGCTCGGCTAATATTGGCCTGTGCAGCCTCTCTTTGCGAATATAACGTCTCTTCTTTCTCAAATGCAGACTTTAGAGACAAGTTAGCTTTATCCAGCGCAATGGTATATTTACGATCATCTATTTCAAATAATGCCTCGCCTTGCTTTACTTTTTGATTGTTCCGAACATAAACCTGAGTAATTTTACCTGTTACCTCAGGTGCTACTTGAACAACATACCCCAGGACTCGACCTTCTGTTGTTAAAGGGGCATGACGATCAGCAACAATGATATAAGCAAATACTAGAATAAAGCAGACAATGAGAATACGCATCCAATTTTTAAACTGTTGATCAGCATTCATTATGAATTCCATAAATATAAATTTTCGGCCGATTATAGAGAAAGCTATTGAGATTCAGTAGAATGACATTTAGCACACTTATGACCTAAAATCAGAACAATGAAAGTAAACTTCAACGACCTCAGGCTGTTTATTCAAACCGTGGAGCATGGTGGTATTAGTTCAGCGGCGGCTGCCAATAAGATCCAGCGTTCAAAAATCAGTCGCCGATTACAAGAACTTGAAGCTGCATTGGGATGTCAGCTCCTCATTCGCACCACTCGAACCATTGAGCTGACAGAGAAAGGTAAACAACTGTACGAACTGGCATCACAGCCCATCGCCAAGTTAGAACAAGGGATAGGCGTATTTAGCGAGCAGCAGCAAAGCCTCACTGGCACAGTTAGAATTGCAATTCCGACGGCTATCATGACTCTGTCAGCTTTCAAAGAAATCATAACCAAATACACAAGCCGTTTTCCAAACATAAGCGTTGAGATTGAAAACCACCAGGAAAGTGTTGACTTGAAACGACAAGCCTTTGATCTTCAACTACTACCGAGTGTCGCTAAAGTGAGCGATGATAGCTATATCCAATTTAGCCTGCTTTCTTACCGCAGTCATCTGGTTGCATCAAAGCACTACCTATCAGAACATCTCCCAATTACATCAATGGAAGATCTGAAAAGTCACCGTCTATTGACCAACCGCTATAACGCCAATCTTATTCCTTCAGAACTCCATGTTTCAGTCAAATCGGATGACCTAAACCTGCTAAGAACCATGGCCATCGACGGTAATGGGATTGCATTTATTCCTGAAGCTCATTCAAGAAAAGCTATTGAAGCTGGACTACTCGAAGAAGTGATGCCTTGCTTTGAGTATCCAGATCACCAAATCACTTTAATCTACCCATCAGCTTTTTTTCTTCCAGAGAAAATTAAAATTCTGATTGAACTGTTTAGGGAATATTTTTAGTCGTCGGTGCTTGGTGCTCATCAGTCTACTGCACTCAGCCTGCAAGGCTCGCTCTACTCTGCTAGTCTCTCTTTACCTTGCTAATCGAAGCCTAGTCAATGCCATATTCCCTTTTCAACAGACATGCAAAATACCACTAAGGTACATTCACCGTCCTATTTTTAGGTTGCATGTGTTGGATTATTCGCGCTACAGATAGAGAGTGAAGATCTCTATAATTAGAATTCTTTCTGATGATACCACTACTCATCTTCATGACAGTTATACCAATCTGGATAAGTAGTTGTTCAGATAGTTGCGCAGGAAAAATCACTTAGAACAAGGCATGAATTGCAGCTAACTAGTTACTCTAATGACAAAATTCATAACGCAGTTAAAAGTGATTTTAACCAGCAAGAATGATCAAATACTTATGTAGATTGGTATTAATACAAGGGTTTGTGAGTCGTGAAGTGTTCAGTTCATTGGCGAGATCATGATGTAACTAACGACAATAAAATCCAATGTTGTACTAACAAAAATTGGGAAAGGACTGGGGTTTTCATGAGAATTGACATATATCAGCTTGTTGTTGAGATATTAGTAATATTTGCCAACTACTTACTCATTCTACTTTCACCCTACCTCATAATAGGTATATTACTAAGAATTAGTCGAGCAAAGAGAAGCAAAGTTACTAAATAACGACTAATTGATCGTCCATGCGCTTGAACTATACCGATTAATCACTTTGTCAGATATTTAAGCTTTTTTTTCTGCTCGTACATGTATTTATCTGCATTAGCAAGCATCTGTTGAATACTAATATCTTGGCCATGATAAATAGAGTAGCCAATACTTAAAGAAGGTTTAATCTGATTGCCACACCATACAAGAGGATCTGACTCAACTGATTGGTATATATGCTTAACAATCTTTTTAATCTGCTCTTGTTTAGATACCCCTCGAAGGACTACCATAAACTCGTCACCTCCAAACCGCGATACTGTATCCGAAGCACGTACAGTATCAACAAGCCGATTTGCGACATACTTTAATAATTCATCTCCAGCCTCATGACCTAAATTATCATTCACTAACTTAAAACCGTTTAAGTCAATATACAGCAAAGCGAAAGGCTGTTTATTATCAGCAGGTGCCATTAATCGCTCCAACAGTGTGATAACAAATCGACGGTTTGGTATCCGTGTCAATTCGTCATGTAACGAATCCTTGTGTGCACTCTTATAGCTTCGATACAAAAGGACGACTGAGAAATAGCAAATTAGAGCCACGAAGCCGCCAATAGATCGGACGACAGCTTCTGTAAATTGAATCTGTTCAATATTTCTAAGTTGATAGTTTGCTGCTAAAAGCAACTTACCGGTCGGTAAGTTAATTGGAAACTCCATATCAGAATTACCAAATGTGCTTGCTTTTCCATAAAATACCGGTCCGGTAGAAGCATCTAACCTCTGTTTTCGAAGCGAAATCTCTGCACCCTCAAAGCTTGATAGTCCAGAGTCATCGAGTATTGTCTCATAGTCCATGACCACGCTCACACTCCCCCAATAATCTCCGTTCGTAGGATAATCTGAGAAAATTGGATAACGGGCTATTATCGCGACGCCTCCTTGTACTAGCTCAACAGGACCAGCAATGTAGACACTCTGTAACTCTTTAGCAAACATCACTGTTTTATATTGCTCGGAACGAGTTCTGAAGTCGAAACCAACGGCAGCCTCGTTCCCTTCTAGAGGGTAAACATGAGTGATAACATTGTCAGGAGCAAGGCCGACATTACGAACATAACGAGCTTTATCAAGAAGTTTTCCTGCAATAGTCGTCCAGTTCTCTTTCGCAAAATCAGAATCAATAGAAACCACTGTTGCAAGGCTATCGGCAAGGTAAGTATCTTTATAAATGCCTGCTTCTATATTGGAGCGAACTAGAGCCAGATTCTGGTGAATGCTTTCCTTCTCATTACTGATTTCCAGTTCAACAAAAAAATCAGTTACCGTGTTCACGACAAATACAGAAGCAGCTACGAAAATCGCAGTCAGCAACATGAATAGAAACTTTTCTATTGGGCTTGAGCCAGAAAACATGAAACTCCTGAGCGATTAATTCGTAGATTGCGCCGCTTGTCGTATAGATAGACAACAAATAACCGCATTATAACTGATATATTTATCAGCTAACAGGCTTAATAGAAGCTATTCATAAGAGCAACTACTTGCATATATAGCTCAACATTTACCACATATTAGTCACGATCATGTAGGTAACAAACAAGAAACCGCCCTAACAGTCTACCAATTTCCTTCATGGTCATTTTAACCATGATCCGATTAATTTGTTTTCTTACACCTCTCCACCTGAACGGTTTGCCGACTATCAGATGTGCTATTCTGCTGACTATCCGACATCATCTCGACTGCACCTATAGACAGGTAAAGTCAAAGACAGAATTAAACACTGATACTATTAGACTGTTAAAAAATGATCACGCGTGGAGTGTTAAGTATCTTAAATATACCCAATAAGGAGAGATACAAACTAGGCTACTCTAAAGAATTTCGATAAATGAATAACCTAGAAAACAATAAATCAAAAACACTTCTAAAGTATCAAAAATAAATTGAGTAATATCAACACTCATAGCTGTCCTTAACCTTCATAAACATACATTACTCTGTATGATTTATGTATCATAACGCCAATCACATTAGCATATATTTTACGGGCAATATATGGTTCAAAGTATAATTGCGTCTTTTGTACAATACTTATGGAGGCTGTACTTCCTCACACATATTAAACTGTAGGTTTGAATATTAACAATCCAGACATCCATCGCATGCCAAAAATAATCCAAAATACATCAAACATTAATAGTTCATTATTTATTCAACCCTTAAAAGTATGACAAATATGACTAGAGGTGAGCAATATCATCACACAAATAATCATATACAATTGATTTATCAGTTAACTTCTATAGTAAATTAGTGACACTCAAATTTGCGTGTTTTGTACAATTTATCCAAGAAATAGAGGTTTCACTTGGTTTTTTCCAGTAAAACAACACGTTAATATATGCTTACTGTTGATAAGCAAGAAAATTCCTGCTCCGCATTTCACAAAGTGCTAACTTAGTAATAGACAATACATTTTACATATGAGAGTGTGATACTCATTCCAAAAACAGACCTCAGCATTAATAACAATATACCAATATGATTACAAAGGATTCGTTGAATCATAATGATATAGAGCAGTTTGCCGCCTCTTTAGCTCATCTTGATCAGACTGTGAAACAATTATCTGGACGTACGTTCAATTTTTCCAATGATTTAGTTCTCTTCCCCAAAGCTATGCTGTCGAGAATTCATATAGGGAAGCAAGCCATGTTTCATGGTGTTTGCCATAGTGATCATTTCGCATTTACGATCCCTAGTAATAACACAGCAATAAGAGTTAATGGCATACAGGTTAATGCCGATGATAGCTTGTACATTATGCCGCCATCAGAAGAAATCGTCGCTTTATTTGAACAAGAGTTAAACGGCTACCACTTTAGTATTGAGAGCAAGTTCCTGGCTAAACATATCGGCCATGAACTACATTCAACTTTGATACAAAAGTCTGAGGTTGTAAGATCAGGGAAGGCGAATTTAAATTCATACCAAAATTTCAAAAACCAGCTATTCAGAAACATTGATTATTCGCTCAAACACTGCGACAGCCTGTCTGAAATGGCCGTATTGGACATACAATGCTATATTGCCAACGCGATAAGAATACTCTTTATAGATGATAGCAACGAGTTAAAAAAATCAGGCATTCCATACAACAAACGACATGCCATTGTCACAAGAGCACTTGAATATATCAACAGCAGCCATGACATCTATGTATCAATACCAGATATCGCTGAACAATGTTTTTGCAGTATCAGAACATTAGAATATGCCTTTAAGCAGCTGCTTTCCGTTACACCTAAGCAATATTTGACAATTCGGCGCTTGTATATGATCAGGCAAGATCTTGCCTCTAAAAATTGCAATAACATTGCTCAACTATTGAGTCTGTATGGTGTGGTTAACCAAGGTCGATTTAGCAAAGACTACTTTAGAATGTTTGGCGAGTATCCTAAGAACACATTAAAGTCCCGATAATCCACCTTCAGCTCAAAGATATAGCAGGAAGCCTAAAGCCTTTAGGCTTCCTGCCCTTAAAGAATACAACGGTTTTGCCAAACCACGCTCAGTGTGACATCTGGGTGAAGAACCAGCCATTGAAGGGCGCTGTATTTGATCTTGTCAGCAATAATTTGCTTTGTTTTTGAGATTATATTGAATTGACCTATGCCATGACGGACTATTAACCATAGAGCTTTAGCTCTATACACAATAGAAACTATCCAGAGGCATACAATGAAAAAAATAACACCAATATGCTTATTACTCGCTTTGACTGTGGCTGGGTGCCAGTCTGATGAACAGGCTACCAATCAATCTCCCAATCAAAATGCCGAAGTCATTGCACAGCACAAACAGGGGCTGGCTAAACAGCTGAGTACCAGTTACGCAGATATTGAACAAACCCTTAAATCTCAAATCTCTGATCAGAACCTAACAATTTCGCTATCAACACTGCTAATCGAAGAACCTGAGTCGTCTTTTACCCAGCAAATGTACAAAGCCGATACCAGTATAAGGACGATGAAAGGCGTTTCTGCCTATACAGATGAACTACTTGAAGTAAGACTTGCTGACAAGTCCATGGTACAAGAATGGAAAGACGGCATGAGCCCTTTGTTCGCCTTTGAGCCAAAAGGTGATGATGAATCATGGCAATATATCGAAGCCTACGACATCTACGGGCAGCTTCATCAGCTTGATGCGTACAAAATGCCTGACGTGCCTGTGTTTGTTGTCGACAACAACAGTGCTAAAGAGCTAAAAGCAGGTCTGCAGGCAATGCAAGCTGAGATGCAAAAACTGGGTCAGCCTGCTGTAATACAGGGTGACAGCGATACCGTCCAGCAAACACAGCTTAAGTCCAGTTTTGGAACCAGCTCAGCGTCGCCAATCTCAACAACCGCAATCAAAAAGATTCGCTTGGCGGATGATGAGGAACCATGGATTTCCGGCAAGGCCGAAGTCTATGCCATTGTTACCGGTGTTAACCCAAGCCGAGACGAACCGACACTCGACTTGATTGAAATGCCGTACCTCGATTATGACAACAAGGATTACTATCCGAACCAGATTGCCATCCACTGGTCTCGCTACCGCTGGGGCGCTGCCGACATGATTTTAATGGAGCAGGATGACGGAACGGATTATAAAGAACTGGCTAAATTACTCGTAAAAGTAGCGGAAGAAGTGCTAAAAATGATCCCGGATCCTGAGGTTCAGGCTTATGCCATCATTCCGCAAATTACAGGCAAGATCATTGCCGCCATTCCTGATGGCCTGCTAGTTAATGATGATGACTATGTCGATGTTTACTATACGTTAATGCAAGATACCTCGTATGTTGATCATCCGGGAGCTGGTGGAAACGCCATTGCCACATTTGAACCATTGACTATCTCACCTACCCGTCCTTAATATATGCATCGGCGCTACCGAGTACGTAGCGCCTTTTTTGTGCCCTCTTAGTCTGTATATTCGAGCACCCTGACGGCTTATCAAACTCTTTCTGCATAAATATTCACAACATTATTGACACATTGCCATGTTAGATGTTTGAATCAAGGCATCCCGAAATGATGGGATCAGAAGAGGTGCGTTAACCAGGGAGTCTGTTCGAGGTATCCAAATACCAATGACAGCAGATAAGGGGGGATTAACGCCGAGATAGGTTTGCGTTTGGAAGTAATACTTATCGGTTGCTGGGGCTGAATCCCCAGGACTGTCACCTATGGTGGAGAGCTTCTGGTGTTTGTGTTTTATCGCCTTTCTTGTGGCCTCTAGCCCCTGGCGCCTTCGCAATACCAAGCTCTCTTTACGGATAGCAACAAGTTCGGACAAGAGATGCCTAATCACACTACAACTCCCGCTTACGGGAATGAACGCTTGCAACAGACTACATTATGGACGGCCCTCATCACTCCGTTCCTGCCTGACGAGTCTATTGATTTTGCAACCCTGAGCCAACTCGCCAAGGAACAAGACACCGCCGGGAACGGGATCCTACTGCTAGGCAGTACCGGCGAAGCACTGGCAATGACCCAAGACGAGCAACAAGCCATTGTCCGGCATGTTTGTGATATGTCACTTTCTGTACCTTTAATGGTTGGTGTCGGCGGTTTTCAGCTACACCAGCAGCTACAGTGGCTGGATTTCCTGAAAGATTATCCAATTGATGCCCTGCTCTTACCCGTGCCACTTTATGCAAAGCCCGGCGCAACCAGTCAGCGAAAATGGTTTAGCAGCCTGCTTGATGCCAGCAACTGGCCGTGTATGATTTACAACGTGCCTTCTCGTACCGGTGTCGCTCTCGATGAGCAAGTACTGGGGCAGCTTGCAGAGCATACCAATACCTGGGCTGTGAAAGAAGCCAGCGGGAGTGCCGATATATTCAGTCGCTATTACCACTCTGCACCATCGCTCGAGTTCTTCTGTGGTGATGACGGCCTGCTCGTTGATTTTATTGCCAAAGGCGCATGCGGCCTCGTTTCTGTGGCTGCCAATGCCTGGCCAGAAGCCACTGCACGCTATGTCAGACAGAGCCTTGATCTTGCTAGCGACGCTAACCAATCCGAACCAAGTTTCAAAACCTTGTGGCAACAAGCGGGGAATAGCCTGTTTTGCGCCGCAAACCCAATTCCGGTGAAAGCATTAATGAAACGTCAGGGGCGCATTGCGAGTGCTGAGCTTCGCCCTCCTCTTTACAGTGAAGAGTTACAGGAGCTAACCCCGCTTCTGGAAGCAGATGCTGCTGTTAATCGGTGGGTAGCAAATATCTAATAAAAAACGGGGAAGCACCTATAAAGGAGCTTCCCCGTTGCTGATTAAAAATCTAGCCGTTATAAGCTATCGACACTCGCCAGGTGTTCAGTACTGTTAGGATCATAGTCACACAAACTGGTTCCAATCGGTTCAATAATCCACCCTGAACCAACCGTCAGTTGAACTGGCGTGTCACTCTGGCAATTATCATCCTCATGTACTTGCCCTCTCATACCAACCTGCAGTAGTCGATAATCCTGAGGTCCACCATCAATACGCTGGTTCGGTAACGTGCCGGCTTCAATATCACCAACTTGCCACAAGTGCTGCTCTAACGAGCGCATTTGAATGCGGGCCAAATCACTCGCAAATATCTCAGGCGGATCACAATCACCCCCTACCCAACTACATGCTGTCAGTAACAATGCCGATGCAATCAAACAGTATCTGAACATATCCATTTAGCTCGCCTCAATCACTCCGTCAGGCCCAACTTTACTTTTCTCTTCTGCTTTATTCAGGGAGGCCCTTCCTAAATATTTGCGTATCAGCACATAGAATACCGGCGTCAGCAACAGACCAAAGATAGTGACACCAATCATGCCGGAGAACACCGCAACCCCCATCGCCTGGCGCATTTCTGCACCGGCACCTGTCGAAATCACCATCGGCAGTACCCCCATAATGAAGGCTATCGAGGTCATCAGGATCGGTCTTAAGCGCTGATGGCTGGCTTCAAGGATAGCTTCCCTTACGGTAAACCCTTCATGTTCCTTCTCGCGGGCAAATTCGACAATCAAAATCGCATTCTTCGTAGCCAAACCCACCAGAACAATAAAGCCAATCTGGGTGAAGATATTGTT
The DNA here is from genome assembly GCF_050336885.1 of Photobacterium kasasachensis. Classification (NCBI taxonomy): domain Bacteria; kingdom Pseudomonadati; phylum Pseudomonadota; class Gammaproteobacteria; order Vibrionales; family Vibrionaceae; genus Photobacterium; species Photobacterium kasasachensis. The sequence goes on from NZ_JAKJSH010000029.1 coordinate 40,334, forward strand.
GTCACCGCCATAGATGATCACGCCGGTAATAGCCGACAATAAGGTCATCGGTACAATCAAAATGATGGCCAGCGGCAAGCTCAGGCTCTCGTACTGTGCAGCCAGCACCAAAAAGACCAACAGTACAACCAACGGGAAAACATACATCGCCGTATTACCAGCCAGCTGTTGCTGATAGGCCAGTTCCGTCCACTCATAGCTCATGCCATGTGGCAGTGTTTCTGCCAGAATTTTCTCCATTGCGGCCTGAGCCTGACCGGAGCTGAATCCTGGAGCCGGAGACGCATTCACCTCTGCGGTCGTAAATCCGTTATAGTGCATGACACGATCCGGACCAGCTGAATGATGAACCGAAATAAACGATCCCAGCGGGATCATATCGCCACTGGCATTGCGCACTTTCAACTGAGCAATCTGCTCGGGCTCCTGTCGGAAGCTATCCTGTGATTGGACATTAACCTGATAGTTGCGACCGAACTTGTTGAAGTCATTCACATACAGTGAGCCAAGGTTAATCTGCATCGTGGCAAATATGTCATCCACCGAGACACCCTGCATTTTCGCTTTTTCACGGTTCACTTCAACATCAATTTGCGGCGTATTCACCTGAAAACTGGTAAATGCACCTGTCAGCTCCGGCGCCTGCCAGGCTTTCATGATCACTTGCTGGGTGACGGCATAGAGCTCCTCGTACCCCAGATTTCCTTTATCTTGGATCTGTAGCCGGAAGCCGCCGATATTCCCCAAACCATTCACCGGTGGCGGCGGGAAGATCGCAATAAAGGCATCTTGAATGCTCGAGAACTTACCGTTAAGCGCCCAGGCAATGGCATTCCCCGACAGGTGCTCTTCCTGACGCTCCGCAAAAGGCTTCAACGTAACAAAGACTACCCCCGAACTTGGACTGTTGGTAAAGCCGTTGATGTTCAGGCCAGGGAAGGCAACCGACGATTCAACACCGGGATGCGCCAGCGCAATGCTCGACATTTCACGGATCACATCTTCAGTCCGATCCAGCGACGATGCGTCAGGCAACTGAGCAAACGCGACTAAATACTGCTTATCCTGCGATGGTACATAACCAGTTGGTGTTTCAACAAACTGGTAGCCTGTCAGAGCCAATAGTCCGGCATACAACACCATGACAATACCCGCACCACGGATCACTCGCTTCACCGTACCGGAATAGGCATTACTGCCCCAGTCAAAGAAACGGTTAAACGGAACGAACAACCAGCGTCCGAACAGCCAATCAATCAGCTTACTCAAACCGTCTTTCGGCGCTGTTTTACTGCGCAGGAGCAATGCAGATAACGCCGGGCTCAGGGTCAGCGAGTTCAGTGCCGAAATCACCGTCGAAATGGTAATCGTCAGGGCAAACTGGCGATAGAACTGGCCGGTCAGGCCCGACATAAATGCTGTCGGGATAAATACCGCAGCCAACACCAGGGTAGTTGCAATGATCGGACCCGTTACTTCTTTCATCGCCTGCCTGGATGCCGCTATCGGCGGTAAGCCGTTTTCGATATTCCGCTCAACGTTTTCGACCACCACAATCGCATCATCGACCACAATACCAATGGCCAGTACCAAGCCAAACAGCGAGAGCGCATTAAGCGAGAAGCCCAAACCATGCATAATAGCGAAGGTACCGATTAGCGAAACCGGAACAGCTGCAAGAGGAATGATCGCCGCGCGCCAGTTTTGCAGGAACAGTACCACCACTACGACAACCAGCAATAAGGCTTCAAATAGTGTCTTCACTACCGCATCGATAGAACCACGGACGAACACTGTCGGGTCATAGACAATTGAGTAATCAACGCCTTGTGGAAAGTTCTCTTTGAGCTCGGCCATTTTGGCGCGGACACCATCAGAGATCTCGATGGCATTTGAACCCGGACGCTGGAAAATCGGAATAGCTACAGCATGTTTGTTGTTCAACAGCGAACGTAATGAATAGCTATTGGCACCCAGCTCAACACGTGCAACATCGCTCAGACGAACAATTTGCCCTTGTTCACCGACTTTGATCACGATATTACGGAACTCATCTTCCGTGCTCAGACGGCCTTTTAGGTTGATCAGCAACTGGAAGTTATTTTCGGCCGTAGGCTGGGCGCCAAGACTACCGGCTGCAGCCTGCTGGTTCTGCTCGCGGATAGCATTAACAACATCCATTGCCGTCATATTCAGGGCAGCGAGTTTAGGCGGATCGAGCCATATTCGCATCGAGTACTCACCGGCACCGAACAGACGAACGCTACCCACCCCTTCAACACGCGCCAGCTCATCTTTTACATTGAGGTTGGCGTAGTTCGACAGGTATAGCATGTCATGACTATCATCAGGCGAGGTTAAGTGCACCACCATCGTCAGATCCGGCGATGACTTCTCTGTGACTACGCCCAGACGCTGTACTTCCTGCGGCAACCGCGGCAATGCACGCGCTACCCGGTTTTGTACCAGCACCTGCGCATCATCAATATCGGTTCCCAGCTCGAACGTCACCGTCAGGCTGAGGTTCCCGTCCGACGTGGCCTGCGAAGACATATACAACATGCCTTCAGTACCATTAATGGCCTGCTCCAATGGCGTTGCTACCGTGTCACCGATCACCGTCGGGTTGGCTCCAGGATAGCTGGCCGTTACCACCACTGTTGGTGGAACCACTTCCGGATATTCGGTAACAGGTAATTGAAAGACGGCGATGGCACCGGCAATCATGATCATCAAAGAGATGACCCCTGCGAATATCGGCCGTGATATAAAAAATTGAGAAAACTTCATTGTTACTGTTCCTTAGCCGCGCTTACCTGCAAGCGGATCACTGCTGGCTATCGTGACTTCTGCCTGTAGCTCATCAACCCGTTGTTGCTGGCGTTTTATCTGTGCCAATGCCTCTTCGCTGGCCATTGCTGCCGGAGTTGGGTTCACAGCGGCTCCCGGACGAACACGTTGCAGCCCTTTCAGCACAATCGTATCGCCAGGCTGCAGGCCATCGCTGACCAATCGTAAGCCGTTGTGTTTTTTACCCAACTTAACCGGGCGATACTGAACCTTGTTATCCTGATCCAATACCAACACGAATTTGGTGTTTAGATCGGTACCAACAGCTTTGTCATCGATTAAAACGCCCTGATAGCTGGCACTGCCTGCCACTTTGATCCGTGCAAACAGGCCTGGCGTAAATCGACCATCAGTATTTTCAAACACGGCGCGGCCACGAATAGTACCGGTCTGCTCGTTGATTTGGTTATCCATGAAATCGATATGGCCGGAGTAAGGGAAACCTTTATTATCAGCCAATCCCATCATGACCGGTGATTTGTTGTCATGGGAATCAAGGCGGCTACCTTCACGCGCCAAACGCTTGTACTTCAGGTACGTCTGCTCATCGGCATCAAAGTAGGCATAAATCGTATCCGTCGAGACCAGCGTTGTTAGCAGGCTCTGCCCTGCCGTAACATAGTTACCTTTGGTGATCAGTGCACTAGACACTCGGCCGGAAATCGGTGCTTTAACTTTTGTATACTCAAGATCCAGTTTTGCCTGATCCAGCGCCGCCTTGCGAGACTGTACTCTGGCATTAGCTTGCTGGAAACTTGCCGCACGGTTATCTAACTCTTCCTGAGAAATCGCATTCTTCTTAATCAGCTTCTTACCGCGAGTAAGCTGGCGCTGAGCAAGTAGCGCCTGGCTTTCTGCATCAATCAGATCGGCTTTCAAACGGTTAACCTGCGCTTCAAGCGGCTTGGCATCAATCATGAACAAGACATCGCCAGCTTTGACCAGTGCCCCTTCCTCGAAGACAACCTGCTCAACATAGCCAGATACTCTTGGTCTCAGCTCTACGGTCTGCGGAGCCTGAAGGCGACCAGTGAACTCATCCCATTCGGTAACCCTTTCACTGATCACTTGCGCTACCGTAATTTGCGGTGCAGGCGGCTGATTCATCCCGGCCTGTTCTTCGCGCTGTGGTTGGCAGGCCATCAGCACGCTGGCAGCGACTGTGGCGAGAACCAGATTGCGTAGTCCTTGTTGGGTTTTCATTTTTTTCTCCATGGAATGTCGTTCTTTGGAGGCATTCTATGTCGATTAATACATCACAAATAATTTTAAATCTTTATCACACGTATAACTTATTGTGATGTATTGAGCAGGACTAGCCATTAAATACATAAAATACTATGATGTATCGCACCTCAATTGATAAACAGAACGACAGTATGCGCCCACAAGAACTGAACCTGCTGGTGATTTTTGATGCCATCATGACCGAGAAATCGATCACTCGTACTGCCGAGCGATTATCAATGACCCAGCCAGCGATCTCTAATGCTGTCGCCAGAATGCGGGCAGCATGGAAGGATGATTTGTTTGTCAAAGACGGCCGTAACATCCAGCCGACAACGTATGCCAAGAATCTCTGGGACCAAATCCGCGATCCTTTGCACAATCTCAATCAAGCCATTGAGCCTGATGTGTTTGATCCTCAAACAGCCAAACGCACATTTAGGATTGCTGTCAGTGATATTGTTGTAGATACCGTATGGCTCGACTTACGCCGTTATTTTGAAGCCCATGCACCGGGCATTAACCTGCATGCTGTGCCCTATACCATTACCAATGCCCAGCAAGTACTGGATGATGCGGAAGTCGATCTGGTGATGGGAGAAACGATTCCCGTGCCGGAAAGTATCCGCTCGACCCACCTTCTCGATATCTGTCATGTCTGCGCCATGCGTAAAGACCATCCGCTGGCTAAACCGGATTTAACCATTGAAGAATTTGCCAGTGCCGACCATCTGCTGGTGTCATTATCCGGTGACAGTTATGGCGCTACGGACAGAGCTCTTCATCAGCTAGGCATGACACGCCGCGTTGCTGTTACGGTTAACCATTTTGCCTCGGCCGCACCGCTTCTCATCGATAGCGATCTCGTCGCAATCCTGCCTGCCGCCGCAACCTATAAACACGTTGCCAGCGGCAAGCTATCAGTCACTCACAGTCCGGTTGAAATCCCGCGCGGTTCTGTGTCGATGTGGTGGCACAAACGCCAGGACGAAGATGCAGGCCTGCAGTGGCTGAGAGATCACATCCAGGAGAAGTTTGTTACTCGCTGGAACCAAAACCTGCGAGAAGTGTTTGAGTGCGTGTGCTCGTAACGGCTATAACTCTCTTGTCACGGCACTGGAGAGATTCATCTTAGTTTGAACAAACGACTTAATACGATCGTTGCTATTTGCTATCACTACACCAGCTGTTACCAGCACAATCCCAACCAATTGAGTAAGATATGGCATTGTTCCCAATGCCATACTGATCACAAGCGTAAAAACAGGGATTAGATTAAACATCGAGGTCACTTTTCGTGGCCCGATCACCTGCGTACCCTGCATCCAGAAATAATAAGCCACCAGCGTGCCGCATATCCCCATATATAGAATTATCATCATATCGCTTTGAGTCATCGACTGGATGGCAACAAGCGGGTGCTCTAACCAACAAGCAATTAACGCCATTTGGATAAACCCAGCTCCCAGTGTCCAGCGCAAAAATTGGCTCAACGGAATATGCGATACCCACTTCTTCGCCAATACCGTATACAAACAGCCACTGACCAAAGCTAACAAAGCCAGAACATCCCCGGATTGAAGTGTTAGTTGCTGCCAATTCCCCTTGGTAAGCACCAATAAAACACCGACAAGGCTAACCGCAGCCCCTATAAGGTGATATCGCGTAGTTTGCGTGTTCAAAATCAATGCAGACAATAACAAACCGGCCAATGGCATATTGGCAATAATGATAGAGGCATTCACCGCAGAGGTATGATCCAAGCTGATAAAGATTGCACAGTTTTGCACCAGCACACCAATAAAAGCCAGTAGCAATAAATAGATTTTGTCACGTCGGCTAAGGCTAGATTCCGGAGTGCGTCGCGATAACCTAAGAAGCAGCAAGCAAGCACATGCAACTCCAAAGCGAATAGTTGCCGCGACAATAGGCGTCATTGATGGGCTAAGCCCCTGAATAGCATTGAAATTGCTCCCCCAAAAGAAAATGGCAAATAGCACCCCAAGCCAGATTTTAGTTGTATGTCTCATAGAATTACCTACCGAATGGATTTACATTGTCATGGCAGGATATAGATTGCATAATTGATTATTAATAGCCAATAACAAGAGTGTAGCTATCAATTATGAGAGGCCACTCCCTGGATGATTTACACCTCTTTGTACTTACAGCCCAATATCAGAGCCTGACGCAGGCTGCAGCGAAGATTGGAATGCCTCTGGCTACGCTGAGCCGGAGAATTAAAAAGCTTGAAGAGCAACTCAACTGTCGCCTGATCGATCGCAGCGCCCACCATTTTGCTTTAACCACCGACGGCGAGCGCTACTTCCAACTCAGTCAGCCCTTCATTACCGGTCTCAATAACGTGAAAGATCTGATTGAGCTTGACCGCGAAGAACTCACAGGCCAAATCAAGATCTCAGCACCTATCAACATGACTCAAGTGTGGCTCAAACAGTGCATATATGACTTTGCCTTCAAGCACCCGGCCATCCAGATTGACCTGCAAGTGCAAAACGAAAAAATCGACCTGATCTCGGAGCAAGTCGATGTCACTTTTCGTGTAGGGGATCCTATTGAACCCGACTGGATTGCGCGAAAGCTGTGGCAAATCCCATTCGCACTTTGTGCCTCTACCCTTTACCTGGAGCAGCACCCTCCGCTTACTCACCCGTCGGAGCTATCAAAGCATCGGTTGTTATCTATCAGCCCTTCGAAGGTCTGGCAAATGTATCACCAGCACAGCGGTGATAGTTTCTCTGTAAACGTTAACTCTCCCTTTCAGTCCAACGATGTACTGCTGATAAGAGACGCGGCCCAACAAGGACTTGGGATCGCCTGGATGCCTCCTTATTATGTTCACGATGCACAGCAGCAAGGCCACGCTTTAGTACCTGTGCTACCCGAATGGACAGGCGAAGCGATTGATGTCTTTCTCATGTATAGAGATAAAGATAAGCAACCAGCAAGAGTTAAAGCTTTTATCCAGCATGTATTTGACTGGAAAGCGAAGTTGGCATCCAGTTTTATGACTAATCAAAGTCCAGACACATCTGCATAAATACGATATTTGGTTATTAACCCATCCTTAATTGTAAGAATAGTGGCAAACCGAGCAGAATAGTGGCTACCATCTTTCCTGATATAATCGACTGTCCCATTGCAGATACTCTCAGTACCCTGTTGCCAGACTCCTTCGAGCGTATGAGACATTTTTTCAATAGAGTGGAAAAAATGACGATTAATATCAAGAACAGCCATTTTCCCTGTCACTTGCTCTGCATTGGAAAATTTAAAACAAACATCTTCATCCAGAAAATTTGCTAAGCTATCGGCATCCCTATTATCGACTATTTGATATAGCTTGTTCATATAATCATTAACACTATTCATTTTAATATCCTCATATATAATTTAGGCTTTCATAGATTAATCAGATGAAATGTTAATCTATTGATAATCACCACTGAGCGCTTGTTATTAGTAACTCTATACATTGGTAGGGGTTATTAAAATTTGATAATTTCTATCATAATTATTACATTTGATTATACGTCAACATAAGCCAATGATTTAATTACCTTTAAACTATTCACCTCAGACATATATATAATCAGTTTAGTAACGTAAAGAAAATCGAAAATATAAGGTGGAACTTTCAGAAAATAGTGGTCAAGTGTTCTTGACCACACTGAAGGCTGCAAATTAGGTATGTTAACTAAGTCAGCAAGCGTTTTGGGTATCTACCAATAGCTTCTCGATCATCCCATCAGCTAGGCTTGAGACCTTCGGAGATAACTCCAAGGTGTTTCCTTTTCGAACCGACTCAGTATGTATGTCACGGTAGATGTAATCTGGGAGCGTGAAAGGAAGATTCATTTGTCGAAACAAACTCTCCAACATGTCAGAAGGTTGATTAACAAACTGATCGTAGTTAAGCAGGTGGACCCTATTGTGAGTATTCAGTTTCTGGGAAAAATAATGCTCGTTTCGAAGGTACCAAAAAAGTGTGGCAGCATCGGCAGGGTTCATTTCAGGATGGTAATATTGCTCTATTAACTTTTGAGACTCTGTTGATACATTCTCTGACAACCAGGTTCTTGACGAACTTACAGCGTAATCTGGATCACAGACAGGCCTGATATTATCTCTAGCGCCTTCATCGGGGCCAAATTTCTTCAAATTAGAACACGCAACATCTCTATAATCTCGATAAAGCCATATTGCGTGCGCATCTTCAAAATATTCCATGATCTCTAATGCGCGCTGGCTCTCAACCAAGGGTTTACAAACAATAAGCGGAGCGGGTGAAGAGTCTATTATTGCCCTGACATTATCAAGTTGGTTCAGGCGTAATCGTTCAGGATCCTTGCTACTAAGAGGGCTATATTCACCAAAAACACAAGAGTATGGGAGCTGATCAAACACATGGGTTAACAACGTCGTCCCCGATCGCTGGCAGCCAAAAATAAAGATGACTTTCTGTTGATGTGAGTGATAACGTACTCGCTGAAACCACGGTTTAAACAAGTTATTAATGCGCGACCTTGACGTGATAATGGTTTTCATAGCAATCACTCTTCCCTGGCAAGTAAAAGTCAACTGACTGTCAGTATAGAGTGTCATATCAATCAAACGGGTCAATTAGTCAAAATCATCACTTAGCCCACTATAAATGGTACTAAAGTTTAGAGAATATCAGGCTTGGTATTATGGTGAGTGCCAGTGCTAGCTTAAACTTTAGCCAGCACTAGAACCGTTAGATATGAAGTAAAGGATTATTGTCTTTTGTCACTGTGGAAGGCGAAACGGCTATACACATTTCCTTCTTCAGTTACGGCCTTAAACTTGATTGATCTTGAGTTGTTGATCGAGATAGGAAGAAAAACCCGTCCATTTTCGTCAGTCTGGAACGTTTGTCGTACCTGGGGCACATTCACCAGTGACACAGTTGCGTTCGCAGCTGGCTGACCTTGTTCGGTCACTGTTACCCAAGCGCCATGCGACATACTCGAAATTCTGAGATCTGCCAGAGAGACTGACGAAAACGTCATGGCCATGGCCGCTAGAATAAGATGTGTCTTTCTCATTTTATTTCTCCATCACTCTTAACCACACTGGCTACTTCCACCACGTGAAATGCGCTCCATGGCATTACATGGTGTTAGCCGAACATATCGTTAATAGTAGCCGTATGTACTTATCTCCATGGCCATGAAGATAGAAATCAAAAGAGATTCGCATTACAGAGACACAATCTTATCTTTAAATTCAGCCTGCTCGACATTGCTAAGGGTATTTACCCCATCCCGACCGTCAATCAGATCGGAAACCATTACCTTACCGTCCTGATTACTCGATATATGATATTGAGAGAAGTCCCCAGAAAAAATAACCGTATTCTTCCCATTATTACCCGTGATGTTATTATCCAATTGATTCACAATCACATTAACATCGTTGTTTCCCGTCAAGGTAATATCTTTCAGGTACTGAGAATGATGGGTATAGGGTTTCTTCGGGTCAAAATGCAAACTAAAATCACCGCTGAAACTGTCATCGATTCTGGCATTATAAGTGAGGTATGGATGAAAGAATTTGTTGCGCATTAACTGCGTACCCAATTTGTCCTCTGACATAATCTCATCGCGCGTTTTAGCAATATACACGCCCCACATACCATGAGTCTTACTTTCCGTCCATGCGCCCCACAGACCATAATAGGAATCGACAACAGAAGCTAAATATTCCTGTGACAGGCTATTTTCATTCCTCAGCTCTTCAATCCAGTCATGGCTCTCTGAACCAATCCCCCAAATTCCACCAGCAAGCGCTGATACTTGAGCATTGCGTATTGCCGCCTGATAAGCAGGTAAAACACCTATAAAGCTCTCGTACTGATCAACACCAATACCGGTATCATGAACCAAGTGGAGTATTTCTTCGTACGTCGCATCTCGGTGGTCATAGTCTTGCTCTATGTACCATTGATGCCCCTCAACTTGAATTTCATCCTGATATAACGGTTGTCCGTCAAGTTCAACCGCACGATTAGTGCCATCATCACTGCCATTTAGCAGCAGTAATATCGCCTTGTTCTCTGCCATCCTATTGGCTACGGCTGTTTTATCTGCGCCGTACTCTGCACCGGGATATGGCATCAAGTAGTGTTCGAGCACCGAACGCGCCCTGATAATCTGATTATCGGAAAGCTTATCCTGCGCAATGATATGAATAGCCTTACCGTTTGGCGCTGTCACCTTGGTATAGCGATTAAAGCCAAGTCGGCTGCTATAGGTTTCAGAGAGCTCTTCAGGCACATAGTTTATTCCAAGTGCCAGAGTTTGAGCCGATAGCTCACGATGAGTATTAGGTTGATATACAGAGCTTGATTTACAGCCTGAAATAGCGGCAACAACTATGGCCAAGGAGCCAGCAATAACTTTATTCACAACATACTTCTTCTTCGAAGGATTTATGACAAGTATGCCATTTTCATTCAGTCGTTAAGTACGGGTGTGTATGAATAGCCAGTTGCTGTGTATGGAGATGTAAGTCCACATTCCAAAAGCAAAAAAGCAGCCAGCCCCTCCAAGGAATAAGTCAACACACTCATTGCAGTAGCTTATTTCGGATAATATCCGTTTGGATCAGTTTCATATCAACTTTTGCAGAAGCATAAGGGATCACACCTTCACTTAAAGTTGTCATCTTATGAACTCGTACCAGCCTGTTTTGTATATCATAGAAAATTTCCCCCTTAGTAGTTGCCTTAGGAGAAATATCTGTACCTAATTCACTCTGTTCTGAAGTAATTGTAAGATCTATCTGAATATCACTGACATAACTGATCTGAGCAATGCCATCTTTAGTTCCATTTAAAGTGTAAGTGGTCACCAACTCACCGCGCATTCCCATCACACCGAAAAAATCCTCATCCAACGCATTTTTTACCACATAAGGCTTACCATATTCTAAATCCAAACTTATTCTAGGCTGCATATTCATCAGCTTTGCAAATACCAGTTTCAGAGATTCTTTGGTCTCTGTAGACACTTCATCAGGACTTACAGTATGAAAAACTGTCTTACCTTGATTACTTATCTCACCTTTCATGCTAATACCAGAATAGTCCTTAGCATGCGACTTAATACTTGGTATAAGAATTTCAGAGGTATCGTCTGAAATACGATGTTCCTGACTGATAAAATTAATCCATATAGGAATAGCTTTATCATTCCCCTCAAAGCCGGTCTTAACATTTGTTGTCACTACCGCCCAATCTTCCGAGTGTAATTGTTCAAGTTCGGTAGGAAACTTCTTCGCATCGGAGGGCAACAGCTCTCTAAAAACAAAATCCTGAACTTTGTGTCGCTCAATAATTACTTCTAGGTTTCTATTCTCGACAGTCTCCCAGTCAATCTTAACTCCGGCAAAACTGACAACCGGAATAAAACATAAAACAGCACTTACCAAACACTTATAACATATTCTGAACATTGTTAATCTAGTCTATATATTTATTAAGAGGCTCAGTCTACTCCGCCCATCACTACACAACTACTCCCGTTTCTGAATATGATAAAGCAATGGAATGCTCAACAAAATTTAACCCATAATTCGTGACAAGCATCATATAAGCCTTGGTCATTGATATTTCATACAGGTAAGCACAGGAAAATAACACGAAGAACAAGAGATAAAATGGAAGGTAAATTTCAGAGCGTAGTGCCACTGAATTCTAAACACAAAAAAACCAGCACTAGGCTGGTTTGATTTGTATGGCTTAGCCATAAATATGGAGGCGCGTCCCGGAGTCGAACCGAGGTCCACGGATTTGCAATCCGCTGCATAGCCACTCTGCCAACGCGCCTTATATTTAGATGGTGCCCCGGGCCGGACTTGAACCGGCACAACGCGAACGTCGAGGGATTTTAAATCCCTTGTGTCTACCAATTCCACCACCAGGGCACGCAATTCTTGATTGCGATGCTCCTAACCAATGTGCTTTATAAAAAAAGCGGTTAGACACCATCTTTGATACTGACTACATCAATATCGCAAAATTTGGAGCGACACACGAGGTTCCCGATCTTCGAGGAGCTAGGCGTGACCACAACCTTGGCAAGATTGTGCTCTACCAGCTTGACCTACATGTTTCACTGCATTCATCACCATAGAGGCAATGAATTTTAAATTGGAGCGACACACGAGGTTCCTGATCTTCGAGGAACTAGGCGTGACCTCAACCTTGGCAAGGTTGCGCTCTACCAGCTGAGCTAGTGTCACAAATGGAGGCGCGTCCCGGAGTCGAACCGAGGTCCACGGATTTGCAATCCGCTGCATAGCCACTCTGCCAACGCGCCTTCGTGTTACATATAAAAGCAGTCTTTCGACTTACCGCTTAACAAGTCTCCCCGCTGCGGTACGTGGTGTAATTTACTGATTTTAAATAATGAGTCAATGAAAAAATGTCGATTTTCTTTCAACTGCTCAAAAAGCAACAAAAGCAGCGATAAACCATGCAAAAACTGATCAATAACACAACACAGCCTGTTTGCACTGAAGACGCACAGCTTAAAACAATAAAGGCCGCAATGCGGCCTTTATGATTCAAAAACGGAACTGAACTAGCTGACACTCCATTGTGACAGCGAGCGCTTAAAGTCGTCGTAGCCAAACTCGTTCAGTATTTCGATGTCCCCATTCTGACGCTGGCAGTATACCGACGGCATCTTCAAACCGTTAAACCAATTCAACTTCACCATGGTATAGCCTGCGCTGTCCATAATATGGAGGCGCTGACCAATCTCCAGAGGCTGCTCAAACTGAGTCACACAGAACTGATCGCCCGCCAGACACGAACAGCTACCAATCACATACTGATAATCACCGCTCTCGCTTGCTTCTGCGATAGAGGCTGGCTCATCGTAAATTAAGGTATCAAGACGATGCGCTTCCGTCGCACTGTCTACAATCGCGGTCTTGACTTCGTTTTCAACGATATCAACCACAGTAACGACCAAATCCGTCGTCTTGGTGATGATAGCCTCACCCGGCTCCAAATACAGCTGAACACCGTGCTTTTCAGAGAAAGCCTTCAATGCCGCAGCCAGCTTTTCAAGCTGGTAACCCGGCCAGGTAAAGAACACTCCACCGCCCAGGCTCACCCAGTCTAGCTTATTCAGATACGAGCCGAACTGCTCAGAAATGGCGTCAAGCAAGGTGATAAAGGCATCAACATCTTTGTTCTCACAGTTCATGTGAAACATCACACCGTCCAGCGTTTCAAACACTGACGGGTCAATATTGTCTGCCTGAACGCCCAAGCGCGAGAACTTACGCGCCGGGTTCGCCAAATCCTGACCGGCATAGCTCACGCCCGGGTTCAAACGAAGCCCTAACGACGCCTTGCCTTCAACAAGATGACGGTAAGCCGCCAGCTGGCTTTGCGAGTTAAAAATCATCTTGTCGCAGATATCAGCCACTTCTTTGACGTCATCTTCGCTGTAGCCAACGCTGTATGCGTGTGTCTCGCCACCAAAGGTTTCATAGCCCAGCTTCACTTCATACGGACCACTGCTGGTCGTACCGTCCAAATAAGGCTTGATGATGTCGAATACACCCCAGGTCGAGAAACACTTCAGAGCCAATACCAGCTTCACGCCAGACAGCTCTTTCAGCAACTTGGCCTTCTCCAGATTGGCAATCAGCTTTTCTTCATCAATCATGAAGAAAGGGGTTTGTAGATCAGTCTTGTTCATTGTTCGGTCCGTGTATTGCAGATCCGTAAACTAAATAAAGCTGGTATCGGAATACCAGCTTTATCAATACTAATTTGTCACTCTAACCCCACCCTAACCCTCCCCTTGAAAAGGAGAGGGAACCAAGAGCACTAAAAGCAATGATCATAGTTACTCTTTAGTACTCCTCCCCCTTTTCAAGGGGGAGGCCGGGAGGGAGTTAAGTTGTTACTTCAGGATGTTGATCAAAGGCTGGCTTACTTCCAGCTCCTGCACATGCCAGTCCAGACCGATACCCGGCATTGTTTCCAGGAACGGATCCGGGTCTAGCTGTTCCATGTTGAACACGCCAGCTTCTGCCCAAGTACCGCGGAAGTACTGAAGCGCAGCAGAAATAGCCGGAACACCGGTGGTGTAAGAAATCGCCTGGTGCTCAACATCTTCGTAAGCCACTTCGTGATCGGCATTGTTGTAGATGAACACGCTACGCGCTTTGCCGTCTTTCTTACCCTGAACCCAAGTACCGATACAGGTCTTGCCGGTGTAGCCCGGTGCCAGAGACGTTGGATCTGGCAGAATAGCCTTCAGTACTTTCAGCGGCTCAACCACAGTACCGTCTTGTAGCGTTACAGGATCCGGGCTTAGCAGGCCGATGTCACGCATGCAGTTGAAGTAGTTCAGATATTTGTCACCAAAGCCCATCCAGAACTCGATACGCTTGGCAGGAATGAATTCCTTCATTGAGCGAACTTCATCGTGCGCCATTGAGTAAACTTTGTGGCTGCCTACTTCCGGGAAGTCAAACTCCATCATACGGGTGTGACATGGTACCTGCTTCCACTCACCATCTTCCCAGTAGAAAGAGTCGCCCTGGATTTCCAACATGTTTGTTTCTGGATCGAAGTTAGTTGCGAACTTCTTACCGTGGTCACCGGCGTTAACATCCATCACATCGATAGTGTCGATTTCATCAAACAGGTGTTTAACCGCATAAGCGGCAAATACGCTTACTACGCCCGGATCGAAACCGGCACCAAGAATACCTGTGATACCCGCTTCTTTGAATTTCTCGCGGTAGCCCCACTGCCAATCATATGCCTGTGGAACCTGCTGGCCTTCAGAGCACAGGTCAACCGCTACAGATGTATCCAGGTAAGACACCTTGGCCTGGTAACACGCTTCCATGATTGCCATGTTCACCCACGGAGGACCGGCGTTGATAACCAGATCAGGCTGTACTTCCTTGATCAGAGCAACCAGAGCTTCAACGTCATCAGCATTTACAGCGCGTGCTTCCAGCTTCTTTGATGGATCTTTCAGGTTGTTCTTCTTCTGGATCGATGCAATGATTTTTTCGCACTTAGAAACAGTACGGGATGCAATCGTAATATCACCAAGAACGTCGTTGTTTTGAGCTGCTTTATGCGCAATTACCCAGCCAACACCACCAGCACCAATTTGTAGAATAGCCATCGTTATTTTCTTCCGTTAATAATCAATACGTTATAGAACGCTGGTGCTGCCACAACTGTTTCCAGCCAGTGCGCAGCAGCACCTATTGTCAGTAAATCAATTAATCAACCAGCGTACGGGCCAGGTCATTAATATCGTTAAGTAAGGTTTCGAAATCAGCCATCGTCAGACACGGGTTGAGAATCGTGAACTTAAGTGCCACTTTGCCTTCTACTACCGTTTCGCCCAATACGGCAACACCTTTCACCAGAGCTTCAATACGGAGCTGCTTGTTAAACTGATCGATATCGACTGTTTGATCGCCAAGAGAGCGGAACAATACCGTCGACAATGCGGGATCGGCCAACAACTCAAAGTCAGCAGACTGATTGATCAAATCGGCAACCTGCTGCGCCTGTCCCAGCAAATGATCATACATCGCGCCAAGCGCCTGGGTGCCCACACACTGCATCGTCATCAGCACTTTCAGTGCATCAAAGCGCTTGGTGGTAGCAATCGACTTGTCGACCAGATTTGGCAGCAGATCATCTTCACGATTCAGGTAATCAGCATGGTGCAGCAGGTATTTAAAGTGCTCTTTGTCTTTCAGCAATACCGCACCGCAGCTGATTGGCTGATAGAACAACTTATGGAAGTCCACACTGAGCGAGTCTGCGAGCTCTATACCGTGCAAGCGCGTCTTATGACGGCTCAGGATCAACGCGCCACCGTAGGCACCATCGACATGCAGCCACAGGTTGTGCTGCTGGGCAACATCCGCCAGACCGGCCAAATCATCAATCGCACCGTGATCGGTCGTCCCTGCTGTACCCACAAGGGCAAACGGCATCAAGCCTTCGCTTTTCATCGACTCAATGGTCGTCACCAGCGAGGCCAGCTTGATTGTGCCATCTGGATTGGTATCGACACACTCCACAGCATGCTCACCCAGTCCAAGCAGCGATGCGGATTTCTGTACTGTAAAGTGAGACTTCTTAGAACATAGGATACGCAGTTTGCCCGCATAATCCGGCAAACCTTCTTTTTGGATGTTATGGCCAGAAATCGTATCTGCCGCCCAGTCACGTGCCAGCAACAAGCCCATCAGATTGCTCTGAGTACCGCCACTGGTGAACACACCATCGGCCTGTTCGCCAAGCTCATAAACACCACAGAGCCAATCAACAACCTTCTGCTCCACATAAGTTGCAGAACTTGCCTGATCCCATGAGTCCATTGACTGGTTCAATGAGCTAATAAATGCCTCGGCAGCAACTGCTGGCAATAAAGGCGGTGTATGCAGATGCGCAATGCAGCTTGGATGCTGGACCATGATCGAGTTCTTGGCGATCAGTTCACCTGTCTGCTCAATGACTGTCTCCAGCGGCAACTGCTGATCATCCAACTCGATATTGTTGATCAGGTTTTTCAGTACCAGCGGCTCCAACCCGGAATACGGTGCATCAGCGGCTTCGAAAACTTGTTTCAGAACTTGTGTGGTCTGGTTTAACGCCGTTTCAAGTTCATCGGCACCGCCTTCACCAGTGTGGATGAAGTACGAACGCCACTGCTCCTGCTCCGACTCAGCATTGGCTTCTGAAATTGTTGCCGGCCCAGCTGTAGCAAGAATGGCCTTGCTCAACGCATCAAGTGCAAAATCAATTTGCTCGTAGCTAATAATCAACGGTGGCAGAAAACGCAGCACAGCACCTTGACGCCCGCCTTTTTCGATGATCAGACCACGCTCCAACGCAGCGCGCTGGATGTTTGCCGTCATTTCCGGATCGGCTTCAGGCTCACCGAACTTGTTCTTCTGATTGTTTGGCTTAACAATCTCAACACCCAGCATCAAACCTTTGCCGCGTACTTCAGCGATACAATCGGTATATCCGGCAATGCGCTCCAAGCCCTCTCGCAGGTATTGGCCAGCTTTCTCGGCATGCTCTACCAGGTGATCACGACGAATAATCTCCAGCGCCTTGGCACCGGTCGCCATCGCCAACTGGTTGCCTCGGAATGTGCCTGTGTGCTCACCCGGACGCCAGGTATCAATCGACTTATCAAATAGCAGTACAGACATCGGCAGTCCGCCACCGACAGCTTTCGACAAACAAAGAATGTCTGGGGTAATGCCTGATTCTTCGAACGCAAAACGGTGACCGGTTTTACCGATACCACACTGTATTTCATCTAGGATCAGTAGAATGCCATGTTCTTTGGTAATACGACGCAGCTCTTGTAGCCAGAAAGCCGGAGCCGGGATCACCCCACCCTCGCCCTGTACAGGCTCGACAATGATCGCCGCGGGTTTCTGTACACCACTTTCATCATCACTCAGCATACGCTCGATATAACGAATGCTTTGTTTGGCACCTTCATTGCCTTTCAGGCCGAACGGGCAGCGCAGGCTATATGGGAACGGCAAGAAGTGGACATCTGCCATCAGCCCCTGGCGACGCTCTTTCGTCCCCAGGTTACCCATCAATGCCATGGTACCGTTAGTCATACCGTGGTAGGCACCATGGAAAGCCGCCATCGTGTTGCGGCCAGTGGTTTGCTTGGCCAGTTTAATCGCCGCTTCTACAGCGTCGGCACCTGAAGGGCCACAGAACTGAATACGGGCGTTGGCTGCAAAATCATCCGGCAAGAAGTTCATCACTTCTTTGATGAATTTATCTTTGGCCGGGGTTGTCATGTCCAGAGTCTGGTACGGCAGCCCCTGGTTTAGCTGTTCAATAATTGCCTGGTTGATTTCTGGGTGGTTGTAACCCAGAGCCAGTGTTCCGGCACCAGCCAGACAGTCTAGAAAGAGTTGGCCGCGGCTATCTTCCACCAGTGCGCCTGATGCTTTCTTGATAGCAAGTGGCAGCCTTCTCGGATAGGAGCGCACTTCCGACTCATAATGCTCCTGACTAAGCAGAAGCTCATCGGGTGTCAAATCGTACAATTCATGTACAACCGGTACGTTTGAGGCTAGCTTGATATCGTCTAAATCAAACACATTACTCATGGGTGTCATCCAATAATTAACACGTCATATGAAACATGACGTTCGGCAGAGCATACCTGAGGTAATATCCGACTCAGCTTATATAGCATGCAATCAGGTTAATAAATTACACAGCCACATAGAGGGTCAATAGGATGTCAGGTATTCTTTTCCTGCCGGTAAACACAAAGATACCATCAGCCAAAAGCTAATGAGGTAACAGGTTTACAGCAAAAAGCTGAAATGATTTAGATAGGAAATATCAAGGTTCAGTAATAATACTGCAGTTAGGTAAGACTAAGCTGATTTGGGTTTTCAATGTTAGAGTTTTCAATGTTGGGTTCCTTCAATATGCTCCTGCTCTATTTGCTGGCAGGTCCGCGCTATTAATGCCCTTCTACTGACGAAAGGTTCGCCAGTACCTACGGCACGTTGTGACACAATCAGCCTGAATTCATCACAACGCATATGTCTCAGTAATACGGCCCCCTGAGATTGCGCAGAAAAGTAACATATTGTGTGTCTGGATGCCAAGTGTTATTTCACAAGCTGCCCGCCCCTATCAAAACTGAGATTATCCTCTCTTATATATAGCGATAACGACACTTTGCCTAACCGCATCCGTTGACACTTTTTTAATACAATGTGACTCGCCTTAAGGATATAAACCTGATTTCACAACAGAACATGAAGCAGTTCAAAAATCATACAACAGAGTTATGTTAGGTTAATCAACAGGAATCAAAGTTAATTTAAACTACGTCTCGGCATGGTGATCGTTATGAACAGTCATTTTCTGTCAAAGAAGAAACTATCGGCTTGTATAGGCCAGCTCCTCCCCTGAGGTAAAACTTACGCTGACAGTCTGTCAAGCATTGCTTACTTCATCTCTCTGGCAAAACTCAACTTCCACCTAAAAATCACAATACCCGATCCCGGTTAATTTCAGCATCTCTCTTCATTCATCAATTAATTTAATACTTTGGGCGTAGCTCTGCTTTCGTTCGCCCTAAAAACAATGATAAGGAAATAATATGGAAATTATCCTCGGTATTGCTGCGCTACTGGCAGCATTGGGTTTGTTTTCAGTATTCAGTTTCAAGGCTCCCAACGGCAGTGCGGCTATGAGTGGCCTGGCTGATGCCGCCATTGCGACCTTTCTGGTTGAAGCTATTCATAAATATGTAATGGGGAACCTGCTTGGCATCGAGTATTTGGCTGATTTTGGCAACATGGTCGGTGGCATGGGCGGTGTCGCGGCAGCTACTCTCGTCATGCTACGAATGGGGGTACAACCTGTCTTTGCCATCGTCACGGGTCTAGCTATGGCCAACCTCGGGATCCTCGAGGGCTTCATTGCCGGTTACCTGTTCTCTTTTGCAACACCGCTATTTAAGAAATACCTTCCCGAAGGCGTCGATGTCATTGTCGGAGTCTTGACCCTGGCACCGCTGGCCAGACTGCTTGGTATCTTCATCAGCCCGGGACTGGATATGTTGATGGGCACACTGGCCAATATGATCACCGAAGCCACCCTGCTATCGCCGCTTGCCATGGGCTTCTTGCTCGGCGGGCTGATTAAAATGGTCTGTACTTCACCGCTCAGTTCAATGGCACTCACAGCTATGCTCGGTTTGACGGGCTTGCCGATGGGGATAGCAGCCATCGCTTGTGTCGGTGGTTCGTTTACCAACGGATATATTTTCCACAGCCTCAAGCTTGGCAAATCCAGCAACACTATCAGTGTGATGCTGGAGCCTCTGACCCAGGCACATATTGTAACCCGTAACCCTGTACCTATTTTTATGTCGAACTTCCTGGGTGGTGCCATGGCAGGTACCATCGCCGCCTACTTCGGTATTATCAATGATGCCCCGGGCAGTGCAGCACCGATTCCAGGGCTGCTTGCCTCTATCGCCTTCAACGAGCCGCTAACACTGTTCATGGCAGTGGTTGCCGCTGCTTTCGCAGGCGTTGTCGGTGGTGTAATTGGTAACCAGATCTATAAACGTTTGTTGGCTGACCGTGTTCCATTACAGCAATTTGTAAATGGTTAATCATCAAAGGTAATACACAAAGTCAATATAGGCTTACCCTTTGGTAAGCCTTTCTTTTCTTCCGCAATACTTCTTATTAATCCAGTCATCACTAACGTGATCAACAGGGCAAAACGAGCACCTCAATTCATTCATTCACTAAATGTCTGACATTTAATTGCTATAATTCAACAACCCTAGAAATTGTTGCAAAAAGTACACTAATAATGCGAAACACCGATGATTTCCTGATTTTCTACCACCTGATCGAACAAGGCTCTTTCAGCAAAGCTGCCGAACAGGTTGGCTTAACCAAATCCGTAGTCAGTAAACGTATCACTCGGCTTGAAGAAGAGCTTGGCGTTCAGCTTCTATACCGCACGACACGCAAACTTACCCTGACAGAGGCTGGAGAAGTCTTCTTCAGCCATGCCCGCGAGGTCTACCTTTCAGTACAAAACGCCGAAGATGCGATGAGCGGCCTCGGTGAGAGCCTTTCCGGCACTATACGTATCACCGTTCCGACAATTTCCGGCGAGCTGATTTTGCCCCAGGCTATCGCCGAATTTAGCGAGAAGTACCCAGAAATCACGGTTCATATGGATCTGGACAATCGTTTTGTCGATATTGTCGAGGAAGGTTATGATTTGGCCATCCGCACCGGTGTGCTTCCGGATTCAAGTTTTATCGCCCGCCGGCTCGCTGATGCCCACTGGGTGATCTGTGGTGCTCCAGCTTACTTCGAGCGTCGCAGCGAACCAAAAACCTATCAAGATTTGGCAGATCACAACTGTCTTGCCTATTCCTATCAAGAAACAGGGGCCACCGAATGGCTGTTCAAAGGTACATCATCACCTTTTACCGTCAAAGTCGCTGGTAATTTCAGTACCAATAATGCCTCGGCGTTAAGACGTGCCGCACTCATTGGCCAGGGGTTGGTGTATGTGCCCAAAGTGTTGGTCGCCGATGATCTGCGAGAAGGAAGACTGGTAGAAGTGCTACAGCACCAAGTCGCAAAGTGTCTCGGAATCTTTGCCATCTACCCCTACACTCGCCACCAACCGGCAAAA
This sequence comes from Photobacterium kasasachensis, assembly GCF_050336885.1. Classification (NCBI taxonomy): domain Bacteria; kingdom Pseudomonadati; phylum Pseudomonadota; class Gammaproteobacteria; order Vibrionales; family Vibrionaceae; genus Photobacterium; species Photobacterium kasasachensis. The sequence goes on from NZ_JAKJSH010000029.1 coordinate 61,701, forward strand.
ATAAAGCTATTCATTGAACACCTTTATCAATGCTATCGACAACATGAAGATAAGTTCTAGGCATTAAAAAGTGTGGCCACCTCTGGCCACACTCTTCTTATATTGACACTTTCAGATATCGAGATGCTAAATCAGGGTGCTCATTATCGCTGCACCCACGCCGTAAACCACCATAGGTACAACCGTTCGCTTGATAATAAAGCCTTCTTTATTGGCAATACCGAGAATAGTCGACACCGCAATAATATTATTGATACAGACCATGTTCCCCATAGCGCCGCCAACTGATTGCAGCGCTAAGATTGTTGTCTGCGGTAGCCCGACGTTGATGGCGATGGTCTGCTGAATTGCTCCAAACGTAAGGTTAGAGACTGTCGCCGATCCCGAGAAGAAAGCGCCAAGCGCCCCCAGGTAAGCCGCAACATACTGCCAACTGGTTCCCATCAGATCGGAAAACGCCTGGCCCGTTGTCATAATGGGTGAGTTTTCACCGCCCGTCATCATCAGCTTAACCATAATTAAGGCACCAACCAGCGCAATGAAAGGCATCTTGATACGGTTTCCTGTTTCAGCAAACATCTGCTTAACCACGCCGGCAGGTAGCTTAAACAGCGGGATTGAGATCAGAACCACCAATAGGAACGGAATAAGCGCGGGCACATACAGTGTTTTATACGCCCAAGACACATCGGTACCTAAAATGTGGCTGAGTTTAAATATCAACGCCTGGCTGATACTAAAATCCCCCAGCGGACCAAATGACACACTGAGCATCTCTGTACTGTCCGTTAACATCCCCTTAATGCCAAACTGCTTGATTCGGGTAACAATCAAAATCACAATCAACAAAATAGTCGGCGTCATTGCTTTGAACACATCACGCGCCGCAACGGGAGCAGACGCCTTATTATCCTCGGATGGTTGAATTGCGACCAAACCAAAACCACTTCGCGCCGTAATCACGGACAGCACCAGGCCGATGGCGCCACCCACCAAGGCAGGAAACTCATAGTTCCATTGCGCCAGCAAGAAATAAGGCACCGTACAAGATAAAGTACTTATAAGAACAAACAGGTAATTACGGCGAATTTCATCCCAGCTCACGATAAAACGCAATGCCATTGGAGGGATAATAAAGGCAGCGATAAGATGAATAAGCGCTGTGATCTTACCCGTTTCTAGCAAGGCAGCGTCATCGAGCCCAAGGTTAGAGAAACCAAACCACGTTGGTGTGCCTACCGCACCAAAAGATACCGGCACAGAGTTCATTACCAATGCCAGCATGGCGACTTTCAACGGGTTGAAGCCAAGGCCCACCAATATAGGTGCCGCGATGGCTGCCGGGGTACCAAAGCCGGATGCCCCCTCAATCATAAAAGCAAATGCCCAGCCAATGATCATCAGTTGCGCAACCTGGTTACGGCTAATACCTTCCAGCCAGCGACGAATAACGTCCTCAGCACCTGACAGGTATATCATTCGATTCAAAAGAATAGCACCAGCAACAATTGAAATCGGCGTGATTGCAGATAACATACCAGCAATAATATTGGCATTGATTAAGGTTATATCAGTGCCAAAGTAAAACAATTGCAGTGCACCGACCATTGCTGCCGTAATAGGCAAAGCAATATGAGACGGTACGCCATTCTTCTTTGTCATCATCCAAATAAGAATCACAATTGGTATCACCGATAAAAATAGGGACGTCATTAAAATATACTCCGTGTATTCAGACCCAGTTATCGCCATATAAAACAGCATGTGTATAGTAATTCGGGTCTTGCTAACTTTGATGTGTAAACTACACATTCATTTTTATTATTGAAGGCTGAGCGTATTATTATTGTGGGTTAAATATTTTAATGACCTTTTTAATTATTACCACTCCACACACAACACTCAGTTAACCAAACACCTACAAACCAACCAGTGACACCCTGATACCACAACACCAACAAAAACAATTAACCCATTCAAAACAACACGTTGAACAGAAACACAGAAAGCACCGATTATTATTAAAAAGGTATATGACACAGTAAGTTTCGCAAACAGTCACTATTACGTGGATAATCAAAAGTAAATTACGACTTTTAGCCTCGAGTAATCACAATCGTTATCAACGGCTATAAAATATAATATTGTAAACTTACAAAATAAATTATACCGCAGGCCAATTTAGCACTAAAAAGTGAAATAAAATAACAACTACAATTGTTGGTGCCATTCATTTACAT
>NZ_JAKJSH010000030.1:0-63165 GCF_050336885.1 Photobacterium kasasachensis
TAATAATATAATACTTCATAGTAATATCTTTATTTATTACAGACCAAGTACATTTATGCGTTATTGTAATTTCTTGATGTAAAAGAATTACACTACCTTATATTTATAGCAGCAAAAAAGTGATATCACCTAGGTAACTGGCTATTTAGTAAAGATATCTTAGAAATGAGACACATCAATCCTTGACCTTAGACATGAGACAGTCAGTATTTGTATTACACTTACCGTTAATAAGACGTACTTTCATTCAAGCGCGTAGTTGAACCTAAAGAATTTGCAAGAACAACAAGACATTGAAAATATCATCAAGCTTAGAAAGTTGAAATGTAAAGGGCGGATAGGAGTAATTTAGATGTCAGAATTCTATTACCCTAAGGGGACAGTATTAAAAATCAGATGCAGTACTTATTGGCATTATGGTATTTCGGACGGCAATGGATGTGTGGTTCATAATTCGAAAAAAAGACGGCGGGTTCAGTTGGATACCTTGGATGAGTTTTCAGAGGGAAGGGACATTGTGGAGAGCACAATTACCAGTGCAAAGCCAGAGCAAGCTTACCATTACGCCACCCAGCAAGTTGGCCGGTCGTATAACCTTTTTAGCCAGAATTGCGAGCAGTTTGTTCGCGAAGCGCATGGGTTGCCTGTCGAATGTACGCAGTTCCAACAGTGTGTGGTTGCCTTGGCTGGCAGCTACATCATATTAAACGCTGAGGCTCCGGTGCTGAAAGTGGCCGGAATGGGGCTGTTGCTTGGCGCATTGTTTTCACCGACAGAGCATCGCCCGTACGGCCAGGCGGTCAAGGGAGCGAGGCTTGCAGTTGGCAGCGCGATGTGGGCAACACAACTGTTCAGGAAACTGAATATTTTGTGAGTGATATAGATTATTCACTATTGGATCTTCACCACAGAAATGAAAATCGTGCACAGGTATGTTAAAAAGAAGTAACCGAGTAAATACACTAAATCGAGTGAGCTTCTTTGTGACTATTTTTATTGAACGTAACCATGATTTTCCTTTAGATGATATCACTGTTCTATCGGAGCAAATCGCAGGAGAGCTTGAGCAGGAATATGGACTCACCTGGGCTTGGGAAGAGAATAAGCTTCTGATCAATCACGCGTCTGCAAGGGGCTTTCTGCACTCCGAGGAGGGCAAGATTACGATAGAACTAAAACTAGGGTTTGCGGCCAGTCTATTCTCGGCCAGTATCGAAAACCATATTTCTGAGCGGCTAGATCAGTTGCTGCTTCCTAATTAATTGAATTTATTGCACTAAATAGAGCCCATTGATGGGCTCTTTTTCCTTCCCCCTGTACCTTGCCGAATTGTTGTTCGATTTTTTGATCCAGCACACGATAAATTGTTGTTTTAGTAAGAACATTCTAATTGAAATTCATATTCTGTTGTTAAGCAGTCAGGCAATACCCACTGGCTGACAAGTTGTCACAGAGATATGGAGGGCACACTCATGGGCATCTTTAAACAGACTGCGGAAGAATCTAAAAAAGAGCAGATTCGTGACGCTATGGTCTACAACATCTGGTTAGCTGGTTTGGGCGCTTATGCAAAAAGTGCAGACGAAGTAAATCAATTGTCGGATAAAGGAAAAAGCTTATTCGATGAGTTAATTGAACGCGGTCGAGCTGTTGAATCTAAAACCAAAGAGCGCGTACATACCGCTCGCAGTCATACTTCGGTAGCGATTGAAGAGCGTGTACACACGGTGGTTCAGAAGCTTATTGGTATTGATAATGAGCGTCTTGACCGTGTGGATGACAAGATTGATCAACTGACTTCAAACATTGAAGCGCTATTGGCTCGTCAGCAAGAAGTGGCGAAGCCGGCAGCGAAACCTGCGGCGAAGAAACCGACCGCAAAGTCTGCAGATAAGCCGGCCACAACGCGGACAAGAAAACCAAGCGTTGCGCGTCGTAAGCCTGTTAAGGCTGCAACTCCGGTACCTAAAGAACCAGTGGCTGAGAAGAAAACCACTTCTGAGCCGGTAAAGCCAAAAGCCGTGGCCGCTAAGCCAGTTGAGGAAAAAAAGCCGGCAACTGAAGCCTAAGCGGTGTAGGGAACACGCACAGATAGCAAGTGAGCCATCGGTGTTTGTATAGATATTTTGACAATCCAGCGTGAATGCGCAGGGGGATATGATTATGAGCGATAACACAGTAGTGAAAGCGGCCAAAAATGTCGTTGAAAGTGGTGAGGGTGTTGCACGCAACATCTGGCTAGCCGGTTTAGGTCTTTATAGCCGCAGCCTAGAAGAAGCGCAGCAAATCAATGAGAAAACTAACCAGGTATTCGACGAGCTCGTAGAGCGTGGTAAAGAAGTCGAAATTGAAGCTAAAGAATGCATTGGTAAAAATGCAGAAAAAGCGACTGATGAAGTAGAAGCAGGTATGAATGACCTTTTCTACCGCCTCAGTGGCGTTGACCGTGAGAAGCTTGAGCGTATGGATGAAAAAATCGACAAGCTGACAGTTGCGGTTGAGAAGTTGGCAGAAGCAGAGTAACTGCCAGCGCAGGGTTACGATCAATAAGCCAGCCAGACGATAATGTAACCCTGTTAGGCATAACTGCCTTTCCCAGTCTGTAGGCAGTTTGCCTTTTAGGTTGCGCGTGGGCCATGCACGCGCACCTTTTTTAATTGTATGGCGTAGTCAGATTTAAACAGCGATGTTCGTTATTTTGGACATATTTAATCGCAGTTGTTTGGGAGATTGAGCAATGTTTTTCTGCCATATGTTGACCAATCAGGATTTTTAATCCTAAATTTGTTACTGAATTGTAATAAAGGTGGCGTTTATGGATAGTTGGCGAAATAGGGCTTTCAATAAGGTGTTATTTCGGATCATGCGACAGCGGCTTGCTGGTTGTAATACCACACAAGAAATGCGTGATTTGATTTTAAGTATTGATAACTATGGTGCATTGATCTCGGCGCCAAAAGGGATGGAAGTCATCCCAACTAAATTTGCCCATATATCTTGTGATTGGGTCAATATGCCCCGTAGCAGCGGCAGTAAAATAATTTTGTATTTCCACGGGGGTGGTTTTTGTTTTCATAGCCCCAAAATACATGGTGCCTTTTTGGGCCGTCTGGCCAATGCGACAAAATCTCGTGGATTAATGGTGGACTACAGTCTTGCGCCTGAAAACCCTTATCCCACCGCCCCTGACGAGTGTTTTGCCGTCTACCGCGCTCTGCTCATTCAAGGTTATTTGCCACACCAAATCGTATTGGCCGGTGACTCAGCCGGGGGGAATTTAGCAATGACGACGCTGCTCAGATTAAGAGAAGCTAATCTCCCTATGCCTGCTGGGGCGATACTTATGTCGCCGGTATCGGATATGGCCGTTACTGGCGAATCAGCCTTTAAAAAGTGCAAAGATGATCCTTTCTTTGACTTGAGTACGCTGTTGTTGATGCGCAATAACTATATCGGTAACCAGAACCCCTGTAATCCGGACATTTCGCCATACTATGCCAAACTGCATGACTTGCCGCCGATTTTTATTACGGCAGGAACCGAAGAGTTGTTAATGGATGATGCGGTAAATCTTGCCGAAAAAATTGGCGCAGATGGAGGCGATGTTACTATCAATGTGGTGAAGGGAGTTCCCCATGTCTACCCGTTGTTTTACCAGTTAAGTGAAGCCCGGGAAGCAATCAAACTCATGGCAGGCTTTATCAACGAAAAATATAAATCAGCCAAGTCTGAGCAAAAAAAAGCCAGCTAGCGAGGCTAGTGCGCTCTTGTAAAGCGACGACGAAAGTCTCTCGGGGTCAGGCCTGTTATTCTGATGAAAATCTTCCGAAAGGCACTGATATCTTCGTACCCAACCTGGCTGGCAATAGACTCAATACTTGCCGCTGATGATTCGATTAAATCACAGGCTTTCTGAATTCGTGTCCTTTGTAGGTATTCAATAGGCTTTAGCCCTGTTGCCTTAACAAAGCGGCGCAAGAAGGTTCTTTCTGTGAGAAAACTCATTTCAGACAACTTGGCGACTGAAACTGACCGATGAAAGTTAACCTGGATATATTGCTGTATTTGCAGCACGGTCTGATCGCCATGCCCACGCTTGGGGATAAAGCGCCTGTAGTAACGCTGCTCCCGCTCACCCGTATCGACTACCATACTTTTTCCAAGCTGACGCATAATACTGGGGTGTGAAAACTGGGCAACTAACTCCAGTCCCAGATCGACCCATGACATAATCCCTCCGGCAGTAATAATGTCACCGTCATTGACGAGAATTCTCTCGCTGTTAAGTACAAGGTTCGGAAAGCGGGTCGATAGCTTATCTGCCAGCCCCCAATGCGTCGTGACTTCCCTGGCATCGAGAAGCCCTGTAGCGGCTAGGATGAAAGCCCCCGCACAGGCAGAGCAGATAATAGTCCCCGCCTGGTGGGCGGAGATAATCCCTTCGCAAAGATCCGCCGGTGGGGCCTGATAGGCTTGCTCGTCCAGGCTAGGAGGAATAACAAGAACCTGATAATGCGGCAGTTGATTGTCAATAGACTGGATGATGCTGGTTTCAAACTGTATGTTTGAGTCTTCTTGCTGGCCAATGCGATTGGCCAGCAAGAACAGTTCACTCAGGCCAAATACTGCAGACTGAAGGCAACCGGGATAGTTTAGGATGCCTATGCGTACTTGTTTGTTTTTGTGCACTTGTATGTCATTTTCTGAGTTACATCGAAAAATAGAGCTACTGGGTTAGTTCAGCTAACTTGGTGCGTTGGTAATGCTTGGCTGAGTCAGAGATTTTGCCGCTATTTCCGGTCTGGATCCATCTTTTAATTCTTCCCGCATCACCGACAGGGGTAAGTTTGCCGTAAGCATCAAGCATTACCATCAATAGTTTATTGCCATCGATACTGGTAACCATCGCAAGGCAATAGCCGGCAATATCGAGGTAACCGGTCTTGCTCAGTTCGACGTTCCACTTTTTACCGCGGGCAAGGGCGTTGGTGTTTGTATATCCCAGTTTGTATCGCGGTTTTTTGAAATATGCGGTATGAACCGGGGTGGTGCTGTACTTGCGGATCTCAGGATAATCGTATGCCGCTTTTACCATCTTGCTGATGTCGGCTGCTGTCGAGACATTCTTTGGGCTAAGGCCGGAGCTGTCCACAAAGCGGGTATCAGTCATTCCCAGAGATTTGGCTTTGGCATTCATGGCCTCGACAAAAGCACTATAGCCGCCAGGGTAGTTGTCTGCCAGTGCTGCAGAGGCAAGGTTTTCGGATGACATCAGGGCAATATGAATGGCTTCGCCGCGGCTGAGTTGAGATTCCATTCGGATGCGTGAATAACCGTTATAGATACGCTCTTTATCGGTTTTGTCGAAAGTGATTTTCTCCTTAAGGGATAGATCGGCATCCAGCACGACCATGGCGGTCATCAGCTTGGTGATCGATGCAATTGGCATAACGATATCAGCATTTTTTTGAAACAAGGTTTCACCAGATTTGAGATCGGTAACAAAGGTACTGACAGAGGCTGTTTGAATTTTGCTCGGATCCAGATTGGTTTTATCTGTTGATGCAATGGCGCTGCCTGCGCCCCATAAGGCTAAAGCCAGTAATAACACTCTACCCACAATGACTCCTTGGCGTAGATGGAAAACGTTCTACCCAAGCGTACAGTGGCTGCTCGGGCTTCTTAACAAAGTGGATAATAGTTCACTTTATTGATTGCCGGTGCAAGTCATGATTGTGTAAAGCCGAGTTAGGGCACATTATGAGTTATTGCCGATTATACCCGAGTGATTTCAAGATGCTGAATGTGACGGGTTTTCAGGGTTTGCAGATTGCAGATGGCCTGCAACCTTGGCATTTGTTAACGTATTGAATTAAAAGCGGTTGAACCTAAAACCAAGTAATGAGGAGAAGTTGTGAAACAGCAGGAGCTAGAAGAATATCTGGGAAAATTTCCGGGATCTGAGGGCAGCTATCCGTTTGGCCCTGAGGCATTGGTATATAAGGTGATGGGAAAAATGTTTGCGCTGGTGGCCATTCACCAAGGTGTCCCTCAGGTTACGTATAAGTGCCAGCCAGCCGATGGCGAGGTTTTGGTCAGTCAGTTCGAGGGTATTATTCCTGGTTACCATATGAATAAACGCCATTGGATAACTGTGTCGTTAAGCAGCGATGTTAACGATGCTATGTTGGTGGATTTGGCCGATAAGTCATACCAGCTAGTTGTGAGCAAGCTAAGAAAGGTTGACCGCGAGGCGTTGTCGCAACTATAGAAAACTTAACTGGTCTATCTCGTTTTATGAAAGAAAACCGCAATGTTCGGTTTGGTTAGTCGTTGCTTGATAGTTTGGGTATAAGTGATGAGTATAAGTATGTTGAGCTTCAGACAAATAGAGCCCCAAAATGCACCGATGTATCTGCTGCTAGAAGCAGATCCCTCTGAAGCGAATGTGACAAAATACCTAAAGAGTGCGCGGTGCTATGTTGCAGTCAGCAACGACGAGGTTGTCGCCGTCTGCGTGCTGAATGTTCATGATGATAGAAATAAAGACGATAACAAAATTGAGTTGTTTAATATTGCGGTGAGTCCCGATAGACAAGGCCAGGGAGTAGGGAAGGCATTTCTGCAGTTTGTGATTGAATCGGAAAAGCGGCGGGGTATCAGCTGTATTGAGCTAGGTACCGGTACTTTTGGCTATCAACTTGCCTTCTATCAGCGCCTGGGTTTTCGGGTGGATTCGATTTTAAAGAACTTCTTTCTTGATAACTATGATGAGCCTATCTATGAGATGGGTATACAGCATAAGGATATGCTGCGGTTAGTATTGCATCTGTAACCAACCCTATACATCAACCATCAGTATTTTGTATGTTTCTTTGTGTTAGGTGCGTAATTGTTGTGCATTATTGCGAGTATTGACCTAATTTATAATAAGAACATTTGGTAGCTGGTTAGAAAAAGTTGCCATATCTGATTAGAGATGAGCATTTATTTGTCATGCCTGATGTCGGAGGGCGGAGATGAATTCATTTGAGGTATATTCAGATCAAGCTAACGGGCTGAGAACTCTTATCAAACGATATGAGTGCCGGGAAGTTGTAAAGGCTCACCAGAGCCAACTTCGAATAGCGATTGTATCTGGTGAGTCCAGGGACGTTGATGATTTGATGAAGTCGCTTGAAGTTGCACAACGTGCCTTTGAGGCGACTTATCAGAAGTAGAGATATTCTTTCAACGAATTACCTAGAAGTTATACGTCAGGCTAACCGGCATCGAGATATCTTGTATTGTTGACTCCTGATGACCTTCAAACTTAGCCAGTACGGCGTATTTGCCCTTTGATACTTTCACGCTGACTTCTTGTCCTTTTCCGACAGGAAGCCCGTCAAGGTAGAAGCTGGCGGGCTTGTTGCTCAGAAGAACGATATCGAAGGATTCAACACCCACTTCTTTGACAACTTGCGCATCGATGTCTTCGTTGTATTGGACGAACAGGTTGAAGTTGGCCTTATACTCGACATTGCCATCGTAATCCATTGTGGCCGAATCGACCTTGAAATTGTTGGTGGTGCTGGTGATCTCGATTTGGCCAAAACGTGTTTCTACAGCATCGTTGATAAGCTTGGATGTTGTTTGCTTGCTTTCAAAACAAGCGCGGATAGATTGGTAAGGGGAGCATTGCAGTTTGCCTGAAACAGATACCGGAATAGGGTTGGCAAACTCTTTTTTGAGCCTGGTGACTACGCTGTCTCTGATATCGAGAAGTTTATCATTGTAAAGTTTTTTCGACTCTCTGAGCGAGCTGTTCAGCAAGACGATTCTATCATTGTACTTTTTGATCTGAGCAGTATTTAGCTTGATTTGCTCTTGATTCAGCTTAATCTCTTTAGAGGTTTTTTTCATTTCCGCGAAGTAATAGTCGGTTTTTTCTTCAGTCCCCGATAACATCTCCTCGCTGAGGCGACGCTGATATTCCTGGTATAGCTGCTTATCTTTAACAATCGTTGATTTCTGTTCTTCAATACGAGAGGAAAGCGTAAAAATGCTGCTGCTGATCTTGGTTAGCTCTTTCAGTTCAGCTGTGTTGCTGTATTTAGCTTTTATTTGCTTAACCTGCTCCGCTTCGCTTTCTATGAGCAGTGTGTTGGCATGACTGGCAAAAGACAAACTAATGGCAGCTATGAACATAGCGTTTTTAAACATGGGGCGATTAACCTTCGGAAAAGTACATATCCAACTCAGACATGCCAGGGTTTTTGCCATAGGCGACACATCTTACAAAACGATTAAGACATTAAATAATTAATCAGACTCGATGTCACTCATTTTTATGTTTTGATCATACAAAATTTATACATTTATCAAAGTTTCTTGCCGAATGGTGTACGCATACAAAGTCGTATGCATATTGCTTTGATTTACAAAGAGATACTTTGAGCTACTATCTGTCAATAAAGTGACGCAAAATGTGCGTGTAAGCGAGGTGGGGGCTATTTTTTACTTAGCTGATAAAGAAGAACAATAACGCCCGTAATAATTAAGGCGCTATTGTTTCGTTGTTATCTTGTCGGAAGCCGTATTAGCTCACGAGTTCGTCCAGCAAATCCTGGTGAGTATAAAACGGTGAGTCGGCTGATTCGGTCAAATAAGGTTCAACCATCGATATCAGGCGAAGAACACCAGCTCTGATCAATTCAGTTTCGCTGTATTTGTCATCCAGCAACGTTTGGTAATTGAGCCAGTTAAGGCTGACCAGCAATAAATTATCGGCCAGCAAAGGCAGGCTTTTTTCATCGCACTTTAACTTACCAAGACTGATAAGGTGTGCCAGCATGTCATTGCTTAGATGGCGCAGCTTTAAGATCAGTGTCCGTATTTTACGCTTGATTTGCGGGCTCTGACTGTTGAGGCTGTCGAGGTTCCTAAACAGGAAACGATAGTGAGTGAATAACGCCATAATGGTGTGCATAAATGGCCAATAGTCATCAAAATCTTTTACCTGCTTCGGGTACTCGTTGCTGATGGTAACCAGTGAGTTTTGCAGCTCGGTTACCAGGGTCGCAATTATTTCGTCCTTGCCCCTGAAGTGATAGTACAGGTTACCCGGGCTGATCCCCATTTCAGTCGCAATAATCAGTGTGCTTACCTGTGCAATACCGTCACGGTTAAACAGGTCAAGGCTAACTAATAAAATCCTGTCGCGGGTTTTCATTGTATCTTCCTTGTTTTGCTAGGGTAGCTGCGCAGTGTTGGTGAAAAAGCAACGTAACACTGGCAGCTACACATATCTCAGCGGCGGTTTTTAGTCCTCTGCAACCAGCTGTGGCAGTGTTTCACACAGAAACTCGTACTCACTTTGCATCTGCGCTTTGATATCATCACAGATGAAAGAGACTAACGTGCTGCCAATAAGCGGGACGGATGACTTAACAGTAACCGACACGTCGTTCTGGGTTGATACCCCAGTACGGTCTGTTGGTTCGCTGAACATCATCTGGCCCGAGATCTTTGCCGGGACACCAATAATTTCGACATCCATATGACATAATAGCTGCTCATTTTCCTGCCAGTGCCAGCTTTCTGTTTGCTTTATGGTATTAAAGCTGCCCAAAAGACTTTTCAGTACACCGGGTACGTTGGCTGGAACCTCGCGCTGAGTTTCCACAATGAAGCCGTCATCCGTTTCTTCGAGTTTATTGACTCGGACATTTCTGGCACCCAACTTCAGGTACTTGTCAGTGATGAGGTCGTCTTCACTGAAATAACGTAGCAAGGTATCCAAATTTTCCTTGTAGTCATGAATGGCTGTAACTTGCATAGTGTTCCCTTACATATGTATTTCACGGATGATGCTAGATAATGCCATCACATCGGCGCTATCTTGTTTTGGATCTGAATCATGCTCCAAGCCATCAGATTCAGGCGCCATGTTAAAGCCGGTACTCATTACCAGTTCGCCAATCTTCGGATAAACACCATGGACCAAGGCAGCAAACAGACCAAGACGGTTTGCAATACGTTTAGGTTTTTCAATGATTGCTTTGACAATCAGGTCGGCCGCTTCTTCGGATGTCAGCAGCGGGATCCCACCTTCAGCCTTCCGGTAGTGATCAGCGATCATCGGTGTTTCCACCAAAGGCATATTGATAGTGGTAAAGTTGATCCCCTGGCCGCACAGCTCGGCACCGGCGGTACGGGTAAATGAGTCCAGTGCAGACTTCGAGGCCGCGTAGGCAGAGAAGCGTGGCTGGTTGGTCAAAACGGCAATCGAGGAGACATTAATAATATGTCCGGCACGTTGCTCGACCATCTCAGGCAGTAGTCCCAGGATCATTCTTAGCGAACCGAAGTAGTTGATCTGCATGGTACGTTCGTAGTCATGCAGACGCTCAGTGGAGTGCATAACTGAACGACGGATTGAACGTCCGGCGTTATTGATCAGGATATCAACCTTGCCGTGATCACGCTTGATTTCTTCCAGCACTTTTTGGCTAGGTTCATCTTTGCTTAAATCACACTGGTAGATATATGCGCGGCCACCGCGGCGCTCTACTTCGTTACGGGTTTGCTGCAGGCGCTCCAGATCACGGGCAATAAGCACCAGCGTGGCGTTTGTTTCGGCCAGTTTCAGTGCTGTGGTATAGCCAATACCTGATGATGCACCCGTCAGGGCAATCACTTTATTGTCGACACAACCTTTCAGGGGTCTGTCAACGTGAAGCGAAGGATCAAGGTTGCGTTCCCAGTAGTCCCAGATGTTGTTGGCGTAATCCGGAAGGCGAGGGCAACTGATGTTACTGTCTGACAGTGCACTCAATGTGTTGGTGCAATCAAACTGAGTCGGGTAGTTAAACATTCCCAGCGCATCTTTAGGGACCCGTATTTCCTGGCTAATTGCATCAATGAAACGCTTGAGGACAGGAAGCTGGCCAAGCTGGCTCCAGAAGTGATTTGGTACCATACGGAACAGGCGCATATCCAGACGCATTGCCATCTTAGGGGCGTGGCCTGCCTCGGCAAACATATTGATGACTTCGCCGGCGCGATAAGGATCAGGATCCACCAGGTGGAAGCACTGTCCCTCAACATTGTCCTTGTGAGAGATATGATCGATACAATCAGCAACGTAATCGACCGGTACCAGGTTCAGTCGGCCACCTTCAAGCCCTAGTAGTGGCATCCACTCTGGTAGCGAGCGACGCAGGCGCTGAATGATCTTAAAGAAGTAATAGGGGCCGTCGACACGATCAGCCTCACCGGTGACTGAATCACCAATAACAATACCCGGGCGGTAGGCACGCCATGGGATCGTTGCCGATTCTCTGACCAACTTTTCCGCGTCGTGCTTGGTGGCGAAGTAAGGATGATCAAGACCAGTTGCCTCATCCAGCATATCTTCGCGGAACCAGCCACGGAATTGACCGGCGACAGCGATAGAACTGACGTAGTGGAAACAACCTGCGTTAATACGTTCTGCCAGTCTGAGCGTATTTTCTGTGCCGTTAATATTGGCACGCATCATTGCTTCTTCTTCTGCTTCAAGATCATAAATTGCTGCAAGGTGGTAGAAGTTAGTGATCTTACCTGTTAGCAATTTGATGTTGTCGGCAGAGAGTGCCAGGTTCGGTTCGGTTATCGACCCACGGAAACTATGAAACTTATTTTTGGGAAGTTGATATTTTTCAATGAGAGACTGAAGCCTTTCTTCGCATGCTTCGCTAAATGACAGTACGTAGATATCTCCCGGTCTCTTAGCCAGACGCCTTAAAAGTTGAGATCCGATAAATCCAGTTGCGCCGGTTATGAATGAATTCATGACCACTCCTTACGCTATTTATATTTCATGTAAATTCAGAGTAATTTATTACTGGTCGGAGGACCAAGTTCTAGTGTGCACCTAGTGGCACAAAACTTAAAGCATAACAGGCAGAAATTAGGTATAGATCAATATTCCAAGCGGGAATTTTTTATTTTAGAGTAATTGCTCACATATTCAACAGAAAGCTATCTGAAATGTACATTACCTAACCATTTATAATGTGGTTTGTTACTAATTGGTATATTGGTTTTGCTTATGATTCTCACTAAGGAAAATGCTTATCGATTGCTTCAAACGTACGGTAATCGATAAGCAAAATGATGGAAGGGGATGAGCGGCTTGTTGAGTGGGAAACGTGCTATTGATTGGCTGAATAAAACGTAGTTCTCGTTTGAATGAAAGTGAGTTGGTGTTGCTTTGATTGCATTGTTTCCCGCCTCCCAACTCACGGGGTTCTTTTGATGGCTTTCTTTCGAGGCGTAAAAAATCCGCCAATGCATTTTTGCTATCATTGGCGGCCTGCTTTCCTACTTGGCATTATTGAGTTATGGCGATCAATTCGCACTCCAAACCTGGGTGCCGGTTCGCTGAAAATTATAGCCTTGCAGCTGATCGCCTTTGGCCTGTATCTCAGGATCAGATAAAGCCTGAATCAGTTGCTGTTGCAGCGCTCTGAAATAGATGTTTTTGGGAATAACCAGCTCAAACGCTTCCCGGCAAAGCGGGATAAAGCCCAATCCAAATTCTCCGGCAGTGCTTTGGCTTGCGCAGCCGACATCTGCCTGTCCGCGGGCAATGGCGGAGGCCAGTTCGCGCTCGCTATAACAAATGTCGGCTTTGGTCAGCATATCTATATTGAAGGCATGGCCGTGTAACCATTCTTCAAGTGCGCGCATACTCCCGGCACCTTCCTGACGAAGTGCCCACCGCCAGCGAGAAGCCAGCAACTCTTGCGGGTTAAGCGAACGGGCATTGATACAGTCCGCGATCTCATGGCTCACTACCAATCCCTGCTGACGCTCAAAGGCATGGATAAGCACCCAGTTTTTGTGGCCCGGGTATTGCTGAAGCAATGCTGGGTGACGCAGTGGCGCCTCATCGGCATGGCCCCAGTGGATAGCACACATATCTACATGACCTTTGCTAAGCATAGCTAAACCCTGGCGGGTGCCGGTTGAGGTATAGCCGACCAGTGCCGTGCTACCCAGTTTGTTGGCCATGTTGCCGACAATCATCTGAAGGAGTGGATCGTCAGAGCCGGCGATCAGTAAACGATCATTCAGTACGCCGTTATGGCAGGACTCCAGCAACCATTTATCGAGCATGGCTTTGGGAAACAGCCATTTTCCGGTTACCTTGGTAGCAGGCAGCAAGCCGTCGTTGGCAAGGGCATATACCTTCTTTTCGTTAAGGTCTAAATACTCTGCAACCAGCTTGGCATTCATGAACTCGGGAAAGCTGGTGGACATTTATGCATTGCCTCCAGTCTGTTTTGTTTCGGATCGCTGATGATCATTTTCACCTTTGTGGTCTGGTTTATGTTGGTCATCTAGCGGAGTGAGTTTATTTCCGTCTTCGGCATTTGCGCCCTTGACGTCAAGGACTAGGTTTTCCTGGCCGTTGTAGACTTGAAAGCGATGTCCTTTGGCACGAGCTATCATGGTGATCCCCAGCTTTTGAGCCAGCTCATACCCCATCTGTGTAGCACCTGAACGTGATAGCAAAACTGGGATCCCCATTTGGGCGACTTTAATCACCATCTCGGAGGTCAGTCGGCCTGTGGTGTAGAAGACTTTGTCTTCGCCTGTTTCACCCTTTAACCACATCTCGCCAGCGAGGGTATCAACCGCATTGTGTCGGCCGACATCCTCGACAAAAGACAGAATGTCAGTGTCCTTACAAACGGCGCATCCATGAACAGCACCTGCTGCTTTATAGGTTTCGTTATGATGCGTAAGTGACTCCAGCAGCCCGTACAATTTTGACTGCGGAATGGTCGGTTGGGGAAGCGTAACGCCTTCCAGTTTCTTCATTACGTTACCGAACATGGTGCCCTGACCACATCCTGAGGTCACTGTTTTCTTACCCAGCTTCTTTTCAAGACCATCTGTGCTCTCTTTGGTGATCACAGCCGCCGAATTGGTATCCCAGTCAATGATCAAAGATTCAATGGCGTCGATATCTTCAATAAATCCCTGGTTTTTTAAATAGCCAAGGACCAATGCGGAAGGCCGCTCGCCAAGGGTCATCAAGGTAACAACCTCAATCCAGTTCAGGTAAACCGTTAAGGGGTGCTCGCAGGCGATTTCTTTCTCCATCATATCGCCATACTCGTCCATGACTTGAACGGTCATAGTCTGGTTGACGGATGATTTGGTTTTAATGATTTTTGGCAGTTGGGTCATCAGAAATTCCTGCTGATTCGAAAACGTTCTAATTATGTCTATGCTCAATAGGGTTTATCGGCAGACATTCTTTTTCATGTCGTTAGTAGTTTCACAGTCTAGCAAACATCATTCCAACTATATGAGTAAGGAGTGTGGAAATGAGCGATTAAACTGAAGTTGGTCTGATAATTGCTTTATGTGCCTTATTCAAGAGTAAACGAGTAATGATTAAGGAGCGCATGTGCCAGATTTGCATAAAGATGAATCCATATGGCCGATAGCCTTTCGTTTGGCCTCTGAAGAGAAGCAAATTGGTCGTTGGTCGACCTTGTCCTGGTCTATTGAAGATGTCTGTCTTTATGATCAGGACAAAAAGAATGAAGTTGCCCAATCAGATGGTGGCTACATCCTCCCATTGGAACTTTACCGTGATGAGCGTACCGAATATCGCTTTAATTTGAGCTCTCAGGATCCGCACTTATTCATTGTTTGTGAAGAGGAGAACGAGCAACTTTCCCCGCTATTGGTTACTGCAGCACAAAGCGTTGCGGGCAGTTATATGGATGGTGATTATCAAGTTCTCCATATCCAAATCCCGCTTCAGGTCCAGGCCTGGATGGAAGCTTTTATTGGTCGTCATGGCGAGTTAATCGAGTTCAGACGCAAGCGTTGTAAAGACAAAAGTAAAGATAAGAAAGGGCGCTCTAGTGGCAACTAATTTTTTCCAGCGTTGGTCAAGCAGAAAGCTGGCATCGCGCGAAGACGCTGTTGAGAAACAAGATGCTGTTGAGTCTGATGCGGATCCTCTTCTGATTGATGACACTGCGAGCTTAAGCCAAGTTACTGAAGCAACAAATAAATCATCTCATGACGATGACTCTGGTACTGGGCCTAATCTATCGAAAGATGAAGACGAGGCAAGTGGAGCAGAAGCGCTGACGCTGAAAGATGTTGTCAATGTAACCTTTGATGGCGGAGTCACGTCGTTTATGAGAACGGGCGTTGATAAGTCTGTGAAGAAAGCGGCATTGCGTAAGCTGTTTCACTCAGACGAGTTTAACTATGTCAGTGATATGGATGATCACACGGAAGACTTTTCCAATGTCCCTACCTTGGATTCCGGTGTGACCAAACAGCTTCGAAACTGGGTGAATCAGGCGTCAGAAAAGCTAGAAAAAGTGTCAGAACAACTAGACGCTTCAGATCAAATGGCCCAATCAATATCTGATGATGGTGAGGATACGTGTTCCGCAGAGTCTGAATACATTGAGCTTGTCACGAAGACTGAACCCACTGAGCTTGAACCCATAGAGTTAGCATCTCAAAACGCATCTATCCCTACCTTGTCAGAAGAAGTATCTACTCGTTGTGTAGATACGTGTGATGAGCATGATGCGGTAAAAGTCCCTTTAGCTAGAAGCTAAGACACGATGCTAACCACTCTTAATTAATGAAAAAGAAAAGTCGGCTGTTACAAAAATGAGGCAGCAGAACTGAAGTTGGGACAAAAAGGGAATAATACCCTTAAAAAAGATCGGGACATTTTGGCGCACTGCTCAAAAATAGCTAGGACAAATTGTCCCATGGCGAGTGGTTCAAATTGCCTCTTTCTGACTTTAGTTCCCTTTAGGTCATTTTATTCCGTGAAAAGTTGGTTCGGTTATTGCTCTTATAAGGGCTATGAAGCGTCCTGTTTATAAAACCTTTTATTAAACAAGGCTCTTCAATCGGCACTGACTGACGGTGACGAGTAGACAGGAATAAGAATGTTAAAAAGTACACTAGAAGCATTTTCTGACAAGAACGGACAAGCACGACACACTGCGATTGCAGGTACTGTCGAGCTGTCAAACCTGATCCCGCCTACGGTTTCTTATGAAAGCCGCGGGAACGTGTTGCTGATTGGTGAGCAAGAAACGATAACTGCACTGAAATCTCAATTTTCGGCGCTGAATTCGGTGACGTTGCTTGTAACAGAGAAGTTAGCCAAAGCAGATACGGCAAGTAAGGGTGAGAACCTGTATTTCAGCTCACAGGTAAAGCTTAAAGGTTACCTAGGGGCGTTTGAAGTGACTTGTCGTGTTGGTGGTGCTAACCCGGTTTCTGTTTCAGAAACAAAATCTGAAACTGGGGATACGGAAGCCTTCACGAACTTGGCAAAAATAGCGATTGGTCGTGATTGTTTTGATCTTGTGGTTGATATGACGCCTGAAGGCGTTGTTAAAACAGAAATTCCGGCTCCTGGTTATTATGGTGTGGGTGCAGGCAAGGCGAAACTAGCGAGTGTTATTGAAGATCTTCCGGATATGCTGGGAACATTCGATAAGCCCAAATATTTTCGCCTGAACCCGGATCTTTGTGCCCATTCGTCGCGCGGCGTGAGTGGCTGTGATCGTTGTGTCGATGCGTGCCCCGCGGGTGCATTGTCCAGTAATGGTTATGCCATCGAAATCAATCCGTACCTTTGTCAAGGAGTGGGAACCTGTGCGACGGCTTGCCCTACAGAAGCCATTAGTTATGCACTGCCTGATCCTGATAATACTCAACATTTTGTATCCCGATTATTAAACCGTTATCAGCAAGAAGGGGGAGAAAAGCCCACTCTGCTTATATATGGCAATCGAGACGAGCAATCTGTTGTGAATGCGCTAGCTCATCTTCCTTCTACAGTTATCCCTGTAGCGTTGGAAGAGTTGGCAACCGTAGGGATTGATACTTGGTTTACTGCCTTGGCCTACGGAGCGCATCAAGTGCTTCTGGCTACAAATACAGTTTATATTCCTGCCACTATTGATCGTGTTTTGTCTGACGAGCTTTCGGTTGCTCAGACATTTCTTACTGAGCTTGGTTATGAGGCCGACCGGATTGCATTGTTTGATCTCGCCTCGGCGGCATCCTTTACGCCTTTCGATATCCCTTTGCTACCAATAGCAACAACATCTTCTGTTGAGCGCCTTGAAGGCAGCAAGCGAGAGAAACTTTTTGCGGTACTTGAGTTGCTGTATAGCGCTGCAGAGAAAAAGCCTGTCCGTTCAGATGTACCTGCCAATGCACCGTATGGTTCGGTGGAATGCCAGTCTGATGATTGCACCTTGTGTATGGGATGCGTGGCGGTTTGTCCGACCCGCGCTTTGCATGCCATTGGTAATCGTCCGGGTTTGTTGTTCATTGAAGAAGACTGCGTGCAATGCGGTATGTGTGAAAAGGCCTGCCCTGAGAAGGTGATTGCGCTTAAGCCGGGTTTTAACTGGAACAAAACTGAACGTCAGGAAGCGCGGGTTGTTTATGAGGAAGAAGCGGCTTGTTGTACAAGTTGCGGTAAACCATTTGCTCCGGCATCCATGGTGAAAATGCTAACTGAAAAGTTACAAGGTCACTCTCAGTTTCAGGGAGAGGCCATTCGCCGGCTGGCTATGTGTGAAGACTGTCGCGTACGTGATGTCTTTTCAAAGATCGACGCTGATCCTGAAAGTCAGTTAAGGGTGTAAGGAGCGAAGTATGGTTCAACAAATGGAACAACCGATGGTAAATCAGCCACAACAAGCAGAAACGTCACTGCGAATCGAGATCTACGCCATGCTTGCGCATCTGATGCGTCAGGCGCCTGATGAAAATGTCCTGAACTGGCTGGCCGATCTGAACGTGGAGATCGCAGAGCATCAAACCACTGAAATGGCAGCAGCCTGGCCGCTACTAAGACTGGCTGCGCAAAAGGCCAACCTTATCGCCGTTGAAGAAGAGTATCAGGATATGTTTATCGGTATCGGTCGTGGCGAGATTGTGCCATTTGGATCCTGGTATTTGACGGGGTCTTTGATGGAAATGCCTTTGGCTCACCTGCGTCGAGATCTGGTCCAGCTGGGTTTTGAACGTGATGAGTCGGTGAAAGAGCCGGAAGACCACATTGCTGCGCTGCTGGAGGTGATGGCAATGCTGGTGGAGGGCGGTGATGAGCACCTGCAGAAAACCTTCTTTAATCGTCATGTCGCAACCTGGTTTGAGCGGTTATGTGCCGATATGAAAGCCGCCGAGAGCGCCGTGTTCTACTGTGCGGTTGGTGAGCTGGCTTTGCAATTTTTAACGGTAGAGAAAACGCGTTTTATTGAAGTGAACTAGAGTTTTCTGATTTTACTTTTTGTAACGACGTAATTAGAAAAAACATAAGAATCGATTCCCGGTGAACATGGTTTGGACATCAGGAACAACGATAAAGGAGCAAGCTTTTATGAGTGAGCAAAACAAAGCTATTCATAATGAAACTGATCAAAGCCGTCGCCAATTGTTGAAGAACATTGGTTTGACTGCGGCTGCTGGAGCTGTTGCTGCCGGTACGACAACCGTTGCCAAGGCCGCGGTAGAGACGCCGGAACAGAAGAATGAAAACAACACAACAGGCTATCGCGAAACTCAGCATGTTCGTGATTACTACGAAACCTTGTAAGACGGAGCAATAAATGAAACTGACTAAACGTTCCGACAAAGTGAGCAAGGACGAAAACCAGCTCGGTATCTCTCGTCGTTCCTTTATTCGTAACACTTCACTGGCTGCGGCTGGTGGTGTTGCCGGTGCCAGCATGTTTGCACCGGGTATGATGAAAAAGGCGCAAGCGAAATCGGTAGACCCGAAAGCGCCGGTAGAAGTTAAGCGTACGATTTGTTCTCACTGTTCAGTGGGCTGTGGTATTTACGCAGAAGTACAAGAAGGTGTCTGGACTGGCCAAGAACCCGCTTTTGACCATCCTTTTAATGCTGGTGGACACTGTGCTAAAGGTGCCGCGCTACGCGAACACGGCCATGGTGAGCGCCGCGTTAAATACCCGATGAAACTGGTCAACGGTAAGTGGAAAAAACTGAGCTGGGAGCAGGCTTTAGACGAAGTCAGCCAGCAAGTGATGAAAATTCGCGAAGAGTCAGGTCCGGATTCGGTTTACTGGCTGGGCTCTGCAAAACACAACAACGAGCAGGCGTATCTGTTCCGTAAAATGGTATCGCTTTGGGGAACCAACAACGTTGACCACCAGGCGCGTATCTGTCACTCGACAACGGTAGCCGGTGTTGCCAACACCTGGGGTTACGGTGCGATGACCAACTCACTGAACGACATGCACAACTGTAAGTCGATTCTGTTTATCGGCTCGAATGCCGCTGAAGCGCACCCGGTTGCGATGCAGCATATCCTGATCGCCAAAGAGCGCAACAGCTGTAAGATTGTTGTTGCCGATCCGCGCCGTACCCGTACTGCGGCAAAAGCCGACCATTATGTGTCGCTACGTCCGGGATCGGATGTCGCCTTTATCTGGGGTATTTTGTACCACGTCTTCAAGAATGGCTGGGAAGACAAAGAATTCATTCGCCAGCGTGTCTGGGGTATGGATGAAGTTCGTGCAGAAGTTGCCAAGTGGACGCCGGAAGAAGTCGAGCGCGTCAGTGGTGTGCCTGAAGCAGAAGTGTATAAAACGGCGAAGATGCTGTCTGAAAACCGTCCGGGCTGTGTCGTCTGGTGTATGGGGGGAACCCAGCACACCACAGGTAACAACAATACCCGTGCTTACTGTATTTTAGAACTGGCGCTTGGCAACATGGGTAAAGCCGGTGGCGGTGCCAATATCTTCCGAGGTCACGATAACGTACAGGGTGCAACGGACTTTGGCGTTCTGTCTGACAACCTGCCTGGCTACTACGGCTTGTCTGAAGGTGCCTGGAAACACTGGGCTGGCGTGTGGGATGTCGATTACGAATGGCTGAAAGGACGTTTTGATCAAGCTGACTATCGCGGCAAGAAACCAATGAACAACGCCGGTATTCCTGTATCACGTTGGATTGACGGCGTGCTGGAAGATAAAGCCAATATCGAGCAGAACGATAACATCCGCGCCATGTTTTACTGGGGACATGCTGTAAACTCGCAAACCCGTGGCCCGGAAATGCGCACTGCAATGGGCAAGCTCGACATGATGGTTATTGTTGATCCGTACCCGGGTGTTGCAGCGGTAATGAACGGCCGTACCGATAATGTCTACCTGCTGCCAGCGACAACTCAGTTTGAAACCACAGGCTCTGTAACGGCAACAAACCGTTCTATTCAGTGGCGTGATCAGGTAATTGAACCGTTGTTCGAATCTAAACCTGATCATGAAATCATGTACCTGCTGTCGAAAAAGCTCGGCCTTGCCGATCAACTGTTCAAGCATATCAAGGTTGAAAATAACCAGCCGGTGATTGAAGACATT
Organism: Photobacterium kasasachensis; assembly: GCF_050336885.1. Classification (NCBI taxonomy): domain Bacteria; kingdom Pseudomonadati; phylum Pseudomonadota; class Gammaproteobacteria; order Vibrionales; family Vibrionaceae; genus Photobacterium; species Photobacterium kasasachensis. The sequence goes on from NZ_JAKJSH010000030.1 coordinate 20,436, forward strand.
ACCCGAGAATACAACAAGGGTATGTGGACCATTGGCTATACCGGTCAGAGTCCGGAGCGTCTAAAGGCACACCAGCAAAACTGGCATACCTTCCACAAAACGACGCTTGAAGCTGAGGGTGGTGTTGCCGACGGTGAAACCTACGGTCTGCCTTGGCCGTGTTGGGGTACGCCTGAAATGAAGCATCCGGGTACTCATATTCTTTACGATACATCCAAAACGGTTGCCCAGGGTGGCGGTAACTTCCGTGCCCGCTTTGGTGTTGAACGAAATGGTGAAAGTCTGCTGGCAGATGACAGCTATTCGCTAGGCTGTGAGCTTGAAGACGGTTATCCGGAATTCAGTGACAAGATGCTCAAGCAGCTTGGTTGGTGGAATGAACTGACTGCTGAAGAAAAAGCCGCTGCTGAAGGTAAAAACTGGAAAACTGACGTGTCCGGCGGCATTCAGCGCGTTGCGATCAAGCATGGCTGTATTCCTTACGGTAACGCTAAAGCGCGTGCTGTTGTCTGGACCTTCCCGGATGCCGTTCCGTTACACCGTGAGCCACTTTACACACCTCGCCGCGATCTGGTGACGGATTACCCGACCTGGAATGACAGCGAGGCGATGTTCCGTCTTCCGACTCTGTATAAGTCAATTCAGGACAAAGACGTCTCTGGCGAGTACCCGATCATCCTGACGTCTGGTCGTCTGGTTGAGTACGAGGGTGGTGGTGATGAAACCCGCTCTAACCCTTGGCTGGCCGAGCTGCAGCAAGAAATGTTTGTTGAGGTTAACCCGAAAGATGCCAACGATTTGGGCTTCCGTGACGGTGATATGGTGTGGGTTGAAGGTGCCGAGAAGGGGCGTATCCATGTTAAGGCGATGGTAACTCGCCGGGTGAAACCTGGCTTGGCGTTCATTCCGTTCCACTTCGGCGGTAAGTTCCAGGGTGAAGATCTGCGAGGAAACTACCCGGAAGGCTCTGCACCGTTTATTTCCGGTGAATCAGCAAACATTGCAACCACATATGGTTACGATCCTGTCACTCAGATGCAGGAAACCAAAGTAACCCTATGTAAGATCTCTAAAGCGTAAGGAGTCATTCTGATGGCACGTATGAAATTTCTTTGTGACTCTAAACGTTGTATCGAGTGCAACGGTTGTGTTACCGCCTGTAAAAACGAAAACGATGATGCGCTTGAGTGGGGCATCCAGCGCCGCCGCGTAGTTACTCTAAATGATGGTGAGCCAGGGGAAACCTCAATTTCGGTTGCCTGCATGCATTGTAGCGATGCGCCGTGTATGGCGGTGTGTCCTGCTGACTGCTTCGAGCAAACCGAAGACGGTATTGTTCGCCACAATAAAGACTTGTGTATTGGCTGCGGATACTGCCTGTTCGCCTGTCCGTTCGGTGCGCCTCAGTTCCCTAAACAGGGCGCATTTGCCGAGCGCGGCAAGATGGACAAGTGTACCTTCTGTGCCGGTGGTCCGGGTGTAGAGCCTGGCTCGCACGAAGAGAAGCAAAAGTACGGGGCAAACCGTATTGCAGAAGGCAAGCTGCCAATGTGTGCATCTTTGTGTTCGACCAAGGCGCTGCTGGCTGGTGATGCAGCCAAAATCTCCGATATCTACCGTGAACGTGTGGTAGCTCGCGGAGCAAAAGAAGCGGGGTGGGCTAATACTGATGATCTTGCCTATGACGCAGGCAAGGTACGTAAGGCCTAATCACGATAAATCTAGTGTTTCAAAGCACTAATCGGTTTCAGCCTGTTACCGGGCTGAAACCCTTGTTAAGTAAAAACTGTTTTTCAAACAGTCGGGAGTGTTAATGACTAAGCGAATTCAACGCTGGTTTACAATACTGGTTACTGCATTCATGCTGACGTTTTCGCTGTCAGTGTTAGCCAGTCATGAAACCAGCCAACAATCTGATAATACGCGCTTGGGCGAATCTGTGATTCAGAAAGAAATCGTAGGGTTTGCCGGAGCCGACTATTGGCGCATGGTCAAGGATGGTCAGGAAGGGTATACCACATCACAGTCGCCTGAGCACGGGGTGCTAATTTCCGTACCGGGTCAGACGTGGTTTATCCTCAAAGAGAAGTGGATGTCACCTTTGGGGGCATTGGCTATTTTTGGCAGTTTGGCGTTGGTTGCATTGGCGTATGTAACTGTCGGCCCGTTAAAGCTCAGCAAGCCTAAAACAGGTCGTAAGATCAAGCGCTGGAGCCGTATGGATCGCGCATTACACTGGAGCATGGCCTTCACCTTTCTGACGCTGGCGTTCAGTGGCCTGACGTTGGTTTATGGCAAACACTTCATCAAGCCAGTGGTGCCTACTGAGTTATGGGGCTGGATAATATATATCGCCAAGCAATACCATAACTACATTGGTCCGATTTTCGCCATCTTGTTACTGACGGTGCTTATCAAATGGTGGCGCAAGAGCATCTTCAATATGGTTGATGTGAAGTGGTTTATGAAGATGGGCGGCATGGTTGGTAAACACAAAGGCACTCATCCTTCGGCAGGGTTTTCTAATGGCGGTGAGAAGGCGATTTTCTGGCTACTGATCTTTTTCGGTATCTTTATCACGGTCAGTGGTTTCATTCTGGACTTCCCGATCTTTGATCAAACTCGCCGTGACATGGAGTTGTCGAACCTCGTGCATATGTTCTCGGCACTGATATTGATCTGTGGTTTTGTCTTCCACATCTATATCGGCCTGTTTGGGATGGAAGCGGCACTAGATGGCATGATCACGGGTGAAGTTGATGAGACCTGGGCGAAAGAGCATCATGACCTATGGTATGAAGAGGTAAAAGATTTGCCTGAAAATCAGCCAGGTTATGAAGAAAAGCTTGAAGCTTCGAAGAAGCCTGCTCAGGATAATGCATAGTTAGTTTTTACTTGCAGGTCCCTGAAAAGACAAGCAAAGCCGGTGAGTGCTCCTCGCCGGCTTTTTTTCGTTTGGAGAGTTGCACTATGGACAACTTCCTTAATGCACTATAACTTTATGAATGTAACCTTAAAACATTAGACTAATGTCGAATACTTTTGACTTATAACCTTATGAAAACAATGGTATAAATAGCTTATACAAGCTGAAAAGGACGTATCTATGCTTTTCCCGTATCGTAATATCGTTATTCTTACCGGCGCCGGCATTTCAGCTGAATCGGGCATTCGTACCTTCCGTGATCAAGATGGATTATGGGAAAATCATCATATTGAAGATGTCGCAACTCCTGAAGGATACCGTCGTAACCCATCTTTGGTTCAAGATTTTTACAATCAACGCCGCCAGCAACTCGAGAGCGGTACGGTGGCCCCCAACGCGGCCCATTTGGCGCTGGCCAAGCTCGAACGTGAACTGGAAGGGCAAGTTACTGTTGTTACCCAGAATATCGATAATCTTCACGAGGCAGCAGGAACAAATAATATTATCCACATGCATGGTGAACTCTTAAAGGCGCAGTGTAGTAACACTGGCCAGAGTGTAGCTTGGAGCGGGAACATCTCTCTAGATGATCATTGTCATTGTTGTCAGATGCCAGCCCCAATGCGCCCGAATGTGGTGTGGTTTGGTGAGATGCCGATTGGCATGGACCGCATTCATGATGCGCTGATGAAAGCCGATCTGTTTATTTCGATTGGTACTTCTGGCGCCGTATATCCTGCTGCCGGTTTTGTCCATGAGGCGGCTATGCATGGTGCACACACGGTAGAGCTCAATCTTGAGCCGAGTGAAGTTGAAAGTGAGTTTGCTGAAAAGCGCTATGGTCCGGCTTCGGTGTTGGTTCCGGAGTTTGTGGATCAAATTCTGTCTTAGCACTCTGCGTTTAATTTAAACACTAAGCCCGTGGGTATATAACCACGGGCTTTGCTTACTTCTTATGAAGTAACCGCTTTTCGTGCTGTTATTTTTGAGCGTACTTGATCGTAAGCCCAGTTATAGATGATTGAGTAAACCAAAAAGAAGATAACAATACCCAGATCAAGGACGAATACTGTCCAGAAATCCATTTGTAGCACCCACATTAATAGCGGAATTGTAACGATCAGCAAGCCCACTTCAAAGCCAAATCCGTGCGCGATACGCATGCCGAGTTTTCGTGATAAACGATCATGACCAAAAATATGGTCGAAGCCTAAGTTATAGACGTAGTTCCAGGCCATCGCCAATAGCGATAAGACAATTGCAATACCGCCAACAACACCTGGGTTGTGGGAAGTAAACAGTGTCGCTGCAACCATTAGGATGAATAGTGCAATCGCTTCAAAAAGCAGGCTGTGCAAGATACGTTCTTTAACTGACATGGGTTAATACTCTTAAGGGATAATCTATGCAGCTAATGTATCTTAATATATGATTAGATCTAGTTAGTTAATATCATAATTTGTGATGGTATGTATAATCTCGATCAGTTGAATATGTTTGTTACGGCTGCGAAGCTGGGTTCTTTTTCAGCAGGCGCCAGAAAGTTAGGTAAGGTTCAATCTGCAGTAAGCCAGGGGATTTCTAATCTGGAAATTGACCTTGATGTGACTCTTTTTGACAGGAGTACCCGAAAGCCAACCTTAACCAATGAAGGCAAGCACCTGCTGACTTTTGCCGAGGCTATATTGCAGCAGGCCTATGAGCTTGAAAGTGCGGCAAAGGCACTAACCAATAATGAAGAAACTCAATTAACTTTAGCAATTGAAGATAGTCTGCAGGTTACACGCTTTTATACGATTATTGATGATTTTGCATGCCAGTTCCCAGCAACATCACTGAACATTATGACGATGTCCAGCAGCGATACTATCCAGTATGTTCTATCTGGGAAGGCGAATATTGGCGTTATTTTGAGTGATATGACATTCATTAAAGAAGCTGATATTTGCTATATCGGTAATATGTCGTTTGTTCCTATTGTTTGCAAAACACACCCATTAACAAGCCTGGAGAATGTTACACCAGCAGATCTGATCCCTCATCGGCAGTTGATGATCAAGGGCGCTAATGGTGTGCATCAGGCACATTTACAGCCGGTTTCATCGCAGGTTTGGTATGGCAATGACTACCGCGCGTTGTTAAAAAGTGTTGAGATGGGGTTAGGCTGGACTTACATGCCAAGGCATCTTGTTGAACAGGATGTTTCCCGTCAACTGCATATACTTCCGGTAACATTCGACTATAAAGACTGGTCAGTTCCGATTGAGTACATCACACCGAAAGATTGCAGTATGGGCCCGGCAGCTAAGTGGTTATGCCAAGCCATAAATACCTTGTTGGATTAGACTAGCTACTGATGCCATATTTTCGCAATTTACTCTGTAGGGTTGTTCGGGGGAGCTTTAGCTGCCGAGCGACTTTGCTGTTATTGCCTTGATACCGAGCTAGAGCATCAATCAGTAACTTCTTCTCATAAGCAGCAAGGTGATCGGCTAACGACTCTTCTGGCTCACGGCTGTCTATCGGTTCCCATTCATGATGAGTAGAGGTAGGAGTGATAGAAATCGACGGCTCCTGGATTGACCCCAAGTGCAATGCCGTCAGTACATCATGATTTTGTTGTGAACAAATCAGCATGCAACGGAGCACTACGTTCTCCAGCATCCGGACATTTCCTGGCCAGGAGCGAGACTCCAGCGATTGAATAAAATCCGGTGTATAGCCAGTTATAGCTGTATTGAGTAGCGGGTTATGTTTGCGGATAAAATATTCGACCAGGTGCGAAATATCATCCAGCCGCTGCTGTAGTGGCGGAAGTACCACCATACAAACACCAAGACGGTAGAAGAGGTCTGAGCGTAGCTCCTTTTTTTGTATTGCCACTTCGGGCTGCTCATTCATCGCGGTGATATAGCGGATGGTCACTGTTTTTTCTTGGCTGCCACCTAAAGGACGAAAAGCACCGTCCTGGACAACGCGCAGGAGTTTGCTTTGTACCTCTATCGGCATGGAATTGATTTCATCAAGAAAAAGTGTTCCGCCATCAGCAAGTTCAAGTAATCCCTTTTTGTTTTCGGCACCGCTAAATGCGCCTTTAACAGTGCCAAACAAGGTACTTTCGATTAAGGTTGGCGGTATAGCTCCGCAATTGATTGTTACCATCGCGGTATTATTTTGGCTGCTATTGAGGTGAATATAACGGGCTATTAACTCTTTCCCTGTACCTGTTTCGCCTGCGATCAGTACCGGTAATTGTGTTTGGGCGAACGTTCTTACATCTTTGAGAAGTCGTTTAAACTGTTTGTTCTCGGTGATAATTTGCAGACTATGTTTTGTTGGCGTCTGGCTTTCTTTCAGAGTCTCCGTCAGGTGGATAACATGATCCGTCAGCTCTCTTAAGTTGCTGATATCATGCACAACTTCAATTACGAACATGACCGTGTTGTCAGCCCCTATAACGGGAAATGTTGAGGAGGTCATGGTCATCAATTTTCCAGATGGTGCCTGATAACTTTGGGCTTTATTCCAGATGGGTATACGGCTGCGTAACACCTGGAGCATTGAGCTTGAACCTCTCGAAAGGGTAGGGAATACATCGAGCAATTTACGGTTAATAACTTTACTGGCGGCAATGCCATCAAGCTTCGAGCTGACTTCGTTGTAGGTAACAACTGTTTCTGATGCATCGATGATAATGTAGGAACTAGAAATACTGTCAAAGACTGTCATTACCTGATTAAGAAGCGAGAGTATCTCAGCAGGGTATTTGTCCATCACAGTTTATCCTCGAAACTGACGAATTATCGTCATAGTAAACCATCTAACATCCACTTTTGTAGTGAAGCAATTCACAAATAAACCAAATAAATTATATGGTTATCTTCTACTTGCCGAAATTTCATCAGCGACGAATTTTCGGCACCCTTTTCACCTTATTAAAACCTTATCAACCATTGTAACAAGCTGATTTAACGATACTTTTAATAGAATTGTCAATATGGCACGGTTCTCGCTATAGGTTGGTCTCAGGCGTTAAAGGTAAATATTAAAAGGACTGACTATGTTTAACTACATTATTGCGCGTACCCCTTGTAAGGCACTGGTTGATGGTATCTCTTCTGCTGATGATGGCAAACCCGACTACGAACTTGCTATGAAACAGCACCTGGCGTATTTAGATGCCTTGCGAAAGTGTGGGGTTGAAATCTTATTGCTGCCGCCACTCGAGCAGTATCCTGACTCTGTTTTTGTTGAGGACCCGGCACTTTGCACCAAACACTGCGGTATTGTGACCCGCCCGGGAGCTGATACGCGCCGTGGGGAAATTGATTCGATTGAACCGGCGCTTCGCCGTTTCTATGGGGACAAAATTGAACATATCACTGCTCCCGGCACCCTCGATGCCGGTGATGTGATGATGGTTGGAGACATTTTCTATATTGGTAAGTCGGCCCGAACCAACGAAGAAGGTGCCACTCAGTTGATTGCGATACTGGAAAAGTACGGCATGTCTGGACATATTGTTCCGTTGGAAAAAGTACTCCACCTCAAAACCGGGCTTGCCTATTTGGAAAACGGTAATTTGCTAGCCGCCGGTGAGTTTATTGATAAACCTGAGTTTGCCCATCTTAATATTATCGAGATCCCCGAGAACGAGAGCTATGCCGCTAACTGTATCTGGGTAAACGGTACCGTCATTATGCCAAGTGGTTATCCGACAACAGAGAATAGAATCCGTGAGCTTGGGTACAGGGTGGAAACCGTTGATACCTCTGAGTATCGCAAAGTTGACGGTGGCGTTAGCTGTATGTCGCTGCGCTTTTAATCCGTTGAAGGGGGAAGGCAGGGATGTCTCCCCCCTTACTCAGGAGATAATATTATGACAGACAAAAGCGTACGGAAGTTGGGGTTGCTGCCAATGACAGCCCTTGTAACAGGGGCGATTGTCGGAAGTGGGATCTTCAGTTTGCCGCAAAATATGGCGGAGGGAGCCGGGGCCGGAGCAATTATCATTGCCTGGGTGATCACTTTCTTCGGTATGGTTACGTTGGCAAAAATATTTCAATGGTTGTCCGTTAACCGATCCGACATTGAAGACGGAGTATACGGATATGTTCGGGAGGGCTTCGGTGACTATCTCGGGTTTAATGCCGCATGGGGGTACTGGATTTCTGTTTGGGTCGGAAACGTCGGTTACCTGGTTGTCATGTATAGTGCGTTGGGTTCATTTCATGCGTTCGAGTTCTTTGGCAATGGTAGTACGCTTCCGGCTATGGTTTGTAGTGTCATTACCTTATGGGTACTGCATTTCTTTGTTTTGCGAGGGGTTAAATCGGCAACTACGCTAAACGTCATAGTCACAGTAGCTAAAATAATTCCCATCCTGTTGTTTATCCTGCTTGTTGCACTGGCATTTAAAATCGAGACATTTAATATCGATTTCTGGGGAACACCAGAGCTAGGGACAGTAACCAGCCAGGTTAAGAATACGATGCTTTACACTGTCTGGGTGTTTCTGGGTATAGAATGCGCGACTGTATATGCTTCTCGGGCGAAAAATATGGAAGTGGTCAGTCGGGCAACCATCCTGGGATTTCTGATCACCATCACCTTGCTTGTTTGTGTTTCTCTGCTCTCGCTTGGGGTGGTGCCACAGGCGGAACTTGCTGGAATGAAAAATCCGTCAATGGCACAAGTACTTGAGTACGCTGTCGGCCCGTGGGGCGGTATGCTGATTAATATCGGCCTGATAGTTTCTGTTGGCGGGGCATTGTTGGCCTGGACCATGATTTCCAGTGAGATGCTTTTCCTTGCAGCCAAAGGGACACAAAACACTGCACCGTCGGTATTTGGTAAGCTCAATGCTAATCAGATCCCCAAAAATGCTATGTGGTTGACGAATAGCCTGATCACGGTTTTTCTGATAGTGAACTACCTCAATGATGCCGGATATAACATTTTAATCCAGTTAGCTTCGTCAATGGCGCTGATTCCATATTTGCTGTGTGCCGTTTTTGGCCTCAAGGTTGCAGTCGAAAACAAGCAACGTTCAGCCTCTTTGATGCTGATGATGTCAATTGGCTCAGGCTATGGCTTATGGTTGATTTATGCCGGCGGGCTGGACTACTTGCTTTTGTCACTGTTGCTCTATGCGTGTGGTTTACCATTCTACCTATATTCAAGGAAAGAGCGAGGGGGGGACTTTCTTAGCAAGCCGGTTGAAAAAATTCTGGCGATGATGGTTCTTGGCGGAGCGGTATTAGCGTTGGATCTCATCATGTTCAATACGCTGACGCTGTAGTATTTAATGACTTATCCAGGTTGGTACAACATGTTCTAAGTACCCTCGGCCTTAACGAAAGCTATAAAAAACCCAAGCAGTCGCTTGGGTTTTGGTCATCTAATCGGCTTTAAGCTAGTGATAGCGTTCGCTATTACTGGCCAGCTTTTAGCTTCTGGTAGTATTCTTCGTAGATGGTGTTGGCTGTACCTACGCTGTTCTGCCATTCACCTGCGTCCAATACTTCCTGAGGTGGGAAGATGTTTTTGTCATTAACAAACTCTGCTGGAAGTAGTTTCTTCGCTGAGGCAACTGGTGTTGGGTAACCGATTTCCTGAGCAACTTTTGCCGCATTCTCCGGACGTAGCAGGAAGTCGATCATCTTATGAGCAGCATCGACGTTTTTGGCACCCGCTGGAATTGACAGGCTGTCCATCCAGAAAATAGCGCCTTCTTTTGGCCATACGATTTCGATCTCAGCACCTTCCTGGCGAGCCATATATGCAGAGCCATTCCAAAGCATGCCTAGTGATGTTTCACCAGCCATGTATGGGTTAGCAGGGTAGTCTGAGTTGAATACCAATACATTTGGCATTAGCTTCTTCAGCTCTTCATAGGCTGCTTTGATTTCGTCAGGGTTCTGGGTGTTCGCAGAGTAGCCAAGCTTGCGAAGTGCGATGTGGAAGAACTCGCGAGCATCATCCATCATCATTAGCTGACCTTCCCACTTAGGATCCCAGAAATCACTCCAAGAACTGACTTCAGCCTTGTCCATCATTTCTGTGTTTACACCGATACCGGTCGCGCCCCAAATGTAAGGGATAGAATAGTCGTTGCTTGGGTCAAATGGCTTGTGCAGGTAGTTTGGATCAAGCTCATCAAAGTTTGATAGCTTGGAGCGATCAATTTTCTTCAGCATGCCTTCGTCGCGCATTTTTGAGACGTAGTATGTTGAAGGAACGACGAGATCGTAGCCTGTGCCGTGGGTTTTTAGCTTGGCGTACATGGTTTCGTTCGACTCGTAAGTCGAATAAATCACCTTAATGCCCGTTTCTTTCGTGAACTGTTCCAATACTTCACTTGGAATGTATTCAGACCAGTTGTAGAAATACAGTTCTTCATCTGCAGCTGCTGCAACATTCGAAAACATTGCCATTGCGCAGACACCACCGGCCACTAAGGAAGACCATTTTTTCATTTTATTGTGCTCCTAACTATCAGGATGTGTTGAGAGTTATCTCCAGCGAATGTACTAAACAATAAATGCCAATAAGCAAATAAATGCGCATGGCTGCTCGGTACTAACCGCTTCTCCTACATGCAAAAGAAATCCAATGACTCCAGAGAGCCATTTTCTTTTATTTAATATACCCAAACTACTTCAAGGTGCTTGTTCAGCGAGAATTACTTGGTTACTAGGCTAGGCACCGATTTGAAAATCTAGTGGTCCTAAATTAATAGTCGGTAACAACGCATAGTCACCAAGTAAACTCGCCCTTTGGGAGTGAACCAGCGTGCCCATTTCTGCGTCAAATCACATTGAAATGGATGGCCATTCCTGCTGTGATTTTCCTTGAACTAGACTCGCTGGTTTCACTCTGAATCCTGCACCTTGCGGTAGCTTGGGTATATGACTATAAACAGACGATTTAAAAGGAGATTATAGCAGATAGGTTTATGATTAAGGCAACCAAATATTATCTGGTTGCCTTAGATGCAGAATTACTGAGCGGCTTTTAGTTCCAGGAAGTAATTTTCATAGCGAATATTCATTTCGCCAACGGCGTCCTGCCATTCACCACGATCCAGATCTTCCTGAGGTGGGAAGAGCGTCGGGTTATCCTTGTACTTATCGTTAGAGGCTTTTACCGCGGTTAAATAACCGGTTTCTTCCGAAATCTTGGCCGCGATATCCGGGCGGAGCAGGAAGTCGATCATTTTATGGGCGGCATCAACGTTTTCAGCGTTCTTGGCAATAGCCAGGCTATCGACCCAGAAAATACCGCCTTCTTTAGGCCAGACAAGCTCAATTGGTAGGCCTTCTTTTTGCGCTGCGGCTGCCGAGCCGTTCCAGAGCATACCTAAGCCGACTTCACCGGCAAGGTAGGGTGCTGCCGGGTTATCGGAGTTGAATACCAATACATTCGGCATCAGTTTCTTCAGCTCTTCATAAGCCTCGTCGATTTGCTTTGGATCCGTCGTATTACCAGAGTAACCCAACTTTCGAAGGGCAATATGGAACACTTCACGGGTATCATCCATTAGCATCAATTGGCCTTCGAGTTCAGGATTCCACAGATCTGCCCAGCTATCGAAGTCGGCCGGATCGTACATATCTGTATTTACGGCCAGTCCGGTCATCGCGATTACATGGGGGATGGAGTAGTCGTTGTTTGGATCAAAAGGCTTATCCAGATAATTCTTATCAAGCTCATGGAAGTTAGTTAGCTTTGATTTGTCGATTGTCTGTAACATGCCTTCATCGCGCATTTTGGCAACGAAGTAAGTGGATGGCACAACCAGATCGTAACCTTTCGGGTGTGCTTTCAACTTGGCGTACATAGTCTCGTTCGACTCGTAAGTCGAATAAATCACTTTAATACCAGTCTCTTTAGTAAACTGTTCCCTTAGCTCTGTAGAGATATAAGGGCCCCAGTTCATAAAACTAATTCTTTATCAGCAGCATTCGAAAAGGTTGAGAACATCGCTGCTGCACAAGCAGTACCGGTCAGAAAAGCGGACCATTTTTTCATTTGTTTATCATCTCCAAAACCCCAGCAGGGTATTGATAAAAAACAAGTGATTAATCGGCTGACTAATCACTTGCAGTATCTGGCACAAGGCCAATTAAAAAACTGAGTTAGATTACTTTATTTAATCTTCTCTCTGGCTAGCAACTGCGAGCAAATTACCAGAACCAGAGACACAATAAGCATTATCGTGGCTAGTGCATTCACTTCTGGTGAAATTCCCACTTTTACCATTGAGTAAATCTTCAATGGCAAGATCTCGTAGGATGGCCCGGTCACGAATGAGCTAACAATTACATCATCCAGAGACAGGGTGAAGCTTAGCAGCCAGCCAGCAGCAACAGCAGGTTTCGCTAGCGGCAGAATAATCTGTTTCAGGATCACCCACTCGCTGGCGCCAAGATCGCGCGCTGCTTCAAGCATCTTCACATCAAATCCTTTCAGACGGCTGTAGACCGTGACTACCACGAAAGGCAGACAGAAGGTGATGTGAGAGAGCAGCAGCGTCAGAAAGCCCAGCTCGGCACCTACCAGAATAAACAGTGCCAATAACGATATAGCCATAACAATGTCTGGCGACATCATGACGACAAACAGCATGCCGTTGACGAAATGTTTGCCGCGAAACTGATAGCGGAACAGGGCAACGGCCGTCAGGCTCCCGATAATGGCTGCGGCTGTCGCTGAAAACACTGCGATATTCAGTGAGTGCCAAGCTGCCTGCATCAGGCTGTCATTGTTGACCAGATGCTCATACCATTTGGTCGTAAAGCCACCCCATTTCATACCAAACTTGCTGGCATTAAAGGAGTTCACAATCAGAATAATAATCGGTGTATACAGGAAGGCATACACCACAGCCATCAGACTGAATTTAAATACGCGTCCCATTATTCCAGTTCCACTTTACGGTTAAGCAACTTGCCTGCACGGTAGTAGGCATACAACATGACAGCCATCGCCATGGTCAGGGCGATACTTGTTGCTGCACCAAACGGCCAGTCACGGGCATTGAGAACCTGGCTTTTGATGACATTACCAATCAATAGGTTCTTCGCTCCGCCAAGCAGGTCAGAGACATAGAACATACCCAGTGCCGGCAATAATACCAGCAGACATCCTGCGATAATGCCCGGCATTGTCAGCGGGATGATCACTTTGGTAAATGTCTGCAACTTATTGGCACCCAGGTCGCGAGCTGCCTCGATATAGTTATGATCCAGCTTTTCGATGGCCGAATAGAGCGGCAGGACCATAAACGGCAGCAGAATATAGACCAGGCCAACCATCACTGCATACTCGGTGTACATAATACGGATCGGCTTGTCGATAATGTCGAGATAGAGCAGGGCATTGTTGAATACACCGCGTGTTCCCAGCATGATTTTCAGGCCATAAGTGCGGATCAGTGAGTTGGTCCAAAAAGGAACAATCACCAGAAACAGCATAAATGGCCGCCACTTGACCGGCATCTTGGCAATCGCATACGCAAATGGGTAACCGATGACCAGGCAAAGCAGGGTCGCCACTAGCGCCATATAAAACGAATGCAGCATGACTTTGGCGTATAGCGGATCGAATAACCGAATATAGTTATCGAGCGTAAACGTCATTTCTATCAGGTTTGCATCATCACGGGTCAGAAAACTGGTTCCGATGATCATCAGGTTGGGAATAAAGACAAACAGCAATAACCAACTGACAATAACAGTAATGATGATGTTCTGAAGATTAAGCTTCTTGTTCATCTGCAAGTACCACTTCCCAACTTTCCACCCAGGTAATCGCCACTTTTTGGTCAAGCGAGTGATCAACATCAGGATCATCTTCATTGAAGAACTCGCTAACCATGACAGAGGTGCCAGATTCCAGCTCAACAACGGAATCAAGAGTCATCCCCTTGTAGGTACGCTCACGTACGTAGCCGACGATGCCATTCGCTGTTTCGTCATTATTGATTTCTTCCAGGCGAATATCTTCCGGGCGCAGCAGGACTTTGACCTTGTCACCATTCTCAACGGGCAGTTTGCAGTGCAGTAGCGACGAGCGGCCTTCTACATTTGCCAGAATACGGTTTTCGTCAAGACGCTCTTTAACCGTCGCATCAAAGACATTGATCTCGCCAATGAAGCGCGCAACAAACAGGTTCTTTGGCTCTTCGTAGATTTCACGCGGCGAACCATCTTGTTCGATGTTGCCGTCACGCATAACAATGATGCGATCTGACATCGACAGGGCTTCTTCCTGATCGTGGGTAACGAAGATAAACGTGATCCCCAGTTTACGCTGTAGCTGTTTCAGCTCGATCTGCATCTGCTTACGTAGTTTGTAATCAAGCGCAGACAAAGATTCATCAAGCAGCAGTACTTTTGGCTTGTTAACAACGGCGCGGGCAATCGCTACACGCTGTTGCTGTCCACCAGATAGCTGATGGGGTTTACGAGAGGCAAAACTCTCAAGCTGCACCATACATAGCGCTTCAGTAACACGAGGCTCAATTTCGCTCTCAGCAACTTTTTGCATGCGCAATCCAAACGCTACATTTTCAAATACTGTCATATGCGGAAATAGCGCATAGCTTTGGAAAACAGTATTAACGTGGCGGTTTTCCGCTGGGATCTCGGTGACGTCTTGATTGTCAATCATCACCTGACCGGCATCAGCATTTTCAAAACCTGCAATGAGGCGTAAAACGGTCGTTTTACCGCAGCCTGACGGACCAAGGATAGTCAGGAACTCACCATCATTAACGTTTAGATCAAGACCAGTGATGATTTGCTTGCCATCGAAGCCTTTACTCAGCCCTATTAGCTGAATCACTGGTTTTTTAGTTGTTTGTGCAGCGTTCAATTCTACGTTATCTCCACCCAGGGGGGTCACTGTGTCACCCCAACAGAAAGGCTAATTTTAGGAGGCGCATAATAGACCTCTAACTTAGTAATTCAAAGCGTTTTTTCATGGTTTTTTTAGCTAATTTTCAACCGCAGAAAATAATAGGCATATTGATTAAAATGAACTCGGTGATGCACGCTATTTTTAGCAATAAAATCAAAGGCAAACCTACTATCACAGTGAAGCATCGCAGCTATTAAGCATAGATTAAAAATGCGAACAAACAGACTTGGGTGCCAATTATGCTTTAACCGAGAATAAGAGGTGATTTCTTTGAAGGAGGGGTTATAGATTGCTTTGTTAATACCTATTTAACAATTTAGTGCTAGTTCGATTTTTATATAGAGGCCGGCTAGCGTACAATCACGTCACTATGATTACTGATTAGTTGATAAAACAGAATGAACAACAAAACTTTCCATGTCGGTGGCTCGATCGATAAAGCCATGAAGGGTGACTCTGAACTTCAGGCTTTTGCAATACTTCAGGAAGCCTGGAAGGTAACGGCCAAGAATTTTCTCTCGTTTCTCCCTGCAATTATCGGTTTGTTTTTGGCCCAGGTTGCACTGTTGATGCTTGGCCTGCAGGTACAGCTTGGTGATGCCTCACTTTTCTTTGAGGCGATTGTGACAGGCGGTGAGATTTCCTCGGAAATTGTTCAGGCGGGCTACATGGCGAACTTTTGGTCAGATGTACTGAGTGCCCCGCTATATGTAGGTGTTAGCCTGATGGCGCTGAACCACGCTGTCGGCTTGCCAACCAAACCTAGCCACCTGGTTAAAGGCTTCCCGTTCACCCTGGTCTCTGTTGTGACCATGCTGTTGACTTCGTCGCTGCAGGGGGTTGGTAATGCTATTTTCCCGCTAATCGGCTTGTTCCTTTCTATGGGCTTTAGTATGGCGATCATACTGGTGTGTGAGAAGCGCGTTACCCCATTGAAAGCGATTCAGTACTCGTTGGTGGCTACGGTGAGAAAACTTATGCCGCTAACCGCTATTTATCTGGTCGTGCTGATCATGTTCTTCATTTCTTTTGCAACAGCTGGCGTTGGCCTTATCTGGACCATACCGTTTTTCTTCAATGTTAAGGGGATTGTCTACCGTAACTTGTTTGGAATTACGCTGCAGGTAACATCAATGAAAAAGGGCAGTGACGACGACAACTCGACAACAGATGACTCTAAGGTCTTTAACGCGTGATAAAAACAACAAAAAAACTTGCGCTATTGGCGCTGATCACAGGCCTGGCCGGCTGTGGCGAAACTCTTCCGGAGAACCCGTTAACAGAAGCTGTCGACGACACGAAAATTAAAGCGTCATACACATCTAAACCTGATTTTCGAGCTTTTAAGGATGTAAACCAGAAGAAAGCGGCTTTCTTTGATTTTCTGCGACCTGCTGTTGAGCATGAGAACAAGCGGGTTGAAAGAGAGCGACAGTTTTTGTTGAGCATTCAGGCCAAGCTTGACTCGGGTGACAAGCTCGATAGCGAAGAGTACGACTACGCGGCCAAGCTCGGCAAAATGTATCAGGTTGCGCTAGAGGGAGACAGTGCGGCTAAAACTATCGCCAAGTCATGGCTCAAAGAAATGTTGAATCGTGTCGATGTGCTACCTGAAGAGCTGGTATTAAGCCAGGCTGCCAATGAATCGGGGTGGGGTACATCACGCTTTGCTGTTGAAGGTAATAACTATTTTGGTCAATGGTGTTATCGTGCGGGTTGCGGTTTAGTACCGGCTTCACGTACAAATGGCGCAACCCATGAAGTGGCGGTGTTTGATTCGGCGTATCTGTCTGTACAGGCATACTTTATGAACGTGAACCGAAATCGTGCCTACGCTGATTTGCGCGATATTCGAGCGGCTCAGCGTCGTACCGGCCAGATGATTGAAGGCACCAAACTGGCTGAAGGACTAAGCCGTTATTCAGAACGTGGTCAGGCGTATGTAGATGAAATACAGTCGATGATCAGACATAACAATAAATACTGGCGCCAAGGATAAAGGATGAAGTTAACCCATTGGCTTTTAGCTGGCATGTTTGCCACAGCGTCTGTCTATGCTCAGGACGCTTCTGCCCAAAATATAGAAATGCGTTATAGCTCGCTCTACGGCAAGCTGAAACAGAATGTCAAAGAAGGCCATGAGGATGTGCGTATTGCCTTTTTCTTGTTAAATCAGGAAGACGGTAATGTTTGTACTGTTCATAAGGGCTCGATGCGCAAAGAAAAACACTACGAGGAGTTGGTGATCCCCGAGAACAATGAACTGGTTGTTCCCATCGACTCTAACCTGCGTCAGGCTAACCCGGATGTGACGTTTGTGATTGATGATGGCATTACTTGCGACCTTTCCATGCAGGTTATTGCCAACAAAGACTATGGACAAAGTATTAACCAGGCGGAAATTGCTGCCTTGGCCCCACAGATGGATAAACTGTTATCTGACCTGGGCGGGATGTTCTCAAGTTGGTTTATGCCAGAAGTCGGTGGCGTTGTGGTTCATTTCGCAGACGATGTCAGTGAGCCTATTCGCCTTTCTGGCGGCAAGACAATTTCGGTGAAGGATAGCAAGGTGGTTATTAAGCTTGCTGAGCTTACCGAAGGCGAGGAAGTTAAGCTTCCTCAGCGCGCCGTGAAGGTAACGCCTTGGATTCCTCAAGGTAGTTAATTCGCAAGAGAGTTAGCCTACAAGGCAGTTAATCTTCCCACCACCGATGAATGAAATGAAAATCAGGCTAACGTATGTAGCCTGATTTTTTATTCATTGTCCCTACGATTGGCAACTAAGAGTCCCTGAATAAATAAAGCACATGAAAGTATCTGGATACTTAACATGTGCTTTGGATTTTAGAGTGGGAGAGTATTAACTATTACAGTGCTACGCCTGATTGATTTGGTCAGCAATAAATTGTGCTTTTGCCCCGAAGATAACCTGAATACCGTTCGAGCCTACATTCACCACGCCCATGGCACCGATATCTTCAAGTCCTTTTACATTGACCAGTGATGTGTCTACCACTTCCAGACGAAGACGAGTGATACATGATGTCACTGATGTCAGGTTGTCTTTGCCGCCTACGAAATCCAGGGTGAGCTTAGTTAGCTGCTCATCCGTTAGCGTGATCTCTTCTTTTACATCATCGGTACGTCCTGGTGTTTGTACATCAAACTTACGAATGACAAAGCGGAAGACAAAGTAATATAGCGCAGCCATTGGCACACCGACGATCACGGCTGCGAAATAGTTGGTTTCGAAGCCGCTAAATGAAGGCATGATGCCCAGCGTGACATAGTCAATGAAACCGGCTGAGAATGTCTTTGCAAGGTGCGCATCAAGCAGGTACATGAAGGTGTATGCAAAGCCAGTACAGATAGCATTAAACAGATAAAGCAGAGGCGAGACAAAGATAAACGTAAACTCGACAGGTTCGGTAATACCGGTTAAGAAACAGGTTAGCGCGGCCGAGAACAAGATACCGGCGGCATACTTTCTGTTTTTTGTCTTCGCTTCGTGGTACATCGCCAGACAAGCTGCCGGCAGGGCAAATAGCATCAACGGGAATTCACCCTGCATAAATTTACCAGCACCTTGATAGGTGTCGGAGTTAAAGTCTTTGACTCCCTCGGCCAGCATCTTAAACCAAATAGTCTGGTCACCATTAATTACCGCACCAGCTTCGGTGGTGTGCTCGCCAAACGAGAACCAGAAAGATGGGTACCAGATATGGTGTAAGCCTGTTGGGATCAGTGCTCTTTCAGTGAAGCCAAAAACGAAGGTAGAGAGGGCCTGGTTATCACCGTTGACAACATTGGACAGGGCAATGATCCCTGCCTGTACGTACATCCAGAAACTAGGCAGAATCAAACCAAGTACGAAGGCACTGAGTGCGGTCGCAATGGGAACAAAGCGTTTACCGGCGAAGAAGCCTAAAAAAGGCGGGAGCTGGATATCATGAAACCGGTTATACATGCTAGAGGCTAAGATCCCGCATATGATGCCGCCGAAGACGTTCATCTGTAAGGTGGGAATTCCTAACACCATGGCATAGGCACCTTCGCTTGTCATTTCTGGCGTAATACCCAAGTTAGTACTGATAGTTACATTCATAACCAACATTGCGACAAGGGCAGCCAATGCGGCAATGCCAGATTCTTTCGCTAATCCCACGGCGGCACCGACTGCAAATAACACAGGTAGATTGTCGAACAGAATGCCACCTGCATTAAGCATCAGTGGGATATCAAGTTTTTCACCAAAAGCGAGTAACAAACCTGCTGCAGGTAAGATAGAGATGGGAAGCATTAATGCCTTCCCGATGGTTGATAGTTTCGAAGCTGCTTGCTTCAACGCTGATAATATCGAGATGCCTTTGTCAGGCGTCAACGTAGCCTCGGTTGTCATATGGCTTTCCTTATGTTTGACGGTGATATTTATATAAAACACTCACCTCACATAAGTTACAGGATTCTACTTTTACTGAAGTTTTAAAATGTTATCCCTTTGTAAGGGATGACTTACAATTACTGTTATCTGCTGTTTGCTATTGTTACATTGATATTTGTAAGTGTTCTCTTACAAATATCAATGAGTAAAAATAGAATTGAAAGGAGGCTCGGTGTTACTATAACTAAAATATAAGATGATAAGTTTATTAAGAACATTTCAACGACAGGTAGAGAGTTTTTTCATGGAAAGAAAAACAATATTAGTGGTTGATGACAGTGAAGAAATTCGTGATGCGCTCAGTGAATATCTTGGGCGTTCAGGATTTAATGTATTGACAGCTGCTGATGGCGATGAAATGTGGTTGCATTTAAATAAGGAGGAGCCGAACTTAATTGTCTTGGATATCATGTTACCCGGAGATGATGGCCTAACACTTTGCAGCAAAATAAGACTCAAATCACATGTTCCTATTATTATGCTCACGGCTGTCTGCGATGAGGCTGACAGAGTGGCCGGGCTTGAGATTGGTGCTGATGACTACATAACAAAAACCTTTAGCCCCAGAGAGTTGTTGGCTCGGGTTAAGGCACTGCTTCGCAGAAGCCAATTTAGCACTCACACCCCGTTCAACCGCAAGATCTGCTTTCTTGACTGGACGTTTGACACTGTAAAACGGCAGTTGGTGCATACCGGCGGTGAAGTAGTTCAGTTATCTGGTGCGGACTTCTCTTTGTTATCCCTATTGTTGCAGCATCCGAACAAAGTCTTTAGCCGTGATGAAATCGCACAATGCGTATGGGGACGAGATGTTGATCCGCTTGAAAGGGGAATTGATGTTCAGATGAGCCGATTGAGAAAGCACCTCCATGATGATGATCGAACCATTATTATTACCGTCAGAAATAAAGGGTACATGCTCGCAGTTGATTCATTATCTGAAGCATAAATACCAGCCAGTGGAGGGTATAGAGTGAGATTTGGTTTTTTCAAATCGATTACGTTTCGTGTCGGTATTACTTTATTATTGGCAATTGTCATTGCGGAACTTCTGGCAGGGATTATTTGGTATCAAACAAATGCAGCGACAAAAGAAGAAAATGCAAAGCATACAATGAAGAATATATCTAATGCCGCAGCCGATACATACAATTACTTTCAATCACTGCCTCTTAATTACCGCCACTTAATTCTAAATCAACTAAGAGATGTTGGTGGCACACGTTTTTTTATTTCCATCAATAACAAAAAAATAGAAATGGATGCGATCCCTGATTTGACTTTTACGCAGTGGTTGCCTGAATTTACCGCCAACGTTTTGTTTGACAGGCTTGCGTCAGCCAACAGTGTCCACGTGACGATAACTCAAAGAGATGATATACGGGTTTTTAATTCAGGTATTAAACTGGCAGAACTTCCAGAAATCTGGACGAAATATAGTTTGGTTCTTGGTGAATTGGATTTACCTATCGTTGTCATGCAAATAGAGATGTCCGAACATGAATGGTTTTATATTGCCTCTGTGCTGCCGGTACCTCATTCCTCGCTGACAACTCAGTTTATTGATAAACGCCAGCTACTAATTCTTGCTATTACCTCTATTGTGCTCATGTTGTGCACCGCCTGGATACTGCAAAGGGAGATCCGGCCGATCAAGTCATTGGCAAAGGCGGCAACATTGATGGGCGCCCAGTTCACAACAACAGAAATTAAGGAAGAAGGGAGTAGGGAAACCCGCAGCGCAATTCATGCCTTTAATAAAATGAACCGCAGGGTAAGAGCTTATATCCGAGATCGTGAGATGTTGTTTAGCTCTATCTCTCACGATCTGAAAACCCCTTTGGCCTGCCTGAAACTTCGCACCGAAATGCTGGATGATGACAAGGCCAGACAACGGTTTGAGAAGTTGCTCAATGAGGTCGATCTGATGTTGAAGGCGGCCCTTCAGTGCATTAGGGATACGGATATTCATGAAGAGCCTGAGTGGATTGATATTCAACAGTTACTCAACAATTGTGCCGATTATTATAACCGCAATAACCAGTGCGTTGAGTTGAACGATATACCGAAGGTGCACTATCTGGGTAAGCCAATTGCTGTGAAGCGCTGTATTTATAACCTTGTCGATAACGCCGTGCTTTATGGTCACAAAGTTGACATCCGCCTTGATGAGACTCCCGGTTTTCTTCAATTGACTATTCGTGACTATGGGCCGGGTATAGATAACAAACTGCTGGAAAAAGTCTTTGAGCCTTATTACAGGGCAGAGCGTGACGATGGCAATGGGTCCGGTTTAGGGCTGACAATTTCGAGAAGCATTGCCCGATCACACGGCGGCGATCTTAAGCTTGCCAATCATGACGGACAAGGGCTTGAGGTCCAGTTATCCTTTGCGAGAGATGTATGAAATTAATTGCTATAGCTATATTTATTGGATGTGTTTTCTCTGTGCAGGCAAGGGAAGACGTTCATTTTCTTCATTGGTGGACATCGCAAGGTGAGGCTAAATCGGCAGAAGTGGTGAAACACGCCTTGCAAGAGGCTGGTTTTGAGGTGGTGAATGTCCCTGTTCAGGGGGGCGGTGGTCATACTGCCAAATCAATTCTGCAAGCTCGCGCCATTGCGGGCAATCCGCCAGATATGGCTCTGCTTGAAGGGCCGGCTATTAAATCGTGGGCAGCATTGGGTTTTTTGCATTCACTGGACACGGTTGCCAACAGTAATCACTGGGATCAGAATCTGCTTCCCTTGGCGCGTGATATACACCAGTTCAAGGGAGAGTATGTTGCCGTTCCTATTACCATTCATAGACTTAATTGGGTATGGGTAAACCATGAGGTTCTAAATCGCCATCAGTTAACCATGCCAACAAGCTGGGATGAGATGATTGATGTTTTCTACCAGCTTAAACAACGCGGGGTTGCCCCGTTGGCGTTGGGCAATGAACCTTGGCAAGTCGTTCAGTTATTCGAAAACATTGCCTTCGGGCTGGGCGGGCCTGATTATTACCGTCGGGCATTTATCGAACTGGAACCCGATGTGCTTGATAGCTCTCTTACGCTTGAAGCTCTGAATAAATTTAGGCAAATCAGTGCGATTGTGTTGCCTGACTTAACAAATCAGCGCTGGGAGGAGGCCACTCAGGAGCTATTGTCCGGAAGGCGTGTATTTCAAATTACCGGAGATTGGGTGGCGGGCGAGCTGATGGCCATAGAAGGTAAATTTCCCGACTCGATCTCTTGCTATCCCACACCGTCTAAGCAACCCGGCTTTATCTACAATATGGACAGCTTTGCACTGTTTAAGAATCCTTTGCTTGATGAACAGCAAGCAAACCAGATAGCAGCGATTGTTTCAGAACCAGACTTTCTTAGTCAGTTTAACTTGGCCAAAGGGGCGATACCGGCCCGTATGGACGTGTCATTGTCAGGCTTTAATGCCTGCTCTTTGCAATCAAGGAGAGATTTTCACACTGCTGAGCAGTTAGGTACGCTGGTTCCGAGTATCATTGATTCAATGGCCGTTAGCCCAATTATTGAGAAGGCGGCAACTAACGAATTGTTCCGCTTTTTCAATGACCCATCGATGAGAGCGGAAAATGTCATATTACACATGAAAAGCATGGGTAGTAGTGATATTAACCTATAGTCATATTGATATAGACACGATTTCAATGGCTATAAAGTAGTTTAAGTCTCAAATATTGGAATAAATTTATACATTTCACTGAAAAACTGATTCATCGCAATTCATTTTGCTGTCGAGTCCCTGATACTTGCCCAGTATTTTCTGAGGCAAGCAGTATATGAATAGCGCCTCATTAAGAATCAGCACTTCTAACTTACCAATACGAATGAGTGAGACATGGATAAATTAATTGAGAGATTTCTGCGTTACGTGAGCTTTGAGACTCAATCTAACTCATCAGTCGACCACTGTCCGAGTACTGAAGGGCAGCGAGTGCTAGCAGAACAGATTAAAAAAGAACTTATTGAACTCGAGCTGTCCGATGTGGCGTTGGACGAACATGGCTACCTGACCGCTCGTTTGCCTGCAAACGTTGAACATGACGTGCCGGCCATTGGCTTTATTGCGCACATGGACACTGCACCGGATGCATCCGGTAAAGATGTTAAACCGCAAATCGTCGAAAACTATCAGGGCGGTGACATTGCCTTGGGTATTGGCGATGAGGTGCTATCTCCAATTCAGTATCCGGATCTGAACAAGTTACACGGTCACAATATTATTACCACTGACGGTACAACGTTATTGGGTGCTGATAACAAGGCCGGTATCGCTGAAATCATTACCGCCGTTGCTTACCTGAAAGCACACCCAGAAATCAAACACGGTGAAATCTGCATTGGCTTCACACCTGATGAAGAGATTGGTCGCGGTGCAGACCTGTTCAATGTCGAGAAGTTTGGCGCTAAATGGGCGTACACTATTGATGGTGGTCCGGTTGGCGAGCTTGAGTTTGAGAACTTCAACGCATCATCTGCTGATGTCATTTGCCATGGTGTCAACGTACACCCGGGCACAGCGAAAAATAAGATGATCAATGCCATGAACATCGCCGCTCAGTTCCAGCTCATGATGCCTACCGAAGAAACACCTGAGTGCACTGAAGGCTACGAGGGCTTCTATCACTTGGTTGCTATGGAAGGTGGTGTTGCTAAAACAGAGCTGAACTACATTCTTCGTGATTTTGATGGTGAAGGTCTTGAGCGCCGTAAGGTCTTCATGCAGGAGAAAGTCGACGAGCTAAACAGCAAGCTGAAGAAAGGTCGTGTTGAGCTGAAGATCACTGACAGCTACCGCAACATGCGTGAAATGGTTGAGCCTCATCCGCACGTCATCGAGCTTGCCAAAGATGCGATGATCGAGTGTGATGTACAGCCATTGATCAAGCCAATCCGTGGCGGTACAGACGGTGCACGTTTGTCATTCATGGATCTGCCATGTCCAAATATCTTTACTGGCGGTTATAACTTCCACGGCATTCACGAGTTTATTACTGTTGAAGGTATGGAGCAGGCAGTAAAAGTGATTGTTAAAGTGGCTGAGAAGACTGCAGCTCGCTATCAATAACTTGTACTAGCTCAGACTAGGCGAGTAGGGTAACTGACAAGAGCCTGCCATATATCGGCAGGCTCTTTTTTGTCAGCGTTTCCGCACTTCTTTATTCCTGTGTTATGGGTTCATCTCATATTGATCTTTGGTGACATTCACATAGTTGTTCCACATTCGCTGGTAACGATCATTGTCCACATATGGACGTTTTATCATTCGCTCACAAATCTTTTGTTGGAGCAGAGTTGCACTCGACTTGGCACTCAACTGTAGAGCAAATTTGGAAAAATCCCGGATCATGACATCAAAGATTTGCTCAATAATGTCATCATCAAGGTTGGTCAGTTTGGCTTCTTCCAGGATGAGTTGTCCGTAGACCACCAATGTAAATAATTCGCCGAGATTTAACAGGAAGTCGAAATCTTTTGTCTGCTCTTTATTCGGCTTGCCCAGCAGTAGCAGGATCTTCAACAGGCGAATTTGCTTTTTAAATATCTTCACATTGGGGGAATCAAATTCACCATACACTTCTCGATAATCATGAAAACGTGTTTTGCCAAGCCCCTTGGTGGCACCCTGATTAAATAAAAAGTCGTCATTGGTTGCCTGTCTCATCTTAGGCGCGTCTGAGAACTTTCCAGGCTTGAAGAAATAGTTACCCATAAACTTCAAAATTAAGGCCATATTGACATGCACGGTACCTTCAAGTTTCGGTAGGGCGCGAATGTCCCTTACCGCCATCTCGAAGTACATGTTCTTTTCAAAGCCTTTCGCGGCAATAACATCCCACAGCAAGTTCATCACTTCCTCACCCTGGGTGGTGACTTTCATTTTTACCATAGGTGTAAACAGGAGGTAGCGACGGTCCTCAGGGCTAGCAATTCGCATATAATCAATTGCGCGCTGGGCAAACATCTTCATCGCGGTAAGGCGGGCATAGGCCTCGGTGAACAGCAACTTGATATGGACAAAGTCAGTGACATAGTGATCAAAAAGACGTCGGTGCGAGGCATGGTTGATAGCTTCATAGAAGGAGTGGGTACAGATGCCGATTGACGCCCAGCCAAGATTGAATTTGCCGATGTTGACTGTATTTAATGCCATATCCCAAGCATCACGACCTTTGGCCAGTATGTCTTCTTCCCGGATGGGGTAATCATTTAGGCGGTATTCGGCGACATAGTTTTGCGAGTTAACAACATTTTGAACGAGCTGGTAATTATCGTGTTGCGAGTCCACGACGAAAAAGACGTACTCGTCGGTATCCGCGAGCTTGCCAAAGGTTGAGACCAGAGCAGCCTTGTTACCGTTACCAATGTAGTATTTGCCGCCGTTTGCTCGGTAGCTACCATCTTCTTGCGGTGTTAAAACCATATCACTGGCGTAGATATCGGCACCATGTTCCTTTTCCGATAATCCAAAAGCAAATATGCCACCATCCTGTAACAGCTGAACCGCTTTCTTTTTTACGTGCTCGTTCTCACTGATCCAGATTGGCCCTAGTCCCAGGATACTGACTTGCCAAGTATACCAGTGCGCCAATCCATAAAAGCCTAGTATTTCATTGAGTGTGCAGTTGCGAAATGTATCCCACCGGGTGTTTTCATCACCAAAGGGACTGGGAGTCAGGAGAGTTGCAAATAGCTGCTCTTTTTTCACAAACGCTAGAAAATCTGCGTACCAAAGACGTTCATGATCATCTTCTTTTAGTTTTGCTTTTCCTCGTTGTTCAAAAAAGTCGATGGTTTTCTTTAACAGTGTTTGTGAGTATTCATCGAGGTATTCGTAATTTTCAGTTTTGGGGTTGAGTAACACGCTCTGTGTGTTAGTCGATGAACGGTGTTTCGTTGGTTGCTTTTTTATAAAGAAGTTTTTGGGTAGATCTAGCATTTTCATTGTAGCTCTCCAAATTGCTGTAAGAGTTACTTCCTAAAAAAACTGCGCAATAGCGTCATATTCATAATTAAGGGTAAACCAAGGAAAGCTATTCGACATGAGTAATTACTCTATTGTGGAAATGATCACATCTTTATAACTAACGGCCGCTTGAGAGCCTCGGGCTAGTTGCATTTAAAACAAGTGTCGCTTTCTCTGTTTGTGTACATTTCAACTATAATTGTATATAAATAAACAAACAACTATAGTGAGAGGTGCTTATGAACGCATCCCATGCGGTACAAGGGCAGTCAATGCCAGAGGCGGGTAACATGGTGCTACCGGTTATTTTTAATATTCTTGATAAGTGGGCTTGCACCCAGGCACAGCAGATGGCCATTCTTGGCCTGGCGAGTCGCTCTACGTTGAATAAGTATCGTAGTCATCCAGAATCGGCTAAGGTGTCGAAGGATCTGCTGGAGCGGATGAGTTATATACTCAATATTCACAAATGTCTTCGAATCATGTTTACCGCTGAAGAGAGTGTGTACCAATGGGTGCAGAAGCCCAACTCCCACCCGTTTTTTGCTGGTCGCTCGGCAATGGATATCATGGTTCAGGGCAAAGTGGTTGACTTATATCAGGTAGCATCTCGTCTGAATGCCTGGCGAGGTGGGAAGTCTTAGATGAGCCATCCAGTGAAATCCTTCAGTGATCAGCATTGCTTTCGCCTGATCCCATCGAAATATCCGCCTATCAATTTGTATGAAGATGTGGCTGAGCCCGAACAGCTTGAGGCGATATTTGCTGTCGAGGCCATAACCAATCCTCGCCTTTCGGAAGAGGTCGGTAATTTTTCGCAGATCCCGCTTGAAGAACGCTTAGTGGGGATCCCGCATTGCAGTTTTGTGATGGCTGCGTTTACCCATGTCAGCCCGGATGGAGCGCGATTTAACACCGCCGACTACGGGGCTTACTATGCGGCACCAGATGTGAATACCGCCATAAAGGAAACCGTACATCATATGGAGCGGGTGATGGGGTATACCCAGGAACCTGCACAGGATATTCAGATGCGTTGTATTGATGCCTGGTTTAATGCAGCATTGGTTGATCTTACAGAGCAGCAATATCTCGACCAAAACATTTACCATCCGACAAATTACTCCCACTCGCAAATGCTGGCTAATGAAATCAAGGAGCAGAAAGGCGACGGGATCGTTTATCAGTCAGTTCGCCATCAGGGGCATGATTGCTATGCACTCTTCAAACCGAATTTGGTTTCCAAGGTATGCCAGACCAAACACTATACCTATAAGTGGAACGGCAGCTCGGTGAATTCGGTGCTGGAAATTAATTTAGTTTAAGTGATAAAAGCAAACTAATGTTGGTATCACTACTTGATGATTAAAGATAAAAATGATGAAAAAAGCGCCAGTTAAAATTAACTGGCGCTTTAAGCAGTGATTTAATAATCAGCAGTTATTTCTTTTGAATATCAACCTCTTTGGTCAGAATATTAAAGCTTACCTGGTAGCTGCCAGCTTCAGCCGGAGTAAACTCGATATTGTCTGAGCCAGAGAAGGCCAGACTTCCTTCAGCGGCAACGACATCACTAGCAGTATGCTCAAACTTTTCCCAGCTTCCACCGGTAAACTTGAAACCATACTCTGTACCCGCATTCAAGCTTGGTGTAGGGAAGCTGAATTGTTCAGCGTTAACTTTAGTCATCTTATTACGAGTATCTTCATGCTCCCATCCCCCTGAAATAGTTCCTGGGATGTACCAAGAAACACCTGTGTAGTCGTCTTGAAGTGCAGCATCAAGAACAACAGGTTGTTCAGGGTTGGTTGCATCCAAAGATAGTTTGTACATACCTAATTTGGTAACCGTACAGTTTTCGCCGTTACAGCCATACCAAGATACATCATCACCTTTAACCGTAGTCATCTTGTATTCTGCAGTAGTGCTCAAACCGACAGTGGCGCTATAAAGACCTTTGCCTGCATAAGCGGCTTCAGTGTCCGTTTTATTCCAGCCATTGAAACTACCTGCGACATAGACTTTCTTAGCCGCTTCAAACGGAGGAATGTCTGCTTTCTGCGATACTGGCAGACCTAATCCACGTTCGTTACCACGAGGCTGAACAAAGACAGCACTTGACCATGCAGGAACTGTGAACTTGCCATTAGCAAAACTCGCATTGCCGGCAATAGAGTTCGCCTGGTTATGGGTTGAACTTAGCTCGAAACCTGCAAGGGCAATAGCTTCGTTGTTACTATTAAGGAAGCTACCTGTCGTTTGCTCGTTGGGTGTTGCGTTAATCACGACAACAATAGAATCAAGAGCACTGTCGAGATCTGTGGTTTGCGATGAACCATTATCAATGGACATCACAATCATACCCGGTGTTTGACCTTTACCCGTATTACGGAAGTCAACGCGCTTCATGATTTCATCAGCACCAGGTAGCGTCATCAAAGGTGATGCTTTGCGCAGGCGTAGTAGCTCTTTGTAGAACTCAAACATCTGCTCAAGGTTTGTTGCTGATGGTTGTGCATCTGCTGTCAGCACACTTTCGATAACAGCGTAGTTGGCTGCATCCTTATCTTTTGCAGGAAGCCCCTTGTTCCAGTTGTTGTCATTCAGGGTAAAGTCAACACGGTTATACCAATCACCATAGTCATATGAGTCTCGCTGCATTGATTTAGAGCGCAGCAGCTCACCGCCCATGTGGTTAAATGGCATTGCCTGACCCAGCAGTACTGTTGACATGCCAATAGCCTGCATACGGACACGATCTTCTAGCGAGACATCGTGAGAGACCTTGTACATGTTGATGTCCCAAAGTGTCTGGTTATCATGCTTGGAAACATAGTTCTGCACTTCCCATGGCTGTTCGGCATAGCCTGCTGCCTGACCGTTGTAGTCCAGGGTTGAACCTTTCAGCGCGTTGCCTTCAAAGTCAATGAACTCAAAATCTTTAAGGTTACCCGCCATGCCCAGTCGGGTCAGATCTGTCTGATGTAGCGCACGTGCCAGCTCATCAGAAACACCATCTTCATTTGCATCAGCCTTAGTATTTACTAGCTCATTATGCTTAACATAGGCACCTGTCGCAAAGCCAGGCGTTTTACGGATACCTTCACCGCCATCGAATGGGCTACCGCCGCGGACAGCATCACGTAGTCGGTCAGAAAACGAGCCGATACCCGTACCGCCTAAGTTCTTCTGGGTAGCTTGTACGAAGCGTTTGTCATCTTGAACTTCACCAAAGTTCCAGCCTTCACCGTAGAAGTACACCTCGTCGTTGATCTTACGTGC
This sequence comes from Photobacterium kasasachensis, assembly GCF_050336885.1. Lineage (NCBI taxonomy): Bacteria > Pseudomonadati > Pseudomonadota > Gammaproteobacteria > Vibrionales > Vibrionaceae > Photobacterium > Photobacterium kasasachensis. The sequence goes on from NZ_JAKJSH010000030.1 coordinate 50,003, forward strand.
TGCTTCAAGTGTTCCTTGCATTTGAGTAAGAGGGTGGTGGCCCATCAGATCCCACCGGAAGGCATCGATCTTATAGGCTTTAACCCAAGTTTGAACCGAGTCGTCGATGAGCTTGGCAAACATGGCATGCTCTGGTGCCGTGTTATCACAACACGTTGACGTTTCAACGCTACCTGTATCAGGAACCAAACGCTGGTAGTACAGAGGAACCACTTTATCGAGTACCGATTTATCGTTCAGGCCGGATGCATTGGTGTGGTTGTAGACGACATCCACCACCACATTCATGCCGATGTCTTGCTTGACAGATTGGACCATCTTACGGAATTCTAGAATACGGGCGGTACCTTCAGCATTGGTGGCGTAAGAACCTTCAGGAACAGTGTAGTGGAATGGGTCATAGCCCCAGTTGAAGCTATCAACACTGCGTACATATTCATTGAGAGCTTCTACCTTTGCATTATCCTTATTGTCTTCTGCCGCAAGCTCAGCAAAGGCGTCTGCAATAGTGCCGCCACCTGTACAATAGCTTGAGAAGTCAGATTTTTTGACTGCTGGATTTACCTCACATAGCTTGCTGAATGACTCGTCGATATCGGCAACTTTGTTAGGATCTTCGTTGATGGTTGCTATATCGAATACCGGCATCAAATGCAGGTGGGTCATACCCGCTTCACTGAGTTGCTTGAGATGATCAACAGGCACAGTACCTTGCTCGGTAAAGGCCAAGTATTTGCCTTGATTTTGTGTGCTGGCATCAAGGGCAGAGAAGTCACGGACGTGTGACTCATAGATCACCATGTCAGAAAGAGCGCTGCCTTTCTGTGAGTGCGGAGCTTCCAGGCTATCCCAACCGCTAGGTTTGAGTTCATCTGAGTCGAGGTCAATTGCCTGGCTATAAATTGAGTTGGTTGAAAGGCTGACAGAATAGGGATCAGTAACCTCATAACCATAACCTTGCTGCTTGCGAGGCTGGAAGACTGTCATTGCATAGCGATAGAACTTTCCATCAACTGCATCACTTTCAAGAGCGACACTCCAGCTTCCTGACTTGCTATCCTCAACCATGGCAATGCGTTGAGCTTCTGATTTATCGCTGTTATAGACAACCAGTTTAACATCAGAGGCTGTTGGCGCCCATAGGCGGAAAGTGACTTGGCCATCATTATAGATTGGACCATATTGAAGTTCGGTGGCTTCTTGGGCAAACAATGCGTCTAACGCACCAGCATATTGAACCCCGGTGGATGCGCGGAGCTCGCCATCACTGTTCGAAGCGATAGCGACCATACTGCCTTTTAGCAAAGTCTGAAGGGAAATATTTTTAGGCAGTGATGGAATTGAGAACGCAGGGTAGCCATTTAGGTGAGGGTATTTAGCAAGCTGATCTGGATTTAAAGTGGTAGATTGCAATACGATAGATGAACCGGTTACCACTTTTTTGGTTTCGTTACCTTCTGTTTTTTCTTGAACTTTGTATTTTCCATCATGGCTGAACATGATTTGAACCATGTCAGCATTTGCACCACCTTTCCATGCCAGGGTGTTTTCATCTACCATGACTGCGCCTAGTGTATCGACAGAGAAATTAGATGATGGCCCGTCTAGTTTAAAGGCTTCTTCTCGAGTATCGTACTCTTTTGAGCTACCAGGAATAAATGTCAGGGTGCGGTTATCACCCATTTTAGCGATATCGATTTTAATATCTTCGCTAATAATTTTACTTTTATCAGCTTTGCGGAAAATGACCTTGAAGCATCCTGATTTAGTATCAGGCACCGGGAGATACCAAACAGGGCCGAATTTGTCACTGGCAGCAGGTTGCACCGATGTATCACCCCAATCGCTATTTGTCGCCGAATCAGATAACCCTGAGCAACCGCTATCAGCGTTCTTGTCTGTTCCCCAAAGGTGCAGGTTCATAGTTTCATATGGAGCGTAGTCACCCATTGCGTCGTAAAGCTGTAGCGCAACCATACCTTCCGGTGGTGCTGGAAGCTCCCCTGGCTTGACGACTTCTGGCATTACTACATCAGTTCCTGCCTGAGGCAGCCCTTTTGCTGTAAGCAGTCCATCTTGGCGCGAACCTTCAACTTTCTTTACGGCATCATTTTCTGCTACGTAAAACGCTTTACCGAGATCAGCTTGGGATACTGAGAATGTACTTTTAGTAGATTGGCTTTCATCTTTTATTTCTAGCGCGCTGCAAGAATCGAGAACATCTTTATTAACCACCCAAATAGGACCAAATTCATCTGAGCCAGTTGCTGGTATTGAATCAATACTGTTGCAGTTTAGCGTCCAGTTGGAGTATTTAGGTGTACTTGACTTCAGCACAGCTATTGAGGTCGAACTGGCCATATAGCTAACAACAAATTGTTCTGCAGACGGCGATGGTGCTTCATCTGGTAGCTTAATTGTCACTGGGAGCTCAACAGGTGTTGGCTGGGAGACACTTGGTTCAATTGGGGTAACCGGATTAACTGGGTTTAACGGTGTCGTTGATGCAGCTGAATCATCGTCATTACAGCCTACAATAAGCGCTGCAGAGCATAGCGGTATGATTATTTTCGCAAGTGCCGAGTATTTAAATTTCTTAGTCGTTATAGTCACAATCCTAGTCCACTAGTCGTTAATAAATAAGTGATGGGTTTAGAAGTAATCAGTTGTTATTAAGATGATAAGTAAACTGTTGATAATGAAATCACCGTACTAATAGGGAGTAGGGGGATGAGGAACAGGGAGGAGAAAATAGCAAACTTGAAATGGCTCACACAAATTAGGACTAGTGTCGTTATTTAATAACAAAATACCTGTACAGAGAGATTCTGCCATCACTTTTTGTAGGTGAACTGACAGTTAGAAATGTAACTAATGAATATTTTACGAATTTTTCACAATGTTAGGTAAAAGCGCTATTTTGTGACCTCTCTTCGTTTTTCCTTACATTCAAGTGATTTACGTTGTCTGTGGTTGCTTTTTTATAAAACCCAAGTAATTTTCAGTGAACAAGCTGAGAGGAGAGAAGTTATATAAAGCTCAGCACTTTCAGGCTTTGTTGTTAACTAGCTTAAATAGACAAGAGGGCTGTTAGTTATATTACTTAGTAGATGATCTTGATGTGTTGGATAGGCTAGCAAGGCCAATATTAATTATCCTCGCTTTGAGTGAAGAGATACACGGTAAATCAATGAATCGAACTTAGACCAATCGCTAATAACAACCCACTTTACAACTTGTTATTCTTAGAAAGTAAAGGGAGAGCCTAACCAGCCATCTTTGTTTGAGGTCAGTAGTATGATGCGCCAGCAAGCTAAAATAGGATTTTGGAAAAATAGCTTGGTAAGGCGTTATTTGGCCTTTTCTCTATTAGTTGCCATTCTTCCTTTAACGATCACGGCTGTGTTATATGATTCCCTGACAGCGAACCTGCTTAAAGATATGGATGCGCAGCAGGATACATTGCAACTGCAGCAGACTCAAAGCAGCATGGAATACATGATGCGCCAGCATCGTAATGCACTGCGGGCAATCAGCGAGCTGCCCGGCATCAATCAACTGTTGCAACCTGAGCCTGCGCTTACCCTGCCTCGTCAGGTATTAAACCTCATCTATTTTGATATTGACCGCCCTGAAATTTATGGCGCCATACTGTTTGACCGCCATTGGCAGTTGAAGCGGGCTTTCCCTGGCCAGAGTGCCAGTGGTTATCCTTATTGGGGCGAAGGTGATCTTAACATAGCGACTCTTCCCCGGTTCCCTTACGGGGAGGCTTTGTTGCTAGGGCCGCAAAAACCGCTTACGGCACAATCTGGTTGGTACCTTATGGCTTTTCCCCTTAGTGCCAATTTACATGGTGAAGTGTCTCCCGGGTTTATTGCTTTTCAGATTCGGCTAGCCAGTTTGACGCAGCATTTACCACCGATTTTGTCCGAAGGGGGAGCTCAGTCATGCCTTTGGGTTGAGGCATTGGGATGTTTTGATTCATTGGGGCGTTGGCGAGACAGTTTACCTGAGGAGGTCATATCGTTATCGCTTTGGGAAGGTTGGACGCTGGCGATGATCCCGCGTGTATTACCTTCTTTGGGAACCAACCAGCAGCGTTTTTTGCTTGCTCTGATGGCGATACTTTCGGTGGTTGGCGTCTGTGTTTTCTTTTATTTGGTCGTGTTACGGATCAGGGGACGGGTTGTACCGTTGATCCATGCTGCCGATGCAATCTCACAGGGGCAATGGGACACACGCATCACCCCGAAGGGCAATGACGAGATCACTTTGCTGGCGACCGCTTTTAACCAGATGACCTCCCGCTTGAATGCACTGCTTATTGCGCAAAGCGATATGGAACGCAAAGCCGTTTGGGGTGAGTTTGCTACCGGGATAGCACACGAAATTCGCAATCCACTGGCAACAATCAAGGTGTGTGTTCAAGCACTACCGGAGCAGGATGATGATAACCGGGAGCTGCGCGACATGATGGTGACGGAAATTGACCGGATCAATCATTTGATCAGTAACTTACTGGATTATGCTTTACCGCCGCAGCCTAATGGTGAGCCGGTGTTACTGTCGGGGTTATTGCATCGTCTTCATGTACTGGTTTCCCCACTTGCTAAAGATAAAGGGGTGTCGCTAAACACTGACGAATGTTGCCCTTATGCAGTGATGGCTGATGCTGGACAGCTTCAGCAGATCTTAATGAACTTGCTCATTAATGCGGTTGAGGCCACTTCATCGGGAGGTGAAGTGAAGATGTCGTTTACTGTGGGTTCAAAAGGCCTTTGTGTCATGGTGAAAGATACCGGCGAAGGTATGACAGAAAAGCAATTAGCGATGGTGACAGAGCCATTTTATACCACCAAGACAACAGGGACAGGCTTGGGGCTGGCGGTGTCCTTGTGCCTGGCGAAGCAAAATCATGCTGAGCTCGGTTTTGATAGCAAGCCCGGACATGGAACAACAGTTACTATGAGGTTTGAAAAGGACTTTATTTGTGAGCCAGAAACCAACACTGCTAATTATTGATGATGAAGTGAACTTAACGCGTTCATTGAAAATTGCGCTGAAAAGTCAGGACTATGAAATCGCGATTGCCCATGATGCGGCTGATGGGTTAGCTGTCGCTCATGCCTTGCGTCCGTTTATGATATTGCTTGATTTAAGGCTGCCAGATAGTGACGATCTTAAGCCGCTGAGTCGGTTGTGCACATTGTTGGCTGACAGCAAAATAGTGATGATGTCTGCGCATGGCGATATCAGCACCGCGGTCGAGGCAGTGAAAATGGGGGCTTCAGATTTTGTAACTAAGCCCTTCGATGTTGCCCAGCTTAGGCAGAGTATCTCCCAGTGCTTGGCAGATGTACAAGTAACGAGTCACTGTAGTGGGTTAATCGGACAAAGTCCGGTAATGGAAAAACTGGCGCGGGAGCTGACATTGATTGCCAACAGCCATACCAGGACTATTTTGCTGTTGGGGGAGTCGGGTACCGGTAAAACGGCGGCCGCATCAGAGCTACACAGGCATAGCCAACTTGGCGACAAGCCGTTTATTGAAGTCAATTGTGCGGCTTTGCCAGAAGCCTTACTGGAAGCTGAATTGTTTGGTGCCGAAAAAGGGGCATATACCGGTGCGCACCGTAGCCGGGGCGGGTTGATTGAAGCGGCCGACGGTGGGACGTTATTTCTTGATGAAGTGGGTGAGCTAACGTTGCCGACACAAGCTAAACTACTGTCTTTTCTGGAGAACCAGCGTTATCGTCCGGTTGGCTCCGCTACCGAGAAGCAGGCTGATGTGCGGATCATAGCGGCAACTAACCTCCATCTTCGTAATGCTATGGAAGAGGGAAGGTTCCGTTCTGATCTCTTCTATCGGTTAAATGTAATGCCTGTACATATTCCTTCATTGTCTGAGCGACGGGATGATATTCCCCTGTTGATGACCTATTTCGCAGATCGCTTTCGATTTAGTGGTAAAGCACTGTCCTTTGCAGAGACTGTTACCAAGGCTTTCTGCCAGTACGCGTGGCCGGGCAATATTCGTGAGTTGAGAAACTTCATTGAACGTTTGTCGGTGCTCTATCCCGGGCAGGTGATCACAACTGAGATGCTACCGCCAGACTGGCAGATCGTCAGGGATGAAACGAGCAGCCAGCAAGAGGTAAGTACTGCTGCTTATATCAGTATCCAACCCCAAACCAATGTCACCTCTTGTGGGCAATTAGCCTCTGATGCTGTGGCGGCTAGTAATCCGGTCGTCAGCCATCTTGCCAATGAGGAAAAGAAAATAATCCTTCATGCGCTACGTGAAACCGGTGGTCATAAAGGCAATGCCGCTAAGCTGTTACAGATCTCCCGTCATGCCCTTAAACGCCGCCTGCAAAAGCTGGGGATCCAGTCATGAAATGGGCTCATTGGTTAGTACTGGGTTGGTTATGGAGTACAACGGCAGTTGCGGAAGTGGTACTTGGCAGTGACAAGGACACGGCTGATCTGGATATTGGCTGCTTGTATCCGCTTACCGGGCCATCTGCACTCTGGGGAAGTGATGCGGTTGTGGCGATTAAAATGGCGCTAGATAAGCTCAAAGCTGATTCTCATGCACCAACGATGCGAGTTACCGTGGCCGATACCATGGGGAAGCAATATCGTTCGCGGGAGATTGCCCTGCAGTTCATTGAACGTGAACAGGTGGACGTGCTTTGCGGCGTGGTGAACTCTAATATTGCGCTAGAAACTTCCAAGTTGGCATTTGAAAGTCAGACCTTATTCCTCGGTGCCGGGCATAGTTCTCCTCGCTTGACCGAAGATGCACTTCATCCGTGGTATTTTCATTTGAACAACGATGCCAGTCAATCGAGCGGGGCCGGGGCCAGGTACCTTCAAGACATCAAAGATGAATGGAAGTGGAAAACCCTTTCTTATATCGGCCCTGACTATGAATACGGACATCAGATCTGGCAAAAGATGGTGACAGCGCTCGATACGTTAGAGGTGGATTACCAAGTAAAAGATGAGTTTTACAGTTTGCATGGCGAGAAAGATTATAGCCGCTACATTGATGCCTTATTGGCTGATCCTCCGGATATTGTGGTCAGCGGTCATTGGACTCGTGACTTGGTAAGCTTCATTGAGCAGGCTCAGTTGGCAGGACTGTTCAGTCGGACCCGGTTTGTTAATTTTGATACAGGAGGGGGCTATTATGTTCTGTCTCGACTGGGTGACGCCCTTCCTGAAGGGTTGGTTCTTTCGGCGCGGTCACATGTGAACTGGCCGGCCACCGAGGCTAACCGGGAGTATGTTGGGGAGTTTTACCGCCGGGCCGGGCGTTATCCGACATTCATTGCACAAGATGCTTATGCCGTGATAACTGCGCTCGCTACAGCCTGGAAACAGGCGCCAGAGAAAACCGTTGAAGGAGTCCGGTTATCACTTAGTGGGCTCTCATTTTCGTTACCTGAAGACCCAGAAGGCTTTCAGTCAGTCATTGATCCTCGTACCCATCGCATCCTTCAGGTTCAGGCGATAGGAGAGACCGTTGCAGACGGGCGTTATTCTCCGGCTACAAGGGCATTAGGAAAATGGAAATACTACTCGCCCTATGAGTTACCTAATGTTATTGAAAACGTAGCAGAAGCGGGTGTTGCTGGCAGCAGCGCTCAGACGAGCGCTCTAAATGATGATTAGGAGCGGAAAGCGCTCATGCCGGGCGCTAGGCGCTCATCGTCGCGCGCTCCCAAGGGATTGGTTATCATGCCTTTTACTTGCTGATAACAACTTTTAACAGGCTCGTCTCATCGTTTTAAAATGGTTTTGCCGGTTTAAAACTCTTTTTAATCAGTGTCTTATTATCTTTGTTTGGATGTGCTTTTCAGATCGTATCTAGTAGGGGATATATCTGTTTTTACAATTTGTTCACATTGGCATCATCATTGCTCTTGTTGTGAGGTAAATAATATAAGCCAACACAACAGGAGAGACTATGTCGGTGATTAAACGCTCACATGGAAAAGAACAACCTTACTGGCCAGCAGGGCCCTTTAAAGTACGTCTTCCCTTTATTCATTACCGTTGGGAGCTTGCAGAAACAATCCAAGGCATGATCATGTTCGTCGTAAGTATGGCGATGATCCCGCTTCTGGAGAAGTACCTTGGTCTGCCCTATGACGTTGCGCTTGCCTATGTGGTCGTATGCGGGATTGGATTTATGTTACCCAACCTGTTGGGGGTCCCTATGGTTCCTGGCTGGATCACTCCCGCTATCCCGGTTGTACTGTTATTTCTGGGTAATTTCGAGCCGGGGCCAGAATCAATCCGTGCTCTTATGGGACTGCAACTGATTGTTACCGCTATTTTCTTTATTCTCGGGATTACCCGGTTGGGTAGCAAACTGGTTGAGTTGTTCCCCGACTCAATAAAAGCCGGGATCTTAATTGGTGCTGGGATCGCAGCTATTACCGGCGAGATTAGCGAAGGAGGGCGCCTGGCCAATACGCCCGTGTCATTAATCATCGGTTTTATTGTCACGGCGTACGTTTTGTTTTCGCTGAATTTCCGTGATTATGTCAACAAACATAAATGGGCCAAGATCATTGCCGGTTATGGCATGGTTCCCGGCACACTGGTCGCTATGGCTGTGGGCTGGATTGTCAGTGAATATCCATTGCCAGCGGTTGAGTTTGGTTTTTCTGCCCCGGCCTTTGGTGACATGATCAATTACTTGCCCTTTACGGTAGGGCTACCATCGCTGGAAATGCTTTGGTTGGCAGTGCCAACGGCTCTAATCGCCTACGTGATCGCGTTCGGTGACATTATTGTCGGGAAAAGCCTGCTAGATCGTGTTGATCACCTACGACCTGATGAGCATATCGAGGTCAATGTTGACAGGGTACACCTTGTAACGGCACTCAGAAACCTGATCCACTCCTTTTTTGCCCCGTATCCAGGATTAGCCGGGCCGTTGTTTACCGGAGCGATGGCGACAATTGCTGAGCGCTACCGACATGGCCGCAAGGCAATGGACAGTATTTATAGCGGAGCCGGGATATTTTGGATTGTCGGGTTTATGGCCTTGTTCGCGTTGCCATTGATCACCTTGTTTAAACCTGTATTGCCAATTGCTTTGTCTATTACTTTGCTGATCACCGGATACTTGTGTATTTCGGTGGGTGTTGAGCAGGTACGTAATGCCACCCAGATGGGGGTGGCAGGAACTATGGGTGTGGTGTTGGCGGTTTACGGTGCGGGTTTTGGATTACTGGCCGGTATTGTCTTGTACCTTCTTATTGAGTGGCGTAGCAAGCGTCAAACTGCTAATGACACGGTCGAAGAAGAGCCTATTGAAATAGTAGAAAACTAACCTTTTATTCCTTTTCTATTAGTTTGAGTTCCGGCTCCAGGCTAGGGGGCCGGCTATCAAGGAAGAATACCTATGTCTAAACACAATATTTATGAAATTGGCCTCGATAAAACGCCTGCAAATTATGAAAGCCTCAGCCCGCTTAGTTTCTTAGAGCGTGCTGCCAGTGTGTATCCGGATTATACCGCCATTGTTCATGGCCCTATTGTACGAACATGGAAGGAAACTGAATCACGTTGCCGCCAATTGGCTTCAGTACTTAACAAACAGGGGGTTCGTGAAGGTGATACTGTCTCAGTGGTGGGGCCTAATATTCCTGAGGTGTTTGAAGCACATTTCGGGGTACCAATGTCAGGAGCTGTGCTAAATGCCATCAATACCCGCCTTGATGCCGATGCAATGGCATTTATTTTTCAGCATGCGGAAAGCAAAGTGGTCATTGTTGACCGCGAATTCACCGACGTCGTAAACAAAGCGCTGAAAATGATCGCTCATAAGCCATTAGTGATCGCCATTGATGATCCGCTATACCAACAGGGCTCACTGATTTCCCCACTAACCTATGAAGAATTCATTTGCGGCGGTGATGAGGGCTATTTGTACGGACCTCCCGCTGATGAGTGGCAGGCCATTTCATTAAACTATACATCAGGAACGACGGGTAATCCCAAAGGTGTCGTTTACCATCACCGTGGTGCTCATTTAAACGCGGTAAGTAATATCCTTTCATGGGGAATGGGACAGTTCCCGGTTTACTTGTGGACTCTACCTATGTTCCATTGCAATGGCTGGTGTTTCCCTTGGACCATTGCAGCAACGGTAGGGGTTAGTGTCAGCCTGCGCCATGTTAGAGCCGATGATATTTTTGCAGCTATCCATGAACATAAGGTTACCCATTTTTGTGGCGCGCCGATTGTGCTTAATATGATGAACAATGCAGACGATGGCATGAAACAGGGAATTGACCATCAGGTCTACGCGATGACAGCAGGATCGGCACCGCCAGCCTCGGTGATTGAAGGCATGGAGACAATGGGAATAGAAGTAACACATGTTTATGGCCTGACAGAAACCTATGGCCCTTGCGTAGTGTGTGACTGGCAAAGAAGCTGGGATAACCTCAGTGGCCAGGAAAAAGCTCGTATGAAGGCCCGTCAGGGAGTGCGCTCGCCGATGCAGGGCGAGTTGATGGTCGCCAACCCTGTGACAATGGAGCCGGTAGCCAAAGATGGTACCGACATGGGAGAGATTTTCTTACGGGGTAACATTGTGATGAAAGGTTACCTTAAAAATCCGTCAACCACTGACGAGGCATTGGCTGAAGGGTGGTTCAGAACTGGTGATCTGGCGGTCTGGCACTCGGATAATTACATTGAAATTAAAGACCGCTCGAAAGATATTATTATCTCCGGTGGCGAGAACATTTCCAGTATTGAGGTTGAGGACGTACTGTACCGCCATCCGGGGATTGAGGAAGTGGCCGTAATTGCCATGCCTGATGAAAAGTGGGGAGAAGTACCATGTGCCTTTGTCAAAGCTCGAGAAGAGTTTGTGTTGAGCCAGGAAGAAGTCATTGAATTTTGTCGCTCGCAGATGGCACACTTCAAGGCCCCCAAGAAAATAGTTTTTACCCAGCTTCCTAAAACCTCGACAGGTAAAGTACAAAAATATGTGCTGAGAAATCTGGTGCGAGAGTAAAGCTTAGGTAACCTGCCTCCTGATAGTGTCTTGAAGGAGCAATGGAAAAGGTAATGCCATGATAAGAGGCATTGCCTTGTTCATGCCCATATTGATCGTTAATCTTTTTGAAGTGGTCAAGGTCAATCAGCATAACTAACAGTGTATCAAATCTAATCTTAACAAGCTGTTTGTATAGGGGGGATTTTTCAGAACCGGAATATCGGTTGTTGATAAATTATGCAAGAGGTTTTACTGAGCGATATGGCAAATTTAAATAAAGTCTATCTCAATAATCACAAGGTGATATTAACTTGTGTTTCTTGTTCAAAAATATGGCCAAAGAAAGTATCGAAATTGAAACGAATTTTCTTACCTATATAGTTGGATGTGATTTTGTTGTCTGTAACTCGCGAGCTTACTTCTTCTTTAGCAATCTTAAACTTCAGCAACTGAGCACCATTATATTCATCTAATGAAGTTAACAACCCGTTGCAAATGTTAAGCTCATCGGTGTCGTCGGCAAGAGATATAAATTCGGGGCGAATACCGAATTGTACTTTGTGGTCAATAAAGTTGTTTAGCTTTTCTTGATGTGATTTAGGGATAAATAAAGGTGTGCCATCTTCAAGCTCAATAATGATGTTATGATCAACACGCCGAATTGTTGAAGAAATTAGATTAATACTTTCCATGGTCACCTCTTTGCTCTCTCCGATAGCGGCCTTGCGGCCGCTTCGATGTTAGGTTTTTGCTGATAAAATTCAGACTTTAAATCACCAAAGGGGGTGAATTAACGGTTTACAGGTTCTAGCTTCCAGATGTTGTTGGCGTAGTCTCTAATACTACGGTCTGAGCTAAACTTGCTCATCAATGCAGTATTTAGAATTGCTTTGCGTGCCCAGTTTTCCTGGTTACGGTATTCAACATCGATTTTCTCGTGAGTTTTCACGTAGTCTGCAAAGTCAGCCAGTACCAGGTAAGGGTCACCACCGTCCAGCAAATTGTGGCGAATCGCCGCCAGCTGGCCAGGTTTACCCGGTGTGAACTCATCAGTTTCCAATAGATCCAGGGCTGCGCGTAGTAAGCTATCAGCATGGTAATAACGGTAAGGGTCGTAACCCTCTTCTTTTAGTTTCTGTACTTCATCAACCAGCAAGCCGAAGATGAAGATGTTTTCGTCACCAACTTCTTCGCGCATTTCCACGTTTGCACCATCCATTGTACCGATAGTAAGGGCACCGTTTAGGGCAAACTTCATGTTACCTGTACCCGATGCTTCTTTACCAGCAGTCGAAATCTGCTCAGAAACGTCAGCAGCCGGGAACAGGATCTCTGCAAGACTTACGCGATAATCAGGAATGAATACTACTTTCAGCTTGCCGCCCAGGCGAGAATCGCTGTTCACTTTTTCAGCAACTTTGTTGATAGCAAAGATGATATCTTTTGCCAGCGCATAACCCGGAGCCGCCTTGGAACCGAAGAAGAATACGCGAGGTTGCATGTCGAAAGTCGGATCATTGATCAGACGGTGGTACAGCGACAGAATGTGAAGCAAATTCAGGTGCTGACGCTTGTACTCGTGCAGACGCTTGATCTGAATGTCGAAGATAGCATTGGTATCAATCTCGATATCCATGTTCTCTTTAACCCAGTCAGCCAGACGTTGTTTGTTCTCTTTTTTCACTGCCATGTAGCGTTTCTGGAACGCTTTATCTTCTGCGAACTTTTCAAGACCGGCAATTTTTTCAAGTTTGTTAGGCCAGTCGTTACCCACCTTCTCGCTGATCAGCGCAGATAGGCCAGGGTTACAGTATTTGATCCAGCGACGCGGTGTGACACCGTTCGTGACATTGGTCAAGCGGCCCGGGAACAACTCGTCGAACTCAGGGAACAGGTCGCGTTTAACCAGCTCAGAGTGTAGAGCGGCTACACCGTTTACCGCGTAGGTACCGACAACACACAGGTTAGCCATGCGAACCATACGCTGCGGACCTTCYTCAATGATAGAAAGCTTGCGCTTCACTTCATTGTTGCCTGGCCAKGTYTGCTCAACCAGCTTCATGAAGCGGTGGTTGATTTCRAARATGATTTCCATGTGACGAGGAAGCATTTGGGCAATCAGTGCTTC
>NZ_JAKJSH010000031.1:0-59146 GCF_050336885.1 Photobacterium kasasachensis
AGTGGACGAACCTCTGGTGTTCGGGTTGTGTCGCCAGACGCATTGCCCGGTAGCTAAGTTCGGAATCGATAACCGCTGAAAGCATCTAAGCGGGAAGCGAGCCCTGAGATGAGTCATCCCTGATACTATAAGTATCCTGAAGGGTTGTTGGAGACTACGACGTAGATAGGCAGGGTGTGTAAGCGCTGTGAGGCGTTGAGCTAACCTGTACTAATTGCCCGTGAGGCTTAACCATACAACACCCAAGGGGTTTTATTACTGAAATCGTTCCAGACGATTATCAGTATTTCCTACATCCATGTAGGTCACGGACTCCACATACGCTTGAATGTAAGCGCGAGAATACTAGTTAACTTTCCAAGATTGTATCTTCCGTCAGCGACGTAAGATAAACAGAATTTGCTTGGCGACCATAGCATTATGGACCCACCTGATCCCATGCCGAACTCAGCAGTGAAACGTAATAGCGCCGATGGTAGTGTGGGGTCTCCCCATGTGAGAGTAGGACATCGCCAGGCTTCCAATTTAGATTATCGCAGTGAACGTGCGGTGATTTGAGTGGAGCGGTAGTTCAGTTGGTTAGAATACCGGCCTGTCACGCCGGGGGTCGCGGGTTCGAGTCCCGTCCGCTCCGCCACTTTATTTAGAAGGGTTCGCCCTTCGGTCGAATGAGTCCCGCTTGAACGCAAGCCCGGCCGTTCCGCCACTTTATTTAGAGTTTCAGCTCTTAAAAACTGAGACAACAGGGGTGTAGCTCCAATTGGCAGAGCAGCGGATTCCAAATCCGCGTGTTGGGAGTTCGAATCTCTCCACCCCTGCCATATATGAAGCCTCAGTCGAAAGACTGGGGCTTTTTTTCGTTTGTTGCTTCTGCGAAGTAATGTTGGGATAACTAGGCGTCCCCTTGGTTCGCCAGCTCACTTGCTGGCAAGTCCTATCGAATCCCTCTGAGTTCTGGCTCATATACAAAGCTTCACTATCGATGAGGCTTCACAGCTGTCTGTGCACAGAAAGCGATATTAATATTTCTGACACTGAACACTATCAGGGCGACAGAACATGTCTTCCTGGGCATCAGTACATGCATCGACAGCTTTGGTGACTGCACTTCCCCTGTTGGCAGAGCGGCCGGTATATTGTTCGCCAAAGACACGGATTTTGCACTGGTACATATGATCGCCGCTTTCATTGATACCATCCTGAAGTGCAATTTGTCTCTCTAGATATTTAATTTGCTTGGAGAGCAACCGGACCTGCTGCTCGAGTGATGCGATTCTTGTCTCATGATTACCCTGACCGAATGCCCAGCTAGGTACTGAAAATGCTAAGGCTGTGATTAAAATGATCTTTTTCATAAATAGTAATTGAATGGTGTTTTATTTGTGTGAAAGGGTATCAAATATGTAACCGGTAGCCAATTATTTCAGTAGCAAGCTCGTTTTTCTGAGTATGCTCTAGCGGGTTCTTGCTTAGTGGAATCGATAATAGTTGACGTTTAAATCCTAGAAGTGTGATCTTGGTTCAAGTGGGTTATTCTATTTTACCTTCAACCGATTAGCGTCAGAGCTGCTAAAATTGACTCTTATATATTGACGTTAATCGTCATCAAGAGCACAGAAATTGGTGCGCAACACACGAATTCAATGGTATCTTGTTGGCTTTTAGCAGTGAGCGATTTGGGAGTAAGTATGCCGCATCTTCGTTTCCGTGATGTAGAATTTGATACCGTAAAATCACTGTCGACGGCATTGGTAGATGATCTCCAGCCTCTGATGGCCTGTCCTCGCGAAGATTTCACTCTAGAGCATATTTCGACAACCTTCATTTTTGATGGTGAGGTGTCGTTTGCGTATCCATTCGTTGAGGTGCTTTGGTTCGACCGTGGCCAAGAGATCCAAGATCAGGTCGCGCAACATATCACAGAAGCCGTCCGTAATGCTCTGGAAGAGTCAGAGCAAGATGTTGCAGTTATTTTTACCGCGCTGACTCCAACGGCATATTACGATAACGGCAAACATTACTGATTAACTATCTTTTCTAGGTTTTCTATGGCAGCCCTGTTGCCAGGGCTGGTTTCGTTTCAAAAAGGGGATGTAAATGGCGCGGTATGCAAAAGTAGCGGCAGGGCTTGGTGTGGTAGCCGGAGTATTAGGTGTCAGTGCTTTTAACTGGTCATTTGATGTTGCCGACACACCTGAAGTCAGTGCGAATGTACTGGCTCCGCAGTTTTCCTATCGCTGTATTGAAAATGCTATCGCGCATCCTTTGGACACCGATGGTGAGTTTACTGTGTCGGTATGGAACATCTATAAGCAACAAAAAGAAAACTGGCGCTCAGCCCTGGAGACATTTTCACAAGATAGTGAACTTGTCCTGTTACAGGAAGCAAGCTTGAATACCGACTTACGTGATTACCTGGATGACAGCAACTGGAAAGTGCGGATGGCTAATGCGTTTAAGTTTATGAATACGCCGGCGGGAGTGATGAACTTATCGAGCGTCAACGCCAAAAGTACCTGTGCCTACCTGACGATGGAGCCCTGGCTCCGGTTGCCCAAATCAGCGCTATTGTCTGAGTTTGCGCTTTCAGACGGCAATACACTGATCGTTGTGAATTTGCATGGTGTGAACTTTGCGGTAGGGCTTGATGAATATCAGGAGCAGCTCGATAGCCTGCGGACGGTATTGGCTGTTCATTCCGGGCCAATTATTTTGGCCGGTGACTTTAACACCTGGCGCCAGGCTCGGATCGATGTTGTTAATACGTTTGCCGAAAGTCTGGGGCTTCGTGATGTCCATTTGAGAGAAGATCAGCGGATCAAGGTGTTTGGCAAGCCGCTGGATCATTTGTATTACCGCGATCTCCAGCTTGTCAGTGCAGAGGCACCGAAAACCGATGCCTCAGATCATAATCCCATTATTGCCAGCTTCAGACTGCAATGATCATGATTGGCCAAATGATCAGTGCGAGCAGCCACGGAAGAATGGCGACGACAATTGATTTGGCCCGATCAAAGTCAGTCCATGCTGTCACAACAGCATAAGTCAGTGTGATATACCATGGTGCCAGTAGCGGGATTGTTGCCGCAAAAGACGCCCATGGATTGCTCATCGGCAATTTTATCAGACCATTCAAGCTATTGAGATCAGCTGCATTCGGCATGATATTGTTGCTGTTGAACATGATGTTGGTGTAGCTGGCAAAATCGCCGATCAGAGTCGGTAGCATGATAAAGCACGATGCGGCCAACCATTTGCCATAGCTGTGCTGGTACTGATTACTCTTGGTGGCCAGGTGCAGCCAAAGTGCCAGAACAAAGACACACAACGTGCGTCCGGCAATATCAGCGACGACTTCGCTAGCATGCAAAGCTTCTTTGGTTAGCAATGACGGCTCCATCTGCTGGTTCAGATTGGTAAACTGAACCATTAGCTCCTGCTGTAGCCAGGCCATGTCCACATTGCTGAAATAACTGCTCCAGAAGAAAATGGGTCCCAAAATAGCGATCAGGTAGGGCAGAATGGCCCATCTAGGACGATCGTATACGGCCGCAAAGCAGTCAATAGGGGAGCGGAATGCATCGAATACCGCAATGAATGGGTTTTTAGACGGTGTCATACACTGACCTTAGTTACATCAACATAGAGTTTTAATTTTTGGCCGGGTTTTAGATACTTCTGGCCGTTAATTTGATTCCATTTTACAAGGTCTGAAACTTTGACTTTGTACCGCTGGGCTATGGCGCTGAGGTTATCACCGGAGCGGACCTTGTAGTAGACAGTACGGATGACGCCACCCGTTGCACTGTTCTTCCAAAGGGTCAGCTTCTGTCCGATACGTAGCGGCTTATTCTTGCTTAGGCCATTCCACTTGGTGATTTGGTCAATAGAGACTTTCTCACTGCGGGCAATAGTCCACAGACTGTCGCCAGACTTCACTACGTAGGTTGTACGATAGCCGCTGCCATGGCTTTTCTGGGTTCGGGCGGCAAGCTGAGCCGATATACTCTCGCCATCTTGCATCGCGACAGGGATCAGAATATGGCGGCCAACACGAATATTGCTGCCGGACATATTGTTGGCCCGCTGGATCTGTTTGGTGGTGGTCTTATGTTTCTGTGCAAGTACACTCAATGTATCGCCAGATTTCACTTTGTAGCGAACCACTTTCATTCCCTGGCGGCCGTTACTGGCAAACTGACTGTTGAAGTGGTCAACTTTGTCGATTGGCAATAGTAGGTGGTTAGGGCCATCCGGTGAGGTCGCCCAGTGGTTATAGGCAGGGTTGAGGTTTTGCAGATCTTTGAGCTTCATGCCGGCATAGCTGGCGGCCATGGCCAGATCCATCTGGGTACCCGGCTTGACGAGCTCAACCGCAGGTTCATTAGGGATCGCAGGGATGGTTATACCGTATTTCTTCTGGTTTTTGATCACGTCGGCAACAGCCAGCAGCTTAGGTACATAACCGCTGGTTTCTTTCGGAAGATCCAGTGACCAGAAGTCAGTCGGCTTGCCGGCAGCCTTATTCTTGCGAATTGCCCGGAATACACGTCCTTCACCGGTGTTGTAAGCTGCGAGGGCATGAAGCCAGTCGCCATCAAATTTTCGGTTCAGGTACTCCAGCAAGTCCAATGCTGCCTGGGTCGATTCAACAACATCGCGGCGACCGTCATACCACCAGTTTTGCTCTAATCCGAAACGACGACCGGTATCTGGAATAATTTGCCATAGACCTGCTGCTCTGCCGTGGGAGTAGGCAAACTGATCAAAAGAGCTTTCAACAATAGGAAGCAGGGCGAGTTCCAGTGGTAGGTTACGTTTTTCGATTTCTTCGGTGATGTAATATAGAAAGGGTTCGGCGCGCCCGGCAACGGTTTTAAGATGGCCCGGATAGCGCAGGTACCAGTTACGGTAGTATTTGACGCGTTTGTTCTCAGGAATATCGGCGGTCAGCTGCATGGTAATGCGCTTCCATACATCGTCTTGGTCCTGAGGCGTTGCTACGATGACCTTTTCAATGGCGACAGGTTTGGTTGTTTCTTCCTGTGCAGAAGCCGCTGGCACTTGTACAGAGGCTTCTTCGTTCTTATTGGTTGTATTTGTTTGTTCTTCTACTGTATTTGTCGTATTCGTAATTTGGCAACCAGCCAGTAATAGCGCGCTCGCTAAAAAAAATCGGGATTTCATGGAACCTGCCTAAAGCCAAAATAGTTGGAGATGATACTTGGCCAACTACCTTGGAGACAAGTGACCCAGGTCAAAATTCGTCTTTCCAACGACGCAGTGCAGCGAAGGTCTCCAGATCACTGTCGTCAAATGCCTTATCTGCAACGGATTTTTTGATACTGGCTTGATCACAGCGTAAAAACGGATTTATTAATTTTTCTTGTCGTAATGTCGACGGGATCGTGCTGATACCCTGTGCCCGCAGTCGGCTGACATCTTCGCGGTAACGTTGCAGGTGAGGGTTGTCCTGTTCGGCGACTAAGGCAAAGGCAATATTACTGCTTGTATATTCATGGGCACAGTAGACTTCAGTTTCGTCTGGTAGCGCTGCAATTTTCTGTAGCGAGCTGTACATTTGAGCCGGAGTGCCCTCGAACAAGCGGCCACAACCACCGGAGAACAGGGTATCGCCACAAAACAGCTTTTCGTCCCCGACATAGGCAACATGGCCTGCGGTGTGTCCGGGAACGCTCAGTACCATAAAGCGTTCGCCGAATATTTCTACCTGGTCGCCATCGTCGACAGACTGCGAGACGCCGGGAATGGGCTCGGCAGAAGGGGCAACTATATTGACATGGGGAAACGCGCGCTTGAGCTCGCTGATCCCGCCAATATGGTCATGATGGTGATGAGTGACCAGAATGGCATCAAGAGTGAGCTCTTCTTCTTGTAACACCTTGATTACTGGCGTTGCATCACCAGGATCAACGACGACGCAACGTTTGTCCGGACTGTGAATAAGCCAGATGTAATTGTCATTAAATGCAGGTATGCTTTTTACTGTAAGCATGTAATTTGTCTCCAGCCTTTAGGTGTTGAGCAATAACTTATGAAGCCAGCCCGCACGTTAACAGATATTGAATCACCACATACCTGGTCACAAGTCGTCAATGGCGAATGGGCGGCGGAGCTGCTCCAGGCCCAGCTTGATGAATGGTGGCCTAAGCTATTCGGCTATCATATGTTAAAGCTTGGTGGGCTAAGTTGTGAGCTCGCCAGTGGCCATTGTAACATCCAGCATCAGATTTGCATTGATAAGTTCAATCCGCTGCATACGGTCATTGCCGACCACTTTTCCTTGCCTTTTGTGGAAAAGTCGTTTGATGCCTGTGTGATCACCCATCAATTAGATTATTGTTCAGACCCCCACCGCTTGCTGCGGGAGATCGACCGGGTGATGGTGGACGACGGCTATATCCTGTTAAGTGGCTATAACCCGGTGAGTATTCTTGGTATGCGGGGCTTGCTGCCATGGAATCGCAAGCGCTTTCCGTGGAAAGGGCGGATGTTTATGCCGATGCGGGTGAAAGACTGGCTGGGAGTCCTGAATTACGAGGTGGTCTTTCACGAGAACTTTGCGGTACTGCCGGCGACAAAGCATCAGGCCTGCTCGGCCTGGGCAGAAAGCGTGTTGTCTGAAACGTGTTCGTCGGTTGGCAGCATGTACTTGATTGTCGCCCGTAAGCGGACGGTTCCTCTCAAGCCGATAAAACCAACCTGGAAGTTGCGGCGTCAGCTAACGCCGCTAGGCCTCAATTGCCGGACCAAGGCAAGCCAGAAAATAAAGGGGGCGTAACATTGTTGCTGTGAGTTGAAGTCGTTACGCCTTATAGCCGGTATCATCCTGGGTCGGGGACTCGGCAGCGGCACGGGCCAAATCGTCACAGCGTTCATTCTCCGGATGGCCTGCGTGGCCTTTTACCCAGTGCCACGACACTTGATGGCGCTGTGTCTCTGTATCGAGACGCTGCCAGAGATCGGCATTTTTAACCGGCTTTTTATCGGCAGTCTTCCAGCCGCGTTTCTTCCAGTTATGGATCCACTGGGTGATCCCCTGTCGGACATATTGGCTGTCGGTGGTGAGATCAACCTGGCAGGATTCTTTGAGGCTTGACAGGCCGATAATGGCTGCCAGCAGTTCCATTCTGTTATTTGTCGTCATGTGAAAGCCGCCACTGAGCTCTTTTTCGTGCTGCTTGTAACGCATGACGGTACCATAACCACCTGGCCCCGGGTTACCGAGGCAAGAACCATCGGTGAAAATTTCTACCTGCTTGGTCATATTTGGTAGTATTCGCTTTAGGAAAAACTTTAGTCTGACACAATCGCTACTATGAAAGCTACTAACGAACGTATTATCGTATTCGATACCGAAACAACCGGTATGAATATGACCGGCCCTCACTATGAAGGCCACTGTATTATCGAGATCGGTGCAGTTGAAATTATCAACCGTAAGCTGACGGGTAACAGTTTCCATGTCTATATCAAACCGGATCGGGAGATCGATGCGGAAGCGGTTGATGTTCACGGTATTACCGATGAGTTCTTGCTTGATAAGCCGACATACCGGGAAGTCCATGAAGAGTTTATGGAGTTTATCCGTGGGGCAGAGCTGGTGGCTCACAACGCGCCCTTCGATATCGGCTTCATGGATTACGAATTCAGGAAAATGGGTTCGTCAATCGGCAAGACCGAGGATTTTTGCAAGGTCACCGATACCCTGGAGATGGCCAAGCGGTTATTCCCGGGAAAAAGAAACAACCTTGATGTACTGTGTTCGCGATACGGTATAGATAACTCGCACCGTACTCTCCACGGGGCATTGCTCGATGCCGAGATCCTGGCTGATGTCTACCTGATGATGACAGGTGGCCAGACATCGCTGGCACTCAGCGCCGGCAGCGAAGAAAGTGACACTGGTACAGAAAGTGCCATCCGCCGTCTGGCATCGGGAAGAAAATCATTAAAGATCATCAAGGCATCGGCCGATGAAATACAAGCGCATGAATCGCGCTTGGATCTTATCGAGAAAAAAGGTGACGTCTCGCTGTGGCGTCAATAGAGGTGCTATGCGGCGGTTATTATTGCTAGTGATGCTGATACCGGTACTGTCTTGGGCAAAAGACAGTACGGCTATGTCGTGGCTGGATAACCGATTTCGTGTTGATCCGACGGTCGAACAGGTCTCGTTTGTCGTCAAACGGGGAGACAACAGCCGGGCGATTGTCTTGGTGCGTCCTGATGGCAAGAAATACTATTCCTTTCGTCATCCGAAGAATGTTGCTTGGTATGACGAGCCAGGGATGGACATCATTTCCATCGAAAATCCGATGCCGGGCCCCTGGCAGGCCGTCGGCAAGGTCACCCCTAAGAACCGGATCGTCGTCTTGTCCAACCTCCAGCTGACGGTGGAGGATCTGCCT
The DNA here is from genome assembly GCF_050336885.1 of Photobacterium kasasachensis. Lineage (NCBI taxonomy): Bacteria > Pseudomonadati > Pseudomonadota > Gammaproteobacteria > Vibrionales > Vibrionaceae > Photobacterium > Photobacterium kasasachensis. The sequence goes on from NZ_JAKJSH010000031.1 coordinate 8,433, forward strand.
TCGCGGCTCTATCAGTCCGAGACGATCAAGTTTACCGCCCGCCTGACCCAGGATGGAAAGCTGCTGACCATGCGCGATTTTCTTGATCGGGTAAAGATGTCTGTCGTTTTTTACGAATACATTGAAGATGCCGATAACCTCCCGAAGGAAGCACAGCCGAGCCCTATCGTTCTGGGCGAGTTTGCCGATGACGGACTGGCCTTTGATGAGGAACCCGGAGACGGTGTCTTTACGGTAGCTCTGCCTGTGACTGTCCAGCCGGGAAAATACCGGGTCAGGATCACCTCGGGCAATGGCGTTTTCCTGCGTACCGTCGAGCAGGAGATACTCGTGTATCCGCCGCCACTGCGGGCGAGCTTTATTCAGGGACGAGGACGCAGTGAGCCCCATCAGGTCGTGGTGGAAACGGAAGAGGGAGCATTACTTCCCGGCTCCCTTGCTGCCCACATTGTGCAGATAAACCCTGATGGCGATGAGACCATCAGCCAGCAGCATGCCCTGTCTGACGAAGACGGACTGAAGGTACGCCTGCCCAATGGCGAGGCGCCGGGTCGTTATGGCTGGTATGGGTGGTTATATGCGACTGATAACTTCAATAACCGGGAGCTGATCTTCAAGCTACCGGAAAATCATTTTGCGGTGATGGCCGAGCTGCAGCTGGATCGTAACCTGGAAGAGTTCAGGGCCCAGCAGGAAGCCAAAGCCAAACGGGAAGAGATGCTGCGAATTGAAGCGGAGAAGCAGGCTGAGCGCTCCAAGGTGATGAAAATTATCTTGGGTGCCAACGTACTGGTAGTGGTGCTGGTGGTTGTGATTGCCTTCCTATGGCGCAAGCGCAAAATGAAGAAAGTGCTGGAAGAAGATTCACTGGTTGTTCCGGCGTCCTGATAGCCACATAGAGGGCAAGGCGAACAGAACCTGCGGTTTGTTTGATAATTAACTCAAAAAGAAAGGGAAGCCATTGTGGCTTCCCTTTTTGTTAGCTTGAGCAATCTAAATGTTATCAGGCTGCAATGTCTTTTTCCGATGGCTGGTAGGGTTTGGCTGCCAGCTCTTCGGGTTCAAAATCATCGACATTGATCGTGCGTAAGCGACCTTCTTCAGCCCGGCGCAATAGCTCGGCTTCACTCTCGTTGATAGCATTAAGCTCCAGGCCAACCGTCGCCACATTATCCAGCTGCATGAACGGGAACTTCTTGCCGGCAGCCTGACAGACACGATCATAGATTGGCTCGGCTGCCAAAATATCTTTCAGTGTCTCTTCAATCATACCAACCGCATTGTTCTCGCATGCTTCCAGGAACTGACCGCGACCGATACGGTTACGGGTTTCACTCGGTGTCTGAATGATACGGGCAACTTTATGATCCAACTTGTCCGTTGGTCTTACACGCCCCAGCCCAAGAGGGAAGATCATGGTGCGCATAATCGCGGCAATCGGACGGTTTGGGAAGTTACGCAGGAACTCATCCAGTGCTTCCTGAGCCTGGTATAGCGAGTCCTGCAAGCCCCAGTGAACCAGTGGCAGGTCATCTTGCTTGCAGCCGTCGTCCGCATAACGCTTGAGGGTTGCTGACGAGAGGTAGAGCTGGCTGAGTACGTCACCCAAACGGGCAGACAGGCGCTCTTTGCGCTTCAGCGAACCGCCGAGCACTGCCATTGAAATATCGGCGAGCAGAGCAAGGTTGGCACTGTAGCGATTCAGTTGCTGGTAGTAACGGGCCGTGGCATCCTTGCGTGGTGCCGAGGACCCCCTGCCGTCAGTCAGGCCGAACCAGAATGAACGGACCATGTTGCTGATCACAAAGCCAACGTGGCCGAACAGAGCACTATCAAAACCATTCAGTGCTTTTTCTGCATCATCATTGTAAGCCGCATCCATCTCTTCCAGCACATAAGGATGGCAGCGTATTGCCCCTTGGCCGAAGATTATCATTGAGCGGGTGAGGATGTTTGCTCCTTCCACGGTAATCGCAATAGGCGCGCCCTGGTATCCACGTGCCAGGAAGTTGCTTGGCCCCATGGAGATCCCCTTGCCACCGACTACGTCCATGGCATCAATAACACTACGCTGGCTGCGGTGGGTACAGTGGTATTTGACGATGGCTGAGATGACCGAAGGTTTCTCACCTAAATCAATACCGGAGACCGTCAGGTTACTGGCTGAGTCCAGGACGTAGGCATTGCCTGCTATACGGGCCAACGGTTCTTCAATACCTTCCATTTTGCCGATCGGTAACTTGAACTGGCGGCGAATACGGGCATAGGCACCGGTTGCCATGGCTGCTGTCTTCAGGCCGCCTGTGGAGTTCGATGGCAAAGTGATACCACGGCCGACAGACAGGCATTCAACCAGCATGCGCCATCCCTGACCGGCCATTTCCTGGCCACCGATGATGAAACTGATGGGTACGAAGACTTTGTCACCCTGAGTCGGACCATTCTGGAATGGCACGTTTAACGGGAAGTGGCGACGGCCAATTTCAACCCCGTCGATATCGGTTGGGATCAAAGCACAGGTGATACCGAGATCTTCCTCATTACCCAGCAGGTGATCGGGATCGAATAGCTTAAAGGCCATACCTAACACAGTCGCGATAGGGGCCAACGTGATGTAGCGCTTATTCCAGGTCAGTTCCATCCCCAAGACTTCTTCACCTTGCCACATCCCTTTTTTGACGATACCAAAATCAGGAATTGAGCCTGCATCAGAGCCGGCTTCCGGGCTAGTTAGGGCGAAACAAGGAATTTCCTTACCTTCTGCCAGACGAGGCAGGTAGTGGTCTTTTTGCGCTTTGGTGCCGTAGTGCTGCAATAGCTCACCCGGGCCGAGTGAGTTCGGAACACCGACGGTCGAGGAGAGCACGGCAGAGACACCAGTTAGCTTTTGTAGCACCAGAGATTGGGCATAAGCTGAAAATTCCAGGCCGCCGTATTCTTTTTTGATGATCATAGCGAAAAATTTATGATCCTTGAGGTACTGCCAGACTTCGGGGGGCAGATCGGCCAGTTCATGTGTTACCTGAAAGTCGTTGACCATTCGGCACACTTCATTGACGGGACCGTCGAGAAAGGCTTTCTCCTCTGCGCTCAGGCGCGGGGCCGGAATATCATGCAATTTGTTCCAGTTAGGTGCGCCGCGGAACAGATCGGCTTCCCACCAGACGGTACCGGCATCAATGGCTTCTTTTTCGGTACGGGACATCTCGGGCATGACGCCTTTAAACGCTTTGAGAGCGGGTTTACTCAATAGGTTTTTGCGTAATGAAATCACGTTTAATGGTATTGCAATCAGCAGGAAAGCTAACCAGCTGTACTGGCCGACGATATCGAGTACCGAGCCTACAGCCAGTGCTGCCACAAACATGGCGGTAAAGGTTCTGAGGTTGGCACGGTGGTAGGCGAGTACACCGGTTATACCAATTAGCCCTAGTAGGTACACAAGTGTAACCATGATGATTCTCCTTATCGGTGGGCGTTGATTTATTATTATTGGGTACGTTTTATGCAAGGTAAGAGGTCTTACCACTTGTGATAAGTGTAAGGCGATCTTTAATGAAATGTAAAATAATTTTCTGTTCTGAAAGGATGGCGTTATGTAAAGATGTCCTGTCATCCCTTGTTACATAAGGGCTTGATCAAGATCAGCGAGTTGGAAAAATGTGCTTGCGAAAATAAGTCATACAATTAATATGGACCGTATTGTGATGCCGTTCACGCTATTTACCAAGTTGACACCAGTGTCAATCTAGGCTGTGGATGACTCATGGCGTCATTTGTTGCCTTTCCCGAACTCCGACTGACACATGCCCGCCGGATCCCTCACTCGGGATGACAGCTTTTCTTAAATTTTCTTTTGTACGCAAGTGCAGGGGTTTGTCGTGTTGTTATTTCATGCTTTAAAACAAGCGTGGCGAAAAGGTTATTCTTTCTCTACGCTTCGTGCCGATATTGTTGCAGGTATTACTGTGGGTGTTGTGGCCATTCCGCTGGGGATGGCGCTGGCGATTGCCGTTGGTGTGCCGCCACAGCATGGTTTGTATACGGTGGTTGTTGCTGGTTTGCTGGCAGCCTTGTTTGGTGGCTCGCGATTTAATATTACTGGCCCGACGGCCGCATTTGTCGTGATTTTACTGCCGATTACTCAGCAATACGGCCTGTCCGGCCTGATGCTGGCCACTCTGATGTCCGGGGTGATCCTGTTATTGATGGGGGTGCTGCGCCTTGGCCAGCTGGTGGCCTATGTACCGTATCCTGTAACGACAGGGTTTACTGCCGGAATAGGGCTGGTTATTGCCTTCCTACAGCTAAAGGATTTGCTCGGACTGGCGGTTGAAGGTAATCCAGTGCACTTTCCCGAGAAAGTCATGGCGTATATGAGTGCCCTGCCAAGTATTAACTATGCCGATGCGATGGTCGGATTTGGTACGATTGCGACATTCATTCTATGGGCCAAGCTTAAGAATCGGATCCCTCCACATGTAGTTGCTCTTGCGACAGGTACCGTGCTGGCCTTACTGATGAACCAGTGGGGCAGCACGCATGTTGGCTTGCTCGGTGAAAAGTTCCACTATCAAATCGGCGATTTGGTTGGCCAGGGGATCCCGCAGGTATTACCGCAACTGGTGATGCCGTGGCAAGATGCCCAGTTCAGCTGGGGGCTGGTGGTTGAGTTGTTGCCGGCCGCCTTTACCATTGCGATGCTCGGGTGTATTGAATCGCTGCTCTGCGCGGTGGTGGCAGACGGCATGACCGGCAGCAAGCATAACCCGAACGCCGAGTTGGTGGGGCAGGGGCTGGCCAATATGGTGGTGCCATTTTTTGGCGGGATCCCGGCAACGGCTGCCATCGCCCGTACTGCCACCAATATTCGGGCCGGTGCATTTTCTCCGGTGTCGGCCATTACTCACGCACTGTTTGTGCTGGCGGCGATGATAGTACTGGCACCGATGTTGTCGTTTATCCCGATGAGCGCCCTGGCCGGTTTGCTGATCATGGTCGCCTGGAATATGTCGGAAGCGCCGCACTTTGTCCATACCCTGAAGGTGGCCCCACGTCGTGATGTTGCTGTACTGGTGAGCTGTTTTACCCTGACAGTGGTCTTTGACATGGTTATTGCCGTCGTCGTTGGCCTTTTGCTGGCCGGAGTGCTGTTTATTCAGCGTATCGCGACACTGACCAGTGTGACGGAAGTGAACGGGGAGCACCAGCATCAGGAGTTTGGTGACGATGTGGTGGTATATGATATCAATGGCCCGCTTTTCTTCGCGGCCAGCGAAAAAGCATTCAATGTTATTGATCATTCGCAAGTTGAGACCCGGGCCGTGGTGCTTGATTTCAGCGATGTCACGACAATAGATATTACGGCTATCCATGCCTTTGAAAATGCGCTGGACAGAATCCGTCAGTATCCGGTGTATCTGCTCGGGGTTGCAGGTCATGTCGAGAGAAAGTTGACGACGGCCGGCGTGTTGATGGCCGACAACATCTCGCTTTACCCATCTGCGCAGCTATTACGTGAGCATTTGGCCATAAACCGTCACAATGTGCTGTCTCAGGAGTCGACACCTTCGGCCGTTTCTTTGTACACTGCAAGCTAAGGCGTATAAGTGCTTAGCCGGAGGGCTCCGGCTAGGCGATAATATTGTATGAATAACCCGAGATTAGTCTATGTACCAAGATTTGATCCGTGCAGAACTCAATGAAGCTGCTGAAGTATTGAACCGCTTTTTAAGCGATGAAAAAAACATTGCAGATATCGAAGCTGCTGCCAAAGTACTGGCCGAGTCCTTTAAGCAGGGCGGCAAGGTACTGTCTTGCGGTAACGGTGGCTCACACTGTGATGCGATGCACTTTGCCGAGGAACTGACAGGACGCTACCGTGAAAACCGTCCGGGTTACCCGGGTATTGCGATTTCAGATCCTAGCCACCTTTCTTGCGTGAGCAATGATTTCGGCTACGACTATGTGTTCTCTCGCTACCTGGAAGCTGTCGGTGCGAAGGGCGATGTCCTGTTCGGTCTGTCGACCTCGGGCAATTCTGGCAATATTCTTAAAGCGATTGATGCCGCCAAGGCCAAAGGCATGAAAACCATTGCCCTGACCGGTAAAGACGGCGGCAAGATGGCAGGCTTGGCTGATGTGGAGATCCGTGTGCCGCATTTCGGATTTGCTGACCGAATTCAGGAAGTGCATATTAAAATTATCCACATTTTAATTATGCTGGTTGAGAAAGAGATGGCTTCGAGCTAATTTCAGTTATTGTTAGACATGTCTCAATCCTGCAGAGAGGGCATAAAGGACTATGTGTGAATTGCTTGGCATGAGTGCCAATGTGCCAACCGATATTTGTTTTAGCTTTACCGGCCTGATGCAGCGAGGCGGAAAGACCGGCCCTCACAGGGACGGCTGGGGGATCACCTTCTATGAAGGGCGGGGATTTCGTACCTTTAAAGATCCCAACCCGAGCTGCCGGTCGCGAATTGCTGAACTGGTGCAGGAGTATCCGATAAAAAGCTGTGCCGTCGTTAGCCATATCCGTCAGGCCAACCGTGGTGGTGTCAGCCTCGAAAATACTCACCCGTTTACCCGGGAGCTATGGGGGCGCTATTGGACATTTGCTCACAATGGCCAGCTAACAGGCTATGAAAAGCTAGATACCGGACGCTTCAGGCCTGTTGGCGATACCGACAGTGAGATAGCCTTCTGCTGGCTGCTCAACCAGCTGGAGGCCAAGTTTCCTGATCTTCCGGAAGATATGGTCGCGGTTTACGACTATGTCGCGGTGTGCTGTGATCGCCTCAGGGAGCTGGGTGTCTATAATATGCTGCTTAGCAATGGCGAGTGCGTACTGACATATTGCACCAATAATCTGCATTGGATCACGCGCAGGGCACCGTTTGGCCAGGCCTCTTTGATTGACGAAGATGTCACTATCGACTTTCAGATGGAAACTACGCCAAATGATGTGGTTACGGTGATTGCCACTCAACCGCTGACTAATGACGAGAGCTGGCACAAAATGCAGCCGGGTGAATTTAGCGTATTCCACTACGGTGAGTTGATCCATAACCGAACGTTGTAGACATTGTTGTTTTAGTCATCTGTTTGCTAAATCAAAAACGCGACCACAAGGTCGCGTTTTTTATCGCTATGGTTTTATGCTGTATCGACTACTCTTCCGCGGCATAGCCATGCGGCGGCAGAGGGAGTCCGTCAAAAACAGCTTTGTCTTCAGCCATACAGACCCTGCCTTGCAAGAACCAGTTGGCTACCAGCGGATATATACGGTGCTCCTGCTCCTGGACCCGAGCCATGACCTCTTCAGCTGTATCAGTGTCAAAGATAGGCACCTTGGCCTGAAGGATCACCGGACCACCGTCTAACTCTTCGGTAACAAAATGCACACTGGTGCCGTGCTCCTTGTCACCTGCATCAATGGCCCGCTGATGGGTATGCAAGCCGGTGTACTTCGGCAGCAGCGAAGGGTGTACATTGAGCATCCGGCCCTGGTAGTGACGGACAAACTCATGGCTCAAAATACGCATGAACCCGGCTAGTATGACCAAATCTGGCTGGAAAGCATCAATGTGCTCTGCCAGAGCCCGGTCATACGTTTCACGGTCACTGTAGTCACTGGCTACGAGGTGTACGGTATCAATACCCGCCTGACGGGCCCGTTCCAGGCCATAGGCATCAGCCTTGTTTGATACCACAGCGGCAATGCGTGCATTTTGAATGATGCCGCTGTCACAGGCATCAATCATCGCCTGAAGGTTCGAGCCGCTCCCGGAAATCAGAACTACGATGCTTTTCATCGTCTTATTTAATCTCCACCTGCTCTTCACCGGCTTCGGCATCAGCAATTTCACCCAGAAGCCAGGCGTTTTCGCCTTCGGCTTTCAGGATGTCGATAGCCTGCTCGGCCTGTGCCTGTGGCAGGGCAATAACCAGGCCGACGCCACAGTTGAAGGTACGGTACATTTCGTAGGTTTCAACGTTGCCGGCTTCTTGCAGCCAGTTGAAGATGGCAGGCCATTCCCAGCTCTTGCCGTCAACAACGGCTTTCGTGCCTGCTGGCAATACGCGAGGGATATTTTCCCAGAAACCACCACCTGTGATATGAGAAATAGCGTGAATATTACAGCTTTCCATCATCTTCAGCGTGGATTTAACGTAGATCTTTGTTGGCTCAAGCAAGTGATCGGCCAGTGGTTTGCCATTAAGCTCTTTGCTTAGGTCGGCCTGAGAGACTTCAATGATCTTGCGGATCAGGGAGAAGCCGTTAGAGTGCGGACCGCTTGAGCCCACAGCGATAAGTGCATCGCCGGCTTTGACTTTGCTGCCGTCAATGATATCGGCCTTTTCGACGACACCGACACAGAAGCCCGCGACATCATAGTCTTCGCCGTGGTACATCCCCGGCATTTCCGCGGTTTCACCACCAATTAGGGCACAGCCAGACTGGATACAACCTTCGCCGATCCCCGCAACAACGGCTGCTGCGGTATCGACCTCAAGCTTGCCAGTCGCATAATAGTCCAGGAAGAACAGCGGCTCTCCCCCTTGCACAATCAGATCGTTGACGCACATGGCCACCAAATCGATACCGATTGTGTCATGCTTGTTCAGATCCATCGCCAAGCGAAGCTTGGTGCCCACACCGTCGGTTCCGGAAACCAATACCGGCTCTTTATACTTGGTCGGTAGCGAGCAGAGCGCGCCGAAGCCACCAATACCGCCCATGACCTCGGGACGGTGGGTGCGTTTTACCACCCCTTTAATACGATCAACCAATGCATTTCCCGCATCGATATCAACACCTGCATCTTTGTAACTAAGAGAAGAGTTATTGCCGCTCACAAGAGATCCCTCACCGCATTAAAGTAAAAAAGCGGGGGTATGATAACAGCAGTCAGGGCGGAAAGGGAAACGTTTGCGTCAATAAATCTCAGTGGCTATTTCCTAAGCAAACGAAACATCAACCCCTATCAGAGCACTCATGGTCTAGTGTATAATAATGCGATTTTTTTAAATTTTGTTTGCTTAGGAGTCAGAAATGAAAGTCGTTGAGGTTAAACACCCACTGGTAAAACATAAGATCGGTCTTATGCGCGAAGGCGACATCAGCACTAAGCGTTTTCGTGAGCTAGCAACGGAAGTAGGCAGCTTGCTGACGTATGAAGCGACTTCAGACTTCGAAACAGAAAAAGTTACCATTGAAGGCTGGAATGGTCCAGTTGAAATTGACCAAATTAAAGGTAAAAAGGTAACTGTTGTGCCAATTCTGCGTGCTGGCCTGGGTATGATGGACGGTGTTCTTGAGCATGTACCTAGCGCACGTATCAGCGTGGTCGGTATTTACCGTGATGAAGAAACCCTTGAGCCGGTTCCTTACTTCAACAAGCTGGCATCAAACATTGATGAGCGTATTGCACTGGTTGTCGATCCTATGCTGGCTACTGGTGGCTCAATGATTGCCACACTGGATCTGCTGAAAGAGCAGGGCTGTAAGCAGTTCAAAGTACTGGTTCTGGTTGCGGCTCCTGAAGGTATTGAAGCTCTGAAAAAAGCTCACCCAGACGTTGAGCTGTTCACAGCTGCAATCGATGAGAAGCTGAATGACAAGGGCTACATCGTTCCTGGTCTGGGCGATGCGGGTGACAAAATCTTCGGCACCAAATAATTTTATGCCCTAACGCTGAAACCGGACTGATGTCCGGTTTTTTTGTACCTGCCGGGCAGTGAGCAACTGCTGTAAAAAAGCGCCGATGGTTGATAACCACCGGCGCTTTTTCATGATTGGATATTGTCAGCAGCGCATGTTAGTTGGCTGTGTCTTCTATCTGAGCATTATCGACCACATGGTTTTCCCCCAGGTCGTCCGGCAGAACCAGATTCAGCAAGATAGCTACGATGCCGCACAGGCTGACTCCCTGCAGGCTGAACTCGCCGATGCCAAATGCCATACCACCAATGCCGAAGACCAGCGTGACAGCGACGATCACCAGGTTGCGGGCTTTGTGCAGGTCAACATTGTTTTTGATCAATGTGTTCAGGCCGACTGTGGCAATTGAACCGAACAGCAGGATCATGATACCGCCCATGACAGGAACCGGGATTGTCTGCAGTGCAGAACCTAGCTTGCCAACGAATGCCAGTACCAGTGCAGTTACCGCAGCCCAGGTCATAATCACAGGGTTAAATGCCTTGGTCAGCATCACCGCACCGGTCACTTCTGAGTAGGTGGTATTCGGTGGCGCGCCAAACATAGAGGCTGCAATGGTCGCAACCCCGTCACCAGCCATTGTGCGGTGCAGGCCGGGCTTTTTCAGGTAGTCCTTACCGGTTACGTTGGAGATAGCCAGCATATCACCGACGTGCTCTACCGCCGGGGCGATGGCGACCGGGATCATAAAGAGAATGGCGTTGATATTGAACTCCGGGAAAGTGAAGTTTGGCAGAGCCAGCCAGCTTGCCTGAGCAACCGGAGTAAAGTCGACAACACCAAATCCAAGGCTCACGCAGTAACCGGCGACAATCCCTCCCATGATAGGGATCAGCTTCAGGAATCCTTTGGCGAAAACGCTCAGTGCGATGGTTACCAGCAGAGAGATACTTGAAATCCACAGTGCTGCATTACCGTCAATGAGCTGAACGGCACCGTCCCCGGTTTTGCCCAAAGCCATGTTGACAGCTACAGGTGCCAGACCCAGGCCGATAACCATAATCACAGGTCCGACAACAACAGGCGGAAGGAGTTTATGAATAATACCTACCCCGCGGACTTTGATGACCGCGCCCATGCAGACATAGATAACCCCAGCCATCATCAGGCCGCCCATCGTACCGGGAACGCCCCAGGTCTGGACGCCGTACATAATAGGAGCAATAAAAGCAAAAGAGGAAGCAAGGAAGATAGGAACGGAACGTTTGGTGATGACTTGAAAGAGGAGGGTACCAATACCTGCGCCGAAGAGCGCAACACTAGGATCTAACCCCGTAAGCAACGGAACCAGAACCAACGCACCAAATGCAACGAATAGCATCTGTGCACCTTGTAGTACCTGCATCATTATACTTTTCCACCCTGTCTGAAAAAAAAATCGCGCAATGCTAGCACGGGTGTAATCGTTTGCCTATCTGCTTTTTGCTTAAGTTATCATTTGCAACAAAGTCTTGCTGCTTTTGTGATCTCTGGTTGATTTTGTTGTAATGATTACATTTGATGATGACTAAAAGCGTATTTATATAGCACCTTGGTACTGAGATATCGCCTAAATAAGTTGCTAGAACGGCACAAGGCAAGCGGAAGCGATAGTCAATCCAATAAATATCAGATAGTCTGGGATTTTGTGGCAGTTGCAGTTGCCGATACTGGCTCGTTCATTTTATGATCGGGGAATAACTAAGTGATTAATGAGTTTTCTATGTTGCGTTTTGCTCTACTACTGTTTGCTTTAATGGCCCTGCCGCTTAAAGCGGCAACGGTAACCAATTTATATCAGGCAGAGGTGGCGTTGCCTGACACGGATAAACAGTCGGAAAAAAAAGCCCGTGAGGAAGCGCTGGAGCAGGTACTGATTAAAGTGTCAGGCCAGAGCACAATTACTCAGAATGAGATTATTCGCAAGGCGCTGTCGAACAGCAGCCCGTATGTGAGCCAGTTTGGCTACGGTAGCCAAGATGGGCAGCAGACACTGGAGCTGACCTTCGACCGATCCCGGATCCGCAACCTGCTGACCCAGGCCAATGCCACGCTATGGAGCGAGCAGCGTCCGAGTGTGCTGGTCTGGATGGTGAATGATGCGAATCGTAGTCGTGACATCATCTGGGATCAGTCAGGAAACAGTTTCGAGCCGCAACTGAAAAATGCGGCGGATAACCGAGGCGTCCCGGTTATGATGCCGATCGGAGATTTTGAAGACGTAACGGCAATCAACATCCCGGATATCTGGGGCGGCTTTGTTCAGCCGATTGCCGGAGCAAGTGCCCGCTATCAGCCTGATGCTGTATTGGTTGTCCGAGTGCGCCAGCAGGCAGATAATAATGTCCAACTGGGCTGGCAACTGTTTGCCGACAAGCCAGAGTATCTAGTGTCATCGCAAGTTGCACCAGCAGAGGGCCGGGCGGCAGGCATATCAGCCGACGCGCTGACAGAGATGATGAATCAGGTTGCCGATCAGCTGGCAGGCAAATATGCCGTGCAGCTAGGAGGTGCCAGCGACGGCGAGTATGCGATTCAGGTTGCCAACATTCAGTCGACAGAAGATTTCTTTGCCCTGGAGCGTATGCTGACCAACCTGACCTCAGTGGCGTCGGTCAATGCCAGCAAGCTTAAAGGGGATACCGTGATCTTTGGGGTGAACTTGCTGAGTTCTGAGATGGCATTTCAGCGTGAGCTAAGCCAGGATCGTCGTTTGACCTCGCAACCTGCCGATAACGGCTATACGGTTGCTGCTGAGTCTGAGACCGGATTGGTTGAGACGACTGAGCCGCAAGACGCTGTTGTTGGAGAAGACGTTGTTGGGGAGAGTGTTGCTAAAGAAGTGCCGCTGAGCGCCGAGCCAACAGCTGATGTGCCCCAGGATCCACAGGCTGTCGATGTAACGGCAACCATGATGCCAGCACTTAGCCAAGTTAATCAGTATTACTGGCAGCCTTAAGGTGCGTTAGGCGTATCTCTTGATGTAGCGAGTTGACGAAATGCGGTGGTATTCCACCGCATTTTTGTTTGTGTACGGTTCGTTCCCGGAGAGGCTATTTCTTATCGCCGTGGTTCTCTCTTTCTTCCTTCTCAACCTGCGACAGCTTCTTCAGCTTGATACCCAGTTCTCTGCCTCTATGACGGGCAAAAAGAATATTGGAAACGAATGCCCAGGAGGTGATCCCCAGCTCGACAAGTGCCAGCAGGCGCTCACCGCCGTCGATCCAAAGAATGGTCAGGGCATGTAGGAAGTAGAGCATCAGGATGAAATTTGCCCATGCGTGGGTATAGGGCCTGCCCTCAAGGATCCCCTTTAGCGGGAACAGCATGGGCAATACCCACATGCCGGCCAGAACAAAGCTGTTCAGGTGCGGATGGGGGGAAAGAGTACTTTGCCATACGCCCACCCACAAAATGAGAGAGAGGTTGGCGATTAAGGCGGAATAGCGCAAATTCTGAGTCGATTTGCTCATTGCTGTCATACGGTTGTCCTTCACTTAGTCATGCAAGCTTGATTGCCGCCTCGGCAAGCCGCTTGCCCAATGCCTGGGCAAGCGCTGATTCGTCGTTGTCTAGAACCTTCTGCCGGCCATGGCTAAGGTGCGAGGCACCGTAAGGCGTCCCTCCCGAGCGGGTCGTATGCAGCAGAGGTTCAGAGTACGGGATGCCGACAATCAGCATACCGTGATGTAACAACGGCAGCATCATTGACTGCAGCGTGGTCTCCTGGCCTCCGTGCATGGATGAGGAGGAGGTAAAGACACAGCCCGGTTTTCCTATCAAGGTTCCGGAAAGCCAGTGGCTGCTGGTACTGTCGATAAAGTGTTTTAGCGGCGCGGCCATATTGCCAAACCGAACCGGACTGCCCATGGCCAGTCCCGAGCAGGCCTTGAGGTCATCCAGGGTTACAACAGGATCGCCCTTTGCCGGGGCGCCGACGAGTGCTCCCTGGCTATCAAGATCTTTCACTGTTCTCAAGATGGCCTCGCAACCGTCAACCTGCTCGATCCCACGGCCAATATGGCGTGCCAGCTGCTGGGTGCCTCCATGGCGGCTGTAGTAGAGCACCAGGATTTTATGCATTACAGAATGTCCAGCACTTGCTCAGGCGGGCGGCCCATTGCTGCCTTGTCACCTTTGACGACAATCGGACGCTCGATAAGCTTCGGATTCTCGGCCATCGCTTCAAACAGTTGCTGTTCGGTAACACTTTCTTCGCCGAGGGACAGCTCTTTGTAGATGGCTTCCTTGGTACGCATCATGTCACGCGCCGAGCTATAGCCCAGCTGGCTTAGCAGGACTTTAAGCTGGTCGACACTCGGAGTTTGCTCAAGGTATTTGACCACGTCTGGAGTGATCCCATTTTCTTCAAGCAGTGCCAGAGTCTGGCGGCTTTTCGAGCAGCGAGGGTTGTGATAGATAGTAACTGACATGATTTCTCCCAATTGATATTTTGCCATTTGCTGTAGCCTGAGTGAGCTGTCAGGTTAGCAGAATGGAGAATTTATGTTGCAGTCCTATTGTAGAGGAACTGCAACCCGGAAGAAAAGCAAAGAGGCTAACAGGATCAGAGATTTGCGACGCGAGCGCGGGCAAGGCGAAGCTGATCGATCCGTGCGTCGTAACGCGCCTGATCCAGCGAGTCAACCTCGACCAGTTGACTAGCCTGAATATAATGCTGAATCGCCTTGTCCCATTGACCGCGCAGTGCCATTAGCTCGGCACGAGACGCCAGCTCGGCATCACGGCGACCGTTGTCGGCATAGGCCTGTGCCAGCATGTGCCAGCCGTTGGTGTCGTTTGTATTGTCGTAGGTGTAGCGTGTCAGGATTGAAATGCTCTCGGTACTGCGGCCAGCCTTCTGAAGGGCATGGGCGAGATTGAGGCGAAGTACCTTATTGTTGGGATTATCTTTCAGCGCTTTTTCGAGGCGCGTAATGGCTTGGTCGTATTTTTTCTCGTAGAGATCAAGATCGGTCGCCGAATCGATATAGAAGCGGTTGCTCGGCTCGGCTGCCAGCAAAGGATCCAGCAGCTCATGGGCCTGCTGGTATTTGCCGGAATCGATATGTACCAGCGCCTTGCCGTAATTGAGGGCGTTCTTCTGCTGCGCATTGGCTTTTTTCAGCTGACGGTTGAACCAGTCCAGAGCAGCTTCGCTATCGATCCCCGCATAGCGGGCGACAATTCGTGCCCGCGCATGCTGGTAGCGTTCGGAGGTACTAACTCGCTTGGCCGGGAACTGGTTGGCCCGGCTACGGGAATCCGAGATACGAGATTCAGGCAATGGGTGAGTCAGCAGCATCGCGGGAGGTGTACTGGCATAGCGGTATTGATCGGCCAGGCGGCCAAAGAAACGGGGCATGGCCTGAACGTTGAAGCCGGATTTCGCCAGGGTAGCAATACCGATACGGTCGGCTTCTTTTTCGTTGCTGCGGGTATAGTTGATCTGCCCCTGGGCTGATGCCGCCGTCGTGGCATGTATGGCGGCGATCCCGGCTTCGGGCGAGGCGATGGCCAGCATCAGGGAACCTATGAGCGCGGCCATGGTGGCCGGCGACTTCTTAGCCTGATCTTCCATGCTTCGTGCAAGGTGGCGTTGGGTAATATGGGCGATTTCGTGGGCAACGACCGAGGCAAGCTCACTTTCAGATTGAGCATGTAAGAACAGACCGCTATGGATAGCGACATGGCCGCCAAAGAAAGCAAAGGCGTTGATTTCACGATTCTGGATCATGAAAAAGTTAAACGGTGTGCGAACATCATTGGCATTGGCGACCAGGCGATGGCCGAGATCCTGGATGTATTCCGATAGCAACGGGTCGCTGATCACCGGCATGCTGGCACGCAGCATCCGCATATAAGCGTCACCGTATTCCATTTCTTTCTCGATGGTCAGCGTAGAGGCTGCCGTGGTTCCAATTTCCGGCAGCGCATTAAAGTTTTCGGCCTGAGCAGTAAAGCTCGAGCTCAGCAGGGCGCTGACTAAGAGATAGGTTGGAGCTTTGGCAAATCGAAACATGTTAATAATACAACCGCCTTTGTGAAAATAGGTTCCTTTCCTGTTTGGCCGATAACTTGGAACTATCAAAATAGCTAAATTATTCCTGAACAGGTATAACTTACAAAGAATATGACAACGAAAGCTGCAACAGGTTTCTTTTTTGTCGCACCGATGTCATTTACAATACTCCGATGGATAATAACTGTCAGCATACCGGAATGGAAACCCCATCGCTCAATTTGACTTCAGAACGTTGCCCTATGGCACTTTTATTGGCTAAGCGAGCAACCAAGGAGCTCTGTTGCGGGCAGCGCCTGAAAATTCATATTTCTGATCAGGGCGCCAGACAAGATATTCCCCGTTACTTGTTAAACCACGGGTTTGACATTGAACAGCAGGCTGCTTGTCCGCAAGAGCTTGTAATTATCGTGACCAAAAGGCAGTAAAGATTTTATGCTGGACATGCTAAACCGCTGGTATAAGCGGAGATTTTCAGACCCCCACGCCGTGAGCCTCGTTGCCATTCTATTAGCTGGCTTTTTGACCATATACTTTTTTGGCAACCTGATCGCCCCTCTGCTGGTGGCAATAGTTCTGGCATATTTGCTGGAGTGGCCCGTTATGCGGCTGACCCGGTTAGGGCTGCCGCGCTCAATCGCCGTGATGGTGGTATTGCTGCTCTTTGTCGGGTTGATGGTGATGGCAGTCTTCGGTCTGGTGCCGACGATCTGGCATCAGGTCGGCAATCTGATTGCCGACGTGCCGAACATGTTCAATGGCCTGCAGCAGTATGTCTCCAGCCTGCCCGAGCGTTATCCTGATTTTTTCCAGCCGCATCAGGTCGGCACCTTTATGAACACGCTACGCGAGAATGTGCTGGGTATGGGTGAAAGTGTGGTTAAGAGCTCTCTGTCCTCTCTGGTGAGCCTTGCTACCCTGGCTGTATATCTGATCCTTGTACCCCTGCTGGTTTTTTTCTTGCTGAAAGATAAAGAAGAAATGCTGGAAACCCTGAGTGGCCTGTTGCCGAAGAACCGCCGTCTGGCCAGCAAGGTGGGCGTCGAGATGAACCAGCAGATCTCGAACTATATTCGCGGCAAGGTGACGGAAATATTCATTGTCGGTATTGTCAGCTACATCACTTTTGCGGTCATGGATTTGCGTTATGCCGTGCTGTTGGGTGTACTGGTGGGCTTTTCGGTACTGATCCCGTACATCGGGGCGGCAGCTGTGACCTTGCCGGTTGCCATGGTCGGTCTGTTTCAGTGGGGGATCAGCCCGGACTTCTGGTGGCTGCTGGTAGCATACGGCATAATCCAGGCACTTGATGGTAACGTATTGGTTCCTATTCTTTTTTCTGAGGCGGTAAATTTGCATCCGGTTGCCATCATTGTTGCCGTACTGGTGTTTGGTGGCCTGTGGGGATTCTGGGGCGTATTTTTTGCGATTCCTTTGGCCACCCTGGTCAAGGCTGTGTGGAACGCCTTGCCGTCGACTAGCCTCGAGGATGAGGAAATCACGGAGTAGCCCAGCTCTCTGTCTACGAATTGCGTTTAAAAAAGCCAGTCGATATAGTCGACTGGCTTTTTTGCGTAGAGTGCCAAGTAGTTACCCCTGGAGCCGTAACAGCCTGTTGCTTTGTTGAGCGGCTGGGGCTAACGATTTTTACGGCGCAGAAGAGCCGGTGGGCTTATCACTGTCTTCGTCCATAGGACGAATCGTTGCGATAGTGCCTATCTGGCGGCATTGAGGCTGCCGGGCTGGTTTGTCGCAGCGGTTGCAGCCGTCACAACGCCCCTTGTTTTTCCATAGCCTGATATAGAGATAAAACAGTGCGGCGATGATAACAAGACCGACGATAGCAAGATCGCCCCACCCGGAAGGGGCGGCGAGATCTGGCAATACCGGTGCAGTGGACGTTGTGTTTGTCGTCATTAGATCACTCCATGGCTATCTTGTGGTGTAGTGGGAATGGCTGGTTTTTGCTTGCGCCGAAAGACCGGATACAGTCCGACCAGTAGCAGCAGAGCAAGGCCGCTAAAGTAGACGCCACTCATCATGGTGATACCGGAAATGCCCAGCGCCATACCCAGGCTATAGGTGGTACTGGATACGCCGAGCCCTAATGCCGTCGGGAACAACAGAGCCAGCAACATCCAGCGGTATTGTCCGGTCTGAACACGAACCATAATCATTGTGGCAAGGCACGGCGGGTACAGGGCAAAGAACAGGATCATCGAAACGGCAGTCAGCGATGTCAGGTTATTGCCCTGATCGCCCATGCGTTCCTCTAGCGTGGTGTTTTGATCATCCTCCTGCTGGAACAGCACCCCTAGCGTGGCCACGCTGCTCTCGCGGGCAGCAAAAGAGGACAGTAGGGCGACATTAATCTTCCAGTCGAATCCAGCGAAGTGGGTGACAGGCTCCAGAGAGCGGCCGATTGAACCCAGCAGTGAATGGCTCAGGCGCTCTTCTTTGATTTCTCGGCGGATTGATTTGCGTGCTTTGGCCAATTTGCGTAGTGCCCGGTTGGCTTTCTTCGCCAGCTTGTCGCCTTTCGGCGCTTTGACGAAGGGGAAAAATTCAGGGCTGCGCTGCTTGAATGTCTCGTTGACTGCTCTTGAGGCTGTCGCCCCTTTGGCATTGAGTTTGGCACGCTTGAAGTCATTGTAGTAATTCATCAGCGAAACCAGCTGCTCGCCCTGAGCCAGTTCAAGGTAAGGGTTATTGTTCATGGCTTTGTTGAAGCGGCTGATGGCTTGCTCGGAGCGTTGCTGATAGAAGGCGCTCCGGTCTTCCGGCAAGCCTGGGTATTGTAGCAGGGTGAAGATCACGACTGATACCGCAACAACAATGGTGCCGACCTTCTTGATATAGATCCAGGTACGCTCGACCGAGCGGGTCAGGACGGACCGGACGGTTGGCAAGTTATAGCGAGGAAGCTCGATAACAAACGGCGCACTTTCTTCACCGCGCAGCACCGTCACAGAAAGCAGCTTGGCAACCAGCAGCGCCGCAATGATGGTCATGGTCGAGATGTAGAACATCATCAACGCTTTGTCCTGCTCGAAGAATATCCCGACCAGCAGGGCATACAGCGGGACTTTGGCCAGACAGTTCATAAATGGCACTGTCAGGATCGTTGCCATTCTTGCTCGGTGATCCGGTATGCCCTTGGTCGCCATGATGCCTGGTACGGCACAGCCACCGGCGAAAACACCACTTAGGATCAGCGGTAGCGTACTCTGACCATGGAGACCGAACCGGTGCAGGATCTTGTCGACGACAAAGGCAATACGCGCCATATATCCGGAATCTTCCAGGATCGCGATCAGGGCGAACAGAATGATAAAGATAGGCACATAATTCAGCAGCGTATTGGCCGAGTCGACGATCCACAAGCCCAGTGAGCGGGTATAGGGATCAAACAGGAACCCGGCTTCAGGCAACAGGGCGGCTACCCACTCCCTCATGGCGGCAAGATACGGCCAGGTATAATTGGTCAGCTCGTAACCCTGCACGATCGCCAGCTGGTAGATCAGAAATACTGTCATGATCAGAAACACAGGTGCCAGGAAGCGATTGAGCACCAGCTTGTCAATCTTCTGGGACAGAGTCGGTCCCTGATTGGGGCTGACGGTAACCGTCGCCATGATCAGCGACTGGACAAATGCTTCCCGCTGGGCGGCGATATAGTCATTGATGCTGGTGTCGTGCTGCTGTTCGAACCGGGTACGCAGATCGACAAGGAGATTTTGCAGCGAGAGCAGCTGTTCGTCAGATACCCGGGCGGCGAGCCTGCCGATAAGCTGGGCATCATTTTCCAGCAGTTTTAGCTTTAACCAACGGTATGGCAACTGGACGATTTGAGCGGTCAGCGGTGCAAGGGCGCTATCTAGCTCGGCCATCGCGGCGGTTAATGCCGGGTAGTAGGGCTGGCTTTCGTGTCTGGTGTTGTCTGCATTCTCTACAGAGCCTGAATGCGTCCCGGAGGATGTGCGGGCCTGGATCAGCTCGCACAGCTCCGAGCGGCCTTCCCCTTTGCGTCCGATCGTCGTTACGACCGGAACGGCAAGTCGCTGGCTCAGGGTATCCGTATCTATTGTGATTCCTTCCCGGTCGGCAACATCCATCATGTTCAGGGCGAGTACGGTTGGGCATTCCATTTCAAGTAGCTGAACGGTGAGATGTAGTGATCGCTTCAGGTTGGCTGCATCGACCACGTTGATCACCAGATCAGGGTTTTCGTCACAGAGAAAGTCCCGCGCCACCCGCTCCTCGAGAGAGAATGACGACAAGCTGTAGGTACCGGGCAAGTCAACCGCCTGATAGGACTGGTTATTATGGCTGAAGTAGCCGTACTTCTTGTCGACGGTGACACCGGGATAGTTCGCTATGTGCTGCCTGGCACCGGTAAGCAGGTTGAACAGGGTTGATTTACCGGCATTTTGTTGGCCGGACAGAGCAACCAGCGGAGTTCTGTTTGTCATTGTTTGGTTCCTTGTTCCGGCATTACACCGTTTCTGTCGGAGTGGCCGAGGTGACTTCAATGCTTGACGCTTCCGCACGGCGCAGAGAGACGTGGGTGTTGTCTATTTTGATCTCGATGGGATCGCCCAGAGGAGCACTTCTGACCATGGTGACTTGGGCCTGCGGCATGATGCCTAAATCCATCAGGCGTTGTCTTATCACTCCCGTTGCGTGATGACGGAGAACAACAACGGTCTGATTCGGTAGGGTATCGTTCAATGTCATAAATACTGCTCGCAAATTGTTGAAAAGGAATAATTTTTCTAAAATTGATCGTAAATATTATTTATATAAATCAATAACTTTCAAGCTAAATGAGAATAGTTATCACTGTTTTTGATTTAGCTCAATAAAAGTATCAATAAGAAAGATTCTTATTTCGGTTGCTGATATCTTTCTTCTCGTATTCAATTCGCTGCTCATTTGCGTCGTATCTATAAATCGCAATAGGCATCGCTAACAATAAAGATCAGGTCATTACATGAATAGAAAACAACTATCGTTCGCGCTCATGTTATCCATGATGCCGATGGCAAGTATGGCGCATACTCCATTGTGTTCCTGCTACGACAATGGTGATGGCACAGTATTATGTGAGGGAGGCTTCTCCGACGGGTCTTCCGCTGCGGGTGTTGAGCTTGCTGTTGTCGATGCCAATGGTAACAAGCTGCTAGACGGCGCGATGAACGAGGACAGCGAGTTTGAGTTCGACAAGCCTGCAGGCGACTACAAGGTACAGTTTAATGCTGGACCGGGCCATCTGGTTGAAATTTCAAGCGAAGATATTACCGAATAATACGCAGTCATGAGGCTTGGCCTCTAAGTATCAATAGGAACAAAAAATAATGAAAAAGACACTTCTTACTTCACTTGGTGTTGCCGCTTTGGCTGTTTCTGGTGCGGCAAACGCTCACTTCCAGCTGGTGTACACGCCGGATGTGATTGTTGAAAAGCCGACGAATCTGGATATGAAACTTGTATTTGGTCATCCAATGGAAAACGGTCATGTCATGGACATGGACAAACCGGAACAGTTTTTCGTTCAGTTTAAAGACAAGCGTATTGATTTGATGGACAAGCTGAAGTCTATCAGCTGGACAGGCCCTGATAATAAGGCAAAAGCTTACCAGGCTGACTTCAAAGTGAAGCGTAACGGTGATTACGTCTTTGCGGTTGTTCCGGCACCTTACTATGAGAAAGGCGAAGACATCTACATTCAGCAAATCACCAAGTCATATGTGAACAAAGGCGGCCTGCCAACAGGTTGGGAGCAGCCATTGGAGCTGGCTACCGAGATTGTTCCGCTGAACAAGCCTTACCAGGTTTTCGCTGGCGGTACCTTTACCGGTCAACTGCTGAGCGAAGGCAAACCAGCACCGGGTGTCGAGTGTGAGATTGAGTACATCAACACAGATATCGACATGAAGGGCAATGCATTCGGTAAAGAGAACTACCGTGAAGCGCCGGAAACCGCGATTGTTGCGATCACAGATCAAGACGGCGAATTTACGTTTGGTATTCCGAAAGCCGGCGTTTGGGGCTTTGCGTGTCTGGGTTCAGGCCCAGCGACAGAGCACAAAGGCAAGGAACTTTCTCAGGATGCGGTTATCTGGGTGAATGCTCAGGAACTGTAAGCTCATTCTTGCAGGCTTAATCGTTTTCTAGATTCAAGCTCCCTAGGTTTACCCTGAGGGAGCTTGTCTAATAAATTTTCTATTCAACAGGTTACGCGTTGTCGCTAAAGTAGTTAAGCACTACTTCGTGGTGATCTTTGGTCTTGAACTTGTTGAATACATGTTCAATGACACCATCTTCGTTGATCAGAAAACTGATGCGGTGCAGACCGTCATAAACCTTCCCCATGAATTTCTTCTCGCCCCAGACACCAAACTGATCTGCCACAGCGTGGTCTTCGTCAGATAGCAGGGTGAAGTTCAGGTTATCGCGCTCGATAAACTTCGGCAGTCGTTTGACAGGGTCAATACTGATCCCCAGTACCACAATGTTCAGTGCGTCCAGCTCCGCCTTGCTGTCGCGCAAGCCGCAGGCCTGAACTGTACAGCCCGGGGTCATGGCCTTGGGATAAAAGTAAGCAAGTACTTTCTTACCTTTGAAGTCTGCCAGGCTGACAGGCTGGCTATCTTGGTTGAGCAGTGTGAAGGCTGGCGCAGGCGTACCGGCGGTCAAAGTCTTCATATATATTTTCCTTATTGATTGTGGCCGATGAATGTCACGTTGCCTGAGACGAGCAAGTCCTGGCAAAGCGCTTCATATTCTTCTTGTAAAGACATTAAGTTACAGCCTTCAGGCAAGTTGGTGCTGATCTGCAACTGAAAACGGTTCGGGCTGTCTCCCTCGCAGGCTTCATGGGTATGGGCACTTAGCGAGGCAATATCGATCTCCCGGGTGGCAAAAAAATGGGTGAACTGTTCGATGATTCCCGGGGAGTCGTCGGCTTCGATATGGAAGTCAGCCGTATAGGGGAAAAAGCGGCACTCGTGTTTGGTGGTACGTTTCATCACCGTCAACAGGTCATGTTCGTGCGCTTTGAGAGGCAGGGTCGACTCGACACGGGAAATTGCGTTGCCATTGCCGGCAACGAGCATGATAAGGGTAAACTCACTGCCGAAGATGGCAAGTCGGCTATCGACGATATTGCAGCCGCAGTGGGTGATCAGTCGGGTGACTTCATCTGAGATGCCCGGGCGGTCCGTACCAATAGCCGTGATTACTAGGTAATGTTCCATATTTATACACATCGTGTTTTGATTATCATATGCATGGTAGCACAGTCATTGTAAATCAAGCTATTTGAGGGCAGGGAGGGATCGGTCGCAAATTGGCGATAGCCGCATTCCCTAGAGTGATATTCTGTAAAAAGTGGAAAGCAGCGCACTTTTATATTAACTCTCTGATTGGTTTTACTTCACTGATTTACATACTCCTGTCTTGAGTTTACTGTAACTGAAAAGTACCATGGATACACTAGGCAGCATCGCTATCAGAGTAGATAGTTATGCTGCTTGGTATTCATTTTTAAGGGGAGATGGACATGTTTTCAGGAAGCATGGTAGCGCTAGTTACACCATTGGATGAAGCCGGCGAAGTTGATTACGCAGGTCTGGCTTCACTGGTGGAATACCACATTGCAGCAGGGACAGATGCAATAGTGGCAGTCGGGACCACGGGCGAGTCAGCCACATTAACGGTTGATGAGCATGTAAAAGTGGTTTTGAAAACATTAGAATTTGCGAACGGCCGCATTCCGGTCATTGCCGGCACCGGTGCAAATGCAACCCACGAAGCCATCACCTTCAGTAAACTCTTTTCGGGCACGGGGGTCGCCGCTTGTCTGAGCGTGACGCCTTATTACAACAAGCCGACCCAGGAAGGCCTGTACCAGCATTATAAAGCGATTGCAGAAGCCACTGAATTGCCTCAGATCCTGTATAATGTGCCAGGACGTACTGCCGTTGACATGCTACCTGAAACGGTCGCCCGTCTCGCCAGGATCGATAATATTGTCGGGATCAAAGATGCAACCGGCGATTTAGCGCGAGTGCAAAAAACTCGGGAACTTTGTGGCGAAGACTTCATCCAACTAAGCGGCGATGATGCCACCGGGTTGGATTTTGTTGCCGCGGGTGGTCACGGGGTGATTTCGGTCACGGCGAATGTGGCTGCCGACGATATGGCAACCATGTTTAAGTTGGCGCTTTCTGGTCAGATTGATGCCGCACGAGAGATTAACGAGCGCTTGATGCCACTGCACAAGACATTGTTTGTCGAATCTAACCCAATTCCGGTTAAATGGGCAGCTCACCAACTTGGTTTGATTAAGCACGGGCAGTTGCGTTTGCCACTTACTGAGTTGAGCGAATCAGCACAACCTGCTGTCACTGCGGCGCTTAAGGACGCCAAAGTGCTGCCGTAATTTGCTAGAGCGTAGGAGCGCAGAAGCTTAATGAATTATAAATACAGGCTGGCGGTAACTGCTGTAATGGTTGCCACATTGGCGGGATGCTCTGGTGGAGCAGAACGTCGTCGCCAGGCAAATCAAGATTTTACCTATCTTGAGACAAAGCCGCTGGAATCGTGGGCGTTGCCGAGTGGAGCTCAGGCCTCCCAGGTGAATGATTATGCGATTCCGGTTCAGAGCTTTCCCGGCGAGCTAGGCCCCGCGGTTGATATCCGTCCGCCTCAACAGGTACTTGCGTTGATCCCCGGTGCGCGCACCGTCAAGGATGCAGACGGTGTCACACTGCTGTTGGCAAAGCCTGAAGAGCTGACCAAGGTATGGACGCTGACACAGCGTTTGATCGCCGAGCGGAATATCCAGCTACTTAGTCAGTCGGCCAACGTGATGGAAACAGACTGGGTGAACTGGGTCAACGAGGACGAGGAAAACCCGGTTGGCAGCCGATACCGGATTGAGAAATCCTCCGGTTCAGCAAACAATAGCTACAAGATCACTTTGGTTGACTGGCGTGAAGGCGGTGTTGAAAAACCGGTGTCAGCAATTAACAAAGAACGCTATAGCATTCTGATGACCAACCTGGTTACGTCACGTTATGATCAGCAGGAGCGTGATTTGGCCAGATTGCGTGCACAGGAGCTGGTCAAGCAGATCCCTATCTCGATGGGTCAGGACCGCAGCGGTCTGCCGGTCATTATTGCCCGCGCACCATATAATGTGTTCTGGGAGCGTCTGCCGGATCTACTGGGACAACTTGGCTTTACTGTTGAAGGGCGTAACCGTTCACAGGGTGTGGTGGAAGTGAAGTTCCGTTCCCCGGATGATGCATTCTGGACTGAGCTTGGAACCAAGCCGATTC
Organism: Photobacterium kasasachensis; assembly: GCF_050336885.1. NCBI lineage: Bacteria > Pseudomonadati > Pseudomonadota > Gammaproteobacteria > Vibrionales > Vibrionaceae > Photobacterium > Photobacterium kasasachensis. Next base: position 33,508 of record NZ_JAKJSH010000031.1, read on the forward strand.
AGCTCGATGACCGTTCCTACAACCTCCAGCTAGGTGACTTGGGTAACCGGACATCGGTGAATGTGACAGACAGCGACGGTAAACCTGTTACCGAGGAAGCCCTGAAGAGCCTGGCTCCGGTCTTCGCTGCTGCAATTGATCGTGCCAACAATAGCTAGCCTGCTGTTTGACAACGATTAAAGAAAAAAAAACCGCTTCGGCAATGCCGTAGCGGTTTTTTTGTAGGCGTTCCTCGAAGCAGCTATTGCTTGAAGGCTTCGGTGCTCGACGTGATTATTTCACTTCTTCGCCTTTCGCCTGCATATCAGCATGGTATGAAGAGCGAACAAACGGGCCACAGGCTGCATGGGTAAAGCCCAGCTCCAGGGCGATTTCTTTCAGTTCGTCAAACTCTGACGGTGGTACGTAGCGCTCAACAGGCAGGTGATGGCGGCTAGGTGCCAGATACTGACCCAGCGTCAGCATAGTCACGCCGTGTGCACGCAGGTCTTTCAGTACCTCGACAATCTCTTCTTTGGTTTCACCCAATCCCATCATCAGTCCCGACTTGGTCGGTACGTCCGGGTGCATTTCCTTGAATTTTTTCAGAAGATCCAATGACCACTGGTAGTTGGCGCCAGGTCGTGCCTTACGGTACAGGCGAGGAGCCGTCTCTAGGTTGTGGTTGAAAACATCAGGCGGATTATCACGCAGGATATCCAGAGCGCGATCCATGCGGCCACGGAAGTCTGGTACCAGTGTTTCAATCTTAATCTCCGGGCTCTTGGCACGGATTTCACGGGTACAGTCAGCAAAGTGCTGGGCACCACCGTCACGCAGATCATCACGGTCAACCGAAGTGACAACTACATAACGCAGTTTCATATCAGCAATTGTCTGCGCTAGCTGGGTTGGCTCTTCTGCATTAGGCGGTAGCGGACGGCCGTGTGCAACGTCGCAGAATGGGCAACGACGGGTACAGATTGCACCCAGAATCATAAAGGTTGCGGTACCGTGGTTAAAACATTCCGCCAGGTTCGGGCAAGAGGCTTCTTCACACACAGAGTGAAGATTGTTCTTGCGCATCGCTGACTTGATGTCCTGAATACGCTGGCTGTCAGACGGAAGCTTGATTTTCATCCATTCCGGCTTGCGCAGCATTTCTTTCGGTGCTTCCTCTGTCACACTACGGACAGGGATCAGCGCCATTTTATCGGCATCACGGTATTTGACACCTTGTTCGATCTTAATTGGTTTGCTCATATGAATTGCTTTCCGTTTTCCACTCAACGCTCTGGTAATCGAGCAGTTTGACTAGCTCTTCTATAAGTACAGGCTGAACTTCTGCCAGTTCAGATGGGCCATTCATTGTTGCTAGCTGGGTCATTTCCATCCCCTGATAGCCGCATGGGTTAATGCGTAAAAATGGCGCCAGGTCCATGTTGATATTGAGTGCCAGACCATGAAAAGAGCAACCACGCCTGATACGAAGTCCAAGTGAGCATATCTTCTTGCCGTCGACATACACACCTGGGGCATCCGGGCGGGCATTGGACTCAACCCCAAAACGGGAAAGAGTGTTTATTACCGTATTCTCGATGTGAGTGACGAGGTCGCGCACGCCAAGTTTAATACGTCGCAGATCAATCAGAATATAAGCGACCTGCTGACCGGGGCCGTGATAGGTTACCTGGCCGCCACGATCGCTTTGGACTACTGGAATATCGCCTGTATCGAGCAAGTGCTCGGCTTTTCCCGCCTGGCCCTGGGTGAATACCGGATTGTGTTCAACCAGCCAGACTTCGTCCGTTGTTTCCGAACCGCGTTGATCTGTGAATTCGTGCATGGCCTGCCAAGTTGCTTCGTAGTCTCGGCGACCAAGGTTCCGAATAATAATAGTTTTTTGCAATTTAACACCCATATTGTCACCAGGTTACACCTGGGTTAATGACACCACATGGGTGCATTATAAAACTTGGCGGACAGTTATACAGCCGCCAAATTGTAGGGACTTTCTGAGGTATTACAGTACCACACGGACAATATCAATCTCGCCCAGCTCTTTGTAAAGCGTCTCAACCTGCTCGATCGATGTTGCGGTGATCGAAACTGAAACGGCGCTGTAAGTACCCTTGCCGCTTGGTTTTACCGTCGGGCTATAATCGCCTGGTGCATGGCGCTGAATGACTTCAACAACCAGATCCGGTAGTTCAGGTTTGTTGTAACCCATTACCTTGTAGGAAAACTTACAAGGAAACTCGAGTAGGTCTTTTAGTTTTGGTTGTTCTTGCTGTTGCATTCTGAACTCCAGGGTTTTGCATTCGGTATTACTGTGTTTTAGCAGAGCATATTAATGGCTCAACCGCTATAAAACAAGCATCTGACTGTGGCGGTGGTGGGTAACAGATACAAAAAGAGGCAACATCCGTTGCCTCTTTCTATTGCTTTTCAGTAAGCTGGATTAGCTAAGCCAACCTTTGAACAGCAACATAATATAATCAATTAAGCGACTGAACAGACCACCTTCGTTAACATCATTTAACGCTAGCAGCGGGTATTCGGCAATATCTTCTTCGCCGACGCGATAGTACAGTTTGCCGACAACGTCACCCTTGGAAATCGGGGCCTTCAGTTCTTTTTCCAGTACGAAGCTGGCTTTAAGATCTTTGGTCTGACCGCGAGGCAGGGTAACAAAGGTATCCTGGCTTACACCCAGAGACACTTCATCCGTATCGCCCATCCAGACTTTTTCGGTGACGAAGGTTTCGTTGGCTTTGTGCGGTGAAACCGTCTCGAAGAAACGGAAACCGTAATTCAGCAGTTTCTTGCTTTCAGCTTTACGGGCGTTAGGACTCTTGGTGCCCATTACGACCGAGATAAGGCGCATCTTACCTTCGGTTGCCGTGCTGACCAGGCTGTAACCGGCATTGTTGGTGTGACCGGTCTTCAGGCCGTCAACATTGAGGCTTTTATCCCACAGCAGGCTGTTGCGGTTGTACTGGGTTATACCGTTATAAGTGAATGACTTTTCTTTATAGATCGCAAACTCTTCCGGTACATCACGGATCAAGCCTTGTGCCAGCAGCGCCATATCGTACGGCGTGGTAAGGAGTCTCGGGTTGTCCAGGCCGTGAACATTGGCAAAATTGGTGTTGTCCATGCCCAGCGTCTTGGCCCAGGCATTCATTAAATCGACAAACGACTCTTCAGAGCCAGCCACATGTTCAGCCATTGCGACACAGGCATCATTGCCCGACTGGATAATGATACCGCGGTTAAGGTCGGCAACTTTGACTTCGCTGCCCACTTCGATAAACATCTTTGACGAGCCCGGAAAGTTCTTGGCCCAGGCGTTTTTGCTGATCACCACGGTATCGTCCATCGAGATGTTGCCTCGATTGACTTCTTGGCCGATGACGTAGCTGGTCATCATTTTGGTCAGGCTGGCTGGTGGTATCTGAACATTTTCCTTGTTTCCGGCCAGAATCTTGCCGGAATGGTAGTCCATCAGGACATAGCCCTTAGCCGCAATCTGAGGGGCTTCAGGTACTACAGCTGGTGCAGCTGCGACAGAAGCTGAAGCTAGCAGAGTCGCCGATACAGCTACAGAACGAATAAGTGCAGCAGATTTCTTCATGATAGTTGTAACTTAATTTGTCGATTGCAAAAAAACTTTACACACTATATCAGATTGAAAACTTAGAACCAGTTTTGCCGCCTACGAAGGCTGCAAGTTTGGCATTCTTACGGTTCTCTGACATTAGTTGGTGTAAGACCGTTGTAGATAGAGTCGAGATTATTGTTTTTGTTCCAGTTCGCGTTGCGAAGTTATGATAAAAGCCTGCGGGAACTGGCTGGTTTTGGCCTTGTCTCGCTGAAGTACTGCCTCGTCACGATCCAGATAGGGACCGAGGCGCAGGCGATAGACTTCAGCCGAGTCGGCTTTCTTCAGGTCGACCTGGGTAGCAAAGTCCTGTTCTAGCTGTGTGGCCATCTGCTTGGCTTTGGCCTCGTCGGTGACGGCAGCCAGCTGGACAAAATAAAAGTGCGGGTTGGCACTTTGCCATTCGTCGGTAGATGCCGGTTTGGAGATCTGGATCAGCTCAATCTTTACCGGGGCGGTGCCGTGCTTGACGACATCGAGCTTTACCGCCGCTGCCATACTCAAATCGATGATTCGCCCTTCATGAAAAGGACCGCGGTCATTGACCCGGACAATCGCCGTTTTGCCGTTATCGGTATTGGTGACCCTGACATAACTTGGCAGGGGCAGGGTTTTGTGCGCCGCTGTCATCGAGTACATGTCATAAATCTCGCCGTTCGAGGTTTTATGGCCGTGGAACTTCTTGCCGTACCACGAGGCATAGCCTTCCTCGCTAAACGGTGTACTGGTATCAACGATTTGGTAGTCCTGGCCACGTAGCGTGTAGTCCTTGTTGCCTGCAAGACTCCTTGCTTCATAGCGTGGCTGGGCATCTTCGATATGATCCAGAGTCGGTGACGACTCAGGAGCGACATCATCGGCAATATCGTAGCGCTCATTGCTCGGTGCCGAGCTACAGCCTGCCAGTAGGAGTAATAATATAATTGGATACGCGCGCATTTAGGTCGCCTTAGACAACATTTTTCTATGGGTGTGAATCGACATCAGGATCCCGAAGCCCGCCATCAGGGTAACCATGGAGGTTCCGCCATAGCTGACCAGAGGCAGGGGAACCCCTACCACCGGCAATAGTCCGCTGACCATGCCGATGTTAACAAAAATATAGACAAAAAAGCTCAGTACGATACTGCCGGCCATCATGCGGCCAAATGCCGTCTGGGCACGGCTGGCTAGCATCAGCCCCCGGCCAATAATGAACAGATAGATGGCGAGCAGGCACATCACCCCGATCAGACCCCACTCCTCGGCAATCACCGCGAAGATAAAGTCGGTATGACGTTCAGGCAGAAACTCCAGCTGGGACTGGGTGCCTTGCATCCATCCCTTGCCGGTCATGCCGCCCGAGCCGATGGCTATTTTTGACTGGATGATGTGGTAGCCGGCACCGAGCGGGTCGGATTCCGGGTTGAACAGGGTCAGGACCCGGGTACGCTGGTAGTCGCGCATCAGGAACAGCCATAACACCGGGATAAAGGCCCCGAGCAGTACTCCCGCGGCACCGATGATCCGCCAGCTGATCCCGGACAGGAACAGGACAAATACCCCGGAGGCGGCAATTAGAATCGATGTGCCGAGATCGGGCTGTTTGGCGATCAGCACGGTCGGAACAAATATCATGACAAGGGCAATGACGATATTACGAAAACTTGGCGGCAGCGGCTGGTTACCAATAAACCGTGCGACCATCAGCGGTACCGCCAGCTTGATCAGCTCAGAGGGCTGGAAGCGGACGAAGCCGAAGTTCAGCCAGCGCTGCGCCCCTTTAGATGCCTCGCCAAAAAACAGGACACCGAGTAGCAACAGCAATCCGACGCCGAACAGATAGGGGGCCCAGGTTTCATAGTGGCGCGGGGCAATCTGGGCGAGGATAAACATCACGCCCAGCGACAGGCACATGCGCACAGCCTGGCGTTCCATCATCGGCAGGCTCTGACCACTGGCGCTGTACATTACCATCAGGGCGAAAGCCATCAGGGCCAGAATACCCAGCAGCAGCGGCATATCGAGATGCAGGCGATCACTGAGAGTTCGTTTATTTCCCGTCGCGGCCATGACACTCATTGGCTTACCTCGGTTAGTTTGGCACCAGTTACTGGTTGTGATTGTTCCGGCTGCTTGGGCTTGAGCAGCATATGGTCAAAGATCTTCCGCGCGACTGGGCCGCCGTTGGACGAGCCGCCGCCCGCATTCTCAAGTACCATGGAAACGACAACTTCAGGTTTTTCATACGGGGCGAAGGCGGTAAACAAAGCGTGATCGCGCAGATGCTCTTCCAGCTCTTCGGCGTTGTATTCCTGATCCTCTGCGAGGCCAAAGACCTGCGCCGAACCGGACTTGCCCCCGGCCTTGTATTCGGCGCCGTAAAAGGCGCGGCGTGCCGTACCGCGTGTCCCGAACAATACCCGGTACATACCGTCTTTGGCGATATCCCAGTACTTCTGGTCGACATTGGTAATCGGCGGATAGTCGTCAAACTTGGCCGGTACGCTAGCCTCGCTGTCGATCACATCTTTGAGCAGGTGCGGTGCATGGACCAGACCGTTGTTGACCAGTACCGTCGTCGCCTTGGCAATCTGCAGCGGGGTTGCCGTCCAGTATCCCTGGCCGATCCCGACCGGAATGGTATCGCCCTGATACCAAGGCTGGCGGAATCTTGCCTGTTTCCATTCCCTGGTTGGCATGTTGGCCTTGCTCTCTTCGTGAATATCGATGCCGGTATAGTCACCGTAGCCAAAGCGGCTCATCCATTCAGAAATGCGGTCGATGCCGAGATCATAGGCAACCTGATAAAAGAAGGTATCGACTGACTCCTCGATGGCCTTGCTGATGTTGACCTTGCCGTGTCCCCAGCGCAGCCAGTCACGGAACGGGCGGCTTTTGGAGTTCGGGATCTTCCAGTACCCCGGATCATTACGGGTGGTACGGGTGGTGATCACTCCCTCGCTTAACGCGGCAACCGCAATCATAGGTTTTACTGTCGAGGCCGGCGGATATATCCCCAGGGTGACCCGGTTAACCAGCGGGCGGTTCTTGTCGTTCAGGAGCTCGCGGTATTTCTTGCCGGAAATACCGTGAACGAACAGGTTCGGATCGTAGCTCGGGCTCGATACCATGGCCAATACAGAAGAATCCCGCGGATCGAGAACTACCACCGAACCACGTTTGTACTTGATGATTTCCTCGCCGGTATCCGGGTCCTGGTTGCGTACTGTCAGCAGCTCTTTGACATACAGCTGTAGCTCGATATCAAGGTTCAGGCGGATATCTTTGCCCGGAATAGGCGGGACGTACTTCAGGGTACGAATAACCCGGCCGCGGCTGTTGACCTCAACTTCTTGGTAGCCGGAAGTACCGTGCAGTAAATCCTCGTAATATTTTTCGATCCCGAGCTTACCCATATCGCGGGTGGCTTTGTAGTTGCTGATCTTCTCCTCGCGCTCAAGGCGCTGGAGATCGCGGTCGTTGATTTTGGCCACGTAGCCCAGCACATGGGTCAGGGCATCGCCATACGGATAATGCCGCTTGAGGTAGGCCTTGACCTCGACACCCGGGAACTTATGCTGGTTGACTGAAAACAGGGCAACCTGCTGTTCGGACAGCTGGTTTAGAATAGGGACCGACTTGAAGCGACGGGTTCGGCGGCGCTCTTTGCGAAAGCGCTCGATATTCTCGTCGGTGATAGCCATCAGCGCCCTGAGGCGGGTAAATGTGTCTTCAAGGTCGGCGACTTTTTCCGTGGTGATCTCCAGCGAATAGACCGGGCGGTTCTCTGCCAGAAGAATCCCGTTGCGATCATAGATCAGCCCGCGGTTGGGAGAAACCGGGACAATTTTAATGCGGTTATCGTTGGAGCGGGTCTGGTAGTCTTCGTGTTGGCTGACCTGGATGTGATACAGGTTGGTCAGCAGCAGACCTACCAGCATGAGAATGCCGATAAATGAGACAAGAGCCCGGCGGAAAAAGAGCGCCGACTCAGCCCGATGGTCGCGGATCTGGGTTCGCTTTTGTCTCATTGGCAATTATTCTCTGTGGTAAGGGTGGTTAGCGGTAATGCTCCACGCGCGGTAGAGGCTTTCAGCCATCACCACCCGTACCAGAGGGTGGGGAAGCGTCAGAGGCGACAGTGACCAGCTTTGATCTGCCGCGGCTTTGCACGCAGGTGCCAGACCTTCCGGCCCGCCGATCAGGATCGAGACATCACGACCGTCCAGTTTCCAGCTTTCCAGCTGGCCTGCCAGCTGTTCGGTATCCCAGCGCTTGCCCGGAATATCCAGAGTAACAATGCGGTTACCCTTAGGTACCGCAGCTAGCATAGCCTCGCCTTCTTTTTGCAGAATACGGGCGATATCGGCATTCTTGCCTCGTTTGCCGGCCGGAATTTCGATCAGTTCCAACGGCATGTCTTTCGGGAAGCGGCGGCTATATTCTTTATAGCCTTCCTCGATCCATTTGGGCATCTTGTTGCCCACAGCAATCAATTGAAGCTTCATTGTCAGTTAGCCCCAAAGCTTCTCCAGTTGATACAGGTTACGTGCGTCTTCCTGCATAATGTGCAGCATCACACTGCCCATGTCGACCACGACCCATTCGCCATCTTCTTCACCGCTGATGCCAAACGGAGGAAAATCGATCAGCTTTGACTCTTTGTTGACGTGATCCGCAATCGAGGCTACATGGCGATTAGATGTACCCGTACACACTACCATGAACTCCGTGATGCTCGACTTGCCGCGTACGTCAAGTGTCACAATGTCCTGGGCTTTAATATCGTCAACTTTATCAACAATAAAATCGTGTAGTTCTTGAACCTGCAAAGGAATCCCCTCATTTGAGTGATTGTTGTAATTTCGTTGGCCTCAGACCGATCTGAGTCACAATTTAGCGGCGCAGTATACCATGCACAACCCCGTTCGAAACAAGTTGGCAGTAACTTTACATAAATAGCGGATAATTAATTATCCGCTACCGGAAGATAGCCGCCAGCCCGGTCTTGTTCTTAAAACGACTGGGTCATGGTATGCGTTCTGACGCCACACATTTCAGCACACAGGGCCGAGAGTGCCGGCCATGGCTGATAGTCAAAGTTGGTCTTGACCTCAACCTCGATGACCGCAAGCTGCTGCAGCAGCTGTACCAGTGTTTTAAGCGGCAGCCGGTGAAGCGCGCCGATATACACCTCCCGGCGGCTCTGCCAGATGCGGAACTGCTCGAAAATAATGTTCAGCGGGGTGCCCTTGCTGCCCAGTTCCTGCATTTTATACAGTTGGGTCAGTTCTCGCTGCAGGGTACGTAGCAGAATGACGGCTTCGATCCCTTCGCCTTCCAACTGACGCAGAACCCGCTGGCTGCGCTTGCTCTGTCCGGCCAGGACGGCATCGACAAGCTGGAACGGGGTGTAATGGTTATGGCGGCTTAGGGCTTCCTCCAGGCGGAGAACAGTCAGTGCGCCGTCCGGATAGAGCAAGGTCAGTTTTTGCAGGCTTTGTGCCAGTGCCAGCAGGTTTCCCTCATGCCATTGTGCCAGCATGAGAACAGATTCATGATCCGGGTTGAGTCCCAGTTGCTGGCAGCGAGCCTGGATAAAGCGCGGAAGATGCCGGGCATCGGGGGTATTACACGGAACATACAGTCCCTGTTCGGCGACGGCCTTGAACCACTTGGCATTCTCCTGCTTCTTGTTCAGGCGCGGGCCATGCATCAGCAATAAAATATCGTTATGCAGGGTCGCCGTTACGTCTTGCAGCGACTTGGCCTGGTTGGCATTGAGGCCGCTTTCCGGTACTTCCAGCTCGATGATCTGGCGAGCAGAAAACAGGCTCATCGCCTGAGTACAGTCGAGTACCTGGTTCCAGTCTAGCTGGGCATCAATGGTAAAGGTGTGGCGTTCGTCAAAGCCGGCCTGCTGCGCGGCTTGTCGGATTTGCTGGCCGCACTCTTGTTTTAGCAAGGGTTCGTTGCCGAACAGTAGGTAGGTTTGACGCAGCCCCTTGTTCAGTTGCTGCGTCAGTTGTTCCGGATATATTCTCATTGTACTGTGTTGCTCGGGCTTGTCTCGTCGGCAAAGAGGGCATTGCCTGCCTGGGTGTCTTCCAGTGCTTCCGTGGTTATTGTGCTGTCGTAAGACCCATTGCCATTGTCCTCAAGCATCGCTTCCAGCTCTTCTTCTTCCAGCTTGTTGAATACGGCTGTCAGGCGGGCTAGCTGGCGCATGATCTGGCGAGAGGCCTGCTGGCGCATCTCGTCTTCAATCATGTCGCGCTCGACCGATTTTGCCAGCGCCGTTAACGGGTTGTCGAGGAAGGTGCGGTTGACCCGGGTGGTATAGCTCTGGCTGCCTTTTTCTGGAACGACGATGTTATAGCTGACCACATAGGTCAGTTCGTACTCCGCTGCCCGGCTGTTTTGGTACAGTGACAGGGTACGTTCGCCGAGTGATTCGCTGATTAGGTGCAGGTTCGGGACCTTGCTCGATGGCGGCACGGATTCGATACCATGCAGCTTGAACTGGGATTCAACCTGACGGGTTAGCTGGCCGTACTGGTCGAAACTGGTCAGGGATAGTTTGGCGATGTCATCGGGTAACATGTAGTTACCGCGAAGGTGGAAACCACAAGAAGCAGTGGCAAGAGCCATAACTGCGACAAAGAGGGTTCGGATTGTGCTTTTTAGAGAAAAGAAAGCTTTCACCGAGTCTGCTCCATGAATAATAGGTGGAAACTGACCGGTCAACATTGGTAAACCGGCAAAGAGAGTAGGTGGACCGGTTGGGTGCCACTAGTGGCTCCCGGTTTGCGGGAGCCACTGATTAGGCACTAATAAATTGCTTTAGTTCGCGACCTTTTTAGTTCGCAACAATATTCAGCAATTTACCAGGTACGTAGATCACTTTACGAATGGTCTTGTCGTCAGTGAACTTAGTGACGTTCTCATCGTTAAGGGCAAGTTCTTCAACCTGCTCTTTGGTTGAGTCAGCCGCTACGGTCAGCTTGGCGCGTAGTTTGCCGTTAACCTGAACGATGATCAGCTTTTCGTCTTCAACCAATGCCTTGGTATCTGCTTCCGGCCATACAGCCTGGTCGACGTTGCTTTCACCTAGCAGCTCCCACATTTCGAAACAGATGTGCGGAGTCATTGGGTATAGCATGCGGACGATAGCTTTTAGGGCTTCATCCAGCAGCGCACGGTCTTGTGCCGATTCTTGAGAGGCTTTCGCCAGCTTGTTCATCAGCTCCATGATGGCTGCAATCGCGGTATTGAACGTCTGGCGACGGCCAATATCATCGCCGACTTTGGCAATGGTCTTGTGAACATCGCGACGAAGTGCTTTCTGGTCCGAAGACAGGGCAGCAACGTCGACGGCGTCAGCGGCACCTTTCGCGGCGTGCTCATTAACCAGTTTCCAGACACGTTTCAGGAAGCGGTTCGCCCCTTCAACACCAGATTCCTGCCACTCAAGGGTCATGTCCGCCGGTGAAGCAAACATCATGAACAGACGCACGGTATCGGCACCGTACTTGTTGATCATTTCCTGCGGATCGATACCGTTGTTCTTCGACTTGGACATCTTGGTCATGCCGGTATGAACGACATCGTTGCCCTCGTTGTCTGTTGCCTTGACGATACGGCCCTTCTCGTCACGCTCAATAGTGACATCGTTTGGTGATACCCATACTTTGGCACCTTTGTCGCTGGTGTAGTAGAAGGCATCAGCCAGTACCATACCCTGACATAGAAGCTGCTTGAACGGCTCGTCAGATTTTACGTAACCGGCATCACGTAGCAGTTTGTGGAAGAAGCGCGAGTACAGCAGGTGCATACAAGCGTGCTCGATACCACCAATGTACTGGTCTACCGGCAGCCAGTAGTTGGCTTTTTCCGGATCAAGAATATCGTCAGCCTGTGGCGAGCAGTAACGTGCGTAGTACCAAGACGACTCCATGAAGGTATCAAAGGTATCGGTTTCGCGCAGTGCCGGCTCACCGTTAAAGGTGGTCTTTGCCCACTCTTTATCAGCTTTGATTGGGCTGGTTACGCCGTCCATTACCACGTCTTCCGGTAGGATCACCGGTAGTTGATCAGCTGGTACCGGGTGTACTTCACCGTCTTCAGTGGTGACCATCGGGATAGGCGCGCCCCAGTAACGCTGGCGAGATACACCCCAGTCACGCAGACGGAAGTTAACGGTCTTCTTACCTTTGCCTTCGGCTTCAAGTTTCGCAGCAATCGCATCGAACGCAGCCTGGAAGTTAAGGCCGTCAAATTCGCCAGAATCAAACAGGACACCTTTCTCGGTGTATGCCGCTTCTGACACGTCTAGTTCGCTACCGTCTTCTGGTTTGATAACAGGAACGATATCCAGGCCGTATTTGGTTGCAAATTCAAAGTCACGCTGATCGTGCGCAGGTACTGCCATTACCGCACCCGTGCCGTAATCCATCAGTACGAAGTTCGCGACGAATACAGGTACACGGCGACCGTTTAGCGGGTGAATTGCGTAAAGGCCTGTTGCCATGCCTTTTTTCTCCATCGTTGCCAGCTCAGCTTCGGCAACTTTGGTGTTTTTGCATTCTTCGTTAAATGCCGCAAGTTCAAGGTTTGATTTCGCGGCTAGCTCAGCCAGAGGGTGACCGGCTGCGATACCCACGTATGTTACACCCATAAGGGTATCAGGACGTGTGGTGTACACTTCCAGCGGTGTGTTCTGGCCTTCTACCTCGAAAGACAGCTCGACACCTTCAGAGCGGCCAATCCAGTTACGCTGCATGGTTTTTACCATGTCAGGCCAACCGTCAAGGTTGTCCAGATCGTCAAGCAGCTCTTGGGCGTATTCGGTGATCTTGATGAACCACTGCGGAATTTCTTTTTGCTCTACCGGCGTATCACAACGCCAGCAGCAGCCGTCTTCTACCTGCTCGTTCGCCAGTACTGTCTGGTCATTCGGACACCAGTTTACAGACGAGGTTTTCTTGTAAACCAAGCCCTTGTTGTACAGCTTAGTGAAAAACTCTTGTTCCCAGCGGTAGTACTCGGGAGTACAGGTCGCGAATTCACGGCTCCAGTCGTAGCCCAGGCCCAGTGATTTCAGCTGGTTTTTCATGTACTCAATGTTTTCATAAGTCCATGGTGCTGGCGCGGTGTTGTTTTTAACAGCGGCGTTTTCTGCAGGCAGGCCAAATGCGTCCCAACCAATTGGTTGCATCACGTTTTTGCCTTGCAGACGCTGGTAACGAGAAACAACATCACCGATGGTGTAGTTACGAACGTGACCCATGTGCAGTCGACCGCTTGGGTACGGGAACATGGAGAGACAGTAGAATTTTTCTTTATTTGGGTCTTCACTTACAACAAAGGTCTTGTTGTTGTCCCAGTGTTCTTGAACTTTCTGTTCAATGTCCTGTGGGCGATATTGTTCTTGCATCGATGACATCCAGGATTTTGTGAGTTGAGTACAAACACATTCAATATAATCGACATAGAATAACTAAAGGTAGAGGTGTCAACAATAGCTGAGGCCAATTCGGAGAGTAATTGTTAGTTCTGGTCTCGATAGTTGGAGAATTTGGCTCTATTAGCGCAATGCGTGCACTGAGATGGGAGGTGACCTATGCCTAAGCAAAAAAAGGATTATGAAGCGCTGCTCGAACAGGTAACTGAAACCCTGAAACATAGCCCCGAAGAACTTAAGCACTGGGCTGAAACTACCGCGAAATACCAGCAGGCTGCCAGTGATATGACCAAGGATGAATGGGCATTGATCTCAGCCTATCTGAAGCGGGATCTTAAAGAGTTCGGTAAAAATGTCGAAGAAAGCCCCGAACCGTTCTCTGAAAGCCCGTTCTACCGGGTGGTGTCGGAAACAATCTGGGAAGGATTGGCTGAAATTACCGATAAAACCCAAATCGAATGGCACGAGGTGATGGACGACCTTCACCACCAGGGTGTCTATCAGGCCGGTGAAATCATCGGGTTGGGCAACCTGGTCTGTGAAAAGTGCGGGCACCATGAGCTGATCACACACGTGAAAAAAATTGAACCTTGTTTGAAGTGCGGCCACACCCAGTTTACCCGTCGGCCGCTGTCCCCTTAACTCTTGTAAACCGTAAAAACGCGGGCTTTACAGCCCGCGATAACCCCTATTTACACTGACCTAGCTTGTTCCATACGCTCCAGGCTGCGCTGAACTCGGCCGGTGACTGGCTCTGGGTCCACCAGTTGGCCTGGTAGGCAATGCCGTTTTGCTGGGCTTGCTCGCCAGCCAGGTAGATGTGGCTGGCTGTCCACTGCGGGATATTGCTGCAATCGACGGTACCCGGTCCAGGATTGGGATTGGGGGTTGGCTCGATCCCTTTCACTCGCTGCAGGGCGGCAAAGGTGTCGGCAATACCTGTACCGCAGTTGGCGGTATTACAGCTGCTACCGGCCGGGAAGGCTCTTGAGGTCTCGGTAATGTACTGCTCGACTTGATCCGGTGTCAGGCTGGCATCGAGCGAATACATCAGCGCGGCGATACCGGCTACATGTGGTGCTGCCATACTGGTTCCCATCGAATAGTCATAGCTGTGCTGTGCGGCTTGCCGCTGGCCTGTGTTGTAGGTCGACAGGATCCCGCCCGAACGCCCGCCGCCCGGTGCTGCCACGTCTATCAATCTGCCGAAGTTGGAATAAAAGGCACGGCTGCCTTCCTTGTTGTTGGACGCGACAGAGATGACGCCTTGACAACTGCCGGGAGTGAACCCGCTGACATCCTGGTTGCTATTACCCGCCGCAACAACCACTGACGCCCCTTCGGCCCTGACATCATTGATGGCCTGCTGGTAGGTATGTCCGCACGCGCCTTTGCCACCCAGGCTGAGATTCAGTACTTTGGCCGGGTAGGGGTTGGCCGGAACACCAGCGACAGGCAGGCCTGCTGCCCAGCGCATGCCGTCGGTAATATCGGAGGTATAGCCGCCGCAGGCTCCGAGCACACGAACCGGCAGGACACTGGCTGACCAGGCGACCCCGGTGACACCCTGGCCGTTATTACCTTCGGCCGCTACGGTACCGGCGACATGGGTACCATGCCAGGAAGAGGTACGGTCTCGCGGCGGATAGTTGGGACCACACTGACCGGCAACCAGCCAGTCACCTTCGTCGGTCGCATCGCTATCCCGGCCGTTGCCGTCACGGGCCTTTTCGGCATCTTTGATAAAGTCGTAGCCGGGCAGGAGATTGTTCATCAAATCCGGATGGTCGGGCAGTATGCCGGTATCGATAACGGCAACCACCACGTCGGCTCCGCCGGTAGTGAGATCCCAGGCCTTGGGCAGGTTGAGCCCGCTGACGGATGACGAGTAGTGCCACTGCCTGGTGTATTCGGGATCATTCGGGATAGCTGTCGGCCACATGATCCGGTCGGGTTCGGCATATTCAATATTGGGATCTTGCTTGAGCTGCTCGATAACCGCCCCGAGCTTTTGCTGCTCGGTGACTTTCAGTATATGGGTGTCATTGGCGCTGGCTCTTACATACTGAATATCGGCTCCGAATGCCTGCTGCAGCTGGTTAATGCTGTGTTGCGGTGTGGTCTCGGAAAGCATCGCGGCACTGCTGCTACGGTATTTGACGATGATTTGATCGGTGACAGGCTCATTGCTTTGCGCGAAAGCCGGGCTGCTGGCGATCATCACCGCCAGCGCAGAGAGTAATGTTCTCATGATTCTTCCTTGTTCCGTTATTCTTATTGGGTAAGTTTGTTGCTCGCCCTCTAGTGTTCATGTTTTCGGGGTATTATCAGAAGAAATAATAAGACTCTAGATGCATATCAATGAAATAAATGTCCATTGCAGCCGTCTTGTTTGCAGATGTGATATTTGCTGGAAAAATATATCGGCCGATGTTAGTTGGCTGGTGAATGATTCTGGTGTTGAGGTTCAGACTCTGGGTGAAATGCTGTGTTACACGCTGGGGACGGGCGGCTATGTAACTGTAGCTATACGGCAGTGGCCATGTGAGGGAGAATTGTGAAGGCAGTTGGCTGGAGGAGAGGTGTCGGTGAGACATGTTGTTCATGCCCCACCGATGTTGTCTGGTTAGTTTCGCGGTTCAAAGCTGAACGTTTGCCCGGCAAGTGATGCTTCGATCATCATTCCGCCCTTGGCATAGGTAAAGATAGCGATGCCATTGGTATAGCTGGCATCGATAAACTGCTGGCCCGAGCTGGCACTGAGGCCGGCGGTTCCGGCCTTGGCCTGCGCCCCCTCGGTCAGCGCGACGGCAGATGCCTGGGCGTCGAGTTCAAAACTGCCGCTGGTAAAGCGCTCGTAGGCCCGTTTGTCCTGGAAGAAAATGATCTCACTGTACGACTGGCCACCGAACTGCAAGCCAAAGGAAACCTGATAGAGTTTGGCCGAACCGGTAACCGTTCCGGCTTTATAGACGGTGCCGCTACCGTAAGCGCCGCCAATCCAGAAACCGCCTTTGCCTACCGAAGGAAACACGGCATAGCCATAGGCTGAATTAAAAAACGGTTGGGTTTGGCTGGCTGACTGAAAATGGCTCAAGGTGGCCTGGGTATCTATATTTTCCTCGGCGACGGAACCGGAGGCAATGCAGAGCAGGGCTAGTGAACCCAACATAGCGAACAGTCGGTTGACGGCTTTCATAGGCTGCTTCCTTGTTGGAACTGGGCGGTATTTATAACTACTTTCATAGTAGCAATATCAATAAAAAGGCGAAGGGTTTACCTTCGCCTTGTCAGTTCCTATTCAGCTTACCTGCGAGTATCGCAATCCGAGCAAGTCTTTGTTCAGGTTACCTTATTCAATCTCTTGCGGTCGGTGATCACGAAAGTGCCCCGCCCGGCGCTTGATGAGGATCATCGAGAGAGTGAGCGACCAGAGGATATAGATATAGAGCGGCCAGCTACCCAGGGAGGTATAAGGCGTCAGCCCTTCGGTCGGCACAACCGTTGCCCGCAGGACGGCGGTTTCAAACTGCGGCAGCTGCTTGGTGATTTGGCCACGATGATCGACAACACCGGTGACGCCGTTGTTGGTTGCCCGAAGCAGGGGCTTGCCGAGCTCTAGCGAGCGCATCTGCGCAATCTCCATATGCTGGAACGGGCCGATAGAGGTACCGAACCAGGCATCGTTGGACAGGGTCAGGAGAAGCTCGGTATCGATGCCGACGTTTTGGCGGACCTGCTCGCTGAAGGCAATTTCATAGCAGAGTGCCGGTGCTAGCGAGTAACCGCTGGCTTCCAGGTTGGGCTGGATAAAGCCGCCACGGCTAAACGAAGACATCGGCAGGTTGAACAGTGGGGCTAACGGGCGGAGCAAGTCGCCAAACGGCACAAATTCGCCAAACGGCAACAGGTGATGCTTGCTGTAGCGGGTGGCATTTTCATACTGGTAAGGACCGTCGGTATTCATGCCCAGTGTCAGGATATTATTGAAATACTCACCGTTGTCTTTTTGATCCAGCACGCCGGTAATAACAGTACTGCCATTGTTGCGGGCGGCACTGTCGAGATTCTGCAGGAAAGTGGGTACCTGTGTTTCCAGCGCCGGAATGGCGGCTTCTGGCCAGATGATCAGATCGGCATCCCAGTTTTCGCGGGTCAGATCGGTGTATTTCATCAGGGTCGGCCAGCGCTGACTCGGGAGCCACTTGAGCTCCTGGGGCACATTGCCCTGGATCAGTGCCACATCGACACTTTTCTCCGGGGCCGGAACAACCCACTGGATGCTGTTGGCCAGGCTGCTGAAGCCGAGGATGAGCAGCGGGATCAGCAGAGGTTTCCAGTTACGGTCACACCAGGCGGCAACCAGGGAACCGCTGATTAAGACTAAGGCAAGGGTGATCCCTTCTACCCCAAGAATAGGTGCAATGCCGGACAGCGGGCTGTCAATCTGGCTATAGCCCATCCACAGCCACGGAAAGCCAGTCAGGAACCAGCCCCGGAACCAGTCCAGCAACAGCCAGATCACCGGACCGCTCAGCAGCAGCTGGTGGAATGGCCGGCCCCGGTTGAAGCGGTTGAACAGGGCACCGAATGCCGCCGGGAACAGCGACAGGTAGCTGATCAGCATGCTCATGAGAAACAGGCTGGCCAGTTTGGGCATGCCGCCAAAGGTATCGATACTGACATGTACCCAGCTAATGCCGGTGCCAAACAGGCCTAGCCCCCACAGGAAGCCGATCAATGCCGAGCGTTTGATATTCTGGTGCTGGAGCAGGTAGAAAAAGCAGAAAAGGGAAACCGGTGCGAGAAACCAGTAGTTATAGGGAGCAAACGAAAGGGTGGCAAGCGCACCCGCCGGGACAGCGGCTGCGAGCTGTCCCAACGTAATGAATGAATTTTTTTTCATTATCTATGATGTAGTTGTCGGTTGGTGTGCTTCGTGAGGCACGGTCACTTGCAACTGAATAACCCGTCGGCTGTCGGCAGATGTTACCTTGAATGAGTAGCCATCAAGCTCAACAACTTCGCCCCGGTTCGGCAGATGACCGAAACTGGTCATGATCAGGCCGCCGACGGTGTCGACCTCTTCATCGCTGAAGTGGGTCTGGAACATGTCATTGAAGTCTTCGATGGTCGTCAGTGCCTTGACCGCGAAAGTGTGCTTACTTAACTGACGGATATCCTCTTCTTCCTCATCGTCGAATTCGTCTTCGATTTCGCCGACAATCTGTTCCAGGATGTCCTCGATGGTGATAACACCTGATACCCCGCCAAACTCATCAACGACGATCGCCATGTGGTAGCGTTCCTCGCGGAACTCTTTCAGCAGACGGTCTACGCGCTTGCTTTCCGGTACGACAACGGCCGGACGAAGCACTTTGTCCATATCGAATGGCTCGCTATTTGGGAGCAGGTAACGCAGCAGATCTTTGGCCAGCAATATGCCTTCGACATGATCTTTGTCGTCACTGATCACCGGGTAGCGGGAGTGTTGGGTATCTACAATTAAATCAATCAGGTCCTCTAACTTCTGAGAACGTTCGATGGTGACCATCTGCGAGCGCGGGATCATGATGTCACGAACACGCATTTCCGAGATTTCCATCACACCTTCGAGCATGTCGCGGGTGTCGTGGTCAATCAAATCGTTGACTTCCGAATCTCGGAAGACCTCGACCAGTTCCTCGCGGTTTTGAGGTTCACCCTGGAACAGTTGGCCGATACGTTCAAAGAAGGACTTTCTACTCGGACCTTCAGAATTTTGTGAGTTATCTTCGTTCATTGCTTTAAGAAAAAATTCTCTCAGTTAAGTGGCTGTGCCACGGGGTGCTATCTGATACCTCACCGGGTGTATCCGGTCGAGGTATCTATACGACAACGGTTTTCCGATAATGTTACCGCTTTTCTTCGGCGTACGGATCGGTGAAACCCATGTTTTCCATAATTTCCGTTTCCAAAGATTCCATTTCTTCGGCTTCATCATCATCGATATGATCATAACCTAGCAGATGGAGACTGCCGTGTACAACCATATGTGCCCAGTGGGCATTCAGGGGTTTATCCTGCTCTTTTGCCTCATCTTCGACAACTTGACGACAGATGATCAGGTCACCCAGCAGATCTAACTCTACCCCAGGTGGCGCTTCAAACGGGAATGACAATACGTTGGTCGGTTTGTCCTTACCGCGGTACTCGTGGTTCAGGGCATGGCTCTCGGCGCCGTCGACAAGACGGACCGTGACTTCGGCATCAGCCTGGAACGGGGTGATGGCCGCATTGAGCCATTGCTGAAAGTCAGCTTCGCTTGGCATGCCTTCCTGGCTTTCAGTGGCATATTGCAGATCGAGATAAATCGCCATTAGTTACTTTTTTCCGGTTCGGCAAGGGAGGCTGCGGCTTGTTGCAGGGCCTGCTGCTCTTCGCGGCGGCGCTGTTCGGCCTGCTTGCGTTGTTTCTGGTCTTCGGTTTCCCATACTTCATAGGCTTGTACGATACGCGCAACCACAGGGTGGCGAACAACATCGTCGGCCTGGAAGAAGTTAAAGCTGATCTCGTCGACATCCGCCAGGACCTCGATCGCATGACGCAGACCGGAGCGGGCACCGCGCGGCAGGTCGATCTGGGTAACGTCACCGGTGATCACGGCCCGGGAATTGAAACCGATACGGGTAAGGAACATTTTCATCTGCTCGACCGTGGTGTTCTGGCTTTCGTCAAGAATGATAAAGGCGTCATTCAGGGTACGGCCACGCATGTAAGCCAGCGGGGCAACTTCAATCACGTTGCGCTCGATGAGCTTCTCGACACGCTCGAAGCCCAGCATTTCGAATAGGGCATCGTAGAGCGGACGCAGGTACGGGTCGACTTTCTGGCTCAGATCACCTGGCAGGAAGCCCAGTTTTTCACCGGCTTCAACCGCAGGGCGGGTCAGCAGAATACGGCGAATTTCCTGGCGCTCGAGAGCATCGACGGCGGCTGCCACGGCCAGGTAGGTTTTACCGGTACCGGCAGGGCCTACACCAAAGGTAATGTCATGGGTAACCATGTTGGTGATGTACTGGGCCTGATTTGGCGTACGCGGTTTGATCACCCCTTTTTTAGTCTTGATGGTGGCTTCTTTGCCGTAAGGGATGGTGCTCTCGGTGGTTTGCTCTAGTACACCGCATTCTTTGATGGCCAGATGAATCTGCTCGGGCTCGATATCGGGGATCGTATTGCGAACCGGTGCCGTATCGACATACAGAGTTTTGATGATATGGGCAGCAGCCTGGGCTGTATGGGGCTGGCCGACAACGCTGAAGCTGTTGCCACGATGGTTGATTTCTACACCCAAACGGCGTTCAAGTTGTTTGATATTATCGTCGAAAGGGCCGCAAAGGCTGGAAAGGCGCTGGTTATTGGCGGGTTCCAGATTGAATTCTACAGTGTTAATTTTGCTCAAGATTTGCCTCTCATTGCGGTCGCCCGGAGAGCCAGGCGACCATTTGTTCAGGGCGCGTCCTACTGGTATTCAGACAGGCGTTATACTATGGAGTATATACGCCTACACCCAATTCATCTTCTTTACGTGTTTTCTCCATCACCTCGGTTGGTGACATCGCCACACGCAGGTCCATTTCGGCCTCGGTACGAACCAGATCACCACGCAGTGAGTTGGTGAATACGTCAGTGATCTTCACGTCTACAAACTGGCCGATCAGCTCGGCAGAGCCTTCGAAGTTGACCACTCGGTTGTTTTCGGTACGGCCACGCAGCTCCATGATGTTCTTCTTCGACGGGCCTTCAACCAGAATACGCTGTTCGGTGTCCAGCATCTGGCGAGAGTAGCGCATCGCCTGAGTATTGATCTGTTGCTGCAGCTCGTACAAGCGCTCTTTTTTCACATTCTCTGGCAGATCACAAGGATAGTCCGCTGCCGGTGTGCCCGGGCGTGCCGAGAAGATAAAGCTGAAGCTCATGTCGAAATCGATATCGCGGATCAGCTTCATGGTGTCCTGGAAGTCCTGGTCACTCTCGCCCGGGAAGGCGACAATGAAGTCTGAGCTGATAGTGATATCCGGGCGAGCCTTACGCAGCTTGCGGATCTTAGACTTGTATTCCAGTGCCGTGTGCGGACGCTTCATCATAGTCAGGATGCGATCCGAGCCGCTCTGTACCGGCAGGTGCAGGAAGCTCACCAGCTCCGGAGTATCTTCGTATACGGCAATGATATCGTCGGTAAACTCGATTGGATGGCTGGTGGTATAGCGGATACGGTCGATACCGTCGATTGCCGCAACCAGGCGCAACAGCTCGGCAAAGGTGGCGATATCATCGTCGTGAGTTGCACCGCGGTAGGCGTTAACGTTCTGGCCTAGCAGGTTGACTTCACGTACGCCTTGCTCAGCAAGCTGGGCTACTTCGAACAGGACATCATCCAGCGGGCGGCTGACTTCCTCACCGCGGGTGTAAGGTACCACGCAGTAAGTACAGTACTTGGAACAGCCTTCCATGATGGATACGAATGCTGTCGCTCCATCGGCGCGAGGCTCCGGCAGGCTGTCGAATTTTTCGATTTCAGGGAAAGAGATGTCCATCACTGGCGCATGATCAGACTGCGACTGTTTGATCATCTCTGGCAAGCGGTGCAGGGTCTGCGGGCCAAAGATAACATCCACGTAAGGGGCGCGCTGACGAATTGAGTCGCCTTCTTGAGTTGCTACACAACCGCCCACGCCAATCACTAGGTCCGGCTTTTTGTCTTTCAGTGTCTTCCAGCGGCCTAGCTGGTGGAAAACTTTTTCTTGTGCCTTTTCACGGATTGAGCAGGTGTTCAGTAGCAGAACGTCTGCTTCTTCTGGTTCTTCCGTTAACTCGAAGCCATTGGCTGCATTTAGAAGATCGGCCATTTTTGATGAATCGTATTCGTTCATCTGGCAGCCCCAGGTTTTAATAAGCAGTTTCTTAGCCATGTCTAACTCTTCACTCGTAGTGTTTATTCATTGCATTCAACATTGCTTCATTCGGCGAACAGTACGTTAAACGAGCTGTTCGCTGTAGCAAGCCGCGTATTGTACTGCTTTAAACCCGGCCTGACCAGAACATCACCACCCCGATTAAAGTATGGTTTTTGGAATTAGGGACTACTTATTGTATTTACTGCCGTTTGCCGGGTAACGGATACCGGGGCGAAAGTGCTGGCAACGGTGCTACAGCTCGTTCAGTGTTCCTTTGCCCAACTGGCGCATCTGCCGGGTGATCCAGCGGCTTCGCTTGCTGACGTAGGCACTCATCGGGCTGGCCTTGATCTTATAGGGGTTGGGCAGAACTGCGGCGAGCTGGGCGGCCTGCTGGGCTGACAGCCGACTTGATGGGATCGCAAAGTAGTTCTGGCTGGCGGCTTCTATGCCATAGAGGCCCGGACCAAATTCGATGATGTTGAGGTAGACCTCAAGAATGCGGCGCTTGTCCCAGATGATCTCCATCAGCTGGGCAAAGTACAGCTCAACTCCTTTTCGGATAAATGAGCGGGCAGGGAAGAGAAAGAGATTTTTCGCTGTTTGCTGGGTGATGGTACTGCCCCCCCGGCTGGGCCCGTCGGTACCGGTTTTCTTGAGGATGCCAAGCACGGCATTGATATCGACGCCATGGTGATTGGTGAAATGCTGATCTTCAGAAGCAATGACCGCCAGCTGGGCATTGGGGGAAATATCCTCAATATCGGCCCAGAGGTGTGTCGTCTGTTCCGGATAGCCTGCCGGCGGAAACAGGCTGCGGTGGATCTTCCAGCCCCAGGCCGGTGGGTCGATGTATTTTAGCGTTGCGACCAGCACGACTGGCAGGCCAAGCGCTAACAGTACAAGCCGGAATAACCAGCGTTTGAGTCGAGCGATCACCGGTGATATCACCTTCTAGCTAAGTTCGGTGTCCTATCATAGTAAAGAAATATGCGAAGGGGCAGAGTTCAGAGGAATTTCCGAAGGATTATCGCTGATGGCGAAAGGGGAATCAGGTAACATGGGGGTAATTATTTGACTCCGTTACGGAATGTCAGATCCAGATAGTTAATCTGTTTACACCGTTTGGTATAGCACTGAGATGAGACCAGATATGGAACAATATGATGTAGTCGTTGCTGGTGGCGGGATGGTCGGTGCCGCGACGGCACTGGGGCTGGCACAGCAAGGGCTGACTGTCGCCGTGATTGAAGGTATGGCGCCACAGCCTTATCACCCGGAGCAGCCAATGGATCTGCGGGTGTCTGCAATTTCCCCCAACTCGGTAGCCCTGCTGATGCGCCTGGGGGCCTGGGATAGCATTTTGCAGATGCGGCTCTGTCCCTTCAAGCGTCTGGAAACCTGGGAGCACCCGGAGTGCCGTACCCGGTTCAGCGCCGATGAAATGAACCTGGATCGACTGGGCTATATCGTCGAAAACCGTATTATTCAGCTAGGCCTGTGGCAGCAGTTTGACGACTATCCTAACTTGTCGCTGCTTTGTCCTGCCCGTATGACAACGGCAACACGGGCTGGCGAAGGTTATTGCATCGAGCTTGATGACGGTCGCCAGCTGCAAGCCAAATTGCTGGTCGGGGCCGATGGCGCCAATTCCCAGGTGCGTCAGCAGGCCGGCATTGGGATCACGGCCTGGGACTATCGTCAGCACTGCATGCTGATCAATGTCGAGACGGCGCTGCCGCAGCAAGATATTACCTGGCAGATGTTTACGCCCCGCGGTCCGCGCTCGTTTCTTCCTTTGCCGGGCCATCAGGGCTCTTTAGTGTGGTACGACAGCCCCAAGCGGATCAAGCAGCTCAGTGCGATGACAGCAGAGCAGCTTCATGAGCAGATCGCCGCGCATTTCCCGGCAGAGCTCGGGGAGTTCAAGGTGCTCAACCATGGCAGTTTCCCGCTGACCCGCCGTCATGCGCAGCACTATTACCAGCCGGGAGTAGTATTGCTCGGCGATGCGGCCCATACCATCAATCCGCTCGCCGGTCAGGGCGTCAATCTCGGTTTCAAGGATGTCGATGTATTGCTGCATGAGATCGAGAAGGCAGGAAAGGCGTGGGCAGAGCCAAAAGTACTGAAAGCCTACGAGTTCCGTCGCCGGCCGGACAATTTGCTGATGCAAAGCGGCATGGATTTTTTCTATACCACCTTCAGCAATTCCCTGCTGCCGATCAAACTGCTGCGTAACGCGGGATTGAAGCTGGCCGAGCATACCGGTCCGGTAAAAAAGCAGGTATTGAAATACGCGATGGGGATGTAGCAAGCTTCGCGAGTCCTGCAGATAAAGAAAAAGCCGAATGTTATCAATACATTCGGCTTAACAACCAGAGAGATACGATCATTTTGTAGGTTGTAAAAACAGTACTATCAGCAGTTAGCTTTACTGCAGACATAAGAAAACCCACCAAAAGGTGGGTTTCTCAATATGGTGCGGAAGGAGAGACTTGAACTCTCACACCTTGCGGCGCCAGAACCTAAATCTGGTGCGTCTACCAATTCCGCCACTTCCGCATTTATTCAGCCATGACGAGCTGATGTAACTCTGATTGTATTGTTCAGTCCGGGAATTGGTGTTCCGATCTGAAGAATAATGGTGCGGAAGGAGAGACTTGAACTCTCACACCTTGCGGCGCCAGAACCTAAATCTGGTGCGTCTACCAATTCCGCCACTTCCGCAGTACTTACCGTTGAATCAAACGATTCTGACGTTAAGTGAAAAATGGCAGGTCTACCTGGATTCGAACCAGGGAATGACGGGATCAAAACCCGTTGCCTTACCGCTTGGCGATAGACCTGCAGGATGCTCGTTAGAGCCTCTCGAAGAGAGTTAATCAGAGAATGGTGCGGAAGGAGAGACTTGAACTCTCACACCTTGCGGCGCCAGAACCTAAATCTGGTGCGTCTACCAATTCCGCCACTTCCGCATTTATTCAGCCATGACGAGCTGATGTAACTCTGATTGTATTTTTCAGTTCGGGAATTGGTGTTCCGAACTAAAGAATAATGGTGCGGAAGGAGAGACTTGAACTCTCACACCTTGCGGCGCCAGAACCTAAATCTGGTGCGTCTACCAATTCCGCCACTTCCGCATCTTGTGTTTTACATCATTCCGCGAGGGAAGGATGGTGGCTACGACGGGATTCGAACCTGTGACCCCATCATTATGAGTGATGTGCTCTAACCAACTGAGCTACGTAGCCGCTTTTAAAGCTACTGATAAAACTATTAATCAGTATCTTTGAAAATGGCAGGGCTACCTGGATTCGAACCAGGGAATGACGGGATCAAAACCCGTTGCCTTACCGCTTGGCGATAGCCCTACAGGTGCTTTTCTTCAAAGCTGCTCTTGCTTCGCAGTGAAGAAGAGAATGGTGCGGAAGGAGAGACTTGAACTCTCACACCTTGCGGCGCCAGAACCTAAATCTGGTGCGTCTACCAATTCCGCCACTTCCGCAGTACTTACCGTTGAATCAAACGATTCTGACGTTRAGTGAAAAATGGCAGGTCTACCTGGATTCGAACCAGGGAATGACGGGATCAAAACCCGTTGCCTTACCGCTT